>JAGBMJ010000068.1 GCA_017634975.1 Lachnospiraceae bacterium | reverse complement strand
GAACCATTTAATGCCGTAGTCGTTATCCAGGGTATATCCCCACCAAAATAATCCGGATTACCTTTACTTGGTGTCCCACCTGATTGAAATATACATATATTACCCAATTTCGTACTCATATCATCCCCACAAATCCGAATTTATCTGTATCTATAGTCTCTATACACCAAAATCGCTTATCCCTACTAATTTTTTAATAGCCTGATCATCCCAAAAATCATTGCTCCATCGAAAACAGATATCTTCCCTCTTTTTGAATATGCGAAAAGGTTCTACCGTATTATCATAAATATGTAGAATATCACATACTTCTACAAGTTTAGGAATCAAATCCAAGGCTTTACTGTATCTTGCACGTATTTTATCTTCCGGTACTCCATGACCACCAAGTGCCTGTCTTGCAGATACTCTGGCAACATTTATATCAGCATTTGCTGTAAGCACATATATGCCTCGTACAAAATACCCTTGCGCCTTTGCTTTACGCAATAAAAGCAGATTTCTCTGTGTAGACAGTACAGTCTCGAATGAAAAATCTCTACGCTCTTCTATCATCTTTTCCCGCAGTTCTTCCGCTTTCTGTGCTGCTTCCAAATCCGAGCATAACGTGGTTCTCTTGATATCATCTGCATTGATATAATCTCCAACCGTTCTTACCATCCTTTTAATCGTCGTCTTTCCACTACCATTAGGCCCGGCAAACACCATCACTTCAGGAAGCTTAATCCTCTCAAGAGGCTCAGTCACTTTATTGTCCGACATATTCTCGCCTCCCGTCGGGGTATTCCAGATATGCCTTTTTCTCCTGCGGATCATATCTGGCCACGGGCAAGCCTTTTATTCTTCTTTCTTCATCGTCCAGCCGGATCGACTCTTTGAAACGCCACGTTAACTCCTCATCTGAAATCCCGCAGGTGGAGTCTAATTCGTTCATTATAACCATATTATCTTTCCCTCGTATCTTATTTCTCCAATATCCGATATGCATTACATCAATGCTTTCTGTTCATCATTGATATCGGAGATTTCTAATCTTCAGAACCCCCAACAACCCAGCGTCCACTCCTGCCATCTCTCTCAAAATGAATTTTCCCTTCATTTTTCAATTGATCCAATACTGTCCTGATCTGTCGTTCGGAAACATTCATTTCTTCTGCTATACGCGGTACTGTTACTTTTTCACCTATCTGTATCAATTGGAATGCAGCAATCTTCCTTTGTTCCATGACTTCTGACTTTGATGTCTGACTTTTTGCCTGACTTTTTGCCTGACTTTTTGCAGAAAAGTCACCCTTTTTCATTTCCAACGGTAATGTTACAATCGTATGTATCGTGCCATCTCTACCGCTCACTTCCTGCACATCCGGAGTTTCATAATGCTCTTCTGCCCAAATCTTATAGATGTCCGGAACACCACTGCCTGCACGCTCCCCAACACCTATAAAATTAAGCATATTAAGAATCAGCTTATTCCTCGGCTTTGATACACCACCTCTAAGCATCTGCTCCTTACCGAGAAGTATTGTCCCCGGATTGATAAAAACCAGTTTGTCCGGATATTTTCTGACGATTACGCTCATTGGCAGACAATAATCAGCATTTGACAGACAATTAGCTAATGCCTCTCTGACCGCCCTGTGAATCGGAGTATCATCTTTTCGATATAATCCCTCCAGTTGAAATGGCTTCTTCAAGTCAGCCGCAAGTTTAAAATACACTTTAGTATAAAAATCATATATATTCCCAGACCAATCTCCATTATGCGACGCAAGCCTGTCAGTCCATCTGGTAGCAGGATCAAACAGTTCATAATAATCCAAAAGGAAATCCGGAAACTCACGAATGATCCTATAATACTCACCGAACATCAAAAGCCCCGCTGCAGTCGGATGAACGAAGTGATCACTTGTTTCATCACTGGCTGCACCAATCATCATCAGAAATTTCTCATCCGACATTTCATTAAAGGGATGTCCTTCGTGCGCAGCACTATATCGGCGCCTGTAAGAATGCACACTGTCCCAATTCAGATCCTTTAGTTCCTTATTTTCCAGAATCCTATAATCCGTCCTATCCTCCGGCTGATCCCGAAGCATGGCTAGAACTGCTTCCTTTGAACAGTGATAGTCTCCTTCCCCATCCCTTCTATAGGTTCCGTTCCATATATCCCCATTTATATACACCGGCCTATCTTCACGACTGGCTCTCGGAACCTTTATCACAAGGATAACATCTCCATTCACTTCATAATCAGTAACATCCTTATCGCTTACAAGGATCGAATTTACTTTGTTCGGATTATGAAGCGCATCAAAGAATTCTTTCTTTATTTTGTCAACATTCGATAATCCGGTAGTATGCCAGCTTTTGTCTTCTTTTTCTTTCACACCAAGAATGATACAACCACCATTCGTATTCGCAAAGGATGAATAAGTCTCCCATAGTGCTTCCGGAAGCCTGTCTTTTGCGCGTTTTACTTCAAGCCGATTATCTTCCCGATATTCATCAAATTTTGAAAGATCAAAAAACTCTTCCATATTTTGTTCCTTTTACCCTTCCTTCAGCAGCTCCCGCAGTTCCTTCAGTTCCTTTGTAATCTGGTCATTCAGCTGATCCAGCTCATCCAATATCTCCGAAGTGGGCGGATACTCTACCGCCACGTACTCAGTCTTCTTGTATTTATTGATAGACAGGTCATACTCGTTATCCACGATCTCCTGCTTGGGTACAAAGAAGCTCTGCTCCGTGCGTTCCCGCTTCTTCTCCCCGGACAGATGATGGAAGCGTTTGATGATATCCGGGATATCATTCTCCGCCACCTCACTGCGTTTATCATCCAGGCTGAAGCCATCGGCTTTCATATCATAGAACCATACCTGATCCGTTCCGCCTGCCCCGGTCTTGGTAAATACCAGTACAGCCGTAGACACACCGGCATAAGGTTTGAATACACCGGACGGCATCGAGATCACCGCCTGCAGCTGGTGGTTCTCTACCAGTTCCTTACGGATGGCTTTATGCGCCTTACTGCTTCCGAAGAGCACACCGTCCGGAACGATACATGCACAGCGGCCGCCTTTCTTTAGCATCCGCAGGAACAGCGCCAGGAAGAGCAGCTCCGTCTTCTTGGTATCCGTTACCGCCTTCAGATCATCGTTGATGCTCTCTGCATCCACCGTTCCCTTAAAGGGCGGATTGGCCAGGCAGATGGTAAATTTCTCTTTGATCTGGTTCTGCTTGGATACGGAATCCTTATAGTCGATCTCCGGATCCGAGATGCTGTGCAGCATCAGGTTCATAGCGGAGATACGCAGCATTGTCCGATCGGTATCATAACCGGTAAAGCAGCCTTTGGAGAAATGCTCCCACTGCTCCGTCGTCATCGTATCTTCATAAGTCCTGCGGATATATTCTGCCGCAGAAACAAGAAATCCTGCGGTACCGCATGCCGGATCACAGATCATATCATCCGGAGTGGGCTGCAGCAGTTCCACCATCATCTCCCGGATGTGCTTCGGTGTACGGAACTGGCCGTTCTGACCGGCAGTGGATAGTTTTCCCAGCATATGCTCGTACAGATCGCCCTGCATATCCAAGTCCGCGATATCATGTTCATATAGATCCTCCAGGCCGGTAATGATCTTTTGCAGCACCTGTGGAGTCGGGATCAGAAACATGGCATCTTCCATATATCTTGCAAAAGCGGTGCCTTCTGCGCTCTCGTCCTTTACCGCTGCCGGGATCATCTCGCCGTTTTCCTTAAAATCCGGCAGCTTTCCGCCCTTCATATTTTTGATTGCAGGGAATATACGCTGTGACAGGATCTCGAAGATCTCTCTGGGATCCCGGTCCTTGAATCTGCTCCAGCGCATGGACTGACCGATGGCCGATTCCGGGAAGATCCTGGCTCCTTTCTTTCCGGTCATATTATCAAATTCTTCCGCTTCCAGTTCCTTCTCATCCAGGGAACGGATGAACATCAGGTAGGTCAGCTGCTCGATCACGGTCAGGGGATTGGTGATGCCCCCTGCCCAGATATCTGTCCAGATCTTGTCTACCTTATTCTTGATCACGCCTGTCACCATTACTCTCTGCCTCCAATATTATAATCAGTTCTCAAATAGAGCCTGTTCACCTTCCACATACTGAAAAGTTTACCATAAAATGCCATTTTTCGCAATGAATCACTGTGCATAACTGCTAGTAATCTATAGTTATGTAAACCAATTGTGTAAAGGTACACGGTCGCCCGGTCACACTCGACAACTTGTTAAAAAACGGCTGAGCGCTCGCTCAACCGTTGTCCTTTAGGAATGCGATCACTGCCATTCCGATCCATAGCAGTCCCAGAATAAGATATATGTAACTGAATATGCTATTCGTGCCATAGATTTCCAATGCCCCGATATAAATACTTCCTACCGTCAAAGTTGCAATCCCGGCTCGCCACATCTTTCTGCTGCGCTTCCTTATTACGATCGTTTGCGGATGCAGTCCGCAGTATACGGCCGGTAATACGCCTCCGATCAGCGGCACGGTAAATGCGTATATCATATACATCGAATATACGCCAAAGCTGAAGTGTTCATATATCGCGCCAAATGCCAGGCAAAACATGGTGACCATCAGATAATTCCGTGTCAACTTCCACAGATCCGTTTCGGATCCGTCATTTGCCGATGTATACAATATCGCTCACGCTCCTTTCATGGATCCGGTTGCCGCCGGTGGTCGGCTTGTTGACTACTTCTCCTTCATAAACCATCGTGGAAGATCCGCCGCCGTCCAGATTATAGGCCGTCTGAACTCCCAGCCCCTGCATAAAATATGCCAGTTCCTGCAGACTGAGTCCTTCACTCTCCCTGGTCCGTCCGTCACTTACCACCATAACATAGTGAAGCGGTTCGATCATTCCGATGGCCGTACGCGGATTAGACGCCATAGCACGCCCGACTTCCGTTCCTGCCGAAACCGTGATCTCACCGTTCTCCAACAAAGCCGGGCCGAAGGAAAATACATGCATCGCTCCGTTTTGCAACAGCTCTTCCGCCGAGATCTCATCCTCCTGAATGATCCCAAAACTGCCGTCTTTATAGATCACCAGATCTTCATTTCCCGCCCCGGCAGTTCGATAGATTTCCCCATTGCGTATCACATATCCGCGATCACGCGCACCGTAAAAATCCCCGTTGATGGCAAATAGTGCATCGTTATCCTCCGCGATCTCGGAAACCGCCGCTTTTATATTACGCCCATAGGTATCTTCCGCAAACGCCGTCATCAGCATTTCCGGGCTTTCAATCCACACATCCGCAACATAGACTGTGGTGTCACAATACCGGGATGTAGAAAGCTCGATACCATTCCCCTTAGTTGCTGATACTGCTTCGTTTGCCGCTTCCGGCGATCTTTCTGCCGTAACTTCTGTTACCACTTCCGGCGATGCTTCTCCTGCCGCTTCTGTTATCGCTTCTGTCGGTGTTTCTGTTACAACTCCTGTTACTGCTGTCCCTTCCCGATATGGATGTCGTATCACAAAAACATCCAATACCGCAACCGTCGTCAAAACGATCAAAAATATCGCATAGCCTGTTTCAAATCCGTATTTTTTTATCCAGCGTCGCATATGTTTTCCTTTTTGATAGCGATAAACTTCCTATTTTTGTTTTCTATACTAACAGGATACATCTGCAACCTTAAATGAACATTAAAAAACGAGCCACAGAACCGTCCCTATGGCTCGATTATGATCCTATGCTTATCACTTATATTTGCCCCCTCTGGGACGATAATTCGAACATCTCCTGCATTATTACTCCATCATTATAGATCTGTACGCATCCAGCTCCAGTACCTGATGCGCGTCAAAGCCAACGATTCCTTCCGCCTTATGTGGCACCAGTTCCCAGAACTGGTGCCAAAACAGATACTTGTGCCGCATTGATGATATATTGATCTCCAATGGAATCCCACCTTGGCGCGCTGCTTCTATAATGTCTTTCGCTACTGCCTCCATCCGGCTGCCCCACCGTTTCCGCCGGCGAAAGATCCGATCCGGGTGTGCAACTGCATCGAAGAATCCGGTCTTTATGCCTTCCACGATTGCATCCCCAAGAGCGATATATTCTCCCTTCTTTAGCCTTTCTTCATTCCAGGAGAATGTATATCCGCCGCCGGAATCCTCTGCCATATGCTGCCCCAAGAGAAGCATTTCTATGCTCTTATTCGCTGCCAGTTCCTCGTAGTATGTCCTGAACGCCGGGAAGTACTCGATCTCCAAGCCTATGTGTACATCTATCTGTCTCTCGTAACGCTTCTTGAGTTCTGTCAGAGTTGCAACATACTCCGGCAGGTCTGCGTACATCATTCGCCCCCGAAACAGATCGCAGGGAAAGGGTGCGTGGTCTGTAAACCATATACCGGTAGCCCCGAGTTCTATCGCTCTTTGGATGTACGCTTCATCCGGAACCGCTTCCGCGTGACCACACCTATAGGTATGCACATGGAATATGTCTGTCTTCAATACAGGTTTTCGTCCCATTCGTTGTATCCTTGCTCTTATCCTATTCCGATCGAGCTAGTCTCTGCTTTGCTCCACAAATAGCAGTATGCCTGCGTTCTGGCAGCAAATAACTCTCTTTTCAGAAGTTCTCTGACCTCTCCCCTGGTATACCACCCGGCTTCGATCTCTTCCGCCGTCGAACTGCTCTTTGCGAATTCTCCCGAAGCCGTCCCGACAATACACACATTCTTCTCATTGGAAAAGCCGACTGCCGAATAGGATGCCGGAATAAAATCATCGATCGAATCCAGATGAAGACCGGTTTCTTCTCTTAATTCTCTTGCCGCGGCCTGCTCCGGTGTTTCTCCGGGATCGATCAGTCCGGCCGGAAAATTATACACCCATTTCCCGGGTGCCAGTCGGAATTCCCGATTCAGCAAAATCTTACTGCCGTCCTCGTTATGAATGATCAAAACCACAGCATCCGCAGGATCTTTGCCATGCAAAGATTCAAAATCAATGATTTCCGGATCCCGGCTTATCATTTCATAAACCTTTTTCTTACCGTCTTCTGTCTCATAATTCACATTGTAACGATTTATATACCTTCCTGTTTCTTTCTTCTCAATGCTGATAAACTTCATAATCCCTATCCCTACTGTTCACTTATCCTATGGATACTGCTGCAGTCCGGTTCTATCCACAACAGTACTCGACCACCTTGGGGTCTGACCCCCGGTATCCCTTATGGCGCAATGGATCTGGATAAGTTTTTCGAAAACAATATGAGTTAATGAAAGCAACAAAAGGACAGCCTTAGCAAACCGCCCTTCTGTTCTCTGCCGGTTATTTGCTTTGTGCTTTCCACGGCTATATTATATATTTCTTATCCAGTCTCTTTCTTGCTTCCTTCGCAGAAACCGGCCTTGCCCCCTCATTTACTTCTCTTTCAGCCTCTTCTATGGCCTGATCTACTCTGTTTATTTCTGCAAAACGTTCATATAATTCTGCACTCATAACAACCAAATCACTATATCCATTTTTCGTTATAAATATAGGTTCCTGTTTCTGATGCGCAAGTTCTGATATATTACTTGTATTCCGCAAATCGCGGATAGGCATAATCATCGGCATAACTTATGAACCTCCCTTCGAATTTGTGCCATAATTGTAGCATAATTGTGTCGCATTGTAAAGATATCACCTTCCTTTTCCCCAAGCATATAACTAACTCACCTTATTCAGCTTTAGAAAATGATATCCTTCTCTTTACGCCTATGTTTCCGTTCCTTCCTTCATAGAACAGCAGGATATCTTTCCAAATACACAGCTTCATTTTTTCACAAAATAAGAAAGGCCGTCACTATGACAGCCTTTCCAAAAGAACACATATTACGTATATCAATTGCTTTATCACAATCTGCCCGATATGTCTTTGCAAGATCAATTTCCTGCTTTTTTCATTTATCATTCTCACTTTTTGTATAATACTCTCCAAGAATCCCCAGTACTTCTTTCCTCTTCTTTTCGGGTATCACTATCCGCTTTTCGACGCTGTTTGCCTTGAATATCACCGTATCGCCGTCAATGGAGTAGCTGAAATCCTTCCTTTTGTATCTTGTTCCGCCAAGGTAAAAACAGTTCGCACACAGTCTGAACCTGTCATACTTCAGATATTGCTGTAATGAGAATAGGAATATCATTACATAAAGCACCATCGCGACCACGTAAAAGATGACCTGTTTTCGTGAAGCAATGCTCCCGTATCCGACCTTTTTCATATTCGTAAGCAAATTCACAGCTGTTATCAGTATCCATGCCAGACTATACCTGACTCTGCTCAAAAGCCAGGGGTCCCTGTGTTTAAAAGTCACACCGCCTGCCCTCTTTGCCCTTTTTGTGACCTTGTCACGCTTCGATGCGGATACTATCATATATATGATACACACAGGTGCCAAACCAAGCATCAGATATACCATTATCATACTCTCTCCCCCCTTCGTACTAATGGTACATGTTGTCTTTCCTACAATACATAAAGTATATTGCATAACGCGCGTTCGTTCCACCAAGCAGACATTCCACTTTCGCTACTCTAAGGAGAGGTGATCCTTTCCGGGCACGGGAGCTTCCTAGTTCGCCGGGTCTATATTACCCTAGTGGGTTCAGAGTACCTCAGGCGCGCCCCATATGAAACAAGTACATCTGAATAACATCTCATTTATCAAAATGCACAACAAAAAAACTCCCAGATACTCCACAAGCCATAAAAAATTATATTATCATATCGTATATATCATGAAGGAGCTGATCCGTCGCACGCCTGTCAGATTTTTTTATTATGAATGAACAAGGAGACCAATAATGAAAAAATGGATGATCATAGTACTTTGCTGCACCTTTCTTGCAGGATGCACCCCTGATGCTGAGCCGAAAACAGAAGACGTAAGAGGATCCATCAACGATTCTGTGGTTGAAAATTCCATCGGAGAATCCGCCAAAGATTCTGTGGTTGGCCATGATGCCTTGATCGAAGAAGTTGTTTCGGAATTTTCCCTTGTGGATCTGCACGATGTAAAAGATGACGGCACACGTATCGAGATCTGTTTCAATAATTATTCCTTAACCGACACACCCAATGTCTTCTACCGTGTAAACAATGCTACGATCCTCGATCACATCGAGATCACTCCCGAAGACTATACTCTGATCTTCGAAAAAACGGATGCATATGAACCTACCATCAGAAAGAATCTTCAGAATTACTGGCCGCATACCTCTGAATACCCGGATATGCTGATATTGTTCAGCGTCGATACTTACAGAACCGGAGCAAGCTACAAATACGACGGTGCATTATGCAAACCCGATGGGTATGACGAGTTCATTGAAGATATAGAGATTATCTTAGAAAAATATGTTAATGAAGATTGATGCTAATTCCATAGCCGCTCCGAACTCCGGATGTGTCCCGATATTTCACCTCTTCCAGAGGACAAGGGGACGGTCCTGGTGTCCTCATTTTCCGAGGACACCAGAACCGTCCCCTTGTCCTCATAATCTTATACGAAGGATTCCTCTATTTCTCTGGATGGAACTGCTTATAGATCCTTTCTGCCTGTTTAAACGTATATTCATTTTTTCTCTTCATAGGAAGTTTATCTCGCTCCTCATAATCTGTATGAATGAAATGTATCGTTCCGTATTTTTCAAGCAATTCTTCCCAGTTTTCCGCAATGTTGCAGTCTTTCAGAAAACCACACCCATCTTTTCTTAACAGGTACATATCCGCAAACCATTCGCCTCCGGCATATCCTCTCCAGAAATACCCCGGCAGATTAGTTCCAAAATAACTGTCAAGAATATCATAAATCTTGCATTCCGGACACCAATCCGAACCGATATGGCAGGTAAATCTTCTGATGTTTGGAGCCATCGCATCGTCTCCCATACAGAAGCTGTCTCTGGTCAGATATATCGTTATCTTTCCGGAAGTCCTATTTGGACTTGTCGCTTCCGTATTCTTGTTTGTCTTTTTGGTATTCTTTTTCGCATCTGCCATAATCCCGTTACCTCCCTTTATTCCTCCGCTTTGTTATTATCATTTGTATAATATCATACATTCTTATGATTTAGCAACATATTTTTTTCGAACAAATGGGTTATGTCCTTATGGAAAGGCTAAGATTTCTCGTTTCGCCCCTATTTTATCAGACAATCCGTTCCGCTCTTTGCCATCTCCAGCAGTTCTCCGATCGGTACGGGTCTGGAATAATAATAACCCTGCAGACTGTGAATGCCGTAGTCCTTCAGGATCTCACGCATTCCCTGAGTTTCGATTCCCTCTACACAGACATCCGCACCAAATGTCCCGGCCAGATCCGTGAAGTTGTTTACCATCCTGCGCTCTTTCTCATCCTCTTCGATCTCCCGGATGAAACTCCTGTCAATCTTGATCGTATCAAACGGAAGATTCTTGATCAGCCCCACAGCAGAATAACCGGTACCGAAATCATCCAATGCGATCCGCACTCCCTCGGCACGCAGGCTCACCATAACATTACGGAGCAGATCCATATCCAGGAGCCTGCAGCGCTCGGTGATTTCCAGACAGAGATGCTCCGGCGAAAAACCTGCTTTCCGGATAGCATTCCAAACCACTTCCGTAAAATCCGCTCTCTCCATCTGCGAATAGGAAAGATTCACATTGATCACAAAGCCCGGAACATACTCGATCAATTTCTTCGCATCACGCATTGCTGTTTTAAGGATCCATTCCCCCAGTTCCGGAAAAAGCGGATCCGTTTCCAGGAACGGGATAAACACATCCGGCGGGACCACGCCGTATTTATCATTCTTAAAGCGGAGCAATGCTTCCGCGCCGATCAGGTTCTCCGTCTCAGCATCAACAATCGGCTGATAGAGCAGGTAAAATCCTTTGTAATCCTTCAAGATTGCCGCCCGGATCACGTGCAGTTTCTCCAGTTCCCGCCTGCTGTCACCTCTCTGTCCGTTCTGAAAGATCACCAGATCCCCATGCTTTTTGATCTTAGATTCTTCATACGCGAAGTTCAGACAGGAATATACGGTCTGGTCATCCACATCAAAATCCTCCAGAGGCAACAGTCCCGCATTCAGTTCCACCGCAAGTTCCAGATCATCTACCTTGATGCCCTTGCGAAAATGCGCCCGTATCTCTTCGTACAGATCCGCAAGCTGCTCCACCGTCTGCCCTGTAGACATAATAGCAAAACACGCCCCGTCCATACGGTAAGTACCGCCGCGGTTTGTCACATGATCCATCAGATATCGTCCAAAATACTGCAGGATCTTGTTTCCTACCTTATACCCATACACTTCATTGATCTCGGTCAGTTTGCCGATCCCGACCATACCGATCCTGACTTCCTTTTTATTGCGTATATATACATGCAGATCTGCAAAGAAACCATACTGATTGCGCAAGCCGGTCAGCGTATCTATGTGGCTTCGCTGATTATGATTCCGGATCGCGCCCCCGAAATATTCCGGTGTTCCAAATTCATCTGTGATCACGATACCACGGCAGGTACAGAGAACCGTTTCCCCATCCGGTCTCAGGGCACGGTACTGCATATCATGACCTGCCTGCTTGCCACTGAATATGGCATCCACTCCGTCACGATATCCCTGTCGGTCTTCCGGATGAATATGCTGTTCCCAGATATATCCGGCATTATACATATATTCCGATGGCAGGCCGAAAGTCTCTACCAGTTCCTTCGACCACCTGGAATAATCGTAACGCATATCGCAGAGAAACACATGAATATCCTCTGCAACGATACAGTAACTCTCAAAAAGGGAATCCAGCTTTCTTATCGCCTCTTCCGGAATCTTCTGATTTGCCATATCCGATCCTCCGTGTTCTTGCAATAATGCACCGTCCTACACTCATCATCTGCCACGATTATACCATGGCGGCAATAGATTATTCAACCGATGAGCTGCTCTTGGCAAACTCTCCCGATGCTGTCCCGACAATACACACATTCTTACCTTTGCTCGCTTCAGGATGATTCTTGCCGCTGCCTGATTGGGGTACGATCGGATGATGCCAATTGATAGATCTTTTCGATCTCCTCCGGAATATAAATATGCTGACCGCATTGCTTCATGCACACTCTATCCTCGCATGACCGGCAATGCGCATACGTTTGTTCAATGTCCATCTGCAGTTTTCGGATCGCCCAGTATTCCTTACCCAGTTGATAATAATTGTACTGCCGGAACTGGGTATGGATCTCGTGTCCATACGGGCACACACATTTCTCGCAACGGTCACAGCGGATCGGTTCAAAGGACTCCCGCAGCCGCTCCACCACATCCTCAAAGGAAAAATCCAGCCGCGGATATTCCGTTGCAAAGGCATCCTTTTCCTGTGCAAATGTTCCGATCCCAAGGATCGCACAGGAAAACGGATATCCCAGAATCCCTCCGATCAGTTCCGCTACGGAGAACGGACCAATGAGCAGTCCTGCCGCAAACACCTTGTTTAAGATAAATCCTTTTTCGCGAAATGCCGCTTCCTGCCGGATCCTGTCCAGCATTCCGCGTTCCAATATGTTACCGCTCCCCTGAAGCACATCTACTCTGGGATCTTTTGCACCACGATACAACACATTGTAGTAATGCGATGCAATGCCGGTATAACCGATCTTTCCTTCCCGCTTCAGATCACATAACGCATCCAGAGCACCATATTTACCGAACACTTCATCCGCGTTGTCTTCATCCACCTGATGCACAAAATAAATATCCGGTCTCGTCCCCAGATGTTCCGTAGATCTTACCACTTCCCGATAGATCTCGGCACCACTGTAAAACCTGGCTTTGTCCGACAGGATAATGCTGCTCCGGTCTACCGTTTTCGCAAATTCTCCCAGCTTGATCTCGGCATCTCCGTACTCTTCCAAAATGGCAGTATCGTAGAAATTACACCCATGATCATATGCCTTCCTGAGGATGGCCACAGCCGTTTCCGTATCGGGGCTGAAGTATTCCGGCAGCACCGGCACATTTCCGCTCAGGATCGGGATCGTCCCGAAGCCGATCTCCGAAACTTTCAGTCCTGTCTTTCCAAGATCACGATATCTCATATGTCACCACCGGTGATCGTGATCTTCACACGGTCGCAAAATGCAAAGGCATCTGCAGCAACCTGCGTTTCCTTTGGAATTGTCACTTCTTCCAGAGCACTGCAAAAAGCAAATGCTTCCGTTTCGATCTCTTTTACCGAAGACGGGATCACCAGTTTTTTTAATGACTTGCATCGGAAGAATGCTCTCTCCGGTATCTTCTCCATCCGTTTCGACAAATGGATCCCGCTTAAGCTGGCGCAGTGTTCAAAACATCGTTTCCCCATTTCCGTCAATGCGTCAGACAGATCGATCCGCTCCAGTGACGCACATCCTGAAAAAGCCTGCGCACCGATCTCACGGATTGCTTTTGCATTTTGCACACTCTGCAGCCACTTGCTGTTTTCAAAGGCCGACCGGCCAATCCGCTCTGTTTCCTCCGAAAGCACAATACTTTCCAACAGATGACAGTCCTTGTATACACCATCTCCGACGGCGCGGATCCCCTGCGGGAACGTCAGTCTCGTGATATTTCCGGTACTCTCCACAAGATTGTTTTCCTCATCCAGTTTAAAACAGTTGATGCACTCCGAAAAAATCCGTCCGATCAGATCCGGATAATCCTTGCTTTTCAGATCCGAAACATCACTTAATGTATATTCGGTTCCATCCCAATCTATGATCTTTTTCAGATTCAGGCAGTTACGGAAGGACAATGCTTCGATTGCGATCCGCTCCGACGGAATCCGCAGCTCCGTAATATCGATATTGCCTGCAAAACACCAGCTTGCGATCCGCGCTGCATCCAAAGGAATTGTTACACTCCCTTTGCACATCGCACCATCTATGAGGACACCATTCACGATGACCATATCCTCTTTTTTGCGCTGTTCTTCCAGCCAGCCTGTCATCAGAAACGCATGGCTGCCAAAGCGTTTGACTGTTTGCGGGATACCAATTTCCGCAAGTCTCGAATGGTCCCGAAATACATCTGCTCCGATCTCTTCGATGTCTTCCGGGATCGTGATACCGGTTGCATCCTGTGAATATGCATACAGGATTTTTTTCTCCCGTATATCAAAACAGGAATAGACGGAAGCGATCACTTCCCGCACCGGCATCGGATACGGATTGTTAATATGATTCAAACTGTCTGAAAACCTCGAGAACGTATAGGAATGCCCATCATACACAATCTCCCGTATCCGGGTACAGCCAATGAAAGCACCACTCTTCAGTATCGTATTTCCCGTGAGCTCCACCTTCTGTAACGATGCACAATCCGCAAACGCATGAAATGCGCATTCCACCTGATCCAGCGAGATCTGCTGTAACGAATCGCAGCGCTCAAATGCGCGCTCTCCGACTCTTCGGATCTTAGAAAAATCAAAGGAACGCAAGTGTATACATTCATCGAAGCATCGCGCTTCTATCTGCGTGATTCCGTTTGCATTCAGTTCCTGCAGTTTATAACATCCCGCAAAACATTCCTGTGGCAGTACAGATACCCCCGCAAGCTGTACTTCTTCCAGATTTCTGCAATAGGAGAATGCCGCCTTTCCTATCTGCTTTACATGAAGGATCACTTTTTTGAGACGCGGACATGTTGCAAACGCATTTGCTTCGATCACGCATTCCGGTGCATCGATCTCGATCTCCTCCAGATCCGGACAACCGGCGTAGGCATATTTCCCGATCACCATGATATCTTTTAGTGTCAGAGTACGGCCCCCGCTCTTTCCCGCATAAGCATAAGGTGCAATTCCATTGCCGTTCACGCTCACATGCGCCTCTTCTGCCTTCGGGGATTTCTTTTCATACTCTGCAAAAAAACGCGCTTTGTAAAAAGCATACGGATGGATCTTTGCATCTGCCGGCCAGGGCTCGAATGGTCTTAAGGTCATGCAACGTCGAAATGCATATTCTCCAATAGACTCCAAGTCCTTTGGCAGATTACACTTCAACAGTTTTTTGCACTCTGCGAACGCTTCTCTTTCCACCCGTTTCAGCGTTGCCGGCAAAACAACATTCTGCAATGTCAGGCATCCTGCAAATGCCTGTTCACGGATTTCGGTCAGTCCTTCCGGACACAATACGGTTTTCAACTGCTCTTTTCCAAAAAAGCATCTCTCACCTATGATCTCCACACCTCTCGGGATCTGTACCTGTTCCTCATTTCCCATATACCGGATCAGAATCTTTCCGCTGATCAAAAAGTCTCCCAGCACCTGATCCCGGATGCTCCCGACGATCGCATGATCCGATCCTTCCTCCAGGGAATACGCCTGATCCTTTATGCGGACCACCTTTAAATTACAGCATCCGCGAAATGCTTTTTCATCTAGTTTTACCATTTCATTTTGAAACGTGATCTCCTCCAGACTGATGCAATTTAAAAATGCATTGGACCGGATCTCCTGCAGGGACTTTGGCAGTGTAATACGAACGATTCCTTTTTTATCAAAAAAACAGGCCTTTCCGATGGCCGTAAGACCTTCCGGCAGATCGACTGTTTTCAGATTAATATTAAATTTGCAAAGCACACCATCTTCGATCTGCAGGGAATGATACACACTTTTCGCGATCGAACGGATCACCCCCGGATAAGATGTATGCGAATCCATTGCTTCAATGAGATTCTCTATCTCATACACTTCTCCGGACAGGCTGATCTTTCGGAGATTGACACACCCTTCAAATACTTCCGCAGAAAAATTGCCATCGTCTATCCCGGAATGGAGCGCTATCTCACGCAGTGACAGATTATGTGAAAACACACCGTCTCCCAGACGTTCCGGCCCTTCGATCACCGCTTTTTTCAAACCATCGCAATACAAAAAGGCATAGTTGCCGATCTGTTTCATCGTTCTGGGAAAGATCACTTCCTCAAGTGCATGGCAGCGATGAAATGCATACTCTCCGACTTTTGTTAATCCTTCCGGAAAGAAGATCTCTTTTAATTGTCTGCATCCTTTGAATGCGCCGTTGTCTATCTGCTTCAGTGAAGATGGCAGCATTACTTTCTGCAGAGAGGCCATTCCCTTCAATGCGCCTTCTCCGATCGTATGAATGCCCTCCGGGATCCGGATCTCCGGATCCGTTCCAAGGTATTTTATTAAAACGCCTTCTTCGATCTCAAATTGATCCTGTGCCATTTTCACTCCGACTCCCGAAAGATATTCCCAATCAGCCTTCGCAGTTCCGCTATGCTTCCGCATTGGAACAATTCCTGTTTGTATTGCTTCGTCCCCGGCATTTTTTTCATAAAATACGATGCCAGTTTCTTGATATAGGAAAGCACAAACTGTTCCTCATAACACTCTTCTGCGATCGTAAGCTGTTCCAACAACAAGGAACCCTTGGTATCCTCACTTTTTCTTCCGCATAGTCTGGCAAACATCAGCGGATTTTCAAATCCGTATCTGGCCAGCATGATCCCATCCGCACCGGTCTTTTCCATCATAACGATCGCTTTTTCTTCCGAATCGATCCCGCCGTTTGCAAACACCGGAATATGAACCGACTGTTTTGCAAGCCTGATATAATCATACAACGGTTCTCCGTCATACATCATATCTCTCGTCCTGCCGTGCACGGTGATCATATCCGCTCCCGATGCTTCACACATCCTCGCGAATTCTTCGATCACGATCTTTTGCCGGTTCATTCCGATACGACATTTTACAGATACAACTTTGCCGCTGCGCTTACAGGCCTCTATGATCCGCGATGCCCTCGGCAGGTCTTCTAAAAGAGCACTGCCTTCTCCTGCCTTGATCACATTCGGCACCGGACATCCCATATTTATGTCGATAATGTCAAACTTTTCCAGCTGCCTGCTTTTGACTGCACGCTCAAAAACCATGGGAACCGAACCAAGAAGCTGCACACATTTCAGCTTCTCCCGCTCGTCCGTATAAAGCAGTTTGGCCGTTGCTCTGTCATCGTACTTCAGTCCATCCGAACTGACCATTTCCGTATAGGCTGTACCGGCCCCCAATCGCTCTACCATCAGGCGAAACGGAAAACAGGTATACCCGGCTAATGGTGCCATCAGGATATTCGATTGTAAACGGATCCCCCCTACGGTGATCTCTTTCCCGATCTGTACCATCTTATCTCCCGGCATATTCCTGGATTTCAAAGTGCCAGTTTTTTCAACTGCTCAAATGCCCTTGCTGTCTTATCCCAGATCTTTACGGAATCCGCTTCTCCAAAATACATCTTGAGTTGGAATTTATATCCGATCTCTGCATCCGTTGCGTCTTTCAATGCCTTAATAATGTGCTCTTCGTTTTTGATCAGTTTCGTCTTCATATCCGCCAGCCCAAGAGCACACATTTTCTCGATCAGGGGACTGACTTTTTTCTCACTCTTTTTCGCCGAAGATGCCGCCTTTTTTGCAGGCTGCTCTGCCGTTTTATCCGTTCCATCTGCTTTCTTTTCTACAGATGCTTTTCTTTCTGCAGAAACCGTCTTCTTTCCTGTGGCAGCAGCGGAAGCTTTTATTTCTTTTTTCAAAGTTGCCTTTGTCGGTGCCGGAGATACACTCTTCCCAGAAGCCGGCGCTTTCTTACTGCTCTTCTTATCTTCCGCTCCGCAGATCTGTATCTTCCCCATCGTTTTTAAGATCGCGGGAGTCTTTTTCCCTGCCCTTGCGATCCTGTCAAACAAAGAAGAATAGATCTTTACCGGTTCCTGCGCTTTCGCTGTTGCCGTATACGCACCATACAGGTATCCCGAATATGCATATCGATCCGGTTCACTCATGGAATCCATCTCTGCCGGTAATTCTATGATCTCCATCTTTGCTTTGATCGATGCCAGTGCCTGAAATTTCGACATCGGCATCTGCGCTCCGTTTCCGGAAAAAATGATCAATCTGTCCTTTATCGTCAGTTTCTTTAACTCATTGTCCGGTATTCTGTAAAGTGTTTCTACATCTGTTATGATCAGCATTTTTTTACCTCCGTAATGATATCTTTTCCGAATAGTCTAATTCTATAACATGGCCACATATTCCTGCAAATACTTTTCTATGATGCCATCTACACTATGTTAACAAAGAATACTCCCTTTGCAAGCAAATTTCATACTTTACATCGGGAGCATGTTTATTCATTTCATCGAATCCGTCCATACATCAGGCATCTATCGAGATCGAAATAAAATATGGTACCGTAAACCGATTGACAAAATTTTCATTTTTTCATGAGGACAAAAGGACCGTCCCCGTGTCCTCACTGTTGCTCATATACAATATCCGAAATCGACGCGCCGTTGATCTGCTTCATAAAGCTGTCCGCACTGTGTCCGTAACTGTACCTGGCATCTGATGCCATAACGATTGCGACTACTTCGCCGTAACGATCCACGATGGGGCCGCCGCTGGCTCCCATCAGACCGTATTTCGGATCAATGCGAAATGCCAATTCTCCATTCTTCATATAAACCGCTTCGCACTCATATACGCAGTTCTCGTGCATATCATCGGTATCCCACAGATACGCCAGAATATACAGCGGCTCTCCTTTTTCAATACTGTCTCGGTCCGATATTTTTAATGTCCGCAGATTTTCTCCGCCGGAAACCGTAAATGCCGCAACATCCTTATCGATGTTCGGAACCGCATCGGCATCTTTGATCACAAGACATGCTTTCAGATCCGCCCCGGTATCTGCACCACTTTGGGCATAATAGATATCCCCTCCAAGAAGATAGCCCGGCAGTTCCTCTCCGGTAAAGCTATCCGCATCATCCGGCCAGAGATAATGAAATGCCGTAACCAGTATCTTTTCCCCAAAGAGATCGGAATCCATCAAAAATGCCGTGCCTGCGGCAAAATCACCATCCTGCGCATACCAATGCACGTTAAGGGAACACTCCGCAGCCAGCTGTGCGATCTCTTCTTCGGAAAGCTCATGTTTGGCTTCTGCTGCATTCGGCTGTTCTTCCGGCTGTTCTTCAACCTGTATCGGAGCGGCGTTCGCAATCCTCCCGCGGTCGGGAACCTCTTCTGTTCCACAAGCCACTAGCAGACAGCTTGCCAGCAGCAATCCCGGTATACTTATCTTGTATGATCTACCTTGCATATCTGCTATCTCCTTTAACTGCAAAGCTTTGCTACAACTTCATTGATATAAGGACAGGGTGAACGATCCTTTTTTCAAACGAAAACCACAGGGTTTTTAGTTCCGTCGTTCATACTTTTCAACTATCACATCCCCTTTATTCCATGATGGTCTGGGCACACTGGATCATCGGATTATCATTCAGTTCCAATGTTATCTCCGGAACATCGAAACCGAATGATCTCATATTTTCAGCAGCAGCTTCCAAAAAGGCGGCTGCATTCGATGATGTAACCGATGCCGTACATTTTAACGGCTTTGATGCCTGAAGCGTTACGCCAAGTTCTTTGGCAATATCTTCGAACTTTTTCTCTTTATGCATCGCCTCCAGTACGCTGTTCAGCTGGAAGAATCCATACATCATCACGTTATTCAGAGCTTCCGTGCCCCAGATACTCTCAAAGAAAGAAGTAAACGTCTGTCCCTCCGGAACCGGTGACGGCACCATATCGATCACTGCCTGCAGATAGCCTTCCAGTTCACGCAATCGCTCACTTTCGCCAATATACCTGTAATAGCTTACCGCCAGCTCATTGACAAACATTTCTTCCTGAACTTTGGACATCTGCTTCCCGTATTTTTCAACCAGGCAATGTCCCATCTCATGAACCAGGTTATACCAGTGAAAATACAAGTCAAACTTGTACTGAATATTGTCCTCACCAAAGAGCTGCCGGTATCCGGTTTGCTCCTCTTCTTTCCCCGTTTCATATCGTCCCGAAATGATCTTATACTTCATATACTTCATTTTGCCCCTCCATATGTATGCAGCCTACCTTTTATACCCCCAGCGCATGCTTTGCGGCGATCATGCCGAAGGTGTAGCAACGACCGAGGGAAAGACCGGTCTGGTGGAACGGGTAATCCGCACCGCCATAGAACGGGCCGCCGAGGTTTCCGGCACAATACAGTCCCGGGATCGGCTCTCCGGTTTCATCCAGTGCCTGCGCATTTTCATTGATCACCACACCGGAAACTTCTGCAGATACGCGGATGTGCTTTCGTGCTCCCCAGAACGGTGCCTTCTCGATCTTGTGCAGATACTTAGCCGGCTTGCCGAAATCGGTATCGCAGCCCTGCTCGCAGAGTGCATTGTACCGGTCGATCGATGCCTTCATCGTCTCATACGGAATATCCAGTTCCGCAGCCAGTTCCTCCAGTGTATCGCAGCGGTGCAGATCGATGAGATTTTTGAATACGCCCTTCGGATCTTCCACTGCACCGGGAATGAACTTTTCCATCACTGCAGGCGATACCTTGCCGCTGACAAATTCGTCCGCAGGCCAGCTCATATAGGAGTCGTCATAGATCGTGCAATACCAGCCCTTGGAACCACTCTGCCTGTGCTCCTCATCCAGCATACTGCCCTTGTAGGACGGCTGGAATTTCAAAAGGTTGCCCATATAGACAAATCCGGTGTACTCGTTGGTAAAACGCTCGCCATTCATATTCAGATACAGGAAAGGTTCCTCCCACATCAGTGCCGAATCAAAGTCGTGCATCATCTTAGTATGTCCGAGGTTTTCCATTTTGGCTCCGGCACTGATCGCCAGCAGATGTCCGTCGCCGGTCTTGCCGAACTGCTTCTTATCAAACTCTGCGATATCCGGGCACCACCGTTCCACCATTGCCTTGTTGTTCGTATAATCTCCGGTCGCCAGGATCACGGCTTTAGCCGCATTAAACTGCACATGGCTGCCATCCGCTCTTTTCCCAATCACACCGGCCACACGCTTGCCGTCCATCACCAGCCGTACTGCCGGTGTCTGGTAGAACACTTCAAAGTCCGGGCAGTTTTCTTTCACACGCTCCACGACCTTACGGAGAGCATTTCCCACATTCAGCGGTTTGGGGCCTACCCAGGGAGCCCAGAAATAACAATGGTCATCGCCATATTCATAGCTGTTCTCACGGTCCTTCCATGTGCCGGTAAAATCCCCGCTGGTGCATAGGAATGCGCAGAGTTTGTCCCCGTCATTTAACAATTTTGCGCTTTCCGTATTGCTGTCCACTTTGCTGCCGTCACCGTATTCGGTCTCTTTGGTAAGTCCCGCACGGTTTAAAAACCACATCATGGCTTCTTCGGAATGTTCCGCATAGGCCCGCAATTGTTTTACATCCGCACGCCAGTCACAGAGGCTGTTGGTATGGTGGATCCACTTT
Organism: Lachnospiraceae bacterium; assembly: GCA_017634975.1. GTDB lineage: Bacteria > Bacillota > Clostridia > Lachnospirales > Lachnospiraceae > NK4A136. The sequence goes on along the minus strand of JAGBMJ010000068.1, from coordinate 58,436 downwards.
TCGATCCCGGCCTTTGTGGATCTCGATTTGATGATCGCCGAGCCGCAGTTGCCCTGCGATACCACGTTCTGCTCCTTTTGCAGCAATGCTGTCTTTGCTCCCAGTTCAGCTGCCCAGCCCGCTGCCGGTACGCCGGCTGCACCTGCGCCGACTACGACCACATCAAACTCCCGTACTTCAGAGACTGTCACCTCGCCTGTCTCTACTACTGATGCCGCAATTTCCTCCTTGGTGATCTCCATTATCTCCCCTCTCCTTTCCGATGAGTGCTACCCATTACATTATACTCAATAATGAATCTTTCCTCAAGTTCATCGTTATCATGGTCGTTTTACCGTCTCCGACGACGAATCCCATGCCGTACAAAATATACAAGAGTACAGAATGGCGCAGACATGGCCAGAACTCCACCCACAAAAATCGGGATTTCCTGTAACGGGAAACCTAACGCGATCCCATATATATTATGTCCGGTGATTCCCATTTTATTCAAGCTTTCCAGTTGTTTAAAATGAATATCAGCCGGCACTCTGTAAGCTCTCCCGTAAGTAACACGGGGATTCTCAAGTTCTCCGTTTCTGGTATAATTTGCACTTTCCCTTAAAAGCATATAGTATTCATGCCCCTGGGAATTCGTTACTTTAATATTATACCAGCATACCCTGGCCGATTTTGAACCTGATTGTCTGTAAAAACACTTTCCGATCACTTCATAGTGATCCGGTTCCAGACGATAAACAGCATTTTTTTCAAAATCAGAGATACCACCTATTTTTTCATTATAAAGATCTGTCTTCTCCGGCTGCATTTTTACACTAACCACAAACAGAATAATCCCGCCAATAAACATGAGTCCAGACAATACTATTGCCTGCAAGGGGTTCATCTGCACCTTATTTTCCTTCATATAAACCTCCCGTATCGCCATTCAGCACTTCATCACTGCTATAGCATCATCTTCCGATCCTCCCTCACTTACTCCCGGTTGAGTTATCCCTGTCTGGCAGACAGCTTTTTAAAATTTGTGAGAATAGTTCCTTCACAATATCAATGTTTCCGATCCCGTCAATGTTTACGTTTTGCATGCAAATCTTTCCTCCCTGGACAAATAGTTTTTTCACAAGCTCCGATATAGTATACTCACAAACTCTAGCAAATACCACCACCCAAATGTGGAATTATCGCAACCTGTAGTTGCCCATCATCATCTCAAAAAGCCAAATGCCAATACAGTTGCCAAAATCGCAGCAAATATCCGATGTCGTTTCCTATCGCAGGTCTGCTTTCCGTTGCAGTGCCTAAACAAAAACGACATTGTGAAAACCGCTCATAATGTCGTTTCTTCAATGGTTTTGCCAAATATTTGTTTCCATTATATCCATTTACAATAATACTCTCAAACTTTCATCCATCGGCGGCAACCTATGATCATATATCAACGCACGGATATTGTTGACGGCATTCTGCTCGTTGATGGAACGAAATAATTGCCATACCTTTTCCAAAGCTTCCTTTATCTCCTGAATTTCGTGCTGGTGGATAATTCCGTTTTTCTCGATGCCTGATCATAAACTTAATTGATCGATACACTCCCTCCGTCAAGTCCTGCAAACATGATGTAACCTTCCGAAGGAAGCGGGATGAGGCCGGATGCTCCCTGCATGTGAGTCGAATATACAACCTCGTGATACTTGTTATAGACGTAGATGACCGAATCCTCGGGGTAATCAGCGGTGATGGTAGTTCCCGCCATATCGTCGCCGATCGCGAACCACTGTGCCTCGTCATCCTGAAGTGCGATCTCCGTGACGCTGTCATCAAATACAGGCAGCTCATCAACGAAGCGGCAATTCATGCCTGTTGTCAAAGCAAGCATTGTAACCGATGTTCCGTCTGACAGATCCTGTGAGATAAGCTCTGCATCCACAAGGTCGCGGTTCAGACTGCTTGGTATCGTTGTAAAGGCTAAAGCTTCGGTCTCATCTTCAATCTGCAGAGGTCTTCCGAACCCCGTCGTAAGCAAATAGACATATCCCGGAAGCTCATCCATCCTATACATGGAGCCGAACGGTCTGTCATAATAAGCTGAAGAATATCTCTCATTACAGATCACCAAGTCTCTGCCGCAGAATTCCTGCCATGAAGCTGATGCTTCTTCACTTACCGGATTCGGATCGATGCGCTCAGCCGAATATTGATAATTGGCACTCGTTCCAAGCCCCGTCTCCTGCGTACTTGATACTGTGACAATATACACACGTCCGTCACGTTCTTCGAATCTGCCTATATAATAGTTTACCTCAGGCACACCGCTCTCATCCACACTTATAAAGCTTCCGTCGGTTAAGAAGCGATAATCGTCCGTTCGCTCGGCGCCGAAGTCAAAATGCTGCACGTGCATCATCTGATCATCAAAAGACACGTAAGCATACGACGGGCCATAATCGGAACCGAAGACATAGAATCCTTCATATCCGAGATACTCTTCCGGCATCTCATCCGCGAACTCATATGTGTGATCTGCCTCGTGATCGATTTCAATCCCCTGCTCCTCGAGAACAACATCAAGCAGCGCCTGTGCAACCAATTCGTTGTAAGTGGAGTTGCCGCCCGAAGACAAGACTGCAACTGACACCTCCTGATCCGGAGCCACCAACAGATGTGCATGCTGATTCATAACATCTCCGCCCTTGCCCAGAACCGTGACACCTGCCTGCTCATAGGCTAAGCTCTCGACGTAGTCCCATCCCAGACCGTTAGCATCCTCATAGATATTTGTATTCTCTCCTTCGTCATTCCATCTTGTCGCCATGGCCTCCTGCGATTCAGAAGACAGGAGAACATCATTGCCCGTGAAGAAAGCACTTCCGAAGTTCGCCACATCCGAAGCAGTCGCCATGATTCCGCCTGCACCTATATCCATACAATAATCGTAATCGTAAGGCACGTTTCCTGTAAATGTGATCGGCGCGTTAAGCTCATTCGCGAAAAGCGTCAGCGGAGAACCTGTATGTGTCGCGCCGACAGGGGCAGCGATATTTTCCACAACATACTCTGTGTAATCCATTCCCGTAACGTTCTCGACTATGATCTCAAGAAGGTCAAAGCCGTCATTACAGTATGCCGCATATTCACCGGGCTCGTGGATCAGACGCTGTGCCGCGAGATTTTCCAAAAGAAGCGAATCTTCATAATTATCATCGTACAAAAACATATTTCTCATCGACGCACCCATGATACCGGAAGTGTGATCCATCAACATTCTTACCGTGATATCCGTGTACCTGTCGTCCGCCATCGTAAAGTCCGGGATATAGGCAGTAATCGGTTTATCAAGCTCCACAAGTCCCTGATCTACAAGCTGCATGACTGCTGCAGTTACATAGACTTTACTTACGGATCCCACGCAGTAGATCCTCTCATCAGATCCCTCATTTGCTTCTATAACACCCGTCCCGTCACTTCCTGATTCCCCGGCAAGTACGATTCCTGCATGACCTGCCACGGTGCTTCCTGCCATGAGTCCGAACAGCAGTGCATATACAGTTAATTTTTTTGTTATTTTTCTCATATTCATTCTCCCGAAAATTGTATCCGAATGACCTCTGCATTATTCTATTCTGTCATCAGTTCATTTACGGATATCTTCCTGATCTTGCCTGCACCTATATAAGTCATTACAAACGTGAATACAATGAGCGCGAGATCCGTAAGGATCAGAACCGGTATGCTCGTCTTGATATCCGCGCCGAAGATCTGGAACCAGAACACCTTGTTGATAATGATCGCTGCAACGGATGCAAGGATAACGGACACTACCGTAACCGGCATGATACTGATCGCGATCTGTGTCATGAGGTCCTTCGAAGAGTAACCGAGGCTCTTCATGATACCCAAGTCCTTACGCCTCTTCTTTACGTTAGAGGAAGCGATGATACCGAGGATGACCGCTACGACCACGCCTATCGCTACCGCTCCTGCTCCCGTGAATAATCTCGTGATATTTGATATCGGATCCAACTGTGACTTAACAAGATCGTGATAAGACTGCAGTTCCTTCATGACAAACTGTCTGCTGTTGCCGGTAATCAGCTGATCGCCTACACGCACCGCATAATCGACGCTCGTGACACCGTAAGTTGACATCAGAACAGCGATCTTCCCGGAAGCCTCCGCCTGTATCCTCTCTTCCAAAGATCCACCGGCATTATCCCCCGACATAGCAGTTTCCGCACTTTGGCCATACATCGAGACGAGCTTGCTCTCGAACTCTTCTCTACTAACTCCATCCTCAAGATAGATCTCAACGCTGTCCGGCAAAGCACTTCCGTTTGCTCTTCGGAAACCCTCCGTCGTCATGTAAATGTTCATCTGGTTATTACTCATGGCGCCGACGACACCGGTAACGATATAGCTTGTCTTCACCCCCTGGTTATCGATCACAATCGAATCACCTACATTAAGATCATAGGTCCTGCTTCTTCGAAGCGAGATCATCACCTCATTATCGTGCTCTGGATATCGTCCTTCCATCGGAATGATATACTCCATATCGGTAAACTCTTCATAAGAGAAGACCGTTCCTTCCTTTTGTCCGTCTACACGAAATGTCGGATAGTTGTAAGTTACGCGCGTCATTCTTACCTCAGGCATCACCTGGAGCTCTTCGCATAAAGCATAAGGATCAACACCTTCATTTACCGTGATGAGATCATCCGATATTTCCATGCCCATAATCTTCACCAATCCGTCGGAACCGTTAAAGAACATTACGAATGTGAACATGCAAAACAGTAATGCAGTTCCCGCAAGAAAGATGCAAAGGCCGACACCCACTCCCGTTCTTATGTTCCTGATGCTGTCCTTGAAGCCGAGTCTTCTGTTAATGTTTTTACCGGTCTTCTCAAGCGGGAGCACATTGCGTTTGAAGTTATGCGTGCGTATTCCTTTACGGAATGCTACAACCGGAGGAAACTTCTTTACCATAGCGGCCTTGGTGAGGGCGAAGATAAGTATCAGGCCGATGACGCCGAGCACTACCGGCAGCACCATATACACCTTCGCAGAAGACACCACCTCGCGGCCGAGCATGACACTTATGATATTGTTCATAAACGGAGTTGTAAGAAGCGCGATCAAGCCGCCTGTGATGCCGCCGATACCGCTTGAGATCACATACTCAAACACATATGATAACGAGATCTCATTACCCTTATATCCCAGTGCCTCAAGAACACCGATCCTCTCCATCTGATCTTCGATGTCAGACCTGATCTTGTTCCTTACCATGAAGATCGATGCAACGAATGTAATAAGTGAGAGTGTGATACTCAAGTAAAGGAACATATTAAGGAATCTGGTCTCGTTTGCCTTCTCCTCTTCTTTGGTAAATGCGTATCCGTCAAAGCTGTCACCGGATTCGTCCATACAGCGTGTGAAATACTCTCTGTAATCGAAGTTATCGCCGGCATTGAATGCTATGAAAACCCATTCCTTAAATACAGGTGTCAGGAGCCTGAAATCCTCAGGCGAGATGATGATCTTGAAGAGCATTCCGGATTCATTCGACAGTCCTGTATTATAGAAACCAGCTACCGTGAAAGGATACTGTCTTCCGCTCACTACTGGGATGAATTCATCACCGATCTCATATCCGAGATTATATTTAAAAAACGCCGGCAACATCACCCGGTGATCGAGAGAATCCATCTGCTCTTCGGCCACAGATTCGATGATGTTGCCGTCATCGATCTTCTGATTCTCTGATTCTGTAATAAACGCAAGATTATAAGCGATCTTCTCGCCGTCATGAATAACGCCGGTCGAGAAGCCGTATATCATATTTCCTCTTCTGACATCTTCAAAGCCGTAATCCTCTTCGAGGATCTCCCGGTAAGAATCGCGGTAATCATTCTCCGAGAAACTGATAAAAGTATCAACGGAACCGCTCTGAGCGAAGCTTTCATCGAAAGCCTTGCTTACCTTACTTAAATTGATAGCGAAGATGCCGAGCATCATCGTGGAGATCAAAGTAAGAAATGCGATCGCCGCAGCCTCTTTCCTGTTCTTTTTTAAGTTAAAAAGTGAAAGTCTTAGTATCTTTCTCATCTTTACCACCCCATATCCTCGAGGAAGGAAGTCAGGTTATTTCTTCTTCCCTTAATATCGTCCTCACCGTAGTTCGGCATCCTGTAATCACCTACGACTCCTCCGTCTCTTAAGTAAAGGACTCGTGTTCCGCGAAGTGCAGTCTTAAGATCATGTGTAACCATGACGATGCTCTGACCGTTCTTATGGATATCCGTGAAGATGTCGAGTACATCGCGGCTCGATGCGGAATTAAGCTGTCCCGTAGGCTCATCGGCGAATAGGATCTTAGGATCATTGATAACGGCTCTTACGATACCGACTCTTTGAGCCTCACCGCCTGAAAGCTGGCTCGGATACTTATTCCATGCTTCCTCATTAAGCCCGACTTTCTTAAGAAGTTCCTTAGCCTTATTTACTAATTCAGGTGAGTTCTTCTGAACTATGAGGGCACCTGTTAATACGTTATCCAGCACCGTCTGATTCTCAAGAAGATAGATGCTCTGAAACACAAATCCGCAGTTGCCGCGTCTGAAGACCGCAAGCTCATCGTTGCTTAAGCCCTGAATCTCGGTCCCATTGAAGATGACCTTGCCCATAGAAGGCTTATCCATCCCGGATAATGCATAGAGCAATGTCGATTTACCCGATCCCGAAGAACCCATGATGACCGTAAAGTCACCTTTACTTATTTCCATGTCGAGATTCTTGATAACATGCTGCTGTATGCCGCCATTTGAAAATGATTTGCAGAGTTTTTCTGTTTTTAAAATAGAAGAAGCCATATATAATACCCTTTCTCTGATACTCCATTTGTGTTTGTCGCACATTTTAAGATCAGTATGGCTGTATTATATATGGCTTTTTTAGAAACATCCTTAAAATGATATTGTATAAATATTAAAAACTTATTAAATGAAGCTCAGCTAAGTGGGATCACCAGCGTGATCTTAAGCCCTGCCCCGTCACTTTCCGCGATGAGATCGCCGTTCATTTTAGTCATCAGACTTCTGGCTATATAGAGTCCCAGACCATTACCATCCTTATCCGTATCCTGCCAGTCCTTTCCCCTGTAAAACTTATTGGTGATCAGATCGATCTCTGGTGGCGGCACTCCGGGGCCCTGATCCGCAATCTGCATTTCCAGATATTTTTCTGATATCTGAAAATGAATATTGATCTGTGTGTCCGCATATTTGTAGGAATTGGAAATGATATTTCCGATAACCTGTGACATCCGCTTTCTGTCGATGTTTATGATCACGTCAGGTATATCATCCATTACCGCATAAGCCTTGTCATCCGCCGCTTTTACGATCCCGGAAAGAACCTTCGCCTCCTCATCCCGGCAATTTACCTTGAACTCTCCCAGGTCATCCAGTGTGGATGTAAACAGATCGGCAAGCAGGGAATCTATCTGTTCTGCTCTGTCATATATTCCTTTTACATCTGTATTAAAAGCGACGAGCTCATCCCGGGTAAACGAAAAGGTGTCGGTATCAGATACTTCAGAAACATTTGTCTGCTCCGTTTTTACTGACATTCTCATCTGCATAAGCTCTGCCGTGAGCTTTATGCCGGTTACCGGGGTCTTCAGGTCATGGCTCAGGGACGCCACCAGCTCCCGTTCCTTTTTTTGAAGCTCCAGCTCCCGTTTCTTCGTCTCTGCCAGCTCCTCACGCATGATATCAAAGCTTTCGGAAAAAACTCCAAAAATATTATCCCTGTCCATCCCAAGCGGTTCATCCAGCTTCCCCTGGGCAATCTTCGTCGCAAATTCTTTCATATTTCTAAAGGGGGAGATAAAATTCCTTTGGATGTATATTCCATACAGGAGCATTCCAACACTTATGAGCAGAAGGAGAATAACGAAGGCGAAGGTCATATAACCGGTCATTCTTTTCATACCGGCTGTGGGATCATCAAGGAGTATCACCGTTCCCCATACTTTTCCGCCATCTGTCAGATAGCTGTATGGATAGCGTTTTTGAATAGCTACGCCGACAGACAGACTGCCGGGGAGCGTCTCATCTGATACATGAGAATACAGCAGCTGATCCTCACTGCCCAAGACAACAAAGTCAGCATCGATCTCTTCAAGGGCACTCAAATCCTTCCTGTGCTGTTCTGCTGTCTTCACAATATGATTCAACAGAATGATACTTTGTCTGGATACATCAGCGGCATTCGCAAAGCCAAGTCTTGTAATGAAAACAAAACCAAGAATCGCAATAGCGATTGAGGTCAGCGCGACCCCCACTATTATTTTATATTTTTTCATCTGAAAACTCCGTATAGCCCCTTCTTCAGTATCCGGTATCCATCTCATCCGAAGTCTTTTCAACCATATATCCGACTCCATAGACTGTTTTGATGATCTTCGGGTCTTTCGGATCCGATTCTATCTTTTCCCGGATATGCCTGATATGCACGGCTATGGTTCCCTCGCAGGTGTTTTCATCCTTCCAGACATGATCAAACAGCTCATCTTTGGTAATAACTCTTCCTGCATTTTCCAGAAGATAATACAAAAGCTTATACTCCATGGCACGGAGCTCTTCTGTTTTGCCGCGATCAGTGAGTTTGCGGGTGGCAGTATCAAGATACAGTCCATCCCTGATCCGGAGTCTTGTGTCTTTCCGATCTGTTTCTGATAACCCCCGGGATGACTCTTGAAGCTTTTTTGATGCTTCCTTTGCCTTTTCATATCTATCCAGTACAGCCTTTACTTTGGCAAGAAGCACATTCAGCGTATAGGGTTTCTTAATATAATCATCGCCGCCGATATTCAGCGCAATCAGTATATCATCATCGCTTGTCCGCGCGCTGATGAAGAATATGGGCATATCATAGTTTTCCCGCACCTTTTTGCAAAGATCAAAGCCTGACTTATCACCAAGATTGATATCAAGGAGCAATAACGAGACTTCCTGCTTTTCCAGAAAATCTACGGCAGCGTCATAACTTGTAACATAGGCTGTCTTAACGCCCACGATATTGAAATACTCCGATGTGGACCTGGCTATCAGTTCGTCATCATCTATCATCAGTACCTTTGTCTGTTCCATTCGCATATCCTCTTTAAACTATAAAATCACCCATTCTTGATCTCTATTGTTTTCTCCATCTACTTTATCCAGTTCCCTGATCAGTTCCGCATTCAAATTCCGGCGCAGGATTCCCTGCCCCGGAGCCATTCGGTTGATTCTTCTTTAAGAACTGTAACCAATCTCCCAGCATCTCTTATACCTCTGTCAAAGGGTCAATTCAGCCTCACAGATATTATACCACATCGTGATGATGACGTTTTTCCTGAAAACCGGTGGCCTTTAGTATTCTTTTTTTATCTCTTCGATCCGATATATTTTCTTAAACTCAGTCAGATCCGCAGGGTCTCGGATCAGCATTACCTCCGTGAAATGGCCATTCTCTTTGCTCTTAAAACCCGCCACCTGCTCTCCGTTACAGATACTGCACTTAATTACAGCGATCTGCTTGTCGGGATCGAACGGAATGTCTTCCCCAAGATATTGCTCATAGTATGGTTTCCTGCCGGAATCCTGTTTCATTTCTATGCAAAATACAATGATGAATCCAAAAAGAAGGATCCCCCCGATCACACTGAATCCCCAATAGAATACATCTGTAAGGATCCATATAACCGCGGGTAATAATACCCCGATAACAAGAGCGCTTCCAATCCATTTCGCTCCGAAATGAACAGAATTGATTTTTGGCATCCTGAACTTACTCATATCTGTGATTCCTTAAGATGTCTGCAATCATTTACCAGTTCCAGACACGGCAGCGTACATGCACCCTTCCTTTTTTCAAAACGAAGGATACTGATGCCGGTAAAATCCACATGCAGCATAGCACAGACATACGGAAACGGCAGATTCATGAAATGTGCGATCAATGCACTGGAGGAACCTCCATGGCAGAATAATGCAATGGTCCGATGCGTTTTCTCCGACTCTGTATGGAAATAATATCGTCCTTTTCGCTCATAGCCAAAGCTCGCCATCCATTGATCTGCCTCCTGTTCAACGATGTCGACGCTCTCCGTCACTCTGTTATTTATAAAATACGGACCGTGCCGCCAGTCCGGAGCGGTCAGATCCAAACCGTTTCTTGCCATCGTATCTGCCGTATCCCACGGATGTCCGTCCTGATACAGTTCCTCTCTGTCCCTGCTTCCCCAGTACAGCTCCCGCGCCCACGCAAGATCCCGTATGGGCAATCCAAGCAGCTCTGCCGTTGCCTCTGCTGTCTCATGCGCCCGCCCCATCGTCGAGGACCAGATTTCTTCTATCCCTTCTTCCTTAAGCCGCTGCGCTGCCTGTTTTGCCTGTATCCAACCGGTTTCGGTAAGACAATCCTTCCCATAGTCCGGTTCCCCATGCCTTACAATGATCATCCTCATGCCAAGTTTTCTCCTATCCTTTCTTGCGCCTCATCCTCTTCTTCCAGATGAACCGCACCACCGATCATACAGTAATATCCGCCGAATTTAATTCTTGATAAACAGCAGTTTTCCATCGTGAAAGATAAAAGGACCGTCCCCGTGTCCTCATGAGCCGGCTATTTCTGCGAGCTTTGCTGCTGCATCTTCATATCCCGTAAATACGATCCCTGCCATCCCGAGTTTTTGGGCGCTGAATACATTTTCTTCCGTATCATCTATGAACACGCATTCTTCCGGTTTCAGATCATACCGCTTTAACAGCCTCCTGTATATCTCAGGGTCCGGTTTTGCGATACCTTCCCTGAAAGAAAACACGCAGCCATCAAATTCCTCTATGAAGGAAATGCAATCATAGCATTGTTCATATCCGGCAGGTGTAAAATTGGTGATACAATACAGTTTATAACCGCTTTCTTTCAGGGTCTTTATCCACCCCTGTGTATAATCATATTTTCCCATGATCCCCGAACACGAATCGTATGCCTTATGTAGTTCCTCCTCTATTTCGGGATCCGTACCGGCGAAGGCAGCCATAGCTTCCTCATACGTAAGCTTTCCCTTTTCGTATTCCGTCCAATAGGGTGTCATGGCGGAAGCCTGTATGATCCTTTTGATCATCGGTCCGTCAAACCCCTTTTCCGCAAGAAACTCCTTAAACCGAAACGGTGCCAGTACATTGCTGATATCAAAGACAATATTCTTTATCATTTCAATTCCTTTCTATGTGATTGTTTGTCAATTCCGCTTTATTGGCCAGCGAACCGGAGACTGTCACCTTCTCCTGCCAAAACCACCAGGTCCGTCCCTGTGGTTTTACCATGGTTTGGGATTCGCGCTGTCATCGCCGAAACCTGCATCCTCACCGGACCAGTAATTTCTTTCGTCATAATCACTTTGCGACTGTTCCTGCTCTTCCTTGGTTCTTGTCTGCTGTTCTTCCAGAAAGTCCCTTACTTCATCCTCACGCGCATCTCCGCCGGATGGCTGGCTCTCGCTATCTCCGGAACCACTGCCCTGGTTATTGTCCGTATTGTCCGTATCATCCGATCCTCCGCCACCGGCTGACTGTTTCAGTTTCTCAAGCATCTTCTTTAACTTTTCGATCTCCTTATCGATATCCGAAGCCAGTTTCTCCGCTTCGTTCCGTTCTTCCTCAGGGATCGAAAGATCCAGGGTATCTTCTTCCCCCACGCATCCGTTGCCTGCCAGATCTTCCTTTGCCTGCTCCAGAACCTGTATCGCCTTGGTGATCTTGTCCGCCAAAACCATGATGTCAGTTTCTTTTCCGTCCTCAAAGTCATCAAACCGTTCATAGATATCGTCAAAGTCGATCGTCCTGGTACGGGACAGCGACAGGTTGATGCATGATCTTCCCTTTATGCTTCCGGTGACATTATCATCCAGCACCTGCTCATACATATCCATGGCCTGCTCATAATGACCGTCACTGTACTCCGCATTCGCCAGATTGTAGGTCGTGATGTATTTGTCGATAAATTCGATTCCGGCTGCTTTTTCCTCCACCTCTGTAGGATACTCCCCCTTTTGGCTCATCAATACAAAGAAGCTGTTTAATCCCAGCCGGGTGCCGCATACGGCAAAGCAGGTAAAGACCGCCAAACACACTACGATCATTACGATCATCAGAAACATCAATAGATTATATTTTTTCCTGTTAAATTCCATAATCGATCATCTACTCCTTGTATAGAAGAAAAGCCGCAAGTAACAGGATCATAAATCCCGGTACAAACATATAATATATATCATCATAATTATCCAGATCATCCCGGTTGGCCATAACTTCCTCTGCATTAGCAACCGCCTTCTCGATCACTTCCGATACATCCTTTCGGTTCTTCATCTGGATGCAGTCGATCTCAAGCGCATCTGCGAGATCGTTCAGCGAATCCATATCAAGGCAGGTCACCGCATCCGAACAGGTATCATAATCAAACAGCGTATGACCGTCCCGGTCGGTGATGGTTGCCCCTTTTGGGGTACCAAAACCAAGGACCGCACCACCATCGATCATAGATGCCATATCTGTAAAATCGGTCATCTCCTCATCCACCGTGATCTCGCCGTCACTTAAGAAAAAGACGATCCGTTCATGGCCTTCCTCCTTGCCCATATGACTGAGCATATATTCCATATTTTCAAAAGGCGAATTGAGGGAGGTTCCTCCGGCCAGCCATCGGTCGGGAATCCGGATTGCCTTTATTGCATCATCTATGGACTGTGCATCCTGCGTGATGGGCATCTTGATCTCACTCTTGTCGCCAAAAGTGATCAGAGCAAAGGAACTTCCGTTCATCTCTTCCATGATGAATTCCATGGTCTCTATAGCACCATCCATTCTGCTGTCATTCTGATAATCCTCGGCCCACATACTCATGGTGGTATCCAGCACGAAAAGCACATCCAGATTCGGTCTGGCATATTGGATGTCCTTGTTCCTGATCATGGGTCTGACAGCAATGGGAACCACCGACAGGCAAAGCAGTGCCGACACGATGATTGTAACCGTCTTATGCAATACGGTTCCATGATTTCGCAGCGCCCCGATCAATAAAAACAGAAAGAGTACCACCAGCAGGATCGCAAGAACTGCAACTGGTACAACCGGTTGAAATCTCATCAGGTACCCGCCCCCTTTGCTATTACAAACAAAACCAGCCCCAAAATACAGATCATAATGGCACGGTCAGGATCATCCGTCACCCGGTTGACACTCACCTCATCCACCTGCATCGCCTCATGAGACTGGATCTGCCGGATCACATTCTCCGTATCAAAGTCCGAACCGACAATATAGAATTCACCACCGGTCTTTCGGATATTCTGCCTCATATCGCTGCTTAAGTTATCAAAATTCTGCCCCGGCTGAAGATCCCGAAGCGCCTCCTTGGGAGGAAAGATCCCAAAGACTGCCACATCGTTATTCTTACACATTTTTGCAGCTTCCGCGAGCTCTATGGCAGGCGGTTTCAGCTCGGCCTGTGCATTGTCGGTGACCATGATGATCACTCTCGTTCTTTCGGAATCTCCCAGATACGGAAAGTTAAAGAGACAGCTTGCCAGTCCCTCGCCGATCAAAGAACTTCCCCTGTTCTCATTGTCGAGCGTTACAGGGTTGTCGATCAGATCCAGCTTATAGACCATAGCGGCGAAAGCGTCATATTCTTCTTTCGGCAGCGCTCCCAGAAATTCCAGGAACTCCTCATCGGTCATATTCTCAATACTGTATTCATCCTTGAAATGCATATACTCCCTTTGCAGGACAAAGTATTCCTTAAGATCCTGCAGTTTGTCTATGGCAAAGTCCATATCCGTAGTCAGCGGCATATATTCCACCGTAGACGTATTGAAGATCGAGATCCCGACCCGGTCTCCCTCCAGACCTCTGACCACATCCTCAAGATTCTCGACAAAGTCCGCATTAAGGTCATAAAGGGAATAGGAAACATCGAGGCAAAGATAGATATCTCTTCTCTGCACTCCTGCATCGATCTTTTTGTTATAGCTGGGCCGTCCCATCAGATAAGCCGCGCTGAAAAGGCTCGTGACAAGACCTGCGATCCCTGCGATCTTAAGCAGGATATAGAGTACCAGTCTCCTTTTGTAGGAAGGAAGGTCCGAGGCGATCCACATGGCGGAGTAGCCCCGGAAGCTTTTCTTCTCTTTATCCTTCAGGCTTTTCCGCAAACGGATGATCCTGTATACAAGAATGCTCACCGCAGCAAGGAGCACAACTGCCGCAGTCGCCCATGCCGATGACGGGTTTCTTAAACTTATCTCCATATCATCACCAGCCTTCCTGCGTCCTTAAAATACTTCTCGGTTTCCTTAACGGATAAGGGCGAGAACTCCGCACTATAGATTTCTTCGACAAATTCCGCAACTTCCGGCCGGTTCCACCGCCGGATCTCGGAAAGCGTCTGGCAGTCGGCATTCAGGCCTCCTGCTTTTGACAGGAATTCCCTCACAACCGCACTGATACCGATGCAGGCTTCACGCGGCTTCATCCTTCCCTGCATCTGTTCGCTCTCGATAAACTTAAGCTTTTCAAAGGCCTTTTGTCTTAAAACGTCGATCGATTCCGGCACTTTCTTCAATCCCACTTTCTTCTTAAGCTCCTTCATTCTTGCGACTCGCATGGCATGCACTTTACGAATAAGGCCGATCAGGATGGAAAAGAAAAAGATCCCGGCCGCCAGTATGAAAAGCGTTATTAAAAACCAGAACAGCCTGTCCCATGCAGCAGGTTGTAATTCAACCGTATATTTCATCAGTCCGCTATCTCCCCGTTTAGTACACCGGTCACCGTCTCCGGTATCTCCTTCTTCTGCTCAAGAAAAGCATAATATACGCCGCATCTTCGAAGCTTGCTGCGTACCTGCTCCTGATACTCTGTTTGTTTCTTCCATATCTCCCTGGCCAGCCCTTTGCTCCTGCTGATGAACTCCGGGATCATCCGATCCGTCAGCACATCATAATAATTTCTTTTATCAAGGCTTCCATCCGAGATCTCAAACACATAGAACTCCCGCTCTGCCGCGGCTGTTCTGAGTATCCTCTCCGGGATCTCCAGCAATCCCTTCATATCCGTCACCAGACAGATCGCCACCCCTTTCAACGGAGCGTCAAGTATACCGTCCAGGCGGCTTTCCAAAGTATAGACTTCCTTACCAAAGACTTCCTCCTGAAGCGATGCTAATCCCTCTTCAAGATATGCCGGTCCGTTCCCGAATCTCCCAATCCTGCTTCTCCAGTCTTTGCCGGAAAGTATACAATAGTCCGCACCACACCTGCCTGCCAGGTATGCTGCCGAAGCAATGGTAAGGATACCGCATTCTCTCTTGTCCGTTCCGTCCGGCATAATACCGCGCATGGTCTTGCCGGTGTCTGCCATAAAGATGATCTGCTTACGCTTATCCGCCACATAGTTTCTGACCATGGGTATGCCGGATCTGGAAGATGCCTTCCAGTCCATATCGCGCAGATTGTCTCCCGGAACATAGGGCCTTAAGTCTTCAAATTCCATGCTCTGTCCACGGAATACCGAAGGGAATGCTCCGTCCGCAACGGAATTGGAGCGGCTGTAGTTTTTAAAACGAATCCTCGAGCTCAGACCGTTAAGCGATTCATAATCCGGCCGGATCCGCGAGGCTTTCTTTTTGCTCTGTGTCATAGCTTTACCTCATCAGGGAGTCGGGATCGCATTCAACAGATGATTGATGATGATATCGGTGGTAACTCCGTCTGCCGCAGCCGTATATCGCAGAGCGATGCGGTGACGGAGCACGCCAAACGCCGCATTCTTGATATCATCCGGCGTTACATAGGCTCTGCCCTGCATCAGCGCTCCGGCCTTCCCCATCTTGAGGAAAGCGATCATCGCTCTGGGGCTGGCGCCGAGTCTGACATATCCTTTCAGCTCATTCGGCAGTACATTGTCGGCATTTCTTGTCGCCGTAACGATCGATGAGATATACTGTTTTACCGAATCATCGCAATATACATCCTCGGTGATGCGCTGTAGTCTTGCCACATCCTTTATATCAAGAACCGGAGAAAACTGCTGCTTCCTCATCCTGCTCCGGTTCTCAAAAAGATTCAGGATCTGAAGATCCTCGCCTGCTGCCGGATAGAACAGTGTTTCCTTTATCATAAATCGATCCGATTGCGCTTCCGATAAGGGGTAGGTGCCTTCCTGCTCGATCGGGTTCTGGGTAGCGATCACGATAAAGACATCCTCCGGCATCGGATAGGAGGTTCCGCCAATGGTCACCTGTCTCTCAGCCATTGCTTCAAGCATGGCACTCTGTGTCTTTGCACTGGAGCGGTTGATCTCATCCAACAGAACGAAGTTGGCAAATACGGGCCCCAGCACGGTCTCGAAGCTGCCGCTGTCCTGCCGGTAGATCTGCGTACCCATAATATCACTCGGAAGAAGATCCGGCGTACACTGAATTCTGGAAAACTGTCCGTTTACAGCATCCGCCACCGCTCTTGCCGCTGTCGTTTTGGCAAGTCCCGGTACCGATTCAATGAGGACATGTCCGTCTCCCAGCAGTGCTGCCACAAGTGCTCTTTCCAGATTCTTCTGTCCGATCACTCTTGCCGAAAAGAAAGCATCCAGATTTCCCAAAGCCTGCTGAGACCAGCTCATATCTTCCGGTTTGATGTTAATAACATTCTGCATAATCAATTGCCTCCTGCGCAATAAAAGTATACTATGTTAATATCAAGTAAATATTCTATCAGAAATTGTGAAAAAATCTATCCCCCCGATAATCCACTTATGCTACTTCTGGTTGCATTTAACCAACCTTATAACGATGCCGGGTACTGTTACTCTGTACTATAAATTCAGATATACCGGCCCCGCGGTCGGCGGCAGGATATTTCCGCAGTCCGGACATGCATTGTGCATACCATATACACTGATCCCGCCACAATGCGGACAAGTGGTTTCCTGATACACCTTATCTGCGTCCGGCAGATAAAAAGCGCTGCTGTCTGTTTTGTATCGCGAATGAAGAAACCGGAGCAAAAAAACACATACTCCGCCCATAACGAGCCCTAATACCACAAAGATCAATATGATTGGATGAAAGATCAAGATACGGTTATTCCCGGATTTTTTATGGTGAAGGCTGTCTACTGCATGTGGAACTTTCGCAACCGTTGGCTGCCATTCTCTGCCCGACAAAATTGTGTTATTCTATTCTACCACAATCATAAATAATTTGCCAAAAAACGGCTGAGTATACACTCAACGTATACACTCAACCGTTTATCTTATAGAACGAGCTCACGGACATTCCAATCCATTGCGCTTAAAAGTGCCCTTTACCACTCGAACGGTCTGTTCCAGAATTCATCCAGATCTGTTTTGTTGCAAAGAATATAATAGCCCATTTTATCGGTCTTCTGATGCCGCAGCCAGCGTTTTTTCCGTCGGCGGCTCTGCCGCATATGCCGCCTCGGCATCCTTCATATTACCATCTTTCTTCGGATCATCTTTTGCAGCGCAGCCGCCCAAAGCACCAATGGTTAAGATGGACGCCGCCATAAGCGCAAAATATCTTTTTTCATAATCTTAAGTTTACCTCCCTGAAAATAAACTGTTTGCTGTTTTACAATCCTTGATACAGTATATTCTCAGTATCCTGCGAACACCACCACCTGAACGTGGAATATTTGCAACCTGCAGTTGCCAAAAATATTCATCATATCTGCAGATGCTCTGCATATATAAATGGTATGACATCTCCGGATGCAGTTTCTTTATACGCCTTCTCCTCGTGCATAAATGACACAATTTCGTTTTTTGTCATCTTGCCAAACCTTTTTATCACTATATCCAAAATCTCTTTCTCATCATCCTGTAAATAAGGAAATATATATTCTCCGTTTAGCTTAAAATGATATGCATTGAACTCCCCCATATCCACTTCCTCACAAGGAACATTTTTTAACACGATTATGGCATTATGTTCTACCGGAACCGCCCCCATCGGAAGCGACTGATAGACTAAACCGGTAATCGCCTTTCCGCGTTTTTTATAGGACAAGGCATCCGCATACCACATTAATTTCATCAGTTTCACTTTATATAGATTAGCAACTTGGGAAGATGAAGCAAAATACCGAATTACATCAACCACTTTGTCCAAAGACAGGCTCGTATTCCCATTCAACTGCTCTTTCTCACGAAAACGTGCATAACTTGCTTCTATTGCTTTTCGTATATAAACATCCTTGTCCGCTTCATATAGCAATGCAGCGTATTTCAAGCACCTTCTATACGTCCCATCAGATATGTCTTTCTTATACTCGGAAAGTAATTCTAAAAACCATTCCGGATCCTGATCGATCTTCCGCAAGATTGTATCATGCGCACGATCCTGTACCTGATGACTTTCATATCGCGTAATTGTTTTTGCTCCCCACCCCAACAGCGCACATAAATCCCCCTGTGTAATACCATACTTTTCTCGAATAGCCCGGATTTCCTGCGCTGTCAATAGTCCTTCTGCTCTACGATACGCCTCCTTCAGCCTAATATCATTCTCCCGCATCTGTACCTCGTCTGTATATAATTCATCCGCTTTATCGCAGTACATATACAATGCATCATAGGTCACTTTACTTCCTTTTAATGTTGCTTTTTCTTTAACCTGTACAATTTGTACTTCGTGTTCTTCCATACAGCAGATGCATTTTTTTATTTTTCTTCCCATAATATCCATATTCATGGTGTATTACCTCCTATCGCTTTCGATATGGAAACATATCCGGCGTAAACGGCCTCTCTGCAAAGTGAAACGACATAACAAATGTTGTAGTATTTCCGTACTCTCCCAAAAGCTCTACACGTATTTTTATATATACTTCTTCTTTACCATTGTATATCTTTCCAAACTCTCGCATCTCACTGCGATCAGGAAAGCGAAGATCTTTTACCGTCTGCATATACTCTTCTATAGTAAGGGACATCAATTCTCTTTTCAAAGCTACTACAGGATCTTCATCCGCAAAAAGCTTATTAACTGTATATTGATTTGTATACTTTTCATCCCTATTGTCATCAATTCTTCTGCGAATCTGAAAATTCAGTTTTGCCCCATTTTTCAATGCATATCGTAAATTCTGAATATATGATCTTACCTCTAATTCCGTTTCTATACGTATTTTTCTTTCTTCCATGCAACCACCATAATGTATCATTTGATACTTTGATTGTACTCCCGATAATCTGCCCTGTCAACAGATATAATCATAAACAAATAAAAACGGCTGAGTGATAACCCCAACCGTTTCCTTCGGTTTTCCCAGCGCGATCACATAATCGACCTTCATCCCCTCCGGTAATGAAATGAGTTTCGCGATCTGCTCCTTCCTGATATTCCCAAGAAAGCATCCGCCAAGCCCTGCTTCAACCGATCCAAGAAGGATCGTTCTTCATAAATGCAATTCCGTGTTTCGCCACTTCCAGGTCTTTCTCCGAAAGCGCCCCGCTGAAAGCAAACGCCATCTTATATCCTTCATACTCTTCATAGGCTCCGCCCACGAACCCGCACTCGCCCAGGATCTTTTCGTGCTCCGGATCTCCGCTGTCAGCCCCGGTTGCCATCGCCTCTCCACACTTAGACCAGGCAATAGCAATCAGATTCCAGCCTTCCTTAAAGTTAAACGCTGTCTCAACCACCTTCATCTCGCCGATCCAGTCCACGCTCTCATCCTTATTCAATATCGCCGCAACCCCTACTCCCTGGATTTTCATATCCAGAGCTTTTTTCTTCATTTCTTCCAATGCCTTAACCAGATGTTCTCTTAATTCATCGTTACTCATGACTCTCCTCCTTTATACGGTAATGTTTTCCTTTTCAAAACTGGTCTTGCAACATGCACATTAAAGAACTCGATCAGCGGGCCCATAAAAAATGCGGTTATGATCGTTCCGATCCCTGCGATCGTCGGTATCTGTGCCAATCCACCGCCGGCCAGAAGGAATAAAGCCACACCCAGAATAACACATACAATATCTGTAATGATCCTGACGTATTGAAACTTTCCCTTCTTCCATGTATTGCAGATGATAAGCGCGACTGCATCATAGGTAGACACCCCAAGATCTGCCGTCATATAAAAGGCTGAGCCAAAGCATATGATCACGACTCCTACGATCAGACATAGTATCCTGATCATTATTGACGGAGCAACAATGACCTTCTGTAATAAATCATAGGTAAACTGTGTAATATACCCCAGCAAAAACAGGTTAATGAATGTTGCTATTCCGATATAATGCTTATCAAATACAAGCGCAAAGATAAGCATCACTGCATTGGTGATCACATACAATGTCCCAAAGTCAATCGGGATCATCGCATCCAATCCTGCCATAAATGACTGGAACGGATCAACTCCCAATGCTGCAATCTTAAAAATGCCTACACTGACCGCGCAGATGATCACTCCAAAAAGAGACATTCCTATTCGCTTTCTGATATTATCTCGCATCTGAAAACTCCCTAAATCATATTTTTAATCCACTTTCATATAATAGAATGCCTGCCCTTCGGATTCTCATTATTATTTGATATCGCAGGTATCAAATCTTGTTATGAAAAAAGGGTTCCGTTTGCGGAACCCTCACGCTTCCCCACACATTGGTGAACAATACAATTCTTCAGTTCGTTGCCGATATCCGTCACCTCACGCAGCTCTTCCTCCGTATACTCCGTTTTCTTCATCAAATGAAAACCGCTGATCACCACATCCGGATAGGATACATACTTTTTATAATACGCATCGAGAATGCTCAGGATCCCATTATGAGCGCATCCGGACATCAGGATCCTTTTATCTCCCTCATGGATCACGAGATAATGTTCATGTCTGAACTCATCCCGGATATATTCTCCGTTTTCCCGGATGAGAAGCCGTTTGTTGGTAAAAGGTATCTTATGTGATCTTTCCGTGATCATAAACAATTCAAGTTCATCATCTATGCTGTGATCGCCCTGAACCCTCCTGATCTGTGGCAGGCTCAGGATATCTTTATCTATTCCGATGTATCTGTATCGTTTATCGCCTGCATCTGTTCCGTCATTCGCATAATAATCTTCGCCGGCCAATTCCTGCATATATAACCGCCGTCGGATTGATATTAGAAAACGTCATGATGCCGCCCGAATGATCGTAATGCCCATGACTTAAGATTACGCTATCCACCTGTGTAAGATCAATCCCCAGCTTTTCAGCATTCTTAAATGTTTGATCGGATGGTCCCAGATCAACCAGCAGTTTATGCTTCTCTGTTTCAACATAAAACGACAGACCATGTGCAAATGCACATCCCACTCTGCCCTCCGTGTTTTCGATCAGATTCAATATCCTCATTTACAAATATATTCCTCCCGTTCCTACCTTCTCCTGTAATTCTTTGGATAAATACCTCTTTCATGCCTGTTTGCTTCAATAACGAAACCGGCCAGTATAGCGGTACAAAAGATCAATGCCAGAGTCGCATACAGAGAGGCAAAGTACAGTTTCCCGATCGCCGAACGGTTCTTAAAACCATTCGCATAGGAATAGAGTTTCCCGTCATCCCCGAGATAAACCTCGATCGGTCTTCCCGTCTTTTGGTAGCCTTCATATCTGTAAATCTCCGAATCGGGAACATCCAGCACTTCATCTCTCTTATCATTGTAAATAACATATACTTTATTATCGCTGCCTGCGGAATCGATCATTGCAACATATACAGGTACTTTTTTTACACCCGGACGCATTGTATTCAGTTTCGTCCCAAATACAGCCATCAAAAGAAGGCATACCGCCAGTAATACACCGGACATACGGGTGAGTTTTTTGTACAATCTTTTATGCAGGATGTAATGATCCTTCGGATCCTTCAGATACCAGCTTTCATAAAGCCAGGCCGGTTCCATACACTTTTCGCAATTCATTTATTTTCTCCCTGCTGCTCACAGCCTTATCCGACAATCTTTTTGACTGTCTCTGCGATCACCTGCCCCAGTTTTCGCTGGTTTTCTGCATCCAGATGAACCCCGTCGGTATCGCTTACCTGTACATACTGCGCTGCATCCAGATACGCACAGCCATACATTTCAGCCAGCTGCTGATACCAGCCTGCCAGCTCTAGAGATACCTTTCTTGCATTCTCATAACCAAAGCTGTCACCCAGCCAGGAATCTTTGATGGACTCTGCCACTACCGGCGGTGCCACCAGCAGTACTTTAAACGCATCTTTGCAGCGAAAACGGTTATAGGCCTGCACCTTTTCCAGCATGATCTGCATCTCCCCGGCGATATCCATGGCGGAGTACGCAAACTTCCGCTTGCAGTCATTGCAGCCCAGCATGATGATCAACAGTGTAAAAGGCGACTGTGACTCCATACAAGGCCCGATATATGTCAGCCCGTTCTTCTCCCCTTCCGCCGGGTCATCCGTAGCAATGGTACGGCCGTTCTGCCCTTCCTCGATCACGGCATAATCATCCCCCATCTCAATCTGCAATACCTGCGTCCAGCGATCTCCATCTTCAAAACGTACACGATGATCCGGGTCATACCCCCATGTCAGAGAATCTCCGAAACATACGATCCTTTTCTTTTGCATCTGTCAAATCCTTCCTTTGCATCATCAATTAAGATATACCGGTCCTGCTGCCGGCGGGCCGTGTCCCTCAAACATCGTATTTCCATCTGCACTGCCTGATTTTAACATATACCTGTCAACCTGGTAAAGGACATAAAAACACCTCCTGTCCCACGATCTCATCGTACAGATCCAGACCGAAACTGGTCTCTTCCGGTGCATGCCGTATCATGCGGAAGGTACGGCTTCCGTCCTCGTTCCGTTCCGCCGTCAGAAACTCCACCGCAGATCGCGGCTCTTCTTTATTCTCTTCATACACGCGCCTTGCAAAGGCCAGGATATGTGTGACCGTCAGGATCCTTACCCCCGCCTCACAAAGCGCCTTCGTGATATCATAAGCGATACCGCTTCCTTCTTTCTCCGTTGTCGTTGCAAACGATTCGTTCAGAAGCAGAAGACTTCCCTCCCCGATCTGCTCCACGATCTTATTCATACGTTTGAGTTCTTCATCCAGCCGTCCGCTGTTCATCTGGCTGTCTTCCCGCCGTGTAAAATGTACAAAGATCCTTGGGAAGATCCCGCTGTGATACGTTGTCGCCGCTACCATCAATCCGCACTGCATCATCACCTGTGCGATCCCGATACTGCGCAGGAACGTGGATTTGCCACCCTGATTTGCCCCCGTGATGATGACCAGATCCTTCTGCTTGAGTTCACAGTCATTTCCGACCACATCATCCAGCCGGCTCAGGCCCAGGACCGGTTCCTTCAGATCTGCAAATTTCAGGTCTCTTCGGTCACTCACCTGCGGAAAACACCATTGCATGCGGATACGTTCAAAATGCCGCACCAGCTGGACCGCAGCCAGATAAAATGCGGTCTGATAGCGCAGTTTATCAAAGAACGGCTTGAATCCCATCAGCTCACCCTTCAGTTCCTCCACCACAAAACTTACGATCCCGTATTCCAGCTGATGCGCCTGCTCGTTGATCCGCTCATCCTCCGTCGTGGAAAAAGAGTCCTGTACACGGCTGTTGAAATATTCCTGTATCTTATATAACGTACCTCCGGGCTTTACAAATCTCGTACTGCCCGAAGACAGCTCCTCCAGTTTCATAGTACTGAATTTCAGACCGTCCTCCAGACCGCATTCCAATACGATCCTTGGCCGGACCAGCCGGTTACGCCCCTGATCCGCATCCTCCGCACCACACGTATAAAAGGAAATATCCGCCAGAGCCGAACGGACAAACTCTTCCCGTTCCTTCGGCCAGGCTTTTAAAAATGCTTCCTGAAAGCCGATCAGCCCTTCCGACGTAAAGCGTTCCTTCTGCTCTTCCAAAAGCCGTCGGATCGACGAAAGAGAATCCTGCAGCAGATGAAGTACCCGGATCTCGCTGATCAGCTTCGTGACCGGATTTCCCTTGGTACTCTTATCCCTGTGCTCCCGGATCAGCGCATCACTTTTTAACTGTACATTTTTGCAGGTCTCATACAGGGAGCGGATCAGTTCTTCATGAAAAATACAGTCATTGATGATCTCCTGCCGGTAGCGGATCTCCTCCGCAGTAGCAAGCGGCGTCATCATGACCGTTTTCAGCGTATCCATCAGAAACGGATCTTCCGTTTCCAGATTCTTTATTTTTTTACCCTCGTAGACCAGTCGTTTAGCCGCATTCAAAAAGATCGTTTTCAGCCCGAGATCCTTTACGATACTTACGGTATCATAATACATCTCTTTCTCCGCCTTCTCTCTGTCCTTGTACAAGAGGAATACTTTCATAAACGCTCCTTTAGCTGCTCATAGGTCAGCCCGTACCTGCTCACCAGATTTTCGGCGCATGCCGTATCATCCGGCTGCCCGCGCCGGATCTTATAGGTTTGGATCTTTTGATCGTTGAGCATAGCCCGCAGACTCACCACCCCATCCTGTTCCGCTGCCAGCTCCGCAATGTGCGTCACATAGATGCCCATACACCCCAGCCCGATAAAATGCTTCAGCACACGTTTTCCCATGATCTTCGCATCATAACTGGCCGCCGTAGTGAAGAGTTCGTTGATGATGATAAACGTCCCCTCCTTATGCGACTCCATCATCGGTGCCAGTCTGGTCAGTTCTTCCTTAAGTTTTCCTTTTCCGGTCTCTACGCTTTCCTCCACGGAAAAATGCGTCTGGATATCCGGAAAAAACGGAAGCCGTGCAGAGGCTGCCGGTACATCCAGACCCAGGCGTGCAAAATAGACAAGTTGTCCGAGGGATCTTGCAAATGTGGTTTTACCGCCCTGATTGGGGCCTGTAAGAACAAAGAACTGTTCTCCAGTCTGATATGAAAAATCGTTACATACGATCCTGCGGTCGGTATAGAGCGATGCCAGAGCAAGCGCGATGTCGTAGAGATCATGCGCTTCCATGGTCTTATCTTCGGAAAGTATCGGCGTGGCAAAGGGAAATCCCTTCGAAAGCATTTCCTGCTGCAGCGCATGATAGGACAGATAAAAGCGTATCTCTTCGTCAAAGCGCCGCAGCACCGGCACCTCGTACTCCCACCACGTATGCGCCACGCTTTTCATCTCCCGAAAGATCTCCGGCCGTTTCTTTTCCAGGATCTCGATGCAGGCTTTCTCCAGTTCGCAGACCGCCGCTTCGGAACGAAACGGATTGACCGGACGGTGCAGTTCGCCTCCCGTCTTCTTCCGTAACATCTCGGCGTATGCGCCGTCCCCCGGCACTTCCCCGCAGGCAACACAGATCCGGTCTTTTTCATAAGTGATGATGAATCGCAGCTCCTTAAGTCTTTGCATGAGCTGCTGCGCCTCTTCCCGAAGGCTGCGGTATCCTCCATCTTCCAGAATGTCTCCCAGAATCTTTACAAATTCCTGCATCCCCTCCGAAGACAGATTGCTTTGCGTAAGTGCTTCAAAAAGTCTCTCATAAGCAAGACAATACGAAATGATCTCCCGGAGATGCCAGACCGCCTTCTGTACATCTTCAAAGACTTTGCCTTTTTCCTCACGCATCCGGTCCACATCAGTCATATCTTCCACATATCGGATCAGCGCATCATGGACTGCCTGCTTCTTTACATCGGCATATATCGCCTGCCGGTAAGCCACCTCGCACTGTGTCACCGGCAGATATCCGTAGTATTTCCGGATCCCTTTTCCCCAGTCTCCAATCAGCCGGTCGATCACCCGGTCCAGATTCAGATCCCGGTAAAAGGTTCGGAACGATCCGGGATCTCCGGCTTTCGGTTCCGTATCCAGCAGACTGAATTCTTCATAAGCCATTTGATAAGCACTCCTTGCAGGGAAACTGTTTTATAACTATTTTTTCCTTGCGGTGTCCGTATAATCCGTATAGCCCAGACTCTTTACCCCTCTGGCAAGTTCGTCCAGCGCATGATCGAGTTTTGTATAGGTATCGTATGCCTGTTCAAAATGGAGCAGCGCCTGTTCCCTCTGGCCTTCCGCCGCCGCATTAAAGCATTTGACCGCATAACGGTGCAATTCGTCATGCAGATCATAAGCCGTCCGGAACGCCGGGAGCTTTTTGATCCGGTCATCTTCGACTGCTGCAAACCATTTGCCAAGCTTACAGCCTCTGGGATTGTTTACCTGCTCCGGCTTCAGATGCTCAAAGCCCACAAGATTATTGTACTGTCTCCAGGTGAAGATCAGATGATCTACCTTAAATACCGTGATCCAGTCAAGCATCGTCAGTTCGGCACGTCCCCTTGCCATATCGGAACGTACCATATCCACGCTGCGGGAAATCCGGTACAGATGCTCTCCTGTCGTGAAGCATTCCGCATCCAGCTTGTCAAAGCCGCCCGCGACGGTATTGCCCAATGCAATAAATTCTTCCGTAAGTGCGGACTGTGTATTTACTTCTTCAAATATGGAATCAATCTCTTCATTGATGCCGGTGACTTCATCCACCATGTTTTCCAGACTGCGTACGGAACTGTTGGCACGTTCCGTTCCCTCTTTCAGATGATCGGAAGTGGCCGCAACCGATGCAGCGATCGCATCAATGTTTTCCAGCAGCTCATCCACATAGGAGACCACTGAATCCGCACAGGAGGCCGTATCGCCGGCCTGTACGCCCATCTGCTGGGCAACTACCGCAAATCCGCGTCCGGACTCTCCGGCCCGGGCTGCTTCAATACTTGCGTTTAAGGCAAGCAGAGAGGAATTGTCCGCCAGATCCTTGATCTGATCAATGATCTTTGTGATCTTTTCCGTATTTTCCTTAAAGGCCGCGATCTGACCGTTGATCTGATCCACCTCACCGGCTGTGGAATCAATTACCGCAATGCTCTGCGTGATCTCTTCGGAACAGTTTCGGGTGGTTTCGATCACATCGTGGGAGCTGGACTGAATATTCGAGACTGCATCCTGTACCCGGGTGATGGACTTCTCCAGCTCCTGACCGGAGGTCGGGATGGTCGCCACGATCTGCGCCTGCTCATTGACCTTTTCGATCATGTTCTTAACAACCGAAGAATCCCCGATCTTTATCATGGCTTCATTCATACGCATAACAAAGATATTATTTGCCCGGAACATACTCTGCATCAGTTCATTGTAACACGGCGCGATCTCCGGATCGTGGAACTCGGATGCTTCCACGGCACTCATATCTCCGTCTGTCGCTTTTTTCATATACTCCAAAAGCTTTTTCAGATCTTCGCCTGCGAAATCCACTTTCTTTCCAAACATTGCGGTACCTCCTGTCTTCGGTCCATTCCGATACACTGTTTTACCTGTTACCTTTTGATATCGTAATTCATGTTCATCAGATTCCGTATGCTTTCCGCGTCATCCGTGATGTTTGCATCCCCGCGGATCGTATGCTTGATGGCACTGCTTGCAACGGCAAAATTCACCATATCGATCGGTTCGTATCCATGCATCATCGCATAGATCAATCCGCTTGCAAAAGCATCGCCTCCGCCGACGCGGTCCAGGATCGTAAATGTAAAAAGCCTGCTCTCATAGGTCTTGCCGCCGTACCAGAGATATGCCTTTAAGCTGTTCTCGCTTCCGCTGTGCGCATAACGCACATGTCTTGCGATGCATTTCAGATTGGGATATTTTTTTACAAAGGCCTGATTGACCATATCCTGCTGTTCCTGATCCGGCTGATACGGGATATCGTCCTTTACATCGCCTTTGGAATGGTCGTTATCATCCCGCCACAGATGATAAGGCTCGATACCGAAAAGAATATCAACATAGGGAAGACATTTGGTGCAGAAATCCCTGGCCTCTTCCCAGGTCCAGAGTTTGGACCGGAAGTTTCCGTCAAAGCTTACCGTGAGCCCTTTGGCTCTGGCCGTCTTTAACGCACGCAGGATGAGATCGGCACAGTTTGGCGAAAGTGCCGGTGTGATGCCGCTCAGATGCAGCCAGGTATAGCCCTCCAGCAGCCGATCCAGATCAACCCCCGAAAAATCATACTCTGTTATGGCACTGTGCCTGCGGTCATAGATGACCTTGCTCGGCCGGATACCATATCCCGTCTCCAGGTAATAGCTGCCCAGCCGGTGCGTTGGTGTCTCCTCCGGTGTACTCAGGATCACGGGCGTACAATGCACATCGTTGCTCCGCAGCATCCTTACCGCGCTCTTCCCGAGAGAGTTATTGGGAACCACGGAAAAGAAGCTGCTGTCCACGCCAAGATTTGCCAGCGCCAGTGCGATATTTGCTTCGCTCCCTCCATAGCTTGCCTCAAACTCCGTTGCCATGCGGATCTTCGCATAGTCCGGCGGCGTAAGCCGCAGCATGATCTCGCCGATCGTTATAAATCTATGTTCCATTAGGAAATCCCTCCATAAGTGTAAGCTCTTACATTCATCCTATAAAGAAACCGAAAAACTGTCAACAGCTTTTTAAAGAACCATGCTTCTTACGCTTCGATCAGCTGTTTATATTCCGCATAAGAGATGTATTCTCCGCCCATACTTTCCAGAAAATCCGTGTGAAACTGACAGTCGATCATAGGGCATCCCTGTTCCTGCAGGCGCTGTGCCAGCAATACCAGTGTGAGCTTTGAACCATTCTCCGCATCCGAGTACATGCTCTCGCCAAAGAAGCATTTGCCGAGCACCACGCCGTAGAGTCCTCCGGCGATCCTGCCGTCCACCTGCACCTCTGCTGCCATCGCATATCCGTTTCGGTGCATTTCGGCGTAGGCTTTTTCCATAGCATCGGTGATCCAGGTGCCTTCCCCGTACTCCCGCTTCATCCGGCAGCGGTGCATCGTATCCGCAAAATCCCGGTTGAGGACCAGCTGCAGTTCATGCCTGCGCATATATTTGGCAAGCGAATGCGAGATATGGATCTTCTCCGGCCGGATGATAAAGCGCTTCTTCGGGCACCACCACATGACCGGATCCCCTTCGTTATACCATGGGAAGATCCCGTTCGAGTATGCCAGGATCAGACGTTCCATACACAGATCTCCTCCGACCGCCAATAATCCGTCCGGCTCCGCAAATTTCGGATCCGGAAATACGATGCGGCCGGCCGGTAATCGAAAAACAGGCATAATCTTCTCCTTTGCCCGCCTGCAAACACTGCGGCTGCATATATAATTATATCATAAAATTATTTTAACATAACGCCTTTTTCCCCGCAACTCAGTGTTGCAATAAAACAGGAGAGCGTTCTGCCTGCAGAACGCTCTCCTGTGAGCGGCATTAAATACATTCTCTAAACTCTGTTTCAGCCGGCGTATCGCCGCGAGGCAGTGCCCCAAACCGAGACCGATACATCCGTATAATACTTTAAGGTATAGGTTTTCTTTCCTGCCTCGATAAACGACAGGATCGCGTCGACTTCTTTTTTGACGGTCGCTTCATCTTCGTACCAGCCGAGGATGATCGTATGTGCCCCGAAGAATCCCACACGGTCCACCGCTTCTAAGATATATTTCGGTTCATTCTTTGCGGAAAAAGCGATCCTGGAATACCGCACCGAAAGGCAATTCACCACCTGGCTCTTATCATACGATGCGATCTTGATCTTGCTTTCGCACGACGGGATCACAGCTACATCCTTTTCTTCTGTTTCATCCGCCGGTTTATTATCCAGAAGATAATCGATCGAAATCTTTAATTTCTTTGCAAGCATCAGCAGCTTGTCCGTTTCCGGATACCCGCTGTTTGACTCCCACTTGGAAACCGCCTGTCTGGAAACATGCAGCATATCTGCCAGCTGTCCCTGCGTGATCCCTTTCTGCCTGCGTATCAATCTCAGATTATTGCCGAAACTCATGATGAAATCCTCCTTCTGGTTTCTACTATAAACCACCCGCAGGAGAACTGCCACCAACCACGGTTTACGTTGCCGCTACTATCCGTTGCAACGCTGCGATACAGCAGCCGAACCGTCCAGTTACACCATCTTTCTATGCAGCTTCGTCCATTTTCTCGGTTTCTTCGATTTCTTCGCTTTCTTCGTTTTCCTCTTCCGGATCATAGGTGGCCGGCAGCGCATCGTACTCCCCGATCACTTCCTCCAGACGCATCATCACATCCTCTACCCGGTAGCATCCGTCGGCATCCGCCGTCAGTCCGCTCAGACGAAGGCCGTAGATCGCCGGCGGCTCGGACGGTCCGAGCAGAGTACATTCACGCAGCTGTTTCACCGTCTGATAGACCAGATCCAGACTCATCACTTCCTCATTCTGTTCGTTCCGCCATCGGCAGAGGACCATTTTGACGCCGATAGGGGTCTTTTTTTCGATCGCGCACGGAAGCCGGTAATCCTCCACCCGAAGCGCCGCCAATACACCGGCGATATTGGAATCGTGCCCGCAAAGAAACGTGAACTGCCGGCCTTCCGTCCTCAGTTCATCGTTGATCTCGCAGAGCAGGGGATGCGCCGTATTTACCGCGACTTCCGGCACCGTAAACAACACGTCTTCATATACATCCTTAATCTCAGCAATGCTCTCCCAATCCTCCCAGGACAGTTCGTGGCCAAAGGCCGCCCTGGTACTGTCCGGTTCTTCATAAAACTGCAGTACCAGCGCATCGCTGACGGTGCATGCCAGTTTTAGCGAACCACTGACGGAGGGTTCTTTTCCTTCGACGATGCCGAATACGGAATCATCGGTCACAAAGCCCGTAAATACACCATTTTGCCAGTCTTCCGAGTCCTCCACATCGATCACTTTCCCAAGCAGCGCATAATTGTCTTCCAGTCCGGCGATCACGGGATCGTAGATCCGGTGTATCTCTTCTTCCATGCTTGCCTGATAGGCTTCCGATGCGTAGGAAAGAAACGGCCCGAACACGCCATCGGTTCCTTCATACGTCAGACGGTATTCCACATCCTTATTGCTGACCGGCAGCAATCCCGCCGTAAAAAAACGTGCCGTCGCGATCGTGCGCTGTCTGGAATTGGCATAGATGCGTACCGCTTCCTCCGCCGGACGGTAATTGACCGGAAACAGCCCTTCTCCTTCCAGCCATTTCCGGAAGTACTGCCCCATCCCGGTCTCGAGGGTACCGCCGCGTACCGACAGCTCACTCGGAGCCGAGGACCATTCGTACCATTCATGCGGTGTCATCGTATCCAGCGCCGAGCCCTTACCGCTTAACGGTGCCCGGATATTATGCCGGCTCAGCACCACGACCTGCTCTAAGGTATAGCCTTCATGAGAGATCGGACCGATCGCGGCTTTTAAGTCTGCAGCTGCCGGATCCGTTCCGTACAGATCCTCCGCAGCAACGCTTTCCCCGATTGCTTCCGCCGCATCTTCTGCAATCGTCTCCTGCGGTTCTTCCGTTTCCACAGGCATCGAAACCTCTGCTGCCGCCGGTTCCTCACGATCCGCAGGTACGGTTCCCATCCCGGCATTTCGGGAACACACGGCCCCAAAACAAACCAATGCCCCTACGGTTGCTGCTGCCATTCCTTTCCAGATATGCTCTCGCTGTTCTCCCACTCTGCATTCCCCCCTCTGTTCAATCCGTTCCTGTTGTTTTCAGCTTTTCCGAAGAACGATGTGAAAAACGGTCTCTCCGCCTTCGGAATGTGCCGTGATATCGCCGTTATGGTTTCTTGCGATCCTCCGTGCGATCGCCAGTCCCAGCCCGTATCGGTTCTCCTCCCGGCTCCTGGACCTGTCCCCGCGATAAAACCGCTGAAAGATCTTTTCCTCTTCCTCCGCGGGAATGGGTGCTCCGGTATTGATCACCTGAATGGAAATACTGTCCTTCCGGCTTTTGGCGATCATTCGTACCGTGGTATCCGGATCGCTGTGGCGGACTGCATTATCCAGGATCGTCGATGCCATCTGTTCAATCTCTTCCCGGTTGCATTGGAAGAGTATCGGTTCTTCGATGTCCGTATCCACCGCCACGTTCCGTTCAAACGCTACCCCTTCGTATGCCAGGCAGGTTTTTTCCAGGATACGGGAAAGGTTCTCTTCTTTATAGGCCGCCGTATCCTCTCCGCTCTCCAGTTTAGACAGTTTCAAAAGTCCGGCGATCAGACGACTCATACGTTCCGATTCATAACGGATGTTTTCCAGATATTTCCGGTTTTCTTCCTGTACATGCATCTCATCCGCGCTGGCCATGATCACCGCAAGCGGTGTTTTTAATTCGTGCGATGCATCGGCGATAAACTCCTTCTGTCTGGCGAAAGCTTCCTCGGCCGGCCGGGTGATCCAGGCTGTGATCCGTCCCGCTACAAAAACGATCAACGCTTCCATCAGCACAAACAGGATGAACGTTTCTCCGATCAGTTCCCACAGTTTCTTCGCCGTCTCCCGGAGGTTCAGGATCACGATCGCATCCATATAGCGGTATTGATACGCATACCCTCCGGTATACAGGTTTTCGGCATGCATCCCATCCCGGTTCTCTTTTGCAAGGATCTCCGCGGCTGCCGCATTTATGTCAAAATCCTCCGAGGCTTCCCCCAGACAACGGATCTCCGAAATCGCCCCATCCTGCAGTTCCACGATATACAGTTCATGATCGAGGATCATCAGGTTTTCCATATCCCTTAGCTTCCCTGCCGGATCCTGTGGCCCTGTCCTATCCCCCGGCACCGGCGGTCGTTCCGTACCTCCCATAACGGGATTGGAGCCCGGATTTCCGGGGCGCATACGGTTATCCAGCATACCGAGGCTTCTGCGGATATCCTCCCGTTCCCTCTGGTAGGCGCGCACGTTCATCAACACCAGCACAACCAACAGGATCATACTGAGGATCGCGATCAGTGTCCATTTTGTTTTTTTTCGAAGTTCTTTCATCCCTCTTTCTCTTCGTATTCCAGCCGGTAACCCATATTCCGGATCGTACGGATCGCAACATTCGATCCGATCACCCGCAGTTTCTTACGCACAAAGGACATATAGGCTTCCAGGTTATTGGATACCGCTTCCGACTCCATCCCCCAGATCCGGTCATAGATCATCTCCCTGGACAGGATCCGGTCTGCATTCGACATCAGGTATTCGATCAGCTGGAACTCTTTGTTATTGATCCCGACATCCTCCTGATTCTTCGTGCAGCGCAGTCTGGATGCCTTGTAATCCAGTACGATATCGCCATATTCCAATGCACGGTCTACCGCTTTTCCGATATTAAGCTGCGCATTGACCCTGGCTGCCAGTTCCTCGATGTGAAACGGCTTGGGCACATAATCATTCGCGCCGTTTTCAAAGCCCTGCAGCCGGTCTCCGAGTTCCGCTTTGGCCGTCAGCATGATGACCTTTACTTCCCGGTCCTGCCTGCGCAATTCCTTCAGGATCTCCATCCCATCCATCTTCGGCAGCATGATATCCAGTATGATCAGGTCGTACATACCGGACAGCGCGTTATCCAGACCGCTCTCACCATCATTGGAAATATCCACGGTATAATGATCCCGCATCAGGCGCTCCGCAACCAGTTTTGCCAGTGCCTTTTCATCTTCTACGACTAAGATCCGCATACGTTCGCCTTTCTCTCATTGATGCCATTATTTTATCATATAGAAGCATATTATACAAAAAAAGATACCATCGAAAGATGAAACGAACATTAAAAAACGTGTTTTCCGCCTGAAAAATTGTGAACGGTAATATAATAAAACCCCGGAGCGGAAGCCCCGGGGTGCAACAGTAATCATCCCTCACCATGCACGATCTTTTTGATCCGGTACATCAGTTCATCTGCCTCACGGACATAGTCTTTGAGCCGCATATCCGGCCGTTTTACGGGATCGGTCGTCACACAGCCGATACTGGCTGTAAGCTCGTAAGGAAGCTGCGCTTCCGCAACTCTCTGCTGTATGCGTTCCTCAATATTCTTCTTGACGGTAGCCGCTTTCTGCTTTGCGCAGTTCGGTGCGATCATCAGGAATTCATCGCCGCCGTAACGGACCGCTGCCCAGTCCTTCTGCAGGCAGTCCGCGATCGACGCCGCTACGGTCTTGATCGCAATATCCCCCTGTTCATGACCGTAGTTATCGTTGATATTCTTCATACAGTTGATATCGATAAAAAACACGGTCAGCTTCCTGTTCTGTTCCAGACTGTTCTGATACAGCGGAAGCACCTTTTCCTCATAGCCCAGACGATTGTACAATCCGGTCAGTGCATCCTTATCATACAGTAGCTTCAGACGCAGGTTGACACGCAACAGCCGCAGGGATTGCTGCAGTTTCTCCAGATACGGATACATGATCGTTTCGTTCAGGATGTAGGCATCGTCGGTAAATACGGTATACCCGTAATTGTTCTCAAAATAATGCAGCGGACAGAAATAGTATACGTGCTGTTCCTTTTTCTTTTTGCGGTACCCCGGGATCAGGCGTGCCGCACTTACACGGTCGATCTCCAGGAGATCATCTCCCCGGATCGCAGCAACAACATCCAGCATGCCTTTTAAACCGTCCGCACAAAGCTCCTTCTCGGTAGCCATAACATTCTCAAAGTATTTATCATTCAGGATCATGTAAAAGGTCGAACCTTCATAGCGGTGATTTCGCAGAAAATGCCCCCGGAGTTTTTCCTTCATATCCTGATAATCCGAAACATCCGAAATCCGTTCCCGCAGGGATCTTTCATTCTGCTCCACAAGTTTGGCATCCAGATCTCTCTGGAACGAATGCCTGCAATACATCCGACGTTTTTCACTATATAATTCATTACCTGTGCAGCCGCAGCTCTCTGCGATCACGGCGAACGTAGGAACCACGATCTTTTTCCTGCGGCGCGGCCGATCCTCACTGTATATGATCTCACAGGCTTTGCGGGCTACCATAGCATAATCCTGCTGCACGGTAGTGAGTGCCGGAAAAAAGATACTGCCCGTGGCGATATTATCAAATCCGGTCACCTTAACCTCTTCCGGAACCCGGATCCCTCTTCTCTCCAGCTCCGTACAGATGGCAAGAGCCATGATATCGTTGGCGCAGACAATGGCATCCGGAAGCTTTCTGTGACGCTCCAACAGTTCATCCAGTGCCCGGATCGCACGCGCATTGGACCATTTTCCGTAAGCCACATCCTTATCGGCCAGCTTCAGTCCGTGTTCCTTCATCACTTCCCGGGTTACATTCAGGCGTTCCATACTGTCCGGATGATCTTCCGTACCGCCGATAAAGAATACTTTCTTCACATGATGCACTTCGATCAGATGGCTTACCATCTCACGGATACCGTTTTCGTTACCGACGCATACAGAAGGAACCCCTTCGATCTCCATACCTATGCTCACGACGGGGGTACCTTTTTCTTTTGCTTTTTTACATATGGAATATACGGTCTCATCCGAATTGAGCATCGTAGAGAAGATAACGATGCCATCATAATCCGCCGGATCGATCAATTGATAGATATTGAGTTCTCCCTGCATCAGCGTATGGTGCGCACTGTATGAGGCAAAACTCATAAATACGAAAATATCAAAATCTTTTTCCGCCGCATAGCTTCGGAAGCCTTCCACAGCATTCGATAAAGCCTCCAGACTCCAGCCATTGGCGCAGACAGCTATTTTCTTTTTCATACGGTGGTATCCCTGCTACTGAGCGATCAGTTTCTCCATAAAAATACGAACGTTTTCTTCGACATTTCCTTTAAACACTGCGGA
Source organism: Lachnospiraceae bacterium (assembly GCA_017634975.1). GTDB lineage: Bacteria > Bacillota > Clostridia > Lachnospirales > Lachnospiraceae > NK4A136. Next base: position 22,642 of record JAGBMJ010000068.1, on the reverse strand, counting down.
ACCGGTTACGATCACATTCGCCCCCGCCTCCAGAAAAATGTCTACATTATCGTGCTTTACGCCTCCATCCACTTCGATGTCGACAGCGTAGTCGTTTTCGTTCACCCAGCCGGCGATCTGCCGCACCTTGTCGATGCACTCCGGGATATAGGTCTGTCCGCCAAATCCGGGCCGGACCGTCATCACCGTGATCTGGTCGATCACCGGCAGCAGCTCCCGTATCTCTTCTCCCGGGGTTTCCGGACTGATCGCAAGCCCGGCCTTTACGCCCCATGTCCGGATCTCTTCCAATACTCTGGCCGGACTCTTGACTGCTTCATAATGCACCGTCAGGATATCCGCTCCGGCCCTTACAAAATCCGTGACATACCGTTCCGGCTGTGTGATCATCAGATGCACATCCAACGGAAGCGTACAGCCTTTCTTTACACATTTCATCACCGGCATCCCAAAGGAGATCGCCGGTACAAATACCCCATCCATCACATCAAAATGCAGATACTCTGCACCGCCTGCCTTTGCCGCATCGATCTGATCCTGCAGATGCATAAAATCCGCCGCCAGTATCGACGGTGCCAGCCTTCTCTTTCCCTCCATCCTTCCGTATCCCCCCATGGCTTTGTGTTATCGCATTTGCTTAATACTTTTTTCGGTTCTTCTGCTCTTCGTAAAGAGCTACATACGCCCGGTGGCGCTCCGGGTGGATCGCACCGGCTTCCACCGCCTCACGCACCGCACAGCCCGGCTCATGGGTATGCGAACATTCCCGAAAACGGCACTGTCCTTCGTACGGTACAAACTCCGGATAAAAATGACGGATATCCTCCTCCGGCATATCTCCCAGAGACAGAGCCGTAAAGCCCGGTGTATCGCACAGATAGGAATCTTCCGCCACACGGAACAGTTCCGCATGTCTGGTCGTATGTTTTCCGCGCTTTAATTTCTTACTGATCTCCCCCGTCTCCATCTGCGCCTGCGGGCAGAGCGTATTTAAGATCGTGGATTTCCCCACGCCGCTGGGGCCTGCCAGAAGCGCCGTCTTTCCCCGGATGCTTTCCATAATCTCTTCCGTACCGCCGGCTTTTGCCGAAATGCAGCGCACTTCCGCCTCTGCACCGCGGTAGATCTCCTCCAGCTGACGGATCCGTTCTTCCGACACCAGATCGTCTTTATTAAAGATCAGAATGCACTTTACATCCTGCTCCCGCAGCATCACGAGGAAGCGGTCCAAAAGCAGCAGACTGGGTTCCGGTGACGCACATGCGAATACCAGGAGCGCTACGTCTACATTTGCGGCTTCGGGACGGATCAGGGCATTGCGCCTTGGAAGCAGCTCGTCCACGCTGCCTTCCTTCTTTTCCTCGTCCACGATACCGATACGGACATAGTCTCCGACCAGTGGTTTTTTTCCGTCCTTTCGAAAGATCCCGCGGGCACGGCATTCATACAGCACGCCGTCCTGTGTCTCCACATAGTAAAACCCGCCGATCCCCTTTACGATCCTGCCGTCTTTTCCCGTCGTCATAGACTACTGTGCCCGTGTAAACTGGACCACGATAGGATCCGAGGTCTTCTGAACCTGCACCATCTCCACCGAAACATTGCCGTTGACATCCGTAACGGTCTGTTCCTGGTTAGCCTTGTAATTGATCGACAGGATGCCGTCCGAGATCATATACAGGCCGGTGATGTTGATCTGCACCGGAAATACACTGGTCGTGGTCGCCCAGATCTGCTGTCCGGTGGTGGGCTCGACCAGAACGATGCCGGCATCGCCGCCTGCATAATCCGACGGTGCCTGTACCATATAGTTTACATTAAAGTACATCGGCTCTACGCCTTTGCTGACATGTACTTCGATCTCGGTTCCCGTACTTACCGTGCTTCCGACCGTAAAATTCTGGGAAATGATCTGTCCCTGGGCATACTTATCATTATACTCCTCGCCGACGATCTTTAAGACCAGGCCCAGATTATCCAGTTCGGTCGTTGCTTCCGCTCCGGTCAGACCTTTCAGATCCGGCATAGGCACTTCACTGGATTCCGCCCCAAGACTCACCGTAATGGTCACCGTGCCGCCTCTGGCCAGCTTACTGTCCTCCCGCGGATCCTGCGCGATGACATTATCCTTGGCTACCGTGTCCGAATTCTCGCGTACCACTTCGACTTCAAAGCCTTCGTTTTCCAGTGCTACCGTTGCCTCCTGCTTCGTCAGGCCGACCACCTTGGGAATGATACCGTTACCCGGTGTATAGCTGCCGGCACTCTCCGTCGGTGCTTCCGTCGCCTCCGGCTCTGTTCCGGGTGCCTCGGTGGCCACCGGTGTCACGGGTGTCGGAGTTGGCTCCTTTTCCCCGAAAAATCCCATTGCACTGCCCACAATATACAGGAAGATACAGCCTACGATGATCGCCGCGATGATGATCAGTATCGTCGTTAAGACTTCCATGCGCGGATCGTACTCATCCTCATAGCGCTGTCTGCGTCCGGAGTTCCCCTTCCGCCCTGCATTCTTCGTGTTCTTTGTACTCTTACTGTTCTTTTTATTTGTCGATGCCGTACCGCTCTTACTTCCGTTCTTGCTTCCGGAGTTCTTGCTTCCGCTCTTTCCGCTCTTGCTACCGCTCTTTTTCTTCTTATTCTCACTGCTGAGCGTATTCTTGGACTCACTGCGCTTTCTGGGCGGGATCATTTCCGCATTTACGGATCCGGACGCATTCTCCTCCGGATACGGTTCGGGATACTCTTCCGGATATTCCTCCGGGTATTCTTCCGGATAGGCTTCCTGCTCCGTACCTTCGTACCCGGCATAATCACCTTCCGCATACCCTTCCTGCGGATACTCCTCCTGCACATAGTCCCCCTCGGGATACTCTTCCTGCGGATACTCCTCCGCATATCCCGGATCCTGCTCATACACCTCTCCCGTAGCCGCGCCGGAGGTCATCTGCGCATCCAGATCATCCCGTTTGCGCGTCTGCTGCCGTACCTTACGCAGCACATCCGCCGGGATCTCTTTGGTCTCTCCAGTAGTATCTTCGGTCACCAGTTTGACAAAATCCTCGTCCGGGCTGATGAGAGATTTCTTCAGATCCTCGATCAGTTCCGGAGCCGACTGGTATCTGCGGTCCGGACTCTTCTGCGTACATTTGAGTACGATCTTTTCCAGACTGATGGGGATCTCCGGTACAAATTCCCGCGGAGACGGCATCTGTTCCTGAATATGCTTGATCGCTACCGCTACGGTCGTATCTCCGTTGAACGGAACACGTCCGGTCAGCATCTCAAACAGCGTAATGCCCAGCGAATAGATATCGCTCTTTTCATCGGAAAAGCCGCCCCGTACCTGTTCCGGAGAGGTATAATGCACACTGCCCATCACATTGGACGTGATCGTGTTGCTGGTGGCTGCCTTCGCAATACCGAAGTCCGTCACCTTTACCTTGCCGTCCATACTGATGATCACGTTCTGCGGCTTGATATCGCGGTGAATGATATGATTGTTGTGTGCCGCCTCGATCCCCTGTGCTACCTGGATCGCGATGCTTACGGCTTCCCTTACGGAAAGACGTGCCTTTTTCTCAATATATTTCTTCAGCGTGATGCCTTCTACCAATTCCATGACAATATAATGTGAGCCGTTTTCCTCACCCACATCATAGACATTGACGATATTCGGATGCATCAGTCCTGCTGCAGACTGCGCCTCACTGCGGAATTTCTGCAGGAAATCCTTGTTTTCCGAAAATTCCTGCTTTAAGACCTTGACCGCCACAAAACGGCTGAGCTTGTGATCCTTTGCACGATACACATCGCTCATACCGCCCGTGCCGATCTTTTCCAGCACTTCATATCGGTCTGCTACTGTCATTCCAATCTTGATCATTGCTACTTCCCGCCCTTTAATGCTTCGCTTTTCTTCACTGTTCCGAACTGATTTGCTTTTTTACTTCTGCAGTTCCACAAGAACCACGGCTATATTATCCCGTCCGCCATTCAGATTGGCCGCGGCTACCAGACGTTTTGCCCGGTCTGCCAGACTGCCGCCGCTGCTCACGATCCCCAGGATCTCCGTATCTTCCAGCATATTGGACAGACCGTCCGAACACATCAGGATCACATCACCGGCAGTAACGTCATCTACCTCAAAAAAATCCACATCCACTTCATCCATCACACCGATCGCACGGGTAATGATATTCTTATCCGGATGGTTCCGCGCCTTCCTGCGCTCCAGTTCTCCCATCTGTACCATCTCTTCCACCAGAGAATGGTCCACGGTGATCTGGTTGATCTCCGTTCCCCGGATCACATAAAGCCGGCTGTCCCCGACATTTGCCACCGTCAGTCCGTCATCGCCGATCGTGGCGACCACAAGTGTCGTACCCATTCCGAAATAGTTGTCATCCGACAGCGCTTTCTTCCGGATCCTGCGGTTTGCGATCCGCACCGCTTTGGAGATCGCACGTACGGGATTGCGTTCCGTCGAAAGATTGGCTTCCCCGACGATGGTCTCCACCGCACATTTGGAAGCATATTCCCCTGCTTTATGTCCGCCCATTCCGTCCGCAACAATAAAAAGATTCGGCAGTGCCCCTATGGGCACCTCCGAGGTAAACACATAGTCCTGATTGATTTTTCTGATTCTTCCGATGTCTGTTACGGAATAGGCTGCCAGTTTCATATCTTCCTATTCTAGCATATTTTCCTAAATTGTAAAGATTTACGATTCTCTGAGCTTCACTTTGTGCATTTATTATAACTGCAGCGTTTTTCTCCGCAGCTGCCCGCAGGCGCCGTCAATATCCCGCCCCATCTCACGCCGGATCGTCGCCGTCACATGCAGTTCTTCCAGCTTCCGCTGAAACGCTGTCACTGCACTGCGGTCCGGCTCTTTATAGCCGCGTTCCATGACCGGATTGACCGGGATCAGGTTCACATGGCAATGTCGTTTGGCCGCAAGCTTTGCAAGTCCCGCAGCATCCTCCGGCGTATCGTTGACACCGGCGATCAGCGCATATTCAAAGCTGATGCGCCGTCCGGTCTTGTCAAAATAGGTATCACAGGCCTCCATCAGTTCCGCCAGGCTGTAGCGATTGGCCACCGGCATGATCTGCTTACGTTTCTCATCCGTTACGGCATGCAGCGACAGTGCCAGAGTGACCGCAAGCCCTTCGTCTGCCAGTTTCCGGATTCCTTCCGTCAGGCCGCAGGTGGATACCGTGAGATTGCGCTGGCTGATGTTCAGACCGTTTTCGTCCGAGATCATACGCAGGAACCGCACCAGATTGTCATAGTTGTCCATCGGCTCTCCGATACCCATCACAACGATATTGGATACCCGTTCCTTCGTATCGCGCGTGACCGCGTAGATCTGCTCGAGCATCTCCGCCGCGCTCAGGCAGCGTACCAGCCCGCCCAGCGTGGAGGCACAAAAAGAACAACCCATGCGGCATCCGACCTGGGAGGAGATGCACACGGTGTTGCCGTGATGATACTGCATCCAGACCGATTCGATAAAATTCCCGTCCGGCAGAGCAAACAGGTATTTCCGGGTACCGTCCTGTTTGGAGATCTGCACCTGCTCCTGTTTGAGCACCGTATAGCCGCATTCCTGCGCCAGCTGCTCCCGGAGCGCTGCCGGCAGATTGCTCATCTCCGATACGTCCGTTGCCAGTTTCTGATGCATCCACTGATACAGCTGCTTCGCACGGAAGGCCTTCTCCCCGCGTGCTTTTAAAAAGTCTGTCAGTTCTTCAAATGTAAGATTTTTCAGGTCTGTTTTTTCCATATATTTTTGATTTTTTTCTATAGTAAACAGGAAGGCAGGATGAATTCGTTGCGCTTATTGCTTTCGGCGGAATACAGAAACAAAGAATCCGTCTACAAGAGGGTATCCTGCGGGGATCCCGCATAGCAGCTGCTGGTAGCCCTCCTCCGCACTTTCGGTACACAGTGCCTGCGGCAGACGCTCCCGGATCGGTACCGGTTCCAGTGCAAACTGCGCAAGAAGCCAGGCACGGTTTTCTTCATTCTCCTCCCGGCTTACGGTACAGGTACTGTAGAGCAGCGTTCCGCCCGGTTTCAGGTAGTGCAGCGCCGCCGACAGGATCTCTCTTTGCAGACTCTGCAGAGAAGCAATATCTTCCGGCTGCACCCGGTAGCGGATATCGGCTTTTCTGCCAAGTACTCCCAGACCGGAGCACGGCAGATCCGCGATCACCACATCCGCACATCCTTCCAGTTCTTTCTTATAATCACGCGCATCCCGGACTTCTGCGGTAAGCTGCGGCAGCAGCAGACGTTGTGCATTTTCCCGGATCTTTTCTACCTTAAACTCCGTCAGGTCGAAGGAATACACTTTGCCTTCCCGCCCGCACAGTTCCGCTGCCAGAACGCTCTTGCCGCCCGGTGCCGCACAGACATCCACAACGGTGTCTCCCTTCCTGATCCCGGCGGCATATACCGCCAGCATAGAGCTCACATCCTGTACCGTAAAAGCCCCCTGTGCATAGCCTTCCAGCTTCTCCACGCCGGGAACATTCTCCAGCTGATATACACCGGAAAGGTACGGACTGGCACTGCTCGAAACGCCCTGCCGTTCCCATGCTCCGGCTAACTGCTGCGCATCGTGGCCTTCGCACACCCGCAGACTCAGCGGCCGATGGGTCTGATAGGCCTCCAGCATCTGTTTCGTCTGCTCTGTGCCGTACGCGTTTACAAAGCGGTCTACGATCCACTCCGGCATAGAGTAAAATACGGAAAGAAACGCTCTCTCCTCCTCCGGCCACCGAACCCGGTCTTTCTCCCGGCTGACCGCGCGCAGTACACCGTTCACAAACCCTTTTAAGCCTCCCAGCCCCTTGTCGACGGCGAGTGCTACGGTCTCATTGCAGGCGGCCGCATCCGGCACACTGTCCATATACAGGATCTGATAGATCCCCATACGCAAAAGAAGCCGGACCGCCGGTTTCACCCGTCCGTTTTTTGTCTTTGCATACTGCGCGATCACGTGATCCAGTGTCAGTTTCCGTTCAATACAGCCTTCCGTCAGGCGCTTGATGAACGCCTTGTCCCGCTGCTCCATATAGTCGTACTTATCCAGCACCGCATGCAGCAGCGTATCGGCCTTCTGCTCCGATCTCTCCAGTTCCAGAAGGATCTCATAGACCAGTTTTCGGTTTTCACTCGCTTTTGCCATTTATCCCAGTCTTTCGTTCATTTCCAGTGTCCGTCCGTTCATAAGATCCGCGGCAGACATCCTCTTCTTTCCTTCCGGCTGTGCCTCCGTTACCTGCAGCATACCGCGGCCGCAGGCGATCCAGATCCCCTGTTTGCCGATCTGTGCGATCGTTCCGGGGAGCAGTCCTTCCGTTCCTCCGGGTACCGCCTGCGCTTTCCAGATCTTAAACTGCTTTCCTCTGTGGTAGGTATAGGCGCTCGGCCACGGATCCATGCCGCGTACCTGTCGTTCGATCTCTTCCGCCGGATGGTTCCAGCTGATCTGACCGTCTTCCTTTTTTAACATTCTCGCGTAATTGCTCTGTGCCTCGTCCTGCTTCACCGGTGTCACTTCACCGGCCTCGATCTTCGGCAGTGCCTCGACGATCAGTTCCGCTCCGGCACGGGAAAGCTTGTCAAACAGGCTGCCACCCGTCTCTTCTTCCGTGATCGCCACCGTTTTGGTAAACAGGATATCGCCGGTATCGATCCCCGCATCCATCTGCATGATCGTAACACCGGTCTCTTTCTCACCATCCACGATACACCACTGGATCGGCGCCGCCCCGCGGTATTTCGGCAGCAGGGATGCATGGATATTGATACAGCCGTACTTCGGCATCGTCAGGATCTCCTCCGAGAGGATCTGTCCAAACGCCGCCACCACAAAGACATCGGCGGGGAACTTCCGAAGCTCCGCTACCGCCTCCGGCCGTTTGATCCGTTCCGGCTGAAATACCGGAAGGTTATACTTCAACGCACATTCCTTGACCGGGCACGCAGTCAGCGCTTTGCTCCGCCCCTTCGGCTTATCCGGCTGGCAGACCACACCGGTCACCTCATATCCGGCCTGCAGGATCGCCTCCAGAGCCGTCGCCGCATAGTCCGGCGTTCCCATAAAAACGATCTTCATTTACTCCTCCTCCGGGGTCTCGGAATCTTCTTCCATCTCCATTGCCCGCACATCGTGCAGTTCCCCTTCCACCTTGGTCACGTATACGATGCCGTCCAGGTGATCCGTTTCATGGCAGATCGCCCGCGCCAGCAGTTCCGTTCCTTCCAGTTCGAATTCTTCCATATCCATGTTCTGTGCGACCACCTTTACATAGGAAGGTCTTGTTACCACACCGGTCTTGTTCGGCACGCTCAGGCAGCCTTCGTTGCCGGTCTGTTCCCCGCTGGTCTCCACGATCCGCGGATTGATCAGCACATACGGATCTTCCCCGGTCACATCGATCACGCAGATCCTGCGGAGTACCCCTACCTGCGGTGCTGCCAGCCCCACACCGTTCGCATCGTACATAGTATCAAACATATCCTCGATCAGCTCTCTGGTGTGCGGTGTCATCTTGGTCACCGGACGACATACCGCCTCAAGTACCTCATCCCCGTATTCACGGATTTTTCTGATTGCCATTTTTCTTCCTCCCTGTATCGCATATATAAGAATGTCACTGTATCTATTTCCGTTATTGATAACAACGTATCAAAACGCACCGGTGGGATCCATATCAAACTGGACCATCACATCCGAATTTCCGCGCTGCTCCTCCTGCATCGCTTCCACCAGATCCTTTGCCCGGATCAGCTGCTCCGTATCCGCCGAGCGCAGATACAGCCCCGTCCGGTAGATATCCTTGAGTTTTCCGATCAGCGCCTCTGCCGGGCCGATCACCTGCATCTTTTCCGGTGCCACCATGCTCCGCAGCCGCTCTGCCACCTGCACCGCCCGCTCCATACCTGCTTTTTCATGCCCGGAATAAAACTGCACTGCCAGCATATGGCATACCGGCGGGTAATCGGCCAGCTCCCGGAAACCGATCTCTTCCCGGTAAAACGCCTCGTAATCATGCGCCGCCGCATGCACGATGCTGTAATGCTCCGGCATATAGGTCTGTATCACCACTTCACCGCGCTTCTGCCCGCGCCCGGCCCGTCCGGCCGCCTGCGCCAGCAGCTGAAAGGTCCGCTCCGTCGCATGATAATCGCACGCGTGCAAAGACATATCCGCCGCGATCGCGCCGACCAGCGTGACATTGGGAAAATCATGACCTTTTACGATCATCTGTGTGCCCACCAGGATATCCGCCTCGCCGTCCGCAAACGCCGACAGGATGCGCTCATAATCCTCTCTGGACTTCGTCGTGTCCGCATCCATACGGATCACACGCGCCGAGGGGTACATTTTCTGCAGCTCTTCTTCGATCCGCTCCGTACCGGCACGGAAGCCCGCGATATATTTCGAGCCGCACTTCGGACAGAGCTTCGGGCTTTCCTCAACATGTCCGCAGTAATGGCAGCGCAGCTTTCCGTCCCTGTGCTGGGTGAGCGAGACGTCGCAATGGGGACATTTTACCACAAATCCGCAGGATCTGCACGAAACAAATCCGGCGATCCCCCGGCGGTTGATGAAGAGCATCGTCTGCTCGCCACGCACCATTCGCTCGGTGATCAGTGCTTTAAGTTTTCCGGAAAAGAAACTGCGGTTCCCGCTTTTTAATTCCTCCCGCATATCCACGATATGCACTTCGGGAAGCTGTGCCCCGCCATAGCGTGCCTGCAGGCTGCAAAGCCGGTACTGCCCGCACTGTGCCCGGTAATAAGCTTCCAGAGACGGAGTGGCCGAGCCTAAGACCAGCTGTGCATGCTCTCTTGCGGCAATGTATTCTGCCACTTCCCGTGCGTGATACTTCGGCACCTTTTCACTCTTGTAGCTGGTCTCGTGCTCCTCATCGATGATGATGATGCCGACCTGCGGAAACGGGGTGAACAGCGCCGATCTGGGACCGATGATGATGTCCAGTTCCCCGTTCTTTGCCCGTTCGTACTGGTCATAGCGTTCGCCGTCCGACAGTTTGGAATGCAGGACCGATACCCGTTCTCCGAATCTGGCATAAAAACGCATCAGGGTCTGGAAGGTCAGTGCAATCTCCGGGATCAGCACGATCGCCTGCTTTCCCTCTGCAATGACGCCGGCGATCAGTTCCATATAGACTTCGGTCTTGCCGCTGCCGGTAATGCCATGGATCAGCGCCGGCTTCGGTGTTTCTTCCCGCATTTCCCTGCGGATCTCCTCCACCACGGACTGCTGCATCTCCGAAAGCTGCGCTCTGTTTTTTTCGCTCTGCTTCCCGGCCTGCGGCGCCCGGTACTGCCGCGTGGTCTCGATGCGGATAATGCCGTCTTTTTCCGCAGTCTTCAAAACAGCTGCCGATACCTGCAGCTTATCCTTCACCATCTGCTCCGGAATGCTCTCTGCCTCCAGCAATGCTTCATACAGCCGGGTCCTGGCCGCGTAACGGACCGGATTCAGTTTGGCGATCTGCGCCTTTAATGCTGCGACATCTGCCACGCGGCAGATCGTACGAAAGACGCTTTCTTTGATCTTTTTCTTGACCGGAAGTACGGTACGCATCGCCGTGATCATCGTGCCGCCATAAGTACGGCGCATCCATGCGGCCAGCTGCAGTGTCTTACCTTCCAGTCCTACCGCTTTTTCGTTGATCCTCAGGATCTCCTTTAAGAGACTCTCGTCATACTCTGCCGTATCAGTGATCGCTACCACATAGCCTTTCCGCTCGGTATTGGCCTTTCCGAACGGGATCGTGACTTCCATTCCCTCTTCCATGAGATCCCGCAAAGGTTCGGGGATCTTATACTCAAAGCTGCGGTCCAGCTGCTCTGCGGAAATATTGACAATGACTCTGGCAAATTTTTTCTCTGCCGTCTTCATACCGTCAGTTCCGGATATTTGGCGTGCATCTTCGCGAGGGCCGCTTCGTTTCCGTCCGCCTTGAGGATCTCCGCCACCAGGACACGCTCATCCATCGGATGTTTGACACCCTTGATCTCCTGATAATCCTCATGCCCCTTGCCGGCCAGCACCACCACATCTCCCTGCATTGCATGATGCATCGCATAGGCGATCGCTTCTTTGCGATCGGGGATCTCGATATACTCACCCGTCGTCTTCTTCATACCGGTCACGATATCCGCAATGATGTCCATCGGCTCTTCGTTTCTGGGATTGTCCGAAGTAATGATCGTAAAATCCGAAAGCCGTCCGGATACCTCGCCCATCTCGTAACGTCTGGATTTCGCGCGGTTTCCGCCACAGCCGAAGAGCGTCACGATCCGTTTGGGCTCGTATTCCTTCAGCGTTGTGAGCAGACTCTCGAGCGCCATCGCATTGTGTGCATAATCGATCATCAGTGTATATTCAGAAGAAACCGGCAGCATCTCAATACGTCCCTTGACGTGCGCCTGCCTCAGCCCTTTCTGTGCTGCCTCCGCATTCACGGCAAGGTGTCTGCATACTGCCAGTGCGGAAAGCACATTGTAGATGGAAAACCGTCCCGGGAACGGCGCTTCCACCTCGGAAAGCACACTTCCGTCCGCCGCCTTCCAGCCGTCCAGATGGAAGCATACACCCAAGGCTCCATGCTCATGCATAAGCTCCGCCCCGGATGCCCGGTAATCATCGTCTTCCCCGAAACCATAACGTTCCACCGTTTCACAGGTATTGCCCTGTAAGATCTGCTCTGTATAAGGATCCTCGCCGTTTACCAAAGCCACCCGGCTCTGCCGGAACAACAGGCTCTTGCAGTGCAGGTATTCTTCAAAATCCTTATGCTCATTCGGTCCGATGTGGTCCGGGGACAGATTGGTGAATACGCCGATGTCGTAGGTAATACCGGCCACACGATGCATCATCAGCGCCTGGGAGGATACCTCCATCACCACGGCCCTGCAGCCGTTCTCCACCATCTGCGCAAAATATTCCTGCACCAGATAGGACTCCGGCGTGGTATTGACCGCCGGGATCCGTTCTTTTCCGTTATCCACTTCGATCGTACCGATCAGGCCGCATTTTACGCCGGCATTCTCCAGCATCGACTTGATCAGGTAGGTCGTTGTCGTCTTTCCCTTGGTCCCGGTGATCCCGATCGTCTGAAGCTTCGCTGCAGGATACCCAAACCAGGCCGCCGCTACCAGCCCCAGTCCGTAACGGGTGTTTTCCGTACGGACCACCGTGATCCCGGCCTCCGCACAGTTCCGGAGCATATCCGTATCGATACCTTCCGCCAGCACTGCCGCTGCTTTCTTTTCGATCGCCTGCGGGATCGCGGAATGTCCGTCAAAATTGGCTCCGCGGATCGCGATGAACAAGCATCCTTCGGTGATCTTTCGTGAATCATAGACCACCGCAGAGATCTCTTTCTCCATAGTACCGCAAAGCAGGTCCGGCTGTAATCTATCTGTAAGTTCTGAAAGTTTTTTCATATCCGAATCCTCCGAATCAAAATCCTACAATATTTTACACCATAGGATTTTTTTAGTAAAGAAAAAGACCGTCACTCGAAAGCAACGGTCCTGTTATGAGGGGGAGATAGTAATGTGTGTTTCACTATCTGATTGTATATTACATGATAATTGTGAAAATTTTATGTTCAAATTAACTTTTTTTTGCATTTTCTGTATATTTGTTCAATATCTCTATATCCGAGCATGTATTTTCAGATATATTTATTATTATCTACTAATTGTGTATACAATTATGCAATCCGATAGTCTTCCACGATCAACTGTATCCCCTGTACTCCACGGTAATTATTTTCTTTGATCGAATAGACCACCATAAGCGGTACTTCCGTTCCTCTTCCGCGCAGCTGCTGCAGCGTCTCTTCCCCGTATTTTTCAACGATCGCCTCACGGATCTCATCGCTGCGCCGAAACATGGTCATCTCATATCCTCGCCCCTGATCACGTACTGACAGCTTGCAGACAATATCGTCTGCCCCGAAAAAATCCAGCCGTGTCAGCGTCAGCCCGGCCCTGCCGAACAACGGCCGCTGATTGCCCTGTCCGGTGGGTTCCAATACCGTCAGTTCCCGAAACAATGCAAGATCCGCATACTGCAGTGGCAGGACCATATCGATCCTTAAGATCTCTCCAAACTCCTTTTCCTCGAGTCTGCAGTTTTCATTCAGCCTCCGCCGCAATTCCGCCAGCTTCTCTTTGGGAAGCGAAAAGCCGGCCGCCTGTGCATGTCCGCCAAAGCGCGTAAAGATATCTGCCACTTCCGTCAGGCCTTCATACATATGATAAGCAGGGATCGAACGTGCCGAGCCTTTCAGACCTTCCTCCGCATCGGTCACGATCAGCGCCGGATGTCCGTACTTTTCCTTTACGCGTCCGGCTACGATCCCGGCAATGCTCTCGTGGCAGTCCGGCAGGTAGACCACATAGACCTTATCCTTTGCATATTCCGCTTCGATCCGGGCACAGGCTTTTTCTGCTGCGCGCTCCGTCATACTCTTGCGTTCTTCATTGAGCTCCCGCAGTTCGCCCGCGATCCGCATCGCTTCGTCGGCATCCTCCGTAAGCAGCAGCCGGAGTGCCTTCTCTGCCGTATCCATACGGCCGCTGGCATTGATGCAGGGGCCCAGTATAAATCCGATCTGGTAAGCAAAGATCTTTTTCTCCGCCAGATCCAGCACCTCGATCAGCTCCCGGATCCCGCGTACCGGCCGGGTATTCAGCAGTTCCAGCCCCCGTTTTACGAGCGGACGGTTTTCGTCCAGAAGATCCATGATATCCTCGATGGTGGCAAATGCCGCCAGCTGCAGGAGTTCCTCGCGAAAGACCGTATCCATCTCCTTCTGCAGGATCTCATCGTATAAAAACGTGATCAGCTTGAATGCCACAAAAGCACCACAGATCCCGTTATAAGGATACGGACAGTCCGGCTGCTTCGGGTCGACCACGGCATCCGCTTCCGGCACCAGATAACGCCGGCCCTCCGCCGTATCTTCGTATGGCACTTCGTGATGATCCGTTACAATGACCGTGATACCGTAGGCCGTTGCTCCGGCTACCTCTTCCCGGGCAGAGATCCCGTTATCACAGGTCAGCAATACCTCTACGCCATCCCTATGTGCCGCTTCGATCATATCCATATTCATACCGTATCCGTCGCGTACCCGGTGCGGGATCACGGCATCCACCCGTGCCCCGGTCTGCCGCAGCCCCCGTACCAGGATCGCACTGGCACAGACTCCGTCCACATCATAATCCCCGATCACACGGATCTTCTTTCCTTCTTCGATGGCTTCTGCCAGGATACCGCATGCCAGATCCATATCTTTGAGCTGCCCGGGATCATGCATCTGTTCCAATCCGCCGTGCAGATAGGCCCGGATCTGTTCGTCCTCTTCGATCCCCCGGTTTTTGAGCAGCCGTGCCAGAACCGGTGAAATATGATTTCTCAGCCCGATCTCATTGTAGTTTCCTGCTTTTCTGATCTCTCTCCACTGTTTCATCAGTTTCCACTCCTAATCCAAAGCTACCATTACCTTATCATAATTCCTCCGCTTCGACAATGAAATTGGTATGCAAAGTGCTCTGATTATGTTAAAATAGATTCCGTGTTTTTGACCACGACATACAGTGATACAAAACAAATAAAGCAATAATATAAAGGAGAAACATCATGAGTGCTGAAATCAGCAAATCACAACAAAAACGTCAACAACAGATCCAAAACCGCAAAGCACAGAAAGCCAAAAAAGCAATGGTCACCTTCTGGAGTATTGTGATCCCGCTGGCACTGATCCTTTCCGTGGTGGCCGCGATCGTGATCTACCAGCGTTCCAAACTGGACTATTCCCGCTATCTGACCAATGACGGCAGGATCCGGAATGTGAAGGCCTCCGACTATGTCACCGTGGATTATGAGAGCATCTCTTTTCAAAAGAGCGATCTGCTTCCCTCCGATGAAACGATCGACAGTGACATCGCCTATGCGATCTCTTCCCACGCTACCGTCTCGGAAGATACCGCTCTGACGAGCAAAGCCGGCGACCGCATCCAGGTAACCTATACGACTACCGTAGACGGTGAGGTCGTAGACAGTGCTACCGATGAGACCGGTCCCCGTACCTTTACCATCGGCAATGGTGAAATGACCGATGCCTATGATACCGGTCTGACCGGACGTCACCCCGGGGAAGATTTCACGCTGACCATCTCCTTCCCTGAGGACTATTCCAACGAGTCCCTGGCCGGCAAGACGGCGATGATCGATACCCACATCATCGGGATCTATGTAGATCCGGAATTCAATGACGACTTTGTGATGACCTACTATTCCGACAAGGCTGCAACGGCTGCCGGATACCGTCAGAGTCTGATCGACAACTACTATAACGAAAACCTGGAAAAAGCGATCTCGGACGCCATCAAGGAAAAGAGCACCGTAAACTCCTATCCGTCCGATTATCTGGAGAATATGAAAAAAGTGATCCGGGCGCAGGACGAACAGCAGATGGAATACTACAACAATATGTACCTCCAGTATACCGGATCACCAATGTACAGCAATGTATATGAAATGTACAGCTACACCACCAGGGAAGAATATGAGGCCCACGTAGACGAAGAGGCCACGAAACGCACTGCGGATGCTCTGAAGCTGCAGTACATCTATGAAAAGGCCGGTCTGTCCAATCCGGAAAGTGACGTAAAAGCTTACTTCTCAGGGCTTGGCTATGATGACACCGCTTTTGAAGAACTGCAGACGCAGTACGGCTTCGGCTATCTGGCACAGAGTGTATTGAGTGATAAGGTGATGGATCACCTGAAAGAAACGGTACCGGTTACCGAGACAGCTACGATCGTGGATTGATCGCGGTATACCGATCACCTCACCCTCTGCTCCAGGGGCGGGTAAGAAAAACTTA
Organism: Lachnospiraceae bacterium; assembly: GCA_017634975.1. Taxonomy (GTDB): domain Bacteria; phylum Bacillota; class Clostridia; order Lachnospirales; family Lachnospiraceae; genus NK4A136. Next base: position 6,680 of record JAGBMJ010000068.1, on the reverse strand, counting down.
CTTCATACAGAAAACCACGGGGACGATTCTTTGGCTGATCTTGTGCCAAAGAATCGTCCCCGTGGCTTGTTATTTTTTACCAGTCGGAATCCCAGTCGGAACCGCTGTCCCAATCCCAGTCGCTGCCGCTGTCCCAGCTGTCCCAGTCATCGTCGTCATCCCAAGATGAGGAGTCCGAGGAATAGGAAGGTTCCTCATAATAGTCCGAGTCCCGAAAATTGGTGAATTCATAATCACTTTCATAATACGTGGACTCAAAATAATCGGATATATTATCTGTCGGTTTGGAAGACGGGATCCATTCGTTATCATCGTCATCATACTCATACCAATTGCTTCCCTGCAGATAATAATGCGTGCCGCGGTAATTGTAATAACCGTCCTTATCTACCAACATCGCAACTGCGGTCATACCGATCACAACAATGGCAACGATCAAGATCCCAATGATGAAAGAAGAATCCAGCCCTTTTTTCTTTTTTCTCCTGCTGTTCTGCCGCTGCGGCTGTGAAGAGGAAGGCGGACGCATCTTGCCGGTATTCGCTGCTTTATGGTTCGCATACTCGCTGCGCAGCTTCTGGTAGATCTCGTTTACGGCATAGGCCTCATCCGAGCCCTGATAACGCACGGCACGACTGCCATCTGCTTTATTCTTATAAACAATGACATCTTCACCGTTCCGATAGATGCCAAATGCTTTTGCTCCCTTATAATCCTCTCCGATATGAAAATGCATCTGCTGAAGCGGCACTTTATTCGCTGCACAGTACGCCTTCAATTCATCGATGGTCTTGGGGATATCATTGGATACACGGCGGATATGTTCATTGGTTCCGCCACAGTTGGGACAAGTCTCCAGCTGATCATCAAAATAGCCGTCACAATATTCACATTTTACGTTCATGCTCCGACGCTCCCTTCCGTGATCTTTACACGTTTAATGCTATCATATTTTTTCTTCTCTTACAAGAATAAAGGCTTCTGCTCGCAGACACTGTTTTCCTTTAAAAGAAAAACCCCCTGTGGATATCCGCAGGGGGGAATACTTTTTTCCGTAAACGTCTGTAGCTTAGTCCTCATCCGGTGCCGGCGGGAATTTCTCACGCAGCACATACCAGAGTGCTCCGGTGATGCATACGGAAGAATACGTACCGCATACAATACCGATGATCAGCGGCAGTGCAAACTCCCGGATGGAAGATACGCCCAGGATGTAAAGCATCACGACCATGATCACCGTTGTCAGGGATGTAAAGATACTTCTGGACAAGGTCTGGGATACACTCCGGTTCACCATATCCTGCAACGTATCCTTCTTCTTCATATCGTGCAGGTTTTCACGTACACGGTCGAAGATAACGATGGTGGCGTTGATCGAGTAACCGACGATCGTCAGCATACATGCGATAAACGTAGAACTTACGCTGTATCGTACCAGCGAATAGAATGTGATCACCACCAGTACGTCGTGAAGCAGTGCACATACCGCACTGGCGCCGAAACGGATATCACTGAAACGGAACCAGATGTAGATCAGCATACAGATCGTTGCGATACCGACCGCCAGCAGGGACTCTTTCTTCATCTCGCCGGAGATCGTGGAACCGATGGTCTCGGTGGTGATCTTTTCTTCGCCCACACCGAACTTGGACAGCATCGCATTGTTCAGTTTCTGACGCTCGTCGACGTTCAGTACACGGGTCTTGAAGATCACCTCATTCGTGTCGTTTACGGTCTGCCACTGTACATTGGCATCTCCCGTGATCCGCTCCAGTTCCGGGATCACCTGCTGCTCAATGCTCTCACGGCTCATTGCCGTATCAAAAGCTACCGTGGTAGCTGTACCGCCCTTGAACTCCAGGCTGTAATTCAGCGCATCGCCGGTGGTGGACTTGAATACGATCATCGAAACGATACCAACCAGGATCACTGCGATGGAAATACCGAAAAATACCTTACGCTTGCCGAGGAAGTCAATGGTCCTGACCTCACCCTGTTTCTCCTTTGCACTCAGGCCATACAGTACCGGGCTCTTGATGCCCACGGCAAAGAACGCATTTACCAGCAGACGTGTCACAAACAATGCGGTAAACATGGAAATCACGATACCGACCGCCAGAGTATAAGCAAAACCTTTGATCGTACCGCTTCCCATCATCATCAGAACGAATGCAGCGATCAATGTAGTGATATTACCGTCAATGATGGCGGATAACGCTTTTGAAAAACCGGATTTGATCGCGGAATCCACCGTCATACCGGCACGGAGTTCTTCCTTGATACGAGCGAATATGATGACGTTTGCATCGACCGCCATACCGACCGACAGGATGATACCGGCGATACCGGGCAGAGTCATGGTCATCTCAAACAGGTTGATGCACAGGATCACCATCATACAGTACATCACCAGTGCGATGGAGCTTGCAAAACCGGGCAGACGATATACCACGATCATCAGGAGGATGACCAGGATCAGACCGATCAGACCTGCTTTTAAGGAAGTGTTGATCGCATCGGTTCCCAGCTGGGCACCGACCACGTTGGAACGAAGCTCCTGCAGCTCCAGCTTCAGACCACCGATACGGATGTTCTGCGCCAGATTGTTGGCTTCGTTGATATCACGCATACCCGAGATCTGTGCGCTGCCGCCGGCAATACGTTCCTGTACGTTCGGCACACTGATCAGCTCATTATCATAGTAGATCGCGATCGTTCCCGCCAGACCGCTGCGCATCGCCGCCTCGCCGGTAGCATCCGCAAATTTCTGTGCGCCTTCGTTCGAAAACTGCAGGCTTACAATATATTCGACCTGGTTGTAATCGTTGTTATAGGACTTTGCTTCCGAAGAAACCACATCCGTACCGGAAAGAACCGCACTGCCCTCCGCCACGATCTGATCGATCGGTTTGGTCAGCTCATACTGCGGCTTACCTTCTTCCGAATAGGCCGGCATCCCGTCTTCCGTAAATTTCTGCTGATAGTTCAGATTTCCGTCCGGATCCAGTGCACGGATAAAATACAGGGCACCCGGACTACCCAGATCTTTCAGGATCGCATTGGCATCCGTTACACCCGGGATCTCAATGCTGATACGGTCACTGCCTTCCGGATACACATTTGCTTCGGTAGAATACTGATCGATACGTTTTCTCAACTTGAATACCGTATCGTCCAGATCTGCCTTGGAAGGTGTCTCATCCCCCACCACTTCATAGGTGATGCTCACACCGCCGGCCAGATCCAGGCCCAGCTTGGTCTTCGCTGCACTGCCCACACCGGTCGCATCCACGCCGTACAGGACCAGATAACAAAGTCCCGCCATTGCAGCGATCACGACCAGCAAAGACAGAAAGCCCTGCCATTTTTTCATCGTTTTCGTCCTCCTACTTGTTTACTTACATTTTTATCCCGAAACCACTCAGGATTTATTTCGTTTTCTCGTCCTCTGCGTCCATGCTCTCCGCTACCTTGAGCATGATCGCACACTCGATGCGCTTGCGCTGCAGCTCACAGCCGATTTCGTATGCTCCGTAAATGTTTCCGGAGAAATGCTGTGAATTTGCCATACAGCCGCCACTGCAGTAATACTTTGCAAAGCAGTCCTTGCAGGCCGGTTTGGAATACACATTGCAATTGTGGAACTCGTCACGCAGCTCTGTATTCCGGATGCCTTCTTTTACATTGCCGAGCAAAAATTCCGGCTGTCCTACAAACTGATGGCAGGGATAGATATCCCCCCACGGGGTCACCGAAACATACTCACAGCCGGCCCCACAGCCCGAAAGCCTCTTATACACACAGGGACCGCCTTCCAGGTCGATCATAAAATGGAAGAAATTGAACGGCTTGCCCGCCCGTCTGCGCTTGAGCATCTCATCGGCCAGTCTGTCATACTGTTCGATCAGTATCGGCAGATCCTCTTCCGTCAGTGCATAGGCTTCGGTCGGAGGTGCCACCACCGGCTCCACCGAGATCTGTTCAAATCCCTGATCCGCCAGGTACAGTACATCCTCGGAAAAATCTGTATTGAAGTGCGTATAGGTACCACGCACATAATAATTGGTCTGGTTGCGGGAATCCGCAGCCTTCTTATACTTCTCCACCAGTCCTTCATGACTGCCCTTGCCGTTATGATACGGCCGCATACGGTCATGTACTTCCGGCCGGCCGTCAATAGACAAGACCAGATTGCTCATTTCCTGATTGGCAAATTCCAGGATCTCATCCGTCAGCAGTGTGCCGTTCGTGGTCAGTGTAAAACGGAAGTTCTTGTCATGCGTCTTTTCCAGCTCACGTCCGTAACGGACCAATGCCTTGACCACATCCCAGTTGAGCAGCGGCTCACCGCCGAAAAAGTCCACTTCCAGATTGCGTCTGGTACCGGAATGCGCTACCAGATAATCCAGCGCCTGTCTGCCCACTTCTTCGCTCATCAGACCGCAGGGTCCGTAATACTCGCCTTCTCCGGCAAAACAGTACTTGCAGCCCAGATTGCAGGCATGCGCAATATGCAGGCACATCGCCTTTACCACCGCTTCGCGCTTTGTAAATGCTGCCACCTGCTGCTCATATTCATCTTTGGAAAACAGTGCGCCGGCATTCTTCAGTTCCAGGATCTCGGCTACCGCTTCCTTCTTATCCATATCCATCAGACCACCGCCAAACTCGGCTGCGATCTGCGCATCACTCTTCCCCGCTTCTACTGCTTTTTCGATCTGCGGGATCAGTTCGTATACCAGATCGTCCACCACGTGCACGCTGCCGCTGTCCACATCCAGGGCGATCTTGTATCCATGATTTTCAAATAAATGTACCATAAACCGTCTTTTTAACTCAATCTTTCCTGTTTTACACACAAACATAGGAAACAACGGTCGTTTTTCCCATGACCGTTGTTCCCCCGTTTCACATACCCGTTATTCTCTGAAAAAAAAATTACTTCTTCAGCTGCTCGCAGCTCTGATTTCCTACAGTGCAGGAAGTCTTGCATGCGGACTGGCAGGAAGTCTGGCACTCGCCGCAGCCGCCCTTCTTAGCGCTCTTTCTCAGGTCTCTGGTGTTTAAGCTCTTAATGTGCTTCATAATAATATCCTCCGTAAATACATATTTGTCTGATATGATACCATATCTGTCACAAAAATAAAAGACTTTTTTTGTTCTTCCGAATGGCATGTTAAACATCCGGATCTGCCGGATTCTCCGGCTTTATTTCAGAAACTTCCTCCGGATCTGCCTTTTCCGGCAGCGTCAGCCGTACCTGCACGATACGGTTGTTATCCACTTTCTCTACTTTCAGTACCGTTCCGTCCTCCAGCGTCACACTCTCGCCTCCCTTAGCCAGACGGTCATCCAGCTGCTCGATGATGATGCCGCTGATGGAATCATAATCTTCACTGTCGTATTCGGTATCCAGCTGCTCGTTAATATCGTCCAGTTTTACCGTACCGTCTACCAGGTACTCACGCTCTCCCACCTTTTTGATCAGTTCCGCTTCATCGGTATCGTATTCATCACGGATCTGTCCGAAGACCTCCTCGAGCAGGTCTTCCATCGTGATCATGCCTTCCGCCGTGCCGTACTCACTCAGCACGATGGTCATGGCCATATTCTTTTCCCGCATCTCATTTAACAGATCGGGGATCTTTTTGTATTCATAAGTATAGTACACATCACGCATCAGCTTGCGGATGTGGAACTTCTCCGGCTGATCGATGAACAGAAAGTCTTTTACATTGATCACGCCGACGATATTGTCGGGGCTTTCCTCATATACCGGCAGACGAGAGTAAAGATGCTCCTTAAAAAGTGCCAGCACATCTTCATAGCTGTCATGGATATCCACCATAGTCATATTCACACGCGGGATCATGATATCCTTTGCCACCGCATCCGTGAACTCGAACATATTGTGGATCATTTCCTTTTCCTCGGTCTCGATCACGCCTTCTTCATGTCCGGCATCGATGTAGCCGAGCAGCTCACTTTCGGTGATGCTGATGACTTTCCGGTTCGGATCCACGCCCAGCAGCCGCAGTACGCCGTTGGAAAGCTTGTCCACGATAAAGATGATGGGCGTAAGCACAACAGAAAGTGCCCGGATAGCCGGCGCATAGGCCAGGGCGTATTTTTCGTTGTTGCGAAGTGCCAGTGTTTTCGGAATGATCTCGCCAAACAGCAGGACCAATACCGTTAAGATACCGGTGGCAAAACCGACCGCCAGACTCCCGAAAAGATCCGTTGCCAGCACCGTAGAAAGCGCGGAGGCAGAAATGTTTACGATATTATTGCCGATCAGGATCGTGGACAGCATCTTATTGTAGTTCTCAAGGATCCTGAGCACCAGAGCTGCCCTTTTGTTGCCTTCTTCCTCCAATACCTGCAGGCGCACACGACGTACCGTAGTAAATGCGGTTTCGGAAGAGGAAAAAAAAGCAGACAAAAACAGCAGGAACAATAATACGATAGATTGAACGATCTGTGTTGTATCCATAATAGCATTACTATACATGAAAACCGCAAGATTTGCAAGTTTTCGTTACTAGTACATCGAACAATTAATAACTGGCCAAATCCGCCGTGCGATAGTCTGTAGGCAATGAAGAGGAAGGAGTCGTAGCGGGCTACGGCGACTGACGATGAAGCAGCATACGGGCTATCGAACAAGGATATGGCTAGTT
>JAGBMJ010000067.1 GCA_017634975.1 Lachnospiraceae bacterium | reverse complement strand
ATATTCTGTTCCCTGCGGTCAGCAGTCTTTCTCCAAATGCCAGATATCATTGTTGTACTGGTCGATCGTTCTGTCGGAGGAGAAGTAGCCCGCCTTGGCGATATTGACTGCCATCTTCTTCGCCCAGCCCATTCTGTCCTCATAAGCTGCCAGAGCCTTGTCCTTGGTCTTGCAGTAACTCTCGAAGTCAGGGAATGTCATGAACCAGTCTCTGCCCAGCAGCTCGTCGTAGAGCTGCTTGAGAAGCTTCCTGTCGCCGGCTTCGAGCATCTCTTCACTGACCAGGAAGTCCACAGCCGCGGCAAGTCTCTTGTCCTTCTTATACCAGTTCTTTGCGACGTAATCCGCGTTCTTATAGTGCTCGATGACCTCCTCGGAGGACTGTCCGAAGGTGAAAATATTGTCTTCCCCGACAAGTTCCGCGATCTCGACGTTCGCTCCGTCCATGGTTCCCAGCGTCACAGCGCCGTTGAGCATGAACTTCATATTGCCGGTCCCGCTGGCTTCCTTGGAGGCCAGTGAGATCTGCTCGGAAATGTCCGATGCGGGGATCAGTTTCTCCGCCATGGACACGTTGTAGTTGCGAAGCATGACGACCTTGAGATAAGGACTCACTTCAGGGTCGTTGTTCACGATGCTGCTGAAGGCGAGGATCGCATGGATTATATCCTTGGCGATCACATAGGCAGGAGCTGCCTTTGCGCCAAAAAATACCGTGACCGGTCTTCTCGGCCTGTAACCGTCCTTGATGTGCAGGTAACGGTCGATGGCCCACAGGAGGTTGAGCTGCTGTCTCTTGTACTCGTGCAGGCGCTTGATCTGCACGTCATAGACGGACTCGGGGTCAACCTTGTCGCCCTGATATTTTTCAAGCCATGCGGAGAACTTGTGTTTTTTCGTGTTCTTCCTGTTCAGGATGCACTGCAGGAAAGTCTCATCCTCCGCGTAAGGAATAAGCTGCTCAAGCTGTCTGGCGTCCGTCTTCCAGCCCTCGCCGATCTTCTCGGTGATCAGCTCTGTCAGCTCAGGGTTGCACTCGATGACCCATCTGCGGAAAGTGATGCCGTTGGTCTTGTTGTTGAACTTCTCGGGATAGAGCTTGTAGAAATTGTTGAGCTCTGTCTCCTTGAGAATGTCAGTGTGAAGTCTCGCGACGCCGTTCACGGAGTGGCTGTAGTGAATGTCCATGTGGGCCATATGCACGTTGCCGTACTCGTCGATGATCTGAACGGAAGGGTCTTCATATTTTGCCTTAACAGCGTCATTCATCCTCTTGATGATCGGCATAAGGTGCGGCACGACAGCCTTGAAGAAGTGCTTGGGCCATGTCTCCAGTGCCTCAGCAAGGATCGTGTGGTTCGTGTAAGCACAGACATCAGTCACAATCTGATATGCTTCTTTCTCCTCAATGCCCTTTTCGGTCAGAAGGCGCACCAGTTCCGGAATGACCAGAGAAGGGTGCGTATCGTTGATCTGGATCGCCGCGTAGTCGGCAAGGTCATGCAGGTTGCTGCCGCGCTCCACGCACTCGTCGAGGATCAGCTGGGCGGCATTGCTGACCATGAAATACTCCTGATAGACGCGGAGAAGCTTTCCGTCCTCATCGCTGTCATCGGGATACAGGAAGAGGGTCAGGTTTTTCTCGATCTCTTTTTTGTCAAAATCGATACCCGAGCCGATCAGTCCCTCATTGACCGTGTCCAGGTCAAAGAGACGAAGGCGTCCGCACTTGCTTCCGTAACCTGTGACATCGATCTCATACATGGTGGAAAGAAGCTCCAGATCGCCGCACTGCACCTTATAGTGCTTGTCGGTGCGCTTCATCCAGTTGGCCATGCCCCACTTGCGCCAGTAGTCAGGTCTCGTGTGCTGCTTGCGGGCCTCGAAGGACTGTTTGAACAGACCGCAGTGGTAGGCCAGGCCTACGCCGTCAGCGGGAAGGCCCAGTGTCGCAAGGCTGTCGATGAAGCAGGCTGCAAGTCTGCCAAGGCCGCCGTTTCCTAGGGAGGGCTCGTATTCAAATTCCTCCAGCTCCGTAATGTCTTTCCCAGCCTCAGCCAGTTCCGCTTTCACATCATCGTAGATGCCGAGGTTGATCAGGTTGTTGGAAAGAAGTTTACCGATCAGGAATTCTGCCGAAATATAGTAAACTTTCTTCTTTCCGCTGTTGTATCCCCTGTTCCTGCAGGCGTCCTGCGTCAGGGCCAGCGCCGCGTTGTAAAGTTCCAGAATCGTGCACTCGCTAAGTGCTTTTCCAGTGTAATCTCTGAGTTTTAATGTATTCATTACTGCCTCCTGCGGAAGATCTCCGCTGCTTACAATGGTTTCATTTATTAGAATGCATTATAATGATTTATATGTGTGATAATCTTGCAGAATAACGGCATATAATAGTACAATAATGATATTAATTAATTCAGCACAAAGAAGGGTTCCGTTTTTATGAATCTCGAGGAATACTCACAATACAGAGAGACCCTGCTGCATGAGCAGCCGGGTTTCGCCTACAACACTTACCTGTGTACCATCCCCCAGGACTTTGCCCGGGTGGATCTGCACTGGCACGACCAGATGGAGATCATCTATGTCAAAAAAGGGCGCGGCACAGTGACCGCCTCTTCCCGCAAATATCCCGTCATGGCCGGTTCCATCATGCCCATCCTCCCCGGTGAACTCCACGCCATCGACGGCGACCCCGGCGTGCGGATGGAGTACGAGAATATCATATTCCTCCTCTCCCTTTTGGACAATCAGGTTGAAAACGACTGGGCAAGGCGCAATATTCTGACCCCTCTGCAGATGGGGACCCTGCGCTTCCCCCGCCCGATCTACGCGGACACCGCGATGCACGCCGAGGTATCCGCTGCCCTTGACGCGGCTGACGATGCCTGCAGCAAGAGGCCTGACGGCTATTCTCTTTTGGTGCGCAGCAGCCTGTTTCGTTTTTTCTTTGCGCTCTACACCCATCGGATCCGCGAGGAAAGCTTACCGCCGTCCCCCTACGAGGACGCCATCAAGCAGGTCCTGCTCTACGTCCAGAATCACTTTTCGGAGCCGATCACGGTAAGCGACGCCGCAAGTCTTATTGACTACAGCGACGCTCACTTCATGCGGGTCTTCCGCCGCGAGACGGGATTCACTTTCGGCGAATACCTGTCGGATTACCGGCTCAGATACGCGTCCTATCTGCTCAGGGAGCGCCCGGACTCTGTCGGTGCCATCGCCTCCCTGTGCGGGTTCGACAACTTCTCTTATTTTATCCGGCGCTTCCGCCGCAAATACGGAATGTCCCCGAGGGAATACCGCTCCCACGGGCGCCAGAATACAAAAAGCCCGTAAATTAAGGCTTTATACAACATTTCTCCGTTTTAAGAAGATCGTAAAACGAGTATACTATTAAATACAGGCTGCACTATTCTGCACATTTTTCATTTCCTGCGGCGCGCCTGTATCAAAAGGCTGTCGGGATGGTATGTGCCAGGAGTTCCCAAAGGAAAAGTGGGTGGACGCCCGCCGGGAAGATGTACTGGATGCGCCATACTTCCACGTAGTCTTCACTGTCCCGGAGGAACTGAACCCGGTAATCTATAGCAACCAGAAGCTTCTGTATGATGCCCTTTATCACGCTTCATCTGACACACTGCGGGAACTGGCCTCAGACAGCAAGTATCTTGGTGCGGATATCGGGTACATCTGTATTCTCCATACCTGGGGGAGTGAGATGAACTTCCATCCCCACATCCATTATGGAAAGCAAGTAAAAATGACCAGTTCCTCAGGAAAACATTGATGTAATAAGTTCTGGGTTTCATTTTCTTTTCATAATACATACTGTCATCCAGGCCACAATACGTTAACCTTTCAGTCTAAGGACTAAAAAGTTTAATAAACAGACTCGTATTTCTATTTTTATTTTTGTATCTTCTTTATTAGAGGAGGCAGCAAAAATGCAGAAAAAAATACTTGTTTTTGAGTTGTGCACGGAATTGGAGCAGGAACTGGTTCGACAGCAGTTAAACCCAGATACACTCAAAAGGTATCGCAAAGTATTAAAAGAGTTTTCTGCTTTCTGTGGCGAGGAAGTTTATTCCCAGCCGCTGGGGACGGATTTCCTTATCCAAAAATTCAAGGCAGATGGCGGTATATCTATCACTGATGAGCATTCACGGACGGAAGCATATTACTATAGATGCATCCGTATCCTTACTGAGTACTATAACTTCGGCATTGTCCATATCAGGAATGATTTTAAGGGCGAGGTCATTTGGCCTGATGGCTTCCGGGCATGTACGGAGAGTTACTTGGGAGAACTTGTAGAAGACGGGCTTTCATACGCATATATCAACCGTTCCAAAAGTGTCATCAAAGACTTAATCATATTTCTGGATGACAGGGGAATTCACAGGCCACATGACATCACGACTGAACATAACGATGCGTTCATAAAGAGCTATTACTACCTCAGCCCAAAGGGAATAGCCTCCAAGCTTTGCATATTGCGAAGGTATTACAGGTTCCTGTACCTGAACCGTCACATCCAGATCCATCTGGCAGAAAAACTGCCACACGCATGTATTAACGGGAGAATGAAGATTCCGACTTTTTGGACTCATGAGGAAATCGAAAAAATCAAATCAAGTGCAGAAAGAGTGAGCCCATCTGGGAAACGAGCCTACGCCATGATTATCCTCGCCTCGGAACTGGGGCTACGCATAGGTGACATTCGCAGCCTTAAGCTATCCAACATCGACTGGGAACAAAAGAAAATATCAATCGTCCAGCATAAAACAGGGAAGCCTCTCGTGCTGCCCCTCACGGACGATGCCGGATGGGCCCTTATTGACTACATAAAGGGCGGCCGTCCTATTACCGAAAGCCCAAACGTATTTGTCAGGCACCGGCAGCCCTATGACGCATTTCCTGTGAACAGCACAATGAACCATATCCTGTCTGCCGTGCTTGCCAAGGCAGGGATAGCATCCGATAGTAAGAACTATGGCTGGCACACGTTCCGTCGCTCCCTTGCGACCAGCCTCCTGCAGAGTGAGGTCGATATGTCAACCATATCCGAGATATTGGGACACAGCGATCCGGATATTGCCGGAAGGTATTATATTAAGATAGATGCCCGGAACCTAAAAAAGTGCATGCTGGATCTGGAGGTGAAGGATTATGTCAGGGGCTAAATCATACCATGGCCCGTTTGCGGCTCATTTGCAGGCTTTTATTGAGGAAAAGCGGTCGCTAGGATGCCGATATAAGGAAGAGGAACGGCTTTCGTTTGCATTTGACCTGCTAAGCCTTGGGTTCGACTGTACAGAAGGGCTCAGCTCTGAACTGGTCAATGCATTCATTGCATACCAGCCAAACTGGCAGGCAACAACACAAAAACGGAGGATCAGCTTCCTCCAGAATTTCGGGGACTACCTGCTCCGCCATGACACGGCGGCTTTCCGTCCGGGCTATGCCGCCATGAGGAAAATGCAGGCTGAATTCAAGCCATATATTTTTTCGCATGAGGAAATAGACAGGCTTTTTTCTCGGGCAGACAGCATCCATCCCAACTGCCGTAATTCACATGTCTTCTATCCGGTACTTTTCAGGGTGCTGTATGGAACCGGGATACGGATTTCCGAGGCGCTTGCGCTGACCATGGACGATGTTGACCTTAAGGAACAGACGCTGCATATTGTAAATCCAAAAAACCGAAAGGATCGGATTCTCCCAATCAGCGATTCCGTTACGGAATACTGCAGATGGTATCAAGGGAAGATCCACCCGACCTTCCGTGGAGGCGACCTGTTTTTTATGAGCAACCGGAGCACCGGCCGCTATTACCGCAACAATGTACAGGTCTTTTTCAGCAGGATGGTGGCAGATATTGGCATCCCCACACATGGTTACAAAGGAGGAGGTCCGCACCTGCACTGTTTAAGACACACATTCTGTGTCCACAGCCTTGAAAAAATGGTAAGGGGCGGCATACCACACGGTGCTGCGCTCCAGCTGCTGAGCGCCTACATGGGGCACCAGTCCCTCTCCGCAACCGGCAGGTACCTGCATCTTACTGCGGAGGCGTTTCCCGACCTGGTAGAAAAGATAGAAGAAGCCACAAAAGACATTTTTCCATTGATATCGCCACTAGAGGAGGTGAGGATGCCCTATGAAGAAGAATGATTTTGCACAGTATATAACAGCATTCCTCACGAAACATCTTGCAGGGGAAAGGAACCTCAGCGGGAACACAATCATGTCATACAGGGACGCATTTGTCATGCTCATTAAATTTATGAATGACAGGTATTCCATCAGGACAGAGAAGCTTTGCGTAGATGATTTTTCCGCAGGCAGGATAAAGGAATTCCTCGACTATCTTGAAACTGAGCAGGGAAACAGCGTGTCGACCAGGAACCAGAGGCTGATCGCCATCCATTCGTTTTTTCGTTACACGGGCGCACAAAACCCAGAGTATATGTTTCTTTCGCAGCAGGTTCTGGCAATCCCGGAAAAAAAGAAAAGTCAAAAACCCATAAGGCATTTTGAAATGGGTCAAGTCAAGGATCTGCTTGCCGCCCCAGACACGCATACCGCTCGTGGGAGACGTGACCAGGCATTGCTGTGCCTTCTATATGACAGCGGGTGCAGGGTCCAGGAACTTGCCGACATGAAAGTATGTGATATCAGGCTAGCGTCCCCTGTACAAGTTACATTGACCGGAAAGGGACGAAAAACCCGCACAGTGCCACTTACCGCAGAAACCAAAGAAATAATAGCGGCCTATATAAGGGAAAACCATCTTGATCAGACATCAAGACAGGATGCCCCGCTTTTTTACAACCGCCGCGGGGACAAGCTTACAAGGCAAGGAATCACATATATTCTAAAAAAATATACCGAACCTATAGGACTAACCAATGCCACGCCGCATCTTCTACGCCACAGCAAGGCCATGCATATGACAGAAGCCGATATCAATCCAGTATATATAAGGGATTTTCTTGGACATACAGACTTAAAAGTGACTCAGATATACTCCAAAACGAGCGCAGAAATGAAAAGACGTGCACTTGAGAAGCTCCAAGGGACAGATATAATTCCAAAGAAGTCCCAAAAAGATTGGACGGATGACAAAGACCTCCTGGATTGGCTGAATAGTCTCGGCCGTTAATTATGTAAAGGAAATAAAACCGGCTATAGCAAGAACACAATGCTTGACGCAGTCGCTTTACATAAGGGTTCACTTTCCATAATGGATGCTATGACAAGCTTGTCATAGTATTCATGCCGTTGTGCTTGACGGCGGTCTTGACTCCAAAAACCATTGGAAAGACAACGGAGAAGAGTTCTTTCTTCCTATCAGGGTCATTTCGCGCCTTTTCCGTGGCAAGTATCTTGCGGAGCTGAAACACCTTTGGGAAGATGGAAAACTTGAATTCCACGGCAGCGCGGAGTT
>JAGBMJ010000066.1 GCA_017634975.1 Lachnospiraceae bacterium | reverse complement strand
GATAAGCTAAGAAGCCCTGCCGGTCTTTTCCGGCGGGGCTTTTTCTTTGGCCCGGTGCAACGGCGGAGGATGAATTTTTTGCTTTACGAACAGAAAAACCTATGCTATAATACGCACAGTGTGCTTGGGGATAGTGTACCCTGACATGGTATTACATATTTTGACGTTTTTAGGAGGAAAAGTTTTAAAATGAGCGTACAGATGGAAAAATTAGAGCACAATATGGCGAAGCTGACCATTGAGATGGCACAGGACGAGTTTGATAAATTCGTAGAAGCTGCATACAGAAGAAATAAGAACAAGATCAATATACCGGGGTTCCGTAAGGGCAAGGTATCCCGTCAGATCATCGAGAAGATGTACGGAAAAGATTTCTTTTACGGCGATGCCGTAAATGATGCGATCGCGGATGCTTACGAGAAAGCATACGATGAGTGCGAGGAAGAGATCGTATCCCGTCCGGAGATCGATATCGTGACACTGGAAGCAGGCAAGCCTTTCGTATTTACTGCGGAAGTGGCTCTGAATCCGGAAGCAAAGATCGGTGAATACAAGGGCGTGGAGATTGAGAAAGCGGACAGCGAAGTGACCGATGCGGATGTGGATGAATTTATCGACAAAGAGCGTGACGAAGATGCGCGTATGACCGTAGTAGACCGTGCAGCACAGAACGGTGACCAGGTCATTCTGGACTATGAAGGCTTTGTGGACGGTGAAGCATTTGAAGGCGGCAAGGGTGAGAACCATCCGCTGACCCTGGGCTCCAATTCTTTTATCCCGGGCTTTGAAGATCAGGTAGTAGGTAAGAAGGCTGAGGAAGAGTTTGATGTGAACGTGACTTTCCCGGAGGATTATCATGCAGAGAACCTGAAGGGCAAGGCTGCTGTATTCAAGTGTAAGGTACACGAAGTAAAGGAGAAGCAGACTCCGGAGCTGGATGATGATTTTGCGGGCGATAAGGGCTTTGATACCGTAGATGAGTACAAGGCAGATGTACGTGAGAAGCTGGCTGAAAGAAAAGCGGAAGCTGCCAAGAATAAGAAAGAAAATGATGTACTGGAGAAGCTGATCGAGGGCGCTGAGATGGATATTCCGGAAGCAATGATCTCTTCCCAGGTAGAGCAGTCCATCGACGAGTATGCACAGCAGCTGCGCCGTCAGGGGCTGTCCCTGGACCAGTACTTTATGTTCACCGGTCTGAACCGCGAGAAGATGGCAGAGAATTCCCGTCCGGGCATTGAGAAGCGCATCAAGTCCCGTCTGGTACTGGAAGCGGTAGCAAAGGCAGAAGGCATCGTGGCAAGCGATGAGGATTATGAGAAGGAACTGAACGAGATGGCAGAGCAGTACAAGCTCGAAGTGGAGAATATCAAGGGGATGATCCATCCGCAGGATGAGAAGATGATGCGGAAGGATATCGAGATCCAGAAGGCACTTGACTTTGTTGTGGAGAATGCAAAGGAGATCTAAAACATGACTGAAACGATTTATAACGATCTGGTACCTTACGTCGTTGAGCAGACCAGCCGCGGCGAGCGCACCTATGATATTTATTCCAGACTGTTAAAGGACCGTATCATCTTTCTGGGAAATGAAGTGACGGATGTGACAGCCAGTCTGGTAGTAGCCCAGATGCTGTTTTTGGAAGCAGAAGATCCGGATAAAGATATTCAGCTGTATATCAATTCTCCGGGCGGTTCCGTAACAGCAGGTATGGCGATCTATGATACGATGCAGTTCATCAAGTGCGATGTATCTACCAACTGTATCGGTATGGCGGCCAGTATGGGCGCATTCCTGCTGGCAGGCGGTGCAAAGGGCAAGCGTTTTGCGCTCCCGAACGCGGAGATCATGATCCATCAGCCGTTAGGCGGTGCGAAAGGTCAGGCGACCGAGATCGAGATCGCTGCAAAGCACATCCTGCAGACGAAGGAAAAACTGAACCGTATCCTGGCGGAAAACTGCGGACAGCCGTATGATATCGTGGCTGCTGATACGGAGCGTGATAACTGGAAGAGTGCCGAAGAGGCGAAGGCTTACGGTCTGATCGATGAAGTGATCACAAAGCGTCCCAGTACGGAAGACAAGAAGTAATCATATAAAAAAAGGATAAATGCTATGGCAGGAAGAATGATCGATCCGAAAAAGATCAAATGCTCCTTCTGCGGAAAATCGCAGGATGCAGTAAGACGTATGATCGCAGGCCCGGAAGGGATCTATATCTGTGATGAGTGCGTGGATATCTGTTCGGATATCATTGAAGAAGAAGAATATGACGAGCCGGAAGAAGGCATGAACATCAATCTGCTCAAACCGGTAGAGATCAAAGAGTTTCTGGATACCTACGTGATCGGACAGGAAGAAGCGAAGAAGGTCCTTTCGGTTGCCGTGTACAATCACTACAAGCGTGTGATGGCACCGAAGAAAAAGGATGATGTGGAGCTGCAGAAGTCCAATATCATTATGGTCGGACCGACCGGTTCCGGTAAGACGTATCTGGCACAGTCGCTGGCAAGGATCCTGGGTGTGCCGTTTGCAATCGCAGATGCTACGACCCTGACCGAGGCCGGCTATGTCGGCGAGGATGTGGAAAATATCCTGCTGAAGCTGATCCAGGCGGCAGACAATGATATCGAAAAAGCGCAGTACGGTATCGTATACATCGATGAGATTGACAAGATCACCAAGAAGAGTGAGAATGTTTCGATCACCAGAGATGTATCCGGAGAGGGTGTACAACAGGCGCTCTTAAAGATCGTGGAAGGAACGCTGGCAAGTGTTCCGCCGCAGGGCGGACGCAAGCACCCGCAGCAGGAACTGCTGCAGATCGATACGACCAATATCCTGTTTATCTGCGGCGGTGCGTTTGACGGATTGGAAAAGATCATCGGTAACCGTCTGAATAAAAAAGCGATTGGTTTCAATGCGGAACTGCAGACCAATAAGGAAGAGGATCTTTCCAAGCTGCTTCACAGTGTGACACCGCAGGATTTCATCAAGTTCGGTCTGATCCCGGAATTTGTGGGACGTGTGCCGGTAGGCGTGGTACTGGACGGGCTGGACAAGGCGGCATTGGTACGTATCCTCAAAGAGCCGAAGAATGCGCTGGTGAAACAGTATCAGCGTCTGTTCGATATGGATGAAGTGGAACTGATCTTTGAAGATGATGCGTTGGAAGAGATCGCGGCAAAGGCTCTGGAACGCAAGATCGGAGCACGAGGACTGCGCTCTATTCTGGAAAGTACGATGATGGATGTGATGTACCGCATCCCTTCGGATGATACGATCGGCAGTGTGACGATCACGAAAGCAGCCGTAAACGGCGAAGCGGAACCCCTCATCACGCATCGCGAGGGAAAGAAGGAAAGTTCAAAAAAAGATAAAGACCGGAAACACGCTTAAATAAAGCGTATTTATAACGGCAGGATGAAGGATAGACGCACGGACATTGCTGCCGTGCGCCTAACTGTTTTACCTTATAGGAAATTGCTCCGCAATTCCCTATGGTAAAAAGCCCTTCGGGGGATGCGCACTCCTTCACTGCGTTACGCATAGTGATTTTCTAACGGTAAAACCGTAAGAAAATCATCTATCGCGCGTAAGGAAGATGTTGCTGTCGCAACCGCGCTCGGCGCGAGCGTTCTGCAAGCAGAACGCTTTTTTATACAATATTTACAGAACCACGTACGGGCAAGGATGGTGAAACTATGGCAGAGAAGAAAAGCGGTAGAAAGAATACAAGAAAAATACAGACCTCGGAACTACCCGTGATCGTGATCCGGGAACTGACTCTGTTTCCGGGGATGTCGATGCAGTTTGATCTGGAAAAGAAACCGTCGGTTCAGGCGGTCGAGGCGGCGATGCTCAAAGACCAGCAGGTCTTTCTGATCGACCAGATCAGCGGGGAAGACGACGCAACGATGGAAAATCTTGCCAGTGTCGGTACCGTGGCGGAAATACAGCAGGTATTGAAACTGCATAACGGTATGATGCGTATTCAGGTACAGGGACTGCATCGCGGTTCACTGAAAAAGCTGGATAAGGAATCCTCACCGTATTATACCGGCGATATTTTAAAGAGTGAAGAAACGGAACTGGCGGATACGGTAAAGAAAGAAGCGGCCAGACGTGAGATGCTGCAGCTTTTTGAACAGTTCAACCGGGAATTCGGTACGCCGGATCCGAGATTTATCAAGATGCTGAAAAAGATCCGGCCGGTAGGAGAGCTGGCTGACCGTATCAGTGCCAATCTGCCGATGGGAGAGCAGGATAAGCTGAAGATCCTGGAGGCGACCGATATACGGGAGCGGTATCAGATGCTGCTCAAGATGATCGCGCAGGAGATGGAAGTGGCCAGGGCGCGAAAGGAGCTTTCCGAGGAGGTGAGCCGTCAGGTAGACCAGCACCAGCGGGAATACATCCTGCGGGAACAGATGGCATTTATCCAGAATGAACTGGATGAGGCAGACGGGGAGCCTTCGGAGATCGAACAGTACAAAAAGGCGGCGGAAGAGCTGGTGGCTCCGCAGGAAGTCAAAGATAAGCTGGCCAAAGAGATCCGCCACATGGAGCAGAACGGTTACGGCAATCCGGAGACGGCGACGCTTCGGGCATACATTGAGACCCTGCTGGAACTGCCCTGGGATAAAAAGACCAAAGGGGCAGATGAGATCATTGATATCGTGGCGGCCAAAGAGATCCTGGAGAGGGATCATTACGGGCTGAAAGATGTAAAGGAACGGGTACTGGAATATCTGGCTGTTCGTACGCTTACGAAAAAGGGCGACAGCCCGATCCTCTGCCTGGTGGGACCGCCGGGAACCGGTAAGACCTCGATCGCGAGATCCGTAGCGGAAGCGACGGGAAAGCCGTATGTGCGGATCTGTCTGGGCGGTGTACGCGATGAAGCCGAGATCCGCGGTCACAGACGTACGTATGTCGGCGCGATGCCGGGGCGTATCGCGACAGGCTTAAAGCAGGCGCAGGTGAAGGATCCGCTGATGCTTCTGGATGAGATCGACAAGATGAGCCAGGATTATCACGGAGATACGGCATCGGCGATGCTGGAGGTGCTCGACAGCGAACAGAACCGTAATTTCCGCGATCATTACGTGGAGCTGCCGATGGATCTGTCCGAGGTGCTGTTCATTGCGACGGCCAATGATGAGTATCTGATCCCGAGACCCCTGCTGGATCGTATGGAAGTGATCGAGATCGCCGGATATACCGCAAATGAAAAGTTCCATATCGCGAAGGAACATCTTCTGAAGAAGGTCTATGAAAAGAATGGGATCACCCAAAGGCAGCTGATGATCGCGGACAGCGCGATCCGCAAGATCATCGAGTGCTATTGCCGGGAAGCCGGTGTACGCCAGCTGGAGCGTGAGCTGGATCGTCTGTGCAGAAAGGCAGCGGTAGAGATCCTGACCAGACAGGCGGCAGGCAGAAAAGGCAAAAAAGGAAGCGGGAAGAATGCGAAGCCGGCGGCGGGTGGTACGATCCGCGTAAGCGAACGCAATCTGGAAAAATATTTAGGTAAGATTAAATTTCCGAAGGAACAGCTGTCGGGACGCAACGAGATCGGTATCGTACGCGGACTGGCGTGGACTTCCGTTGGCGGGGATACCCTGCAGATCGAAGTAAATATCCTGCAGGGAAAGGGCGAACTGGCGCTGACCGGTCAGCTGGGTGATGTGATGAAAGAATCTGCACTCGCCGGCCTGTCCTATGTGCGCTCTGTGGCTCCGAAGTACGGGATCGACGAAGAGTTCTTTCAGAAGAACGATATCCATATCCACATTCCGGAGGGAGCGGTACCCAAGGACGGACCCAGTGCAGGTATCACCATGGCTACGGCGGTACTCTCCGCGGTCACCAGAACGAAGGTACGCCGTGATCTGGCGATGACCGGTGAGATCTCCCTGCGCGGACGCGTAATGCCGGTCGGCGGTCTGAAGGAAAAGATCCTGGCGGCGAAGACACTGGGGATCCGGACGGTGCTGGTCCCGGATGAGAACCGGAGGGATGTGGAGGAGATCGATCACGAGATCACGGATGGTGTGGAGATCATCTACGTTTCGAAGATGGAAGAAGTCATAAAGCATGCATTTTTAGCATAAAACGGGAAAATATTTATGAAGATCAAGAAAGTGGAATTGGAAACGGTCTGCGGCATCACCAGTAAGATCCCGGAGAATTCACTGCCCGAATTTGCTTTTGCAGGCAAGAGCAATGTCGGAAAGTCTTCTCTGATCAATGCGCTGATGCAGCGTAAGAGCCTGGCCAGGACCAGCGCGCAGCCCGGAAAGACGCAGACGATCAATTTTTACAATGTCAATGATGCATTGTATCTGGTGGATCTGCCGGGCTACGGCTATGCCAGGGTGGGAAAGGAAGTCACGGCGAAGTGGGGACAGATGGTGGAACGGTATCTGCACCGGTCGAAGATGCTGCAGATGGTTTTCCTGCTCATCGATATCCGGCATGATCCGTCCGCCAATGACTGCCAGATGTATGACTGGGTGGTCGCACAGGGCTTTACGCCGGTGATCATCGCGACCAAGGCTGATAAGATCAAACGCAGTCAGCTGGCCAAACAGGTGAAACTGATCCGTGAGGGACTGGGGATGCCCAAGGAGGAACTGCTGATCCCGTTCTCAGCCGAGACAAAGCAGGGGCGGGATGAGATCTATGCGCTTCTGTCAGGGCAGGAAAATGCGGCGGAAGACACAAATGCCTAAAGTGCATCTTGTCATGCAGAAAAAAATATTGTAAAATAAAAAGCGGATGTTTCGAGGTTCTTTTGTTAAGATTGTACAGAAGCGGAAGGAACATCCCGATGAGAAACAAGGGGGTATATCCTATGGCAATGAGATTGATCACTAGGTCGGATTTTGATGGTTTGGCATGCGGTACGTTGCTTTTGGAAGCAGGCGTGATCGACCATTGGAAATTTGTGCATCCGAAGGATCTGCAGGATGGATTGATCGAGATCGATGAAAATGATTGCCTGGCAAATGTGCCTTTTGTTGAGGGGTGCGGACTTTGGTTCGATCATCATTCCAGTGAGTTTGAACGTAATGAGCTGGAAGGAAAATATAAGGGAGAGAGCCGCATCACTCCTTCCTGTGCACGTATCATTTACGAGTATTACGGTGGTGAGGAGCGTTTCTCCCACTTTGATGAAATGATGAAGGCCGTGGATAAGGTGGATTCCGGCAACCTGACGATCGAAGAGATCCAGCATCCGGAGGGATGGATCCTGGTAGGACTTCTGATGGATCCGCGTACCGGACTGGGCAGATGGCGTAACTTCACGATCCCGAATTACCGTTTGATGGAAGTGCTGATGGAGGCCATCCGCACGATGAGTACCGAAGAGATCCTGGCATTGCCGGATGTGGTGGAACGTATCGAGGTATACCGCGAGCAGGATGCCAAGTTCAAAGAGATGGTAAAAGCCCATACCCGTGTGGAAGGAGATGTGATCATTTCCGATCTGCGTGGTGTGGATCCGATCTATTCGGGCAACCGTTTTATGATCTACAGTATGTATCCGGAGCAGAATATTTCCGTCTGGATCGTCAGCGGAAAGGGCGGACAGGGTTGTTCATGTGCGACCGGTTACAGCATTCTGAACAAGAGCAGTCATGTAAATGTCGGTGCGCTGATGCTGAAGTACGGTGGCGGCGGACACCGCAAGGTAGGTACCTGCCAGTTTACAAATGAGACAATGGATACCAATATCCCGCTGCTTTTGGATGATCTGGTGAATTACGATAAGAATTTTCCGGACGGCGAGGTAAACAGTGAAAAGAATAAACCGGTGGGAGTGGTGATCCGTTCCAATAAGGAGTGAGACATACAGGAAAAGAATGAACAGGGAAGGGCGGTTGCTTCAAACCGCCCTTTCATGACGAAAGAATAAGAGGAGTGAAAGATGGCAGAGGAGATCAGAGAGACCGAAGGAACCGAAGCGGCGGAGACAAAGGAAAGCCGCAATTTTATTGAGCGTGAGATCGATAAGGATCTGGCAGAAGGGGTTTACGATACCGTTCATACCCGTTTTCCGCCGGAACCGAACGGCTATTTACACATCGGGCATGCAAAGGCGATCCTGACCAACTACGGTATGGCACAGAAATACGGCGGAAAGTTTAATCTCCGTTTTGACGATACGAATCCGACCAAGGAAAAAAGCGAGTTCGTGGAATCCATTAAGGAGGATGTAAAGTGGCTCGGCGCGGATTATGAAGACCGTCTCTTCTTTGCGTCGAACTATTTCGGGCGCATGTATGAGTGTGCTGTGGAGCTGATCAAAAAAGGAAAGGCTTATATCTCTGATCTGTCTGCGGAGGAGATCCGTGAGACCAGAGGAGATTTTGAGCATCCGGGCAAGGACGATCCGGGGCGGGAACGCAGCATCGAAGAAAATCTGCGCATCTTTACCGAGATGAAGGACGGAAAGTATCAGGATGGCGAGAAGGTATTGAGAGCCCGTATTGATATGGCGTCGCCGAATATGAACATGCGTGATCCGGTCATCTATCGTGTGGCACATATGACGCATCATAATACCGGTGATACCTGGTGCATCTATCCGATGTATGATTTTGCGCATCCGCTGGAGGATGCTTTTGAGGGAATCACGCATTCCCTGTGTACGCTGGAGTTTGAGGATCATCGTCCGCTGTATGACTGGGTGGTACGCGAAGTGGGCTTTGAGAAACCGCCCCGTCAGATCGAGTTTGCCAAGATGTATCTGACCAATGTGGTGACCGGTAAGCGTTATATCAAGAAACTGGTGGAAGACGGTATCGTGGACGGCTGGGACGATCCCCGTCTGGTGTCGATCGCTGCACTGCGCAGGCGCGGTTACACCCCGGAATCCATCAAACGCTTTGTGGAGCTCTCCGGTCTGTCCAAGGCCAATGCATCTTGCGATATGGCGATGCTGGATTACTGCATCCGTGAGGATCTGAAGCTGTCTGCAAAACGTATGATGGCAGTGCTGGATCCGGTGAAGCTGGTGATCGATAATTATCCGGAAGGGGAATATGAGGAATTGGAGATCCCCAACAATATGGAAAATGAGTCTCTGGGTGTGCGCAAAGTGCCCTTCGGACGGGAACTGTATATCGACCGCGATGACTTTATGGAAGAACCGCCGAAGAAGTATTACCGTCTGTATCCGGGCAATGAAGTGCGCCTGATGAGTGCCTATTTTGTGACCTGCACCGGTTTTGAAAAAGATGAGAACGGCAACGTGACCGTAGTTCATGCGACCTACGATCCGGAAACCAGGCAGGGCAGCGGTTTCAATGCGCGTAAGGTAAAGGGAACGATCCATTGGGTACCGGCAGCACAGGCTGTGAAGTGTACCGTGCGTCTGTATGAAAACCTGGTGGATGAAGAAAAAGGGGTTTACGATGAAAACGGCAATGTAAATGTGAATCCGGATTCGTTAAAGACCCTGACGGACTGCTATCTGGAGCCGGCACTGGCGGAAGCAAAGCCTTTTGAACGCTTCCAGTTTGTACGGCAGGGATTCTTCTGCGTGGACTACAAGGATTCCAAGCCGGGAGCGCCGGTATTCAACCGGATCGTCGGCTTGAAGAGTTCGTTTGTGTTACCGAAGGCGACGGAGAATTGATAAAGAGGTACGCTTATGGGTTTGTTGGATGGATTGGAAGGCTTTGGCCTGGGGGGATTGAAGACCGTAAAGCTTTATGAGGAGCCGAAAGAGGAACCGAAAGCACCGGAGCCCGAGCCCGAACCGGAAAAGGTCGTGGATGAGACGGATTTCCTGATGGATAAGGAATACGAATGCCATATCTGCGGGAAAAAGACCAAGCAGCGCATCGTCCGTACGGGCCGGGCAAAGCTGAAAGCTACGGATCTGGATCTGCGGCCCGTCTATGACGGGATCGATGTGGTCAAGTACGGCGTGGTGCTGTGTCCGTATTGCGGCTATGCGGTACTGACCAATTATTATGCACCGCTGCCCAAGCCGCACCGGCAGCTGATCAAAGAGAATATCTGTTCCAGATTTAAGCAGATGCCGGCGTTTATGCCAAAGAAGATCACGTACGAAGATGCACTGACCAGATATAAACTGGCTTTGCTGAATGCGGTGGTCCGACAGGGGAAGAACAGTGAGAAAGCGTTCATCTGCCTGAAAACGGCCTGGCTGTTACGCGGGATGCGCTACAGCTACGATATCGAGACCGCAGAAGGCCGTAAAATGGCGATCGTCTGCAAGAAAGATGAGAGAGAGTATCTCCTGAATGCTTTGGAAGGGTTCCAGAAAGCCAGAACGACCGAGCCGCCGCCGATCGCCGGTATGGACGATAATACGATGGATTACCTGATCGCGGCATTGTGCGTAGAGCTCAATCAGGATCTGGATGTTGCGGCAAAACTGCTTTCCAATGTAAAGACCGCCAGAAATGCGACCAAGAGCCAGAAAGACAGAGCGGCGGAAATGCTGGAACGCCTCAAGAATATGATGCGTGAAGCACAGTAGCAATATATATTTTTGGGTTTCCCATGAGAGGAAGCAGTCAAAGGGAATAAAAAAGACGTTTCTGATGAAACGTCTTTTTCTTTTTACTTTATCGGTAATTGCTTCTGTCGCAACTGCTCTTGGCACGGGCGTTCTACAGGCAGAACGCTTTCCGGTTGGGATCCTGTTTTTGAAAAATATCAGGTCTCGTCTTCGTCGTTGAAAAAGTCTTCGGTTTCATCACCGACTTTTTCTGCGGCATCGGCAACGGCATCCGCTGCTTCCGTTGCGGTTTCCTTTGCCTCTTCGACCACTTCTTCTGCAGTATCCTTAACGACTTCTACTACATCATCGTCATCTTCCTCGATGTTTTCTTTTTTAAATTCATCAACGAGTTCGCCGACTTTTTTGCCGGCTTTGTCTGCCAGATCCTTTGCTTTGTCAAAAGCGTCCGTCATAAAGCTTTTTGCATTATCCAGATTTACATAGCTGCGCTTCGGCTCGGTATCCTCGAAATTGTCCAGATCATCGAAATCATCGATATCCGCCAGCTCCTGATCCTTGGACTGAAGATAATGATAAACCCCTGCCGCAGCAGCACCTGCTGCCAGACCGAAAACAACCAACCCGCCAAATCTTTTTGCCATATCCGTAATCTCCTTTCCGGTTTTGAAATACATATTCCGGTTTTGTGTACCATATGCAACTATTCGGAAACGCAGAGCGGTTCTGAATAGCTATTATTATATATGATAAAACAGAAAAAGAAAAGAGATGTGTTCAAAAATTCAAAAATATGATATAAAAAGAAGCAACGGATGGGGGTAAGCGGATGAACGAAAAATTTTATTCTCTGAAAAAAGAAAAACAGGATAAGATGCTCAACGGGGCGATGCAGGTTTTTGCACTGTACGGGTACCGGCATGCCAGTACGGACGAGATGGTACGGGTATCCGGTGTCAGCAAGGGACTGTGGTTTCATTATTTTGAAAGCAAAGCCGGGCTGTATGCTTTTGTGGCCAGTTACGGATTAAAATACGCCATGATCGAGCTGCAGATGCGCTCGGTCAAGCCGGGAGCGGATTATTTTGCACTCCGCTATGAAATAGAAGAGGGCAAAATGCGTATGCTGGATAAGTATCCGTATCTGCCGCTGTTTCTGAACAGTATCGCAAAAGAAGACGATGAAGAAGTGCTGGATATGATCCGCGAGCCGCGGGCAAAATATGCGGAACAGCTGCAGCAGCTGCTTCTGCAGGCGGATTATGCACCGCTGAAAATGCATGAAGACTATCTCCTGCTGATCGATATGCTGGACTATACATTAGAAGCTTTGCTGGCAAACGGATATCGTTCTCCGGTATTTTCCGGGGAGCGATATCTGGCGGAAGCACAAAAACATATCCGGGCGTTAAAAAAATTGATTGCCTAGTGAATAGTTCTGTGATAAAATCTCTAATTGTGTTTTTGGTGTAATATTTTATTTGCGCTGTTCCAACCTTTACATCAGCGCAGAAAGTAGGAAGGATTATGACAAATATAGCCATTTTGGGATACGGTACGGTAGGCAGTGGTGTGGCGGAAGTCATCGGCACCAATGCAGAGCTTCTGAAGAAGCGCGGAAACGGTCTGTACGTAAAGTATATCCTGGATCTGCGCGAGTTCCCGGGAGATCCGTATGAGGAGCGAGTGATCCACGACTTTGATACGATCCTGGAGGATCCGGAGATCAAAGTCATCTGCGAAACGATGGGCGGAACCGGTGCTGCATACAAATTCACCACTCTGGCATTGGAAAAGGGCATCAGCGTATGTACCTCCAATAAGGAACTGGTGGAACTGCACGGAGCGGAGCTTTCCCGTATCGCACGCGAGCATCACTGCAGCTATCTGTTCGAAGCAAGCGTGGGCGGAGGTATCCCGCTGATCCGTACGATCGTGCAGGGATTGGCAGCAGAAAAGGTGGAGCGGATCTGCGGTATCTTAAACGGTACGACCAACTTTATCCTGACCAAGATGGCAAAGGAAGGTGCGGAGTTTGGTACCGTTCTTGCGGAAGCGCAGGAACACGGCTATGCGGAGAAAGATCCGACGGCGGATATTGAAGGGCATGATGCGGGACGGAAGATCGCGATTCTGGCTTCTCTTGTGACCGGACAGAATATCGCTTTTCCGGATGTGCATACCGAGGGTATCACCAAACTGACACCTGTGGATTTTGCATATGCAAAAGCGCTTGGGATGCAGATCAAGCTGATCGCGCTGTATGACACGCAGGGAGATAAGCATTACGGTATCGTAAGCCCCAGACTGATCGGGGAGGATTCTCCGCTTTCCTGTGTACAGGGTGTGTTCAACGGCGTACTGATCCATTCCAATATGCTGGATGATTCTATGTATTACGGCCGTGGCGCCGGCAGAAAGGCTACGGCTTCGGCTGTAGTAGGAGATGCGATCGCCTGTGCGGCCACCATCGGTACCACGATCGACAGCGGTCTTACCGAAGAATTGGGTGATCTGGCCGAGATCGGCTCTTATCGCCAGCGTTACTTTGTCCGTCTGAAGGGCAGCAAGAGCGTGCGGAAAGAAGAAGTAGAAGCTGCACTGGGCAAGGGCTCCATCGTTTTTGACGTAGCAAAGGATGAATTCGGATTCCTGATGAAAGAAGAGATGGAAGAAGCTGCTTTTATGCAGAAGACGGAGCAGTTACAGGGCGTGATCGACTATATCCGTGTGCTGTAAGGGAAGAAGTGTATTAAAGGAGGAGAATATGTTAATCGTAAAGAAATTCGGCGGCACTTCGGTCGCCAACAAGGAGAGAATCCTGAATGTGTGCCGTCGCTGTGCGGATGAATATCACAAGGGAAATGATGTGGTGGTTGTTCTTTCCGCTATGGGAAAGATGACGGATGAACTGATCGAAATGGCTAAGAATATCAACCCCAATCCGTCTAAACGTGAGATGGACATGCTGCTGACGACCGGTGAGCAGACCAGTGTAGCCTTAGCAGCTATGGCATTTGCAACCCTGGGCATCCCGGCGGTATCCTTAAATGCATTTCAGGTGGCGATGCACACCACTTCAGCATATTCCAACGCGCGTTTAAAGAGGATCGATACCGAGCGTATCCGTCATGAGCTGGATCTGAGAAAGATCGTGCTGGTGACCGGATTCCAGGGAATCAATAAATACGGTGATTTTACAACACTAGGCCGTGGCGGCTCTGATACAACGGCGGTGGCGCTGGCAGCAGCTCTGAAGGCAGATGCATGCGAGATCTATACCGATGTGGATGGTGTATATACCGCAGATCCGCGTGTGGTAAAGAAAGCACGCAAGATGGAAGAGATCACCTATGATGAAATGCTGGATCTGGCAACCCTTGGTGCAGGTGTACTGCACAACCGTTCCGTGGAACTGGCAAAGAAATACGGCGTACAGCTGGTAGTGCGTTCCAGCTTAACAAATGAGGAAGGAACAGTAGTTAAGGAGGTAGTAAAAGTGGAAAGAATGTTGGTAAGCGGTGTTGCAAGTGATAAGAACTGTGCAAAGATCTCTGTGATCGGACTGAGCGACAAGCCGGGTTCGGCGTTCCGTCTGTTCGATGCACTGGCACAGGCAAACATCAATGTTGATATGATCCTGCAGTCGGTAGGCCGCGACAATTCCCAGGATATCGCATTTACCGTAACCGGTGATAATGCGGACGATACGATCAAAGTGATCGAAGAGAACCAGAAGCGTCTCGGCTATCAGAAGCTGGAGTGCGAGAAGGGTGTTGCAAAGGTATCTGTAGTAGGTGCCGGTATGATGAGCAACCCGGGTGTTGCAGCGAAGATGTTTGAGTGCCTGTATAACTCCAACATCAACATCAAGATGATCTCTACCTCCGAGATCCGTGTTACCGTACTGATCGATGAGAAGGAAGTGGAGCGTGCAATGAACGCAGCTCACGAGATCTTCGGTCTGGACGAGGCATAAGATTCGTTTAACGATCCATTATACATAGAATGTATCCGAAAAGACATCTGATCTGCAGGTGTCTTTTTGCTTTATAGGAAATTGCTTCACAATCTGCAGGCTGTATGTCATTTGCATTACATGAAGTGATTTACGATTTTTGCACTTCAAGAAAAAAGATGATAAAAATTGAAAAATATTTCGAAAATGTATTGACAAATATAATATATGTGTTAATATATATACATAACAACAACAAAGAGTTGTTGATCACATATAAGATCCGGAAGACTTGGTGAAAGATGTGATGAGAACCTTACAAAAGAAAGAGAGGTACAGTCCACCGGAAACGTAAGTAATGTATCCTAAGGGGATGACCATAGAGCTTAAGGCCGGAGAACGGGGTGGGAGCCCACAAGGACCGAAGCAAGACGGAAAGAACCGGGAGGGTACAAAGGATCGGAGGAGAAGCTTATTTAAGTTTCATCGACTTTGGCAGCGAAGAACATAATACAACCGCTGCAGCAGATGTGCAAAGATGGAGGATGATAGGCGACGAATCTGAGAGGCAGGTCAACAGAATATCGGAGAGTCCGCACAAAATCTTGTGAGAAACGGACGAAAAGACTTTCATCAGGAGGTATGGTCCATTGGAGAGTGAGCACGTATGAAAGCCCTTGCAGATCAAAAAAATCAGATTTGCAGGGGCTTTCATCATGCTGTGTTTCTGCTTGCCGGCGTATCCACCACTTGATATTTATCGAACCGCGTGGTATTATGGTAAACATAATTGCTATGTTTACATAAGATTATAATATTTCGGGGGAGAGATCCGGGATGGGAAAGAATAAACAGGAAGACCGCAGGGAATACAGGCGAAGACGCAGGATCCGCAATCAGATCCTGGCTTATCTGACACTGATCTTACTGCTTGTGTTGATCATTTACGGCGGATTTCAGCTGATCCGTCTGGCAACAGCCGGTATGAAGCAGCAACAGCAGAATGCGCCGGTTACGGAAACCGAAGCGGAACCGACACCGGAGGAAGCCGGGGTGATCTCGACACCGGATCCGATAGAAGAATTCACGGAACCTTCACCGACACCGGAGGAAGCGGCGGAACCGGTACTGGATCCGGCGTTACAGGCGCTGCTGGACGGGATGACGGTGGAACAGAAGGTGGACGGATTGTTTATCGTCAGTCCGGAAGCGTTGACCAATGTAGAGAAGGCTACCAGGGCCGGTGACGGAACGAAGACGGCACTCGGCCAGTATGCCGTGGGCGGTATTCTGTATTCTTCCGCAAATGTAACGGGAGCGGACCAGTTTAAGGAGATGGTCAGCACAACCAAGGAGATGTACCGTGAACTGTATTCCCGTAATGTATTGACGATGGTATGTGAAGAAGGGGCGGTAAATACCATTGCCGGAAATACGACTAAGGTGGAGGCGGTATCTTCTGCTCCGGAGATCGGGGAATCGGGAAACCGTGAGAATGCAGCGGAAGCGTTTGAGACGATCGGCAATTATTTGAGTGAATACGGGATCGATGCGGATCTGATGTATGTTGCCGCTGTAAAGACGGAAGAAAACGGTTATCTGAAAGACAGATGTTTCAGTGATGATGCGGATATTGCGGCATCTATGACCGGGGCTGCTGTTGAAGGTATGCAAAAGACAAATGCGTATGCATGTATCGCGGCATTTCCGGGAGAGGGCGGCCTCAAGACGGATCCGGACAAAGGCGCAGGAGCAACGGATAAGAGCATGGAAGATCTGCAGGGCTGTGAAATGCTGCCGTTCCGTTCGGCCGTGGAAGCCGGGGTTCCGATGGTAATGGTAAGCGCGATGCAGGCGCCGTCTGCGGGCTCAGAGGGGCCGGCGATGCTTTCGGAGGAGATGATATCACAGCAGCTGCGTTCCGGGCTGGGTTTTGAGGGTGTAGTGGTCACTGCTCCGATCGAGCAGATCCCATCCTCGACCGGTGTGGATGCAGGCAGTGCAGCGGTGCAGGCAGTTACGGCCGGAGCGGATATGATCGTGGCTGTAAAGCATGATGATTTTGAGGCGGCCAGACAGGCTCTGATCGATGCTGTCAATGACGGCAGCATCAGTGAAGAGCGCATCAATGAATCCCTGATCCGGATCTATACTATGGAGCTGGATAAGATGTAAGGGGGCAGAAAAAATAAATTTAAAAAAAATCAAAAAAACTGTTGACAAAACAGATTTGCCGATGTAGAATAATCCTTGTCGTTCGGACAGAGCAGAACAAAACGAACGACGGAAAACAAAAAATGCGATAGTGGTGCAGTTGGTAGCACACGACCTTGCCAAGGTTGAGCTCGCGGGTTCGAGTCCCGTCTATCGCTCGAAAAGGTGCTGAGGGATCAGCACTTTTTTACTAAATTAAAAATATAGGTACAGTTATAAATTTTACTTTGGGATTCTTATTAGGTATTGCTTCACGCTTTTGTTGGGGAAAGTTTTGGGGGTAAAACAGCGGCAAAAGGGAGTGGAGAGAGATGATCAGAAGAACCATCAGAGTTGAAAAAGAATTTGGCACCGATATCATTCCGTATCTGGTGCAGTCTGCATGCCACTATGATTGTGCGCTGCGGATCGAATCGGAAGAAAAAAACATCAATATGAAGAGTATTATGGGGATGACGATCCTCAATTTCGGCAAAGGATGCAGTTTTGATCTGATCGCCGACGGTTCCGATGAACAGCGGGCGGTACATGAACTGGCAGGCTGTTTCGAGTAACGGGGCTCTGCCCGGCACGAAAAGTGACGGAATAGGTATGGAGATGCAAAAAACAGTAACGATCTTTCGTTACTGTTTTTTTCGTTTATTGCTTCGGCAACCGCGGCGGCCGGGAATCCGGGATGTGATTTTTGAGGAGAGAAAAAGACCGAAGGAAAGGGCATTACGGGTGTCTTTATACCTTGAAAGCATTGAGAATACTAGGTTTACGTAACAAAAATGGCTGTAAAACCACAAAATATGGCACATCCGGGAGGAAAAAATCCCCGACATCTAGCGGTTGACATATTGGAAGAAATAGAGTATCATACGTAAATATTACAAAAATGTTACGAATTGTTACGAAAAGATTATGGTAAAGAAAACAGCAATTACTGTTTCTCTCGCATTGCTGCTTATCGTATCCGTTATCGGATTTTGGAGCAATCAGGGTGAGGCGGCAGATGAATACTTCTACGAAGTTCTGACCAGAGCGAATATGCGTAAGGAACCGTCCGTCGAAGGACAGTGGGTAATGACGGTACCGGATGGCGCGTTGGTTGCGAAGATCGGAACGGAGACGAATGGTTATAGCCTGGTAGAGTATCTCGGAACCAAAGGTTATGTGTATTCGAACTGCCTGAAGCGGAGCGGTGAGCAGACCGAGGTGGAGACACCGGTACGTAACTCGGGAGCTACGGTTACGGCGTCCAGAAGAAGTACGGTAGTCGATACGGCTATGCGGGTTCCGGCAAGCGCATCCGGCAGCAACAGTGCATCCTATTCGATGGGGCGGGCGATCAGCAACAGTACAACGGCAAAGATAGAGATCGTTCTTCCGGTAGTTTCAAATGTCAATTTCCGTGCAACACCGTCCAGTTCGGGCGAACGGATCCAGATGGTCTACAAGGGAACGGAAGTGATCTATCTGGATGACGGAGAGAATGGATTTTACCACGTTCGTTATCAGGGGCAGAGCGGATATATTTATGCGAAGAGTGTGGATAACGCTTCTTTGGCAAACAGTAAGGCAGAAGCACTTTCCAACGTACTGACAAACAGTGTTTCCAGACCGGTAGAAAGCGGCAGATCCGGAAATGTAGTCCTCGCAATGCAGAAGAGCGGGATCGTTCCGGAAACCCAGAAGGTGACGACGACCGCTACGGAAGCGATAGCAAAGGAAGCGGTGACGCAGGAAGCAGCCAGACCGACGTACAACAAGCCGGCGGCGGTTACGCCGGAAATCTCCTATCAGATCGGCGTGATGACTTCGATGCGCAGTACTCCGGATGAAGCTGATAACTTTATGGCTACTTTGCCGGTAGGCGCTGATGTTATGGTCCTCGGAAAACAGGGTGGCTACACGATGGTGCAGTATGACGGTATGGTAGGATATGTACTGGGTGAACACGTGGTAGATTCCGTGGATTATGCAAAACTGAACGGTCAGGCAGTATTGTTTACCTGCACTGCATACTGCTGCTGTCAGAAATGCTGCGGACAGTACAGCCCTGAGGTAACGGGGAGGGAGCCGCATACAGCGACCGGTACGATCCCTACAGAGGGCAGGACGATCGCGGTGGATCCGCATGTGATCCCTTACGGAAGCCATGTATCGATCGAAGGAATGGGAACCTATATCGCAGAGGATTGCGGTGGCGGAGTAAAGCAGGATCATATCGATATCTACTTTGATACACACGAGAAGGCGGTCGCTTTCGGAACCAAACGCCTGTATGTCACGATCGAACCGAATTAAGGCAAATCGTTGCTAAAACCGGGATTCACAGGCATACCCTTGCGGTATTTCGGACAGATACGGAAAAACATCATAACGGACAGCCGGTGAAATGCCGGCTGTTTTTTACTATGTAGAAATTGCTTCGCGATTTCTATAAAAAAGCCCTCCGGACAGGGAATATTTCTAGTGGCGGGATCGTTGCGGAAGGTGTATAATAAAGCTATGAGTACATATAAGAAGCTGCTATTTATCAT
Source organism: Lachnospiraceae bacterium (assembly GCA_017634975.1). GTDB lineage: Bacteria > Bacillota > Clostridia > Lachnospirales > Lachnospiraceae > NK4A136. The sequence goes on along the minus strand of JAGBMJ010000066.1, from coordinate 3,643 downwards.
CAATCCCCGGGCGGGGATCCGGAAGAAGGACAGTGCCTTGAGCGACATTATCCTTACCTTCTCGGATTACGGATATGAGACGATCGTCTGTTTTACCAGAGAGTCGGGGGATGCAAGTCATCTGGTAGCGGAACATGTGGATGATGAGATCGACCGCATCGTCTGTATGGGCGGCGACGGGACCCTGAATGAAGTGATCGCCGGCTGCCGTGATATCGCCTGGGACAAGCCGTTAGGTTATATTCCGGCAGGATCGACCAATGATTTTGCGGCCAGTCTCGGTTTGCCGTCGGATCCGGCGGAAGCCGCAGAGCGGGTGATGACCGGAGAAGTACACCGGCTGGATATCGGACGGTTTAACGGCAGGCATTTTGTTTATACGGCATCCTGCGGGATCTTTACGAAGGTGTCCTATGAGACGCCGCAGAAGTATAAGAACCTGATAGGTCACTTCGCGTATCTGCTGGAAGGGATGAAGGATCTGACCAACCTGCATTCCATGCATATGCGGATCTCTATGGAAGGGCATGTATATGAGGATAATTACCTGCTGGTGGCATTCTGTAATACCTTTTCCCTTGGCGGAGTGATGTCACTGGACAGCAACCAGGTCGACCTGGGGGACGGTTTCTTTGAAGTGCTGCTGATCTCCAGACCGCACGATCTGTTACAGCTGTCGGCGATCGTACAGGCGCTTCTGGAGCAGAAATATGACGGGACGCCGCATGTGACGTTCTGCAAAACGGATCACGCGATCATTTCCTGCAACAAGTCGCCGGACTGGTCGCTGGACGGGGAGCATGGTATCGGCCGGGATGTAAATGAGTTTGAAGTGGTATCCGGAGGGGTTCGGATGATCTACTGATAATATATGGGGGCAGAAAAGGAAGATTTGCCTAACGGCAAATCTTTGAAGCGCCTCTAAGTTCCAAACCCGCAGAGCGGGTGCGACAAGGAATTCGAAGAATTCCCGATGGAGGCGCGGGCTCCCCCAATCAGAGATTGGGGGCAAAAAAAAGGAGGGTTACACATGAAGCTTACATTTATCGGCGCGGATCACGAGGTTACGGGGAGCTGCCATTATATTGAAGCCTGCGGAAAGCATATCCTGCTGGATTATGGTATGGAGCAGGGAACCAATGTCTATGAGAATGCGGAATTGCCGGTAGAGGAAGGATTGATCGATTATGTGCTGCTGTCACACGCGCACATCGATCACTCCGGTCTTCTGCCGCTTTTATATGCCAGAGGTTTCCGCGGACAGATCATGGCAACGGATGCGACTGTGGATCTCTGTTCGATCATGCTGCGTGACTGTGCGCACATTCAGATGCAGGAGGCGGAGTGGAAGAACCGTAAAGCGCTTCGAAGCGCGGCCAACCAGGTGGAACCGCTCTACACGATGGAAGATGCTGTCGGTACGATCCGCCGTCTGATCCCGTTCCATTACGATGAGGTATATGAGCTGTGTGAAGGCATTCAGTTCCGCTTTACCGATGTCGGGCATCTGCTGGGATCTGCCAGCATCGAGCTGTGGATCACGGAAGGCAATGTGACAAAGAAGCTGGTGTATTCCGGCGATATCGGCAACAAAAAGAGTACGCTGATCCGGGATCCGCAATACGTCAAGGATGCGGATTATGTGATCATGGAATCCACGTACGGTACCCGCTATCATACGGCGGAGCGTCCGGACTACGTGAAGGAACTGGCGGAGATCATTACGGCAACGATGAAGAAGGGCGGCAATCTGGTGATCCCGTCCTTTGCGGTCGGCCGTACCCAGGAGATGCTGTATTACATCCGTGAGATCAAGGCAAGAGGTCTGGTGCCGGAGTTTCCGGATTTTCCGGTCTATGTGGACTCGCCGCTGGCAGTAGAAGCCACGGAAGTCTTTACGAAGAATGTAGAAAACTGCTTTTCGGAGGAAGCTTTGGCACTGGTCCACAAGGGGATCAATCCGATCACCTTCCCGGGCCTGAACTTAAGCATCACCAGTGATGAATCCAAGATGATCAACTTTGATTCGACACCGAAGGTGATCATTTCCGCATCCGGTATGTGCGATGCCGGACGTATCCGTCATCATTTGAAGCATAATCTGTGGAGATCCGATTCCACGATCCTGTTCGTGGGCTACCAGGCAGTGGGCACTCTGGGACGCATCATCATCGATGGGGAAAAGGAAGTGAAGCTCTTCGGCGAGACCATTGAGATCCGCGCCGAGATCATGCAGCTGGCCGGATTGAGCGGCCATGCGGACAAGAACGGTCTGCTGGAGTGGATCCGGAATATCGGAGAGAAGCCGCAGCGCGTATTCGTGGTACACGGGGATGATGATAATGCGAACCTGTTTGCGGAGTGCCTGAGAAACGAGTACGGCTACGACGCGTATGCGCCGTACAGCGGTACCAGCTTCGATTTGGCGACGAACAGCTTCATCACGGAAGCAGCGGGTATCCCGGCCAGGAAGAAAGCAAAACGTATCTCCGATGTATTCCAGAGACTGGTGGCGGCGGGACAGCGGCTGCTGGCGGTCATTTACAAGAACGAAGGCGGCACCAACAAGGATCTTGGCAAATTTGCCGACCAGATCAATTCGCTTGCCGACAAGTGGGACAAATAAAAAAATGCCCCTCATCTCGGATGAGGGGTGTTTTTTATTTCTTCATCTGATATGGCGGATCGGCCGGATATCCACCCTTTAATTTCTGCATACCGCGCTGGACGGCATCTTTGGAAGTCTTCCAGTCGGCCTGCGCATTGCGGTAGTCGAATTTCTCGATCAGCCAGTTCACATCTTCCTGCATCCGGTCCAGATTTTTCTGCATCAGCGGAAGCATCATATCATAAAATTCCTGCAGCTGCGTGCCGGAAAGGCGCTCGTCGGCCGCTGCGCACAGATCTCCGAAATGGGTAAGGCAGAAGCCCTTGCCGTTTTTGATCTTCTGACGGAAGGCTTCGTCCTCTTTGTACATGATAAAGAACGTATCGATGTAACGTTCGTAGATTTCCCGGCTGTGGCGGCAGACATAGCAGCTGCGTTCCTTGGCGTGCACCCAGTTGACCATATTGTTCTCGGCGGTCTTCTTTTTGATCTTGTCAGCCAGGCTGAGCTTGCCGGGGCGGAAGCGTTTTACCTCGTTTTCGAATTCATTGCGGATGTTCATATAATGCGTCTTTAAGATCCAGCCGTTACCGAGGGTATTTCCGTAGTCAAACATCATCTTGAAGTGATCCCGGCAGAACCCCTGCACATCTGTGATGGCACGCACATCGCTCTCCATATAGGAAGCGCAGGAACCCAATACAAAATCCAGGCTGTCCTGCTCCAGTGAGCGCTCCACAAAGCAGAAGGCGCATTCGTCGTCTGCATTCACGGCATCGTTTAACGGGATGGTATAAAGCTGTTCTTTCATTTTGCATTTCCCCCTTGGGTGTCTTTTTTATCATCTTATCGAAAAGAAGATCGTTCGTCAATCAATAACAAACCGCGGATTTTTGTTACTATTCACAGCCCTTCGTGCTGTGATAGTAACGGTTTTGCCAATGAAAATCGCCTGCGGCGATGGGCAAAACCCATATCGTTCGAACTGCTTTGGGTCGCAATCGCGCAGCAGGTGCGCGATTCGACTGTGAATAG
>JAGBMJ010000025.1 GCA_017634975.1 Lachnospiraceae bacterium | reverse complement strand
TTCGCAAGCTCGGATATAGCAACTGCCTGCATATCAAAGGTAATCTCATCCCGGATACTCTTATAATTCTTTACTGAAAACTGGCTCAACATACTTATTACCCTCTACATACTTATGGACATCAGTTTTGCTAATTATTCAGCAATTATTCAGCCTCTGACATACAGTATATATTTTATTACTACTTATGTCAATAAATATGAGAGATTTTCTCATATTTGTATGCGTGACTTGAATTCCAGGGGTGTTTTTGAACTAATGCTGAACTAATCAGCAGAACTCAACTACATCATAATTCACCAAATGAAGCTGTTATCTCATATGAGGCAATTAGATTTGGCAACAAAAATCCGGATATACAGTATAATATAAATAATAGCAGACACCTTATATAATGCCTGCTATCAGAAATACAATATGAAAAATATAAGCTACTTGGTATTACTCCAGCTCAATCGTTCCGGGCGGTTTGCTCGTCAGGTCGTAGAATACGCGGTTGACGCCGCGGACTTCATTGATGATCCTGCTCATTACCTTTTGCAAAACATCAAACGGGATCTGGGCTGCTTCCGCAGTCATAAAGTCGATGGTCTTAACGGCGCGCAGGGTGACCGCATAATCATAGGTGCGCTCATCACCCATAACACCGACAGACTGCAGATTGGTCAGCGCCGCATAGTACTGATCCGGCATCCAGGACGGATTGAAATTGCGTGCACGGTCAAAGATCTCATCCGGTGTGCTTCCGGAAGCCTTTCTCTCACCGATGTGTTCGTTCTTCCACTCTTCGGCAGCCTTTGCAATCTCCTCGCGATAGATATAATCCGCTTCCTGAACGATGCGTACCTTTTCTGCCGTTACTTCACCAATGATACGGATGCCGAGTCCCGGTCCCGGGAACGGCTGACGGAATACCAGATGCTCCGGAATACCAAGCTCCAGACCTGCTTTGCGCACTTCATCCTTAAACAGATCGCGCAGCGGTTCGATGATCTCCTTGAAATCCACAAAATTCGGAAGACCGCCGACATTGTGGTGTGACTTGATCACTGCGGATTCCCCGCCCAGTCCCGACTCTACCACGTCCGGATAGATCGTGCCCTGCGCCAGAAAATCCACCTTGCCGATCTTCTTTGCTTCTTCTTCAAATACACGGATAAACTCTTCGCCGATGATCTTGCGCTTGCGCTCCGGCTCGGTCACACCGGCCAGTTTGCCGTAATACCGCTCCTGCGCATTCACGCGGATAAAGTTCAGATCAAAATTACCCTTCGGCCCGAATACCGCCTCTACCTCATCCCCTTCATCTTTACGCAGCAGACCGTGATCTACAAATACACATGTCAGCTGCTTGCCGATGGCTCTGGAAAGCAGACCCGCTGCCACGGAAGAATCCACCCCGCCGGAAAGCGCCAGCAGCACTTTGCCGTCGCCGACTTTTTCTTTGATCGCCTTAACGGTGCTCTCCACAAAAGCATCCATCTTCCAGGTGCCGCTGCATCCGCAGATATTACGTACAAAATTCTGCAGCACCTTCGTACCTTCCAATGTATGCAATACCTCCGGATGGTACTGGATCAGATAGAGATTTCTCTCCGTATTCTCAGCTGCTGCCACCGGGCAGTTCGCCGTATATGCAATAGATGAAAATCCCGGAGCCAGTTTGGAGATATAGTCGTTATGGCTCATCCAGACCTGTGTCACTTTGGTATTTTCTTCCGGAAACATCGGACTGGTCACGGTATCGTATTTCAGATACTTTCCGCAGGACTTTTCCTCCTCCGTGATCGCACCGCCAAATGTCTCGCTGCAGTCCAGGTCATAACCGACTCCGTCAAACAGTGCCGCCCTGGTATTAACCAGCGTTCTGGTCTTTCCGTATTCACGGTTATCCGCTCTCTCCACCTTGCCACCCAGGACATGCATCATCAGCTGTGCGCCGTAGCAGAGTCCCAGCACCGGACAGCCAAGGTTAAAAAGCTCCTCTGTTGCAGAAGGAGCTCCGTCTTCATATACACTATTGGGGCCACCGGTTAAGATGATGCCCTTCGGGTTCATTGCTTTGATCTCGGCCAGATCCTTCTTATAGGAATAGATCTCGCAGTACACGTTGCACTCACGTACACGTCTTGCCACCAGCTGGTTGTACTGGCCGCCGAAATCGATCACTATGATCTTTTCACGATCCATATTAATCCTCTCCTTATGATTTGGTATCCTCGCAAAGGCCCGGCAGGGTCTTTACCCAGGCAATATCCTCTTCCGTATAGCGGAAACGACGCTGCTTCTCTTCATTCACGCCGCCATCCTGCATACAGCCCGCATACATGCGGAACATTCCGCCGCGTTTAAATGCCAGATGCAGCAGTTTGCGCCGCTCATCCTCGCTCTCCACCCGCACCACATGGCAGGCAAATTTCATTACCAGCGGTTTTTCCTTCTCGGCCTTGCGATTGCTCAGATAGTAATGGCACAGAGCCGATTCGGACACGTCAAAATCGTTGTGATAGCGTTTTGCAAACTCTTTGGTCGCACGCTCGTCGTAGTTCACCGAGATCTTTAAGATCTTGTACATATCCCGTCTGGACGGCAGGCAGTCCTCCGGCACGCAAAAGGCCAGACAGTACAGGATCTTGGATGTGTAAAATACCTGCTTGGAGGCAAATACCTTTTCCGTCACGCGGCGCACCAGCGAACGGTCGGAATAGTTGAATTTCCGTGCCGCATTGCGGATCACACGCGTCACACCGGTGATATACTCTTTCTGCTCGTTCTCGATGATCGCTTCATACATCAGAAGCAGGGGCTCCGCCTTTACGGATGTGGCAAAGATCTTCATCAGCGCCCGGTTATCCACGATCATGGAATAGCCTTCGATCTCATAATCATACGCTGCGATAAAGAATGCTGCGATATTCAGACGCTTTGGTGAACACGCCTTGACCAGCGCCTTCGCTGTCTCCGGATCCGGCGCGATTTCTCTTGGCAGTGCAAAGGAAGTGAAGACCTGCATTTTCAACTCTGCAGGAACGTCTGCCGATAGGATCCTCTGCACCTTCTCCTGCATCCCGTCTTCCAGGATATGGTCGAAGCCTTTTTTCTCGGTAAATACACGGGAAAGCACGCTGAACAGTTTCTTTTCATAGCCACCCTCGGCAAGATGTGCCGCCATCTCCAGCAGCTCTATCGATGACATATAGCTCGTGATCTTCCGGATCTGTGCCGTTCCCGGAACCATAGGATCCCCCGATGGTGTACCCGGTTCGATCATTTCGTTCTTATTCTCCTGCTCTGCCATATCCGTAACCCTCCCGCATACCATGCGAATACCAATAATTAACGAAAGTATAGCACATTATAATCTAAAATAACAGTTTTTTCATGCTTGTTTTTTTCGGAAAAGAGGTCTAAACTAGGCTCTATGATCCTAAAGAAGAAAAAACCATATGAAATCGATATGTGCAGTGATCCTCTGCTGCCGAAACTGCTGCTCTTTGCCGTACCTCTGATACTGTCCGGCATATTGCAGCTTTTGTTTAATGCGGCCGATATGATCATCATCGGAAAGTATGCCGATACGCCGGAACTGGCCGAACATGGCATTGCCGCCATCGGTGCGACAAGTTCCATGATCAACTTTTTCGTCAATGTAGCCATCGGCATCTCCGTCGGCTCCAATGTCACGGTAGCACGCTACTTCGGCGGTCACCGCCCGGAGGATGTGCGTGATGCGGTTCACACCTCCATATTGCTCAGCATACTTCTGGGCTTCGGCATCGGCGTGGTCGCGATCTGTTTTTCCCGTCCCATCCTGCTCCTTATGGGGACACCGACGGAAGTTCTCGATCAGGCCGTCATGTATGTACGTATCTATTTTGCCGGTCTGCCTGTGATGATGCTCTACAATTTTGGCAGCGCCATCCTGCGGGCTGTGGGGGATACCAAGCGTCCGCTCCACTATCTGATGGCTGCCGGCATTCTGAACGTGATCCTGAACTACTGTTTTGTATACTATCTGCATATGAATGTAGAGGGTGTGGCATTGGCAACCGTGATCTCACAGGCATTATCCGCTGCTTTGGTACTGCGCTGCCTGATGAAAAGCGAAGGCAGCTACAAACTGAACCTTCGTGCGCTGAAGATCCATCCGCGCATAGTGAAAAAGATCCTGCAGGTCGGTCTGCCGGCCGGGGTACAGGGAATGATCTTTTCCATCTCGAATATGCTGATCCAGTCCTCGGTCAACTTCTTCGGTCCCACCGCTATGGCCGGAAACAGTGCCTGCATGAATCTGGAAGGTTTTGTCTATACTTCGATGAACTCGTTTTACCAGACGGTCATCAGCTTTACCAGTCAGAATCTGGGGGCCGGCAAGTATAAGCGGATCAACAGGATCCTGCTCTCCTGTCTGCTGCTCGTTACCATCACGGGGCTGGTCATGGGAAATGCTTTTGTATACTTTGGCAGGGAACTGCTCGGATTTTATGCCAAAGAAGGGAATACTGCCATGATCGACTACGGCATGAACCGAATGCGGATCATTATGACGGTCTACTGCCTGTGTGGCATTATGGATGTGCTTTGCGGTGCGATCCGCGGATTGGGATACGGGATCATGCCGATGATCGTATCCCTGATCGGTGCCTGCGGTTTCCGAGTGCTTTGGATCTTCACCTTTTTTCAGGCAAATCATACCTTGCAGAATCTGTATATTTCATACCCTGTGTCGTGGGCGATCACAGCACTGGCGCATATCGTGTGCTTTATGATCGTGCGAAGACGGCTGCCGAAAGAGGATAAATAAACAGGGGAAACCAGGAAAACCATGGGGACGGACCTGCTGGTACTGAAGTACCAGCAGGTCCGTCCCCATGGTTTTCCTGGTTTTCCGTAGTTTTCCCGTGGTTTTAGTCAATGATCTGCGGCAGGATATCGGAGACCTTGCCGTGGATCACGATATCGGCGTAGCGGTCGGTGTAGTGATCTTCCTTGGTGATCAGCACCAGACGGCCGCATTTATAATTACCGGTACAGAATTTCACCATATTATCGTACATATTGGTACCCAGGACCAGGATCAGATCGGCGGCTTCGCAGGCATTCACGGCCTCGGTCATCAGGTCATTACCGATCTTTTCGCCAAAAAGCAGTACACCCGGGCGGATCGCGCAGCGGCACTCGTCGCACAGGGGCACCCCTTTCTGCGCCCGGATATAATCCAGATCAAATTTCTTGCCACAGTGCGGACAGCAGTTGTTATGAATGTTTCCGTGCAGCTCCACCACATTGGTCAGCCCCACCTGATCATGCAGACCGTAGTAGTTCTGTGTCACGATCTTGCGGATCTTTCCGCGATCCTGCAGACGTTTCAGGTCGCTATACAGAGATGCCGCTTTCAGATCTTTTGCGATGATCTCCTGTTTATAGAAATCAAAAAATTTATCCCGGCGGGCACTATAGTAGCCCACGGACATCATCTCATCCGGCGATTTATGATAAATGTTCTCCAGACGGTAACATTCTCTCGATGACCAGAGATTCTCACCGCCGCTCTCGATCACGGTTCCGACTCCCAGCATCACCACGATACGCGAGGAATCCCGCACCATTTCCTTTACTCTGTTGATCGTTCCTGTCTGATCTGTCATGTCCGTATCCCCCTAATGTTCTGTATTTCAGTTCTCTTTCTTCCGGTTCCTGTATTAACCCCTCATCCGCCCCTTCGGGGCACCTTCCCCCAAAGGGAAGAGAAGAGTTTATAGCTTTCCACCTGTTTCCCCAGGGGAAAGCCGGGAATATCTGATGTAATTACTTCTCCAAACGGGCCCTGCGACCTTCGGCAGCGCCGTAATTGATAAAGTGCATATAGTAGGCCGTCCAGTCTGCACCAAAGGAAGCTCGCAGATCTGCATTCTTGTTGTAATACACCTGCGGATCAAAGTTATCACTGCCCTGCCGTCCTTCCGGCATACCGCAATGAATGAAATGCCACAGTGCCCCTTCCGGATCGTTCTGGTAAAGCACACGCACGTCCGGATAGCGATTGATGTAGTACCCAAAATCATATACTTGTGAGTAATCAATGCTGCCGGCCACCTTCGCTGTAGTCACCTGCGGCGATGCATACGGTACACCGCCCGAAGCCGGGACGGAATACATCGTCGTTTTGCTGCCGTTACTCGTATACCAGACGACCTGTCCGTTATAAACCACCGGCTGGCAATCCGACAGACACCCCTGTATCGTCTGCACCTGACTGGTCATCTGGCCGCTGCCGTCCACATAGACATAGTCCACACGCTCCAGTTCCCCCGCGCCCTGGTATACTTCCCAAAGTACGACAAACTGCTCGCCGCTGACTTTTACGATATACGGTGCGGACACCGTGAACGTATCGCCATAGGCATAACCGGTCGGAAAGGCCAGTTTCACGGCTTTGGTATCAAAATTATTCTTCGGCACTGCTGCAATGAACACATTATAGCTGCCGGAATTTGCCCCGCCGGGCGTGGTGCGTCCCACGATCAGGTCGTACTGTCCGGACACCTCGAGGCCGCTTACACCGGTAAAAGGCGAATAGGTATTCAGATCCCCGTTCAAGCTCATCACTTCGGCTTTTTTGACCGAAGTAACAAAATTCCCGGTTCCCGCTTTGACATCATATCTCGAAGCATTGATCCCTCTCGGATAGTTTAAGCTGTGGTCCACGGTCACGATCTTTTCATCGGAACTGTCGATAAAGGTGGCGACCACATCCCCGTAGGCACCGGATCCCGCAGCTACATTGGCCTGTACCTGGATCTTGCTGCGGTTGGACTGACGCATCGCGATGGTCATCGTTGCCTGCCGGTCGTCATAGGTCCTGTGGCCCATACGGATATACAGCTCATCCCCGTACTCCGTCATATCCGTATTACATTCGTCAAACGGGATCGTGGTATAGCAGTTCTTAATGGAAAGAGCCCCCACACGGTCCCAGTTTTTATTATACTGGACAACGCGGATGCACTCCACATCGCCCTTTTTCTCCGGATTGTCCTGACCGAAAAGCACATAATTATATTTTGCGCCGCACCAGCAGCCGCCAAATTTCGGCAGCTCCATTTTCAGGAATTTGTGCCCGATCACGTTGTAGGTGCCGTCAAAGTATTCCACCATAACGATGTCGCCGAAATTTTCCACGCGGCTTAAGGTGCCATCCCCGTTATTGCACAGGTAGCTCTGAGCCACCTGCCTGTACTGCGTATAATCGTTATCATGGATATTGTTGCTGACCACGCCGGTGGTAACAACTGCTGCCGCATCCGAGGACATCGGCAATAACAACATCGTGAGTGTTGTCGCAGCCAAAACACCATATATTCCGATTTTACGCAAAATACCAGATCTCATAAGCACGCATTCCCCTTAACTACTGTATATTATAGCATATTTCAGTAAAATTATACAGAAAAAAAAAGGGTAAACACCCCTTTTTTATGAATTATGTAACTGAATTTATGTTTTCTTACGTCCTCATCAGCAAGTGCTCCGGGCGATTTTTACAGTTATAAAACTATTTTTTACGGAAGACCCAGAGCTGCTGGATCTTGTAGCTGAGAAAGAACAGCATGGTATCGACCACCGGCTTGATCAGCCATTCGAGACCGCCGGCCAGAAATACCAGACCTTTGACCGCCATCGCGGATATGCACATCTGCACCAGCCACAGCAGCAGATAACGTGAACCGGAGGAGACCACGCCTTCTCTTGATCGAAAGATCTTTCGGTTAAAATTGTAATTAAACAGCCCGGAGCAAATCCTGGCGATCACCGTGGAGATCTCAATGTAATACGTATGTGCAAAAGAGCCTTCCGCAGCATACTTTCCCAACAGTGCTATCATCAGCATAAAGAGCAGATAGTCCAGAATGGCAGACCCGAAGGACGAGATGCAGAACTTGAAGAAGACCTTGTATATCTTATACGAGTCCACGATCGGATTGAAATGGGAACTCTCATTATTATTGAGATAGATGACCTCAATGGGCACTTCCGTGAAAGGAACGTTTGCTTCCTTCAGATAAAAGATCACGTTCATCTCGTATTCGTAACGCTCTCCCTCGACTTCCAAAAGCTGCGGAAGATAACTCATGGAATGCACACGCAGCCCGGTCTGGGTATCCGACAGGGAGATATCGCAAAAGAACTTCATCAGGCGGCTGGTCAGCCGGTTGCCGAAACGGCTGCGCGCCGGGATCTGCAGATCCGAGGCGAAGTCCCTGCAGCCGAAAACGATCCCCTCCGGATTTTCCAGGAATTTTTCACAGCATTTCAGCGTATCCGCCACTGTATGCTGCCCGTCCGCATCCAAGGTGACTACGCCTGCTGCGTCCGGATAGTGATCTGTGATATAGGAAAAGCCCGTCTTGATTGCACGGCCCTTGCCCTTATTCTCTTCATGCCTAAGGATCACTACCTGCGGAAATACAGACACCTTCTCAAAGATCGGCGCAAAGGTCTCCCCGCAGCCATCATCGACGATCACGATATGCAAAAAATGCTCTGCCAGTTCTTCTACCAGAGTGATCATACCCTTGTCCGGATTGTAGGCCGGGATCAGGGCGAGAATATCTTGAATTGTAGGGGAGACGGATTCTTTGTTTTTCATATATTTGTATCTTCTATAAAATCAGTATCAGAAAGATCTCAATATCACATAAAACGAAAGCACCGATCGCCCGGAGGATGGCGAGGATACGAATGCTCCGGTCGGTTCCGTCGATCCAGTCGTTTGCAGAAGCTTTTATTGCCGTTTTTGCCGTGTCTGCCTTCCGCCCCGGCCAGAAGCGGATCAGGCTGTCGATCAGCCACACCACAAACGGTGCATAAGCCAGTGTCCACATATTGAAATACATATCCTGTTTTAAAAACTCACTGATCTGTTCTGTGATACCGGGTGCCTCTCCCTGCAGTCCGAACAGGAAATCCGGCAGCATGCCGCCAACCATCTGGAATACCCAGGGAAACTCGATCATATCCGCTACGATCAGTGACAGGATTGCCGCTGTCTCCAGAAACAGTTTCAGGAATCGCTTGTCGTCCTCCCACAGCATCAGCAGCAGTACAAACGGAAGCAGTAATGCCCCCCAGTACGGATAAGAATAAGCACATACAAAAACCGGCAGCATTCCGATCAAGCCCATATAGGTCATCCATTTGGGCAGCTCCTTTTTGTCCGGAACCACCGTCATATAGGAAACCACGACCACCGCCGCTAAGGCGATAAAAAATGCCGGGATCCGGATCTCACCAAAGAGTGTGATGCGCATACGGGTAAGCTGGTCGATCATTACCCACGTACGCGGTTTTTTCAGGGCTGCTCCCGCAGGATCCGCCCATTTGAACGGCAGGTTCAGTAAAACGGATACCGCAAACGGCAGTACCATTGCAACGCCTGCCCGGATCAGATTCTTTTCTTTCAAAAGTATAATGGGAAGAAATACGAATATTGCGAACTCTTTGGTCAGTACGGAAAGAGTAAAAAAAAGCAGGAATTTCCGGGTGTTCTCGTCCAGAAATGCTTCAAATGCCAGCAGTATAAAGACCATACAGATGATATCGATCTGCGCCACCACCAACGCACCGAGCACCAGCCATGCACTGGTCAGGAACAAAAATCCCAGCAGCTGCTTCTTCTTCTCGTCAAACCCAAACTTACCGGCGATACGTTTTAACAGTCCCATACAGATCCAAGCGCAGAGCAGCATCTCGCTCTTGCCCCACACGCGCGCCGCAAAATGATCCAGGATATTACCACCGGCCGCCTTTTCCGCGATCCAAAGCGGCAGATTCCATACGGCAAGGATCAGGTTCATCACCAGGCCATAGTTAGCCTGGTGTACCATCAGCCCCTGCTGCACGCTTTCATTGCATAGACTGAAATAATGAAAAAAACGCCCGGAAAACAGCGCTTCCCAGACATTCATGCCCTGTCGTATGATCGAATTGGCATCATCGTAATATACAGAAAAAAGCGGTAAAAGCATCGTCAAAAAAAGGATGACATTTTCCGCTGTAAGATACTTCTGAACCTGTTGTTTCCGGCTCAGAGCCTTTTGCTTAGCCATGCAGCCCTCTTGCCTGACGATCCATGTCTTCTACGACGATATCGTAGATCTCGCCCAGGCTGCGGCAGTACTCCAGTACAAGCCACGGTTCATTGGTATGATAGTGGATCTTGATGGGATCCCCGTCACCACCTACTGCCAGCAGGCAGTCGCCCTTGAAATGCTCTTTAATATAATCGTTTACTTCGTCCTCGTCGAGATCCTCCCCGTCGATCAGAAGCTGGGTGTCATAACGAAATTCAATCGATTGTTCAGCCATTGCAGTACTCCCTTCGGTATTTTTGCTTGTTCTATTTTAGCAGAAATCCACAGGAATGCAAGTGGCGAGGCACAGGGACGTTTATAGTTGCATACTTTTAAAAGAAATGATATACTTTGAAAGGTTATGTTTTGATTTTGCCAGATGTAAAGGAGAATTTTTCTGATGAGTACCGGTTGGATCATATTTATTGTTGTTTTGGTTATATTTATCATATTGATGGTACTGCTGTATTTTGCCGGCAAGAAGATGCAGGCCAAGCAGGATGAACAGAAAGCAATGATCGAGGCGAACAAGCAGACCGTATCGCTGCTGGTCATTGACAAGAAACGGATGAAGCTCAAGGAGGCCAAACTGCCGGCGGAAGTGATGGCTCAGATGCCGAAGATCTCCCGCAATATGAAGGCGCCGCTCGTAAAGGTAAAGATCGGTCCGCAGATCATGACCCTGTTCTGTGATGAAGGCATTTTCGATCTGGTTCCGGTTAAGAAGGAGATCAAGGCGGAAGTGAGCGGTATGTATCTGGTGGGTGTGAAGGGTATCCACGGTACCAAGATCCAGAAGGATGTCAAGAAAAAGAGCAAGTTTAAGCAGTGGGTGGAGAAGATGCAGGAAAAGGCAGGAGCGAAGCCGCTGAAGTAAAATATTATGAAACAAAAAACGGAATCATAAGATTCCGTTTTTTATTTGAGTATTTGGTTGTTCAAAGAAGGCGGTAAGGGGATCATTTGAATAATACGGCTCCCGCTTCCTTGGAGCATGCGCGGATCTGAACGCGGCATTCTGCAAAGAATTCGTAGTTCATATCCAGATGATAGAGGATCTCCAGATCCAGACTGTCCTCGGTTTCATCAATGTGAATGTCGGTGGTATCGACAGCCATCATCATGTTACCGAACGGTGTACGGTAACTGCTCATGTTTTTTTGGCCTTCGATAAAGATCATGGATACGGCGAAGCCACCCTGTTTGGACATCTCCACGCGCTCCGGTGAGATCCGGATCATCGTGCGGGACGGCTCCGGGAAGCCCTCCATCTGTTCATCGTACATCAGGTAATGTACGCCGTTCTTGAAATAATAACTTCCGGCCACGATCAGTTCCACCTGCTCGTGACGGTCATCCATAGGGCCTTCAAACTGCAGCCCCTTGATCGAGATCAGTACATCTTTTGTCATTGTCTAGTCAAGCTCCTTATGGTTATAGCAAAACGGCACTGCCGCGAAAAAAACTTCCGGGAAACGTTCCTGCAGACGGTCTGCCGCTGCTTTGGCTGCCGCAAGATCGTCATACAGTCCGAAGACCGAAGGTCCGGATCCGCTCATCAGCGCACCCTTAGCACCTTCCTTCAGGATTTCTTCGCGAAGGGCCACGATCTCGGGATGCAGCGGCTCCGTTACCAGCGCCAATGCATTATACAGGCAGGATGCCAGGGCAGGCGCATCGCCCTTTTCGATCGCACTCTTTACCTTTTCGATATCGGCAAGTTCCGGCGGATCCTCTTCCAGAAGTTTATCATACGCCTGATACACTTCCTTTGTCGATACCGCGACCGGCGGCTTTGCCAGCAGTACATAGACCGATCCCGGGATCGACAGTGCCTGCAGCTTCTCACCGATGCCTTCCGCAAGCATCGTCCCGCCCACGATACAGAACGGTACGTCAGCTCCGAGCTTTACGCCCAGTTCGCACAGACGGCCGGTATCATAATACAGGTCATAGAGGACATTAATGCCGCGCAGTACGGTAGCTGCATCGGTACTGCCGCCCGCCAGGCCCGCCGCGACCGGGATATTCTTGTGCAGGATGATCTCCACTCCGCCATCCACTTTGGCATCGCTTAAAAGCAGCTCCGCGGCTCGGTAAGCCAGATTTTTCGTATCGTCCGGCACCAGGGAGAAGCCACGCTCCACGCCATCATCAAATTCCACCTTCAGTTTTATGCCAGTCGCTGTTTTCCGTATCGTTACGGTATCGTACAACCCGATCTCCTGCATCACCGAAGCCAGATCGTGATAACCGTCGGGACGCCGTCCGGTGATGTCCAGCACCAGATTGATCTTTGCATATGCTTTCAGGGTCAGTTCCCTGATCTCTGTTTCTTTCATTTAATCACCTTCAGTATTTTATTCAAGAGACGGTGCAGTTCCATTGCCTCCTTTTCCTCAAGACACACACACGCCTGCATCGAAGCGGGCACATCATGCAGCAGGGATTTGAGTCGTTCACCTTCTTCGGTAATGGACACGTTCAGATTTCGTTCATCCTGCAGGGAACGTTCACGTTTCACATAACCCTTGCTTTCCAGCTTCTTGAGCAGGGGCGTGAGCGTACCCGAGTCAAGATAAAGCTTTTCACCCAGGGTCTTTACATTGATCTGCTTTTCCGACCAGAGCACCATCATCACGATGTACTGGGTATAGGTCAGATCAAAGGGATCCAACAGGGGACGATAGCGGCGCACCACTTCTTTCGCACAGGCATACAGCGGGAAACAAAGCTGGTTCTCCAGTTTCAGGCAATCATCGCCATCCGCCTTCGACAGCTTCTGCATCCCGTCGGTATCCGACAGATCCGGTCCGGTATGAGTCACATATTCCCGCGCGGTTTCAGACGAGATCAGACCTTTTTTTGATTTCTCTTTTTTGGCTTTTTTTTCCTTCTTCGACATAGCAGCAATTTATCCTTAAAAGAGTATTATTGCTCATTTTACACCTCAACCGTCGCCTTCGGCGACACCTGTCTCGCCTGCCGGCTCGATCCTCGCTGAACAAGCGCCACTGACGCTTAGCGCCCTCAAGGGAAGGCGAGATGTTTTTAGCCGATGTAGGCACAGGCTGCAAGGGCGGCAACGGCACCGTCCGCTGCTGCGGTGGTAAGCTGGCGTACCGCCTTGGTACGGCAGTCACCGGCGGCATAGATGCCTTCCACATTGGTCTTACAGTCTTCCCCGGCTACAACATATCCCGCCGGATCCAGGTTGATAAGCGGTGCAAATACTGCGTTCTCCGGCATCTGGCCGATCGCGATAAAGAGTCCGTCTACCTGCAGGGTGCGCTTCTCTCCTGTGAGCTTGTCGGTTACCTCGATGCCTTCCACCTGATCTTCACCAAGCAGTGCCGTTACGGTGGAATTCAAAACGAATTCGACATTTTCCTTAGCCTTAAGCTGCTCGACCTGTTTCACTTCCCCGCGGAAGGTATCCCGGCGATGGATCAGATAGACCTTGCTGCAATAGCCGGAAAGGAACAGGGCATCCTCCAGCGCCGTATTTCCGCCGCCGTTTACTGCGACCGGACGTTTCTTATAAAATGCGCCGTCACAGGTCGCACAGTAGGATACGCCGCCGCCAACCAGTTCTGTCTCACGATCCAATCCCAAAGGACGGTTCTTGGCCCCTGTCGCGATGATGATCGCCTTGCAGGAATAGGTTCCCTCTGTAGTGGTTACCTGCTTCTCCGCGCCGTCTGTGATGCCGGTCACCTGCTCGTACTTTACTTCGGCCCCCAATGCGGTTGCCTGCTCATACAGGCTGGTCGCAAAATCGAAACCGGAAATATTCCTGATGCCCGGGTAGTTCTCGATCTCCGGCGTATTGATGATCTGGCCGCCATAGCTCAGCTGCTCCAGAACAAGGACTTTTTTGCCTGCACGCAGGCCGTAGATTGCGGCGGAAAGTCCTGCCGTTCCTGCTCCTATGATGATGATGTCGTACATGTTTTTCTCCTAATTAATATTATACAATCAAATTGTATTACAATGTTTTTTTTCTAACCACAGGCGAGCCACGGGGACGGTTCTTGTGGCAACAAGATCAAAGATCTTTAGCCACAAGAACCGTCCCCATGGCTCACCTGTAGCTGGTTATATCATAACACGGATTTTACCAGTTCTTCAACCTTCGGCTTCGGGATCATGCCAACCGACTTGTTTGCCACCTGGCCATCTTTGAATACGATCAGGCAGGGGATGTTCATAATACCATACTTCTCTGCCAGTTCTCCTTCATCGTCCACATTGATCTTGCCCACCTTGAAACCGCCGGTTGCTTCCTGCGCTACCTGATCCACGATCGGGGAAAGCATACGGCAGGGCCCGCACCACGATGCCCAGAAATCGATCAGTACCGGCTCCGCGGACTGCAATACTTCCTTTTCAAAATTCTCACTTGTAATCGTCATAACTTCCATGGTCGTAACCTCCTTTATATATTGTTTGATTGCTATTTGATTGTTTACAATCTAATTAAATCACATGCAATTTAATTTGTCAATAGGGATTGTGCTAAGATTTTATTTTTGTCTGTCGGAAAACCGGGTGGGCAAAAACCATGGGGAAAACCACGGGGACGGACCTGGTGGTACTTTAGTACCACCAGGTCCGTCCCCGTGGTTTTCCCCATGGTTTTGCCCCCGGTTTTTTAAATGTCCCGATCAGCATCAGCCAAACAGGCCTTTTTTCTTCTTTTTCTTAGGGTCAGTGCCATCGCCGGCATCGGCATGTTCCGCACGATAGCGATCGGCTGCGCCAAGGGTATCACCGCATTCCGCATCGAACTGCTTCAGCAGCTCCTTGGCTTTTGCGCTCATCCGTGTCGGTACCTGAACCGTCAGGAGCACGTAATGATCTCCACGGCTCTTGGGATCGCGCAGGGACGGTACACCCTTGCCGCGCAGACGGATACGGGTATCTGTAGCCGTTCCCGGCTTCACCTCGTATACAACAGGCCTGCCGTCTACGGTATCGATCATGATCTCGCCGCCCAATGCCGCTACCGCAAAGGAGATGGGTACGGTAGAATAGAGATCGCGGTCTTCTCTCTGGAAGATCGGATGGCGGTCAACCACTGCCTCTACAAGCACATCGCCTCTCGGGCCACCGTTCTGCCCCGGCTCTCCCAGACCCTGCATACGCTTGCACTGACCATTGTCCACACCAGCCGGAAATTCCACGGCATATTTCTTCCGCATCGGAATAAACCCGCTTCCGTGGCAGTCCGGGCATTTGTCACGGATCACCTTACCGGTACCGTTACAGTCCGGACACGTCTGTACATTCTGCATCACACCGAAGAACGACTGCTGGGAATATACCACTTTACCCTTGCCGCCGCACTTGGAACATGTATCTACACTGCTGCCCGGCTTTGCACCGCTGCCGTTACATGTCTTACAGGTTTCCTTTACGGTCAGCTCGATCTCTTTGGTACAGCCGAAAACCGCTTCCTCAAATTTCATCCGCACGCTGGTACGCAGATTGGCACCTTTCATCGGCCCGTTGCTGCGGCCGCCGCCCCTGCGCCCACCGCCGAACAGATCGCCGAAGATACCGCCGAACAGATCTTCAAAATCCATACTGCTGAAATCGAAGCCACCGGCACCACCTGCGCCACCCTCGAAAGCTGCGTGACCAAACTGGTCGTACTGTTTGCGCTTCTCCGCATCGGAAAGCACCGCATACGCCTCGGATGCTTCCTTAAACTTTGCTTCCGCATCTTTGTCGCCGGGATTCATATCCGGGTGATATTTCTTTGCCAGTTTACGATAGGCTGCCTTGATCGTTGCGTCATCCGCGGATTTATCCACGCCAAGGACCTCGTAGTAATCTCTTTTTTCTGCCATGGTAATGTATTCCTAATCTATATTTATATAATAATGTACTGTTTCGCTTCCCGGGGGAGGGCGAAGAACAATTCTCGCGCCTGCTTCCAAAGGGAAAGCCGGGAATCAGAGTATACCTTCCTGTACGAAACAAGGCGGGGTCGCCGTGACGGCGCCCCTGCCTTTTCAGCTTATGGTTTTGATTGCTTAAATCTCTTTGAAGTCGCCATCGATGATGTCGTCTGCTGCGCCGCCGTTGCCGCCGTCACCATTGCTGCCGGTGCTGCCTGCCGCGCCGCCCATATTGCCCATATTGCCCATGTTCGGGCCTGCGCCGGCTGCTCCTGCTGCACCGCCCATATTCTCATACATCTTAGTGAACAGGCTCTGCGCCTTCTCCATCATCTTCTCCTGAGCGGCCTTGATCTCGCCGACCTGATCTTCGGTCAGATCCTGATCCTTGGTACGCTCCAGGATATCCTTCAGGTTCTTCAGCTCTGCTTCCAGATCGCTCTTCTCGCTAGCGCTGATCTTGTCACCTACTTCGTTCAGTGCCTTCTCTACCTGGAATACCATAGAGTCTGCATCATTTCTGGTATCGATGGCTTCCTTACGCTTCTTATCCTGTGCCTCGTACTCAGCTGCTTCCTTGACAGCCTTATCGATCTCTTCATCGGACATATTGGAGCCTGCAGTGATGGTGATGTGCTGCTCCTTGCCGGTGCCCAGATCCTTTGCGGATACGTTAACGATACCGTTTGCATCGATATCGAAGGTTACCTCGATCTGCGGTACACCACGTCTTGCAGGCGGGATACCATCCAGACGGAACTGGCCAAGGGACTTGTTGTCCTTTGCAAACTGACGCTCACCCTGTACGACGTTGATGTCTACTGCGGTCTGGTTATCTGCTGCGGTAGAGAATACCTGGCTGTGCTTGGTCGGGATCGTGGTGTTACGCTCGATCAGCTTGGTTGCGATACCACCCATCGTTTCGATGGACAGAGACAGCGGCGTAACATCCAGCAGAAGGATCTCTCCTGCGCCGGCATCACCTGCCAGCTTACCACCCTGAATGGAAGCACCCAGTGCAACGCACTCATCCGGGTTCAGGGTCTTGCTCGGCTCCTGGCCGGTCAGCTGACGTACCTTATCCTGTACGGCCGGAACACGGGTGGAACCACCTACCAGCAGTACCTTGCCCAGTTCGGATGCGGAGATACCTGCATCACGCAGTGCATTCTGTACCGGAACGGCAGTACGCTCGATCAGATCGTGTACCAGTTCTTCAAATTTTGCACGGGACAGATCCATATCGAAGTGCTTCGGGCCTTCTGCCGTAGCCGTAATGAACGGAAGGTTGATATTGGTCGTTGTAGAAGCGGAAAGCTCCTTCTTTGCTTTCTCTGCTGCTTCCTTCAGACGCTGCATTGCCATCTTATCGCCGGAAAGGTCTACGCCCTCTTTGCTCTTGAACTCTGCCAGCATCCAGTCAACGATCTTCTGGTCGAAGTCATCACCACCCAGACGGTTATCGCCGCTGGTTGCCAGTACTTCGATGACGCCCTCGCCGATCTCGATGATGGAAACATCGAATGTACCACCACCAAGGTCATAAACCATGATTTTCTGCTCTTTTTCGTTATCCAGACCGTATGCCAGAGCTGCTGCGGTCGGCTCGTTGATGATACGCTTTACATCCAGGCCTGCGATCTTACCAGCGTCCTTGGTAGCCTGACGCTGTGCATCGTTGAAGTATGCCGGAACGGTAATAACTGCTTCCGTTACTTTCTCACCCAGATAGTTCTCTGCGTCACCCTTCAGTTTCTGCAGGATCATCGCGGAGATCTGCTGCGGAGAGTACTTCTTGCCATCGATCGTACGGCCATGGTCGGTACCCATATCTCTCTTAATGGAAGAAATGGTCTTATCTGCGTTTGTAACTGCCTGACGCTTAGCCGGCTCACCGACCAGACGCTCACCGCTCTTGGTGAAAGCCACAACGGACGGTGTTGTACGTGCGCCTTCCGCGTTTGCGATGACGGTAGGCTGTCCGCCTTCCATAACAGCTACGCAAGAGTTTGTTGTTCCCAAGTCAATACCAATGATCTTTCCCATATTTTTGTCCTCCTTTAATTAGCAACTTTTACCATACTGTGTCTTACGACATTTTCTCTGTACATATACCCTTTTTGCAGTTCCTCTACGACGACGTTTTCGCCGAGCTCCTCATCGTCTACGTGCATCACTGCATTGTGCAGGTTCGGGTCGAACTCTTTACCTACCGCATCGATGGGCTTGACTTCCAGCTTCTCCAGCTCACTCATCAACTGCTTATAGATCATTTCCATTCCTTCGGAAAAAGCACCTTTCTCTTCTTCCTTCAGGGCACCTAAGCCTCTTTCGAAGTTATCCACTACCGGAAGCAGTTTTTCGATCACGCTCCTGGCACCGGTTTCAAACATTGCCTGCTTTTCTTTCTCGGTACGCTTGCGGAAGTTTTCGAACTCGGCCATCTGCCGCATATTCTTATCCTTCAGTTCATCGATCTGCTCCTGCAGCTTATCTTTCTTTTTCTCTTTGCCCCCGAAAAGTTTTTTCTTCGGTTTCGCCTCTTTTTCATCCTCGCCGTCCGCTGCTTCTTCCGAAACCTCTTCGGTCTCTTCCCCGGCAGCCTCTGCTTCATCTGTGGCTTCTTCCGAAGTTTCCTCCGAAACTTCCCCGGCTGCTTCTTCGCCCGCCTCTTCGGTCTCTGCGGTTTCCTCTGCCTGCTGCTCTGCCGCTTCCTGCAGTTCCTTCTCCAGCTCCTTGAGCTTATCGATCGTCACTTTACGGGAATCGTCTTCTTTTTTCTTTTCCATATTCCTCCGGTCCCTCTTTTCTGTTCTTGTTAGCACTCAATTGGTTGGAGTGCTAACATCTGATAATAAAGTAGCACTTGTTTGGTGGAATGTCAATAACTTTTGTAAAGTTTTTTGAAATACCTTGGACGGCAAGAAAAAACCGGGAGCCGAACGGCTCCCGATGCATAAATTATACTTCTGTATTCTTTTCTTTTTTCTTCTTATCCAACAGGACCATCACAACACAGATCATGATGCCGATCGATACGAACGGCCCGGCACATTTGATACCGGTTTTGATGAAGGCGCCGGAAAGCACTTCCTTCGAAACCATCTGTGTCTGCCCGAGAGATATCGTAGTGTCGTTCAGCTGCATCTCATTATACGCAATAAGCATATTGCTGAAATCACCTTCGATGGCAACTACCTTTTCTTCCAGCCCCTTAATGTCCGCTTCCAGTGCTGCAATCTGCGTAGTCATATCACCACGTCCCTTATGGATGGATGCCTGGGTATTGTCCTCCGGAACTTTATCCGTATCCGAATTCTCGTCCGGGTTTTCTTCCAGGTTTTCTTCCGGATTCTCCTCCGGCTCACCGGTACCCTCGCCGGATCCATCAACGATTTCCTGATCCTCTGTATCAATACCGTCCAGCAGCTGCTCGTATTGCTCTTCGCCCATCTGATCCGCCAGGATCTCGTTAACTTTTGCGTAAACCTCAGAATTTCCCGCTTCATCCCCGAGGATATCCTGCATACGCAGTAGCCGTTCCGAGATATCTGATTTTATACCGGTAATCCCGTCTGCTACATTTCTGCGTTCTGCTACCAGCTTATCGTATGTCTGGGAAGAATTACCGTCGATCTTTACCAATTCCTCTCCGGAACTGATATAGAGCACATCATTCTTTTCATAGGAATTCAGCAGTTTTTCTACTTCTGTCAGACGTTCCGACTGGTATTTCAGCTCAACGCACAGATCCTCGATCTCATATTCGTACTGGATCAGCAGTCTCTCGTAATTCTTGGACAAACCTCCCATGATCACCAGCGCCTGCAGCCGCGGTATCTCATTATCCGAAAGATTATCCATCTTGATGGCAATATCGTTGAATCCCTCTCCTCCGGTTATGATCCCCGGATTCTTCTGATACAACTCCATCGCATAATCGGAAACCTCATCCATACGATTTTCCAGGATTGCCAGCTGCTGGATGTAGTCATAATCATCCAGATCCAGCTTCAGCAGATTTGCCTGCCATGTCTTTCCATGAGTCGTTTTAAAAGATTCTCCATATTCTTTCAGGATCGCAGTAAGCAGCTGATTCAGCTGTGCCTTGGAAATGCTTCTGTCAAAATCATTATAAAGTGCGATCGTATACTGCGTTGCGTGAAAACCGTCGTGGGTAAATGTCTTACTCGCTTCATAATCAAACATAGACTCGAAGCTTAAGATCTCACTCGCAATATTCTCCGGATATTCACCACGGATATACAGACTGCTGCGCAATGCATCTGCAGCATATTTTCCTGACATGTTGCACTGTTCCAGCGCCGCTTCCAGGATAGCATCATCTGCCATTGCGCTCACATCAAATTCTTCACCATCCGGTGTACAGCCGTCTGCCGCACCATCAAAGGAAAACAGGATCGAGGAAACAGCCGCATTCCTTCCGCTGTCTTTGAAGAACACAACACAGGTAACGACCACTCCAACCAAAAGGCTGGTTATCAGGATAATGAAGTACTTACTTTTTAATATACGCTTTCCATCTAACTTTTTCATTTTGCCGTCTCCTTCTTTTCCCCGGTCCCGTTTTCACTCATCAGTTCCGGCACTAAGGCTGCCATAAACCATAATGCAAACGTAATAAAGATCCCGGCACCCGCACCGATCAGCATATTCTTGCTTCCTGCTTTCAGAAAGCTCTCATTCTTGCCCTGTGCTGCGGTATGGTCGACAAAATTATAATGAAGCGGTCTCTCCCTGACCTCGAGCATCTGATCATTGATCGCCTGATACAGAATCTGTACATCTTCAAATACAACATTCAGTTCATTCAATACTTCCTGGGATACTTCCCCGGAACGGGCTTCCTCTTCCAGTTTTACGATCTTATTCGACAATATCTCATAAGAAGCGGACAGCTTGGAAAGCCGCTCATAATTCTTCGCCTGTGTTACAACCAGCTCATTGTAGTATTCCGTCGTAGTGCCGGTAGACAGGTTGGTGGCACTCTCCTGCGAGGATACCAATACACTGTCATTTTTATAGCTGGCCAGGATATCGCCGGCTGTAGCAATCTTCTCTTTCAGTTCCTCGATCTGGATTTCTTTCTGACGCAGCTGGTATCTGTATTTTGTCAGAATACCCTCTGCATCATTGGTCACTTCTTCGTACTCCACATAGGACCGGAGATAATTGATGTCTACGTCCTGAACAATACGCAGGGATTCCATCAGTTCTGTCAGGGAATGTCCCGTTTTCCAGGAACGATAGCTTTTTTCATCCGCCGTTCTGGCATCACAATATTCATACAGCTTTTCCACGCCGGCACTCAGCTGATCGAGACTGTCCAGAATATCCAGATTGTTATGATCGATCACGGAAAACTCATCGCTGGGCATCTGCTGGTCTGCATAAGTAAGGCAAAGATAATCGTTATAAGAACCGATCACACGCTCCAGAAGCACCTGCAGCTCTTCCTGCGTCAGCTCCACCGTTTTATCGGACTGATCATTGGAAAAACCGTTGCGCAGGCTTACCATAAGATTATTCTGATAAACCAGTTTCAGCTCGCTGGCCTGCGAATAGGCGTCCTTATCTTTGCCTTCCATCATTTCGGAGAGCAGTTCCTGCTGGCGTCTGGTCTCTTTGGTAATGACCTTCTGAATATCCAGATTTTTCCGCAATGCTTCTACTGTGATCGGCTGCGATAACTGCAGCCCATCCAGAGCATTGTTTAATACATACGAAGATGTGAACTGGGACAGATCCAGCTCTGTTCCATCCGGAGCAGTCAGATCGGTCACTTCCTGTCCGTTTACGGTATACTTCAGCGTAACAACCGACGATACCTGTCCGGGATCCTTCTTCAGCTGATAAACCAGAAGAGATACACTCACGCCCAAAACCAACAGCAACAGCATAACCCACAGATACTTCCCGGTTTCCGCTTTCATCTTTCGGAATACTTTACCCAGGTCGATCGTATCTTCCTCGTCCTGCGTATTGTTCATCACCAGATTGATCTGGGATGTCCGTTCCGGCATTCGACTCTCTTCTGTCCGAAACATGTTTTCATCTTCGATTTTCACTCTGCTTCCTCCACCTCATACTTTATTTCAAAATATTAAATCTGTTTAAAGAATAACTTGATGATCAGTTCACGAAGCCCTTCTTCATCCACATAATATTCCTCATACAGGGTTCCCATCCGTGTAGTTCCCGGAACACTGTAGATGTTGGATGAATTGAATTTATAACCACCTGCCTCGGCAGCAAGATACGTCACACGATCCAGAGTAAGATCGGTCACCATATACTGTTTCATAATATTGTAGAGATCCGCAACGATGCCGGGATTCTGTTTCATCTCCGCCAGCGCTTTTCTGCCGAATACATCCAGATACTGTTTCTGGCGTTCCAGACGTTTATCCGCAGAAGCAAATTCATTTTTATAATCACGCCAGTGAACATAGTCATACGCATCCCTGCCCATCAGGGTAATCGGCTGGCCCTGCTTGATGGAAGTCCCCGGTATGTCCATCATCGGGGTAAGGGATACACCGCCGATCGCATCGTTCAGAGTGGCAATACCGCCCATATTAATGGATGCATATGCATGGATCGGGATATTATGGAACATACGTGATACTGTTTCCGCCATTCTCTCGTTGCTGATCGCCATACCGTCACCGTAGGAATGCTGTAAGGTGATCTGCATCACGCCCTGACCGTAATACTTGCCGGATCTGGTATAAATATCCACCGGAACCATGGAATTGCGGTTGACGGTTACAATATTGATCGTTCCGGTACTTCCGTCCAGCATCAGCAAAAAGATCGCATCCGCCTGACCACCGTCCGTACCGTGCTGTGCCTGCGTCACTACGGAATTCTTATCGATACCCATGACCAGAATATTGATCAGATCATCATTATAACGATATCTCTGCCCTTTGTAAGTCACCACACCGTCTTCATCATCCGTACTCACTGCTACTTCCGCAGGAGTAATCGCGGAAGGTACATCCGCATCTGCCGGTGTTTCTGCCGGTGCTTCTGTCGGTGCCGGTTCCTCTCCGGTCTGTGCCGGCTCCCCATCCGGAGTCGGAGTCACGGTTGTTTCCGGAATGACGATCTCACCGTTTTCATCGACCGTAACTACCGGCAGCTGCGTCGGGAGCGGATCATCAAAACCGCCGATCGAACTGAAATCGGATCCGGCCAGTACCTCACTCCGCATCTTGTTACGACCTGATAAATATAAAACACCGACCACTCCGGCTACGACCAATACTATTGCCAGTAATCCAAGCAAGATCCTCAATACCACTTTTTTCATAGCATTCCTACCTTTCTTTTTGGATATACAAAAAAAACGACAAAAATCGCAATATGCAATAGTATAGATGATAAGATCGGGAAAGTCAATCAACAGAATTCATAAAGATTTTACAATCCGGAACGGATTCCTTGTATCTTCTTAATTTACATAACAGGCTGTGAAAGCACGGTATCCGTCACCGTTTTTCACAGCCTGTATCCCACGTTTTTTCTATTTTGCCCCTTTCGGGTTGAACACCTCGCCTACAGTCTTTAAGATCAGACGGATATCCCCGGCAACGGACCAGTTGTTGATATATTCCAGATCCAGCTTGATCACATCCTCAAAATCCGTGATCTCGCTTCTGCCGCTGGTCTGCCACAGACCGGTGATGCCCGGTTTCATAGCCAGTCGAGCCCGGTGATGCAGCTTGTACTGCTCCCACTCATCCACCGTCGGCGGACGCGTCCCCACCAGGGACATCTCGCCTTTCAATACATTCCAGAACTGCGGGAATTCGTCTATGGATGTCTTGCGGATGAACCAGCCCACGCCATGCTTCTTCCCGTCTTTCCCGCTGCCCAGGATACGCGGATCATCATCCATCTTGAACATCAGCCCCGTCATCGTATTCTTATCCATCAGCTCTTTCTTGCGCTTTTCCGCATCCCGGTACATACTGCGGAACTTGTAGATCCGGAAGATACGTCCGTTCTTGCCTACTCTGTCCTGGCTGAAAAAGATCGGCCCGGGATCCGTAAAGTAGATCACCGGTCCCACAAAGAGAACCAGGATCGCCGTAATGGCCACACCGACCAGTCCGCCCAGGATGTCCATCACCCGCTTTGCAAACAGCCTGCGAAACGGTACCATATTCATACTTTCCACGAGTACCACGTTGCCGGCGATCTTGTCGATCGACTGGACCACGCTGCGTTTCGTATCCGTCACGATACACTGGCAGGTCGTCACACCCATGGTCGCACAGCGGTTCAGCAGATTTTCGGATACTTTCTGTCCGGCCGGGAGCTTGATAAAGACCGCATCAACCCAGTTTACCTGGATATAGGATACCGTATCCTCATATTTTGCAACGACCTCCACGCCGCCTGCCGTGCTTCCGACTTCCAAGCCGTCGTCCAGCGTGACCACACCGACCACCTCCGTCGGCTCGTACTGGTGTGTTACAAAATCACTGACCACCTCTTCCGCGATGGAGCTGTGCGTCACCACCAGATAACGCATCTGACCGCCGCCGATCCGGTTATTTCTCTTGCGGATATATACCTTCCATATATTACGTATGGGATATATCACAACGATAGAAATAAGAACAAAATAAACCAGCACACTACGCGAAAACAGGTCACTCTCTTTAATAAAGAAGAGCCAGCCCATCATCAGCAGCGCATCCACAAGAACATACTCCACCACGGAGACCAGCTCTTTCAGGAATCCGCGTTTCATAACACTCTTGTAGTTTTCCATAAAAAAAGTATTCAGAAAAGCCGCTGCTACAAGTATTACGAGCAGATTCTGATAGGTACTCTTGGAGTAGAGCGTAAAATCCCATTGCCGCAGATAATAAGCCAGTGCAAATGCCAGCTGCGTCACAAGGATATCGATCAGCATAAAATCAAAATGTTTAAATACGTTTCTGTTCTTCTGATACATTTATTGCCACCTATCGTTTGCTTTTCAACTTTGTGTACAGGAAAAATTTTATATTTGTGACAAAATACCGCCGGAATAACCTCCCCGGATTCTGAAACAGACGGTACAGCCATTCCAGCCCCAGTTTTTGTATGATCCTCGGCGCCCTGCGGATCGTACCGGCATGAAAGTCAAACCCTGCACCCACTCCCAGCATCACCGCGTGGATCTTTCCTGCATGAGCCTTCATCCAGCGTTCCTGCTTCGGCGCCCCAAGTCCGATCCAGACAAAGTCCGCACCGCTTTCGTTGATCTGCCGGACGGCCTCGTCATCCTCTTCCTCCGTCAGTTCCCGGAACGGCGGGGAGACCATACCGACGATCTCCATCCAGGGAAACCGTTCCGACAGACGTTCCTTCAGTTTCTCTACCGTAGTTTCCGTTGAGCCGTAGAAATAATGTTTTTTCCCGCTCCCCATGCTCTGGCGGAAAAGCTCTTCCATCAGATCCGGTCCCGCTACTCTCTCCGCCTCATAATATCCGTTCTGCCGGATCTTTTTTGCGATCGGCATCCCGTCGGGAAATGTCATGGCCGAACCGTTCAGTATCTCTTTGTATTCCGGCTGATCCGCCGCCATCACCGTCGTATGGACATTGGAAAAACAGATATACTTACCGCCCAGTTCCGCGGAGTGACTGATCAGATAGGAAGCCACCTCCGTGATATTGGCTGTCGTATAATTGACGCCCAAAACCGGTGACCGCCGGTTCATCAGACTACGGAACAATACCGCATTTCCGCCATTCTTCACCACCATATCCGTTCCGGGAGACTGTGCCCATGGCTTCAGCTCGCTGCATAGCGGAATGCCATACCCTTCCAGCTGCTGCAGCTGTTCCTCCTTCAGCATCCTCTTTGCCCGGTCCGATAAATAGATCATGTCCGCTTCCGCGGCAGGTTCCCACTCCTGCGGAGTGACCGTCTGCACGACTTTACAGCGGCTGTGGATCTCTTTCCATTCATTATTATATCCGTACCGTTCGATACACCAGCGCAGGCGTTCGCTTTCTTCTTCACATGCGATCAGGACCACCTGCTGTATCTTTTCCGTTTTCTGGCGTCTTCTGGCTACTCTTTCTCCGAACTGCCAGCGGATCACCAGATCAAAGATCATACCAAACGATGCCGTCAGAGCCAGGACCGTACGGGATATCCTGGCGGACCATCCGATAAAGAACAGGAAGATCACTACGGTAATGATCATCGTGATATGATGTTTGAATACTTCCAAAGCCCTGTCCCAGTTGTCCTGTTCCCAGACTACCGCTCTCTTTTTCTTACGGTACAAAAAGACTGCCCAGTATAAGAACAACAGGATCCCTCCGAACAGTTTGTAGAAATCATTCTCTCTGGTGGGATTGGTATAATACCAGTTCAGCAGGACATACCGGAACAGCAGCGCATATACATAAGCCATGGCTTCTGCGCCCAGGCACAGAACCAGCATGGCATTTTCTATATTTTTCAGACCTTTCATGGAATCGTTTTTCCCCGGGTGTTTTCTCTGTTAAAATCGAGTTGATTATAATATGTACTACATAAAATGTCAATTTTCTGTAACGTATAAAACGGCGGCAGTTTCGTGTACTGCCGCCGTTTCGCTTTCCTAAAGATCATTAATACGTGATCGGACTTCTTTCAAAAATATCTCCGTTGAATACGCAGTCCTTTACATAAGTCCCGCTCGTATCCCCGTTATCAAATGCCCCGTTAAAGGTGCAGTTCTGAAGAGTAACATCCGTGGCAACAATGCCGCCGGTGTGAGACAGTACCAGATACGCATATCCGCACCACAATCCGTCATCCCCGAGGAACGGAGCCACATTCTGATAACTGGAGAAGACCGTATCTTTCACCGTGATCCGGTTGCAGCAATAAAAGCTTCCCGAAGACGACCGGTTGGGTTCGATATTCAGTCCTGCCATCGGTGCAGTCCCATAGGCACCGTGCAGATCACAACCCGTGATGCTGACATCATCGGCCCGGACGATCGAAATGTTGCTGCGTGCATTGTCATAGACCTCACAATTATTGATCGTTACATCATAGCACTCGACCTTGCTTCCCCGGTCTGCCAGATAGATGCCGTCTCCCCTGTTGGAGCAGATCTTCATATCATAGATACCGGCATGGGCCCGGTCGATCGCGATACCGTGTCCGTATCCGAGTTCATCCGCGGAATGCCCCGCACGCTCACCGATCAGCTGTCCTCCTTTGATCGTTACATTATCTGCATGCACCAGGATCGCATTGTATCCGTGATAACCGTTGGAAGACAACCGCAGGACGGCATTTTCATCCATGATCAGTTTCTGGCCTTCATACTGGAACAGGAGGGCGCTCTTTCCTTCCCCGCCCTGTATACTGATATCGTATACGCCGGCCGGCAGATAGACAGTGTGATGATCGGTATCTACCGCAGCTACCGTCAATGCGTGATTGATCTCCGCCGTATCATCGATGCCGTCATCCGGGATCACGGTAAACTCCTTGTCGGTCACCGGATTGATGTATTCCTTCGGTTCTCCACCGGATACCTTTCCGTTCACTACGTTGCGGGTGATCGTGCCGCCCTCGATACTCTGATCCGTGATCTTGCCGTCCCCCCATACCTGGCCGTTCACGATATGGTACCAGTCATCCTTATGTTCCGGATCGTAGGTAAAACCGGAGTAATCCGTCCGCAGTCTGCCTCCGTGCACCAGGAAATCCGCTCCGTTCCACTTCACGATCGCCGCGTATGTATCATCACATTTGCCCTGCGCATCGATCCAGAACCAGTCACCGTTGTACATTACCAGACCGGCATTGTCCGTCACCACATGCCCTGCCGCCAGGAATCTCCAGCCGGCTGCACCGGTATAGATCAAACCGTTCGCATTCTGATTTACCACACCGCCGGCAACAAAGTACTCGACACCCTTGTACTCATACGCGCCCTTTTCTCCGGAATCGTAGGAAGTATCCCATTTGCCGTCCGTAAATACCAGCGTGTAAAACGTCTTCGGCGTAACACCGTCGTTTTCGTACTCCGTAACGATATTCGCCAGATAGGAGCTGATACTTTTATCAACGGTTCCGTTGTTTTTCCGGATCTCCGCCGAAACAAACAGACCTTTGGCATTCGTCTCCAGCTTCAGGGTGTGATCGGCATCTACGGCAGTCACTCCCGTTTCCGCATCTTCTTTAGAAAACGTATTGCCGATCCCCTTTTCGCCGGAGGCAACCCTTGCTTCTTCTGCCTCCGCCTCTTCCGGTTCTTCCTCTTCTTCCAAAACTTCTTCTACATCATAATATTCGATCTCTTCGAGATCCTCTTCCGTCTCTTCTTCATCCGGGATCTCCTCCGTATCGGCTGCTTCCTCAAAGGCATACGCCTGCATCACGGGTTGTGTGATCAATACCACCGATGTCATCGTTCCGGCAAAAAGTCTTTGCAACAACATTCTCTTCATACCGCACTCCTCCTGTCTTTTCCGAAAACAGCTCTATACAGTTTCTCTTATTGTACTACTCCGTTCACTACCGTACGTGTGATCTCGCCGCCTTCGATGCTCATGTCGGTGATCTCTCCGTCGCCCCATACCTGACCGGCCGTGATATGATACCACTTGGCCGTATTCTGAGGATCGTAGGTAAATCCCGTGTAATCCGTACGCAGTCTGCCGCCGTGTACTAAGAAGTTCGCTCCGTTCCACATCACGATTGCCGCGTATGTATCATCACATTTGCCCTGCGCATCGATCCAGAACCACTTGTCGGCATACATTACCAGGCCTTCATTATCTGTTACCACATGACCTGCCGCCAGGAATCTCCAGCCGGCTGCACCGGTATAGATCAGGCCGTTCGCATTCTGGTTCACAACACCACCGGCAACAAAGTACTCTACACCCTTATACTCATATGCGCCTTTTTCTCCGGAATCGTAGGAAGTATCCCACTTGCCGTCCGTAAATACGAGGGTGTAGAAAGTCTTCGGTGTTTTGCCGTCCGCTTCATACTCCGTAACCATATTGGCCAGATAGGAATCCACATCTGCCGGCTTGCCTTCCGCATCGCAGATCGTTGCAGACTTAAATGCTCCGGTCTGAGGATCCGTCTCCAGCTTCAGGGTATACCCCTTTTGGATCACAGGGATACCCTCTTTTGCTGCTGCCTCTACGGAGAAGGTATTGCCGCTTACCGGCTCCTTGGGTTCTTCCGGCTTGTCCTGTTCTTCCGCCACATTCGCAAAAGCAAACAGACTGAAATGCGTCACCGTAAAGGTGATCGAACGCTTCTCTGTATCCAGAAGCATTTTCAGTTCCGTACCATGACCGTCCTTGTCAAAGTGTACGAGGCTCAGGCTGTCCAACGAGACAACCTCCGGAACCGGCATCGTGATCGTTACCGGGATATCCAGCTCTTCGGAATAGTCCGCTTTGGAACCATCCTCTTTGACTGCATCCACCGTCATATCAAACAGAAACAGCTTGCCATATCCGTCCCGGTCGATCTTTTCTGTATTCTGCGGCTCGGTGATCACCAGACCAACCGAACCGGAATCGATATTCAATGCAGCACCCGTCATTTCTATCCTGGATGCGTCGATCCCTTCTACTTTAGATTCCGGCGTCTTCTCCGTGATATTGTGTGCCTCTTTGTAACTATCTTCGATCAGCGCCAGCGCCGCCACCTGCTTCGGGTCGGACATTGCCTCCGCAATGCTTGCACTGTCGCTGTCCTTAATACTTTCAACTACGGCATCTACACCCTTTTCCTCGATCTGTGCAGCTGCATCTTCCATCGATACCGGCGTCGGACTCGGATCGTCTTCCGGCTCCGTAGGCGTCGGGTCTTCCGGCTCCGTAGGTGTCGGATCTTCCGGCTCTGTCGGCGTCGGGTCTTCCGGCTCTGTAGGCGTCGGGTCTTCCGGCTCTGTAGGCGTCGGGTCTTCCGGCTCTGTAGGCGTCGGATCTTCCGGCTCTGTAGGCGTCGGGTCTTCCGGCTCCGTAGGCGTCGGGTCTTCCGGCTCTGTAGGCGTCGGGGCTTCCGGCTCCGTAGGCGTCGGGGCTTCCGGCTCCGTAGGCGTCGGGTCTTCCGGCTCTGTAGGCGTCGGGTCTTCCGGCTCCGTAGGCGTCGGGGCTTCCGGCTCCGTAGGCGTCGGGTCTTCCGGCTCCGTAGGCGTCGGGGCTTCCGGCTCCGTAGGCGTCGGGGCTTCCGGCTCCGTAGGTGTCGGATCTTCCGGCTCTGTCGGTGTCGGATCTTCCGGCTCTGTCGGCTCCGGGTCATCTTCCGGCTCTGTCGGCTCCGGATCATCTTCCGGCTCTGTCGGCTCCGGATCGTCTTCCGGCTCTGTCGGCTCCGGATCGTCTTCCGGCCCTGTCGGACTCGGGCTCGGTTCTGCTTCCGTTACCGTCACTTCACAGATTGCTTCAAAGTTCCCGTCTTCCGTGAGCACTGTGATCGTTGCCGTTCCGGCAGACACTGCGGTTACTTTACCGCTATCACTTACCGTTGCCACATCCGGATCATCGCTGCTCCAGCTTACCTTCGGATTGGTGGCATCTTCCGGTTCTACTGTCGCTGTAAGGGTTGTGCTCTCTCCCTCTTTTAGCTCCAGTGTATCTTCGCTCAAAGTAACACCGGTCACATCGACTGTCACAGGTTCCGGTTCCGTCGGCGACGGCGAAGGGCTCGGTTCTGCTTCCGTTACCGTCACTTCACAGATTGCTTCAAAGTTCCCGTCTTCCGTGAGCACCGTGATCGTTGCCGTTCCGGCAGACACTGCGGTTACTTTGCCGCTATCACTTACCGTTGCCACATCCGGATCATCGCTGCTCCAGCTTACCTTCGGATTGGTGGCATCTTCCGGTTCTACTGTCGCTGTAAGGGTCGCACTCTCTCCTTCTTTTAACTCCAGTGTATCTTCACTCAAAGTAACTCCGGTCACATCGACCGTCACCGGTTCCGGCTCTGTCGGACTCGGGCTCGGTTCTGCTTCCGTTACCGTCACTTCACATGTCGCATCAAAATCTCCGTCTTCCGTGACCACCGTGATTGTTGCTGTTCCGGCAGACACTGCGGTTACTTTACCGCTTGCACTTACCGTTGCCACATCCTCATCACTGCTGCTCCAGATCACATTCTTATTTGTTGCTCCGGTCGGTTTTATCGATGCTGTAAGAGTCTCACTCTCTCCTTCTTTCAATTCCAGCGTTTCTTTATCCAGTGTTACGCCGATCACATCAATCCCCTTAACCGTCACCGGAATAGAAGCAGACGATTTTCCGTCTGATGTCTTCACCGTAACCACCGTCGTTCCCAGTGCTACCGGTGTCAGTTCCACCCCATCTCCGGATTCTTTAACCGTCACAATGCTTTCATCACCACTGCTCCAGATGAAGGTCGGCGGATTCTCCGGTTCCGGCATCACCGTTGCCTCCAGATATCCCTTTGTCCCCATGCATAAAGTAATCGAGGATATTCCAAAAGAGATCTTCAGATCATCCGCATCCGTGACCGTCACTTCACAGTCCGCCGTATAGCCTCCGTCGGTGGTCGTTGCGGTGATCGTTGCCGTTCCTTCTGCCACCGCCGTCACTTTGCCGTTAGCATCTACGATCGCTACCGTCGGTTCATCGCTGCTCCAGCTCACGGACGGATCGTCTGCATCTTCCGGCTCTACGGTCGCCACGAGTGTCGCCGTATCCTCCGGACGCATCTGCAGGCTGTCCGTATTCAGGCTGACACCTGTCACATGGGTCACCGATTCACCGCCCTCACCGTCTGTCGTCAGCGCACCCAATACAAAATCATAGTCACTGTTTTTCCATGTGCTTCCGCTCAGGTAACAGCTGTTTCCCGCTGATGCAGCGGTTATCGCGACCGCGCCGAATTGTGTGCTCACTTCGCGTGCAACACCCATTCCCGCTTTGTCAAAATACAGTACGATCGCAAATCGGCTTCCTTTCGTCAGACTTACCGGCTCTGCCAGTTTCACCGTATAATCACCATTAAAGTACAACTGTCCTGTTGTCGTTGCCGCAGAAACCTTTGTACCGGTTGCCGGCGTATCACCGGTCAGGTCAGTATATACCTCGACCGTATAACCCACGCCTTCCCCGGGGACCGAATGTACTTCAAAATCAACCGCTTCCAGCACTTCTTTTTCCGCGCCGGCCGCTCCGTTCACGGTATAGATATTGGCATAGTGAAGTGGTATAGTCGAATTACTGATATAGCCTGTCTTATGTATCTGGGAATCGTAATAATAATGATTGTCATACGGGAATTTGTTATCCGCCTCATAAGCCCATGCAACCGGCTTTTTCAGCAGAGAAGCATCATAATAGGACAACCAGAAATAAGAAAAATAATCTTCCTTTGTCGTCGTTGACCAGCTGTTCCGGATCAGCCATGCACCGTCTCCTTCCGGGAGCAGACCGCCCTGTTCAGCAAATCTATCCGCCGGGAAATCATCATCCCAGCCGACGATGGCCACGGCGTGATTGGTCGAATACGCCTGCGGACACCAGTACGCATTATTAGAATCGTTATAGAAATCCGGTCCGGTGGGCGGATTTTTGTAGGACTGCGCATAGATGGAAACACCAACGGCTCCGTTTTCCTTGATGGCGCTCTTTACCAGCCCGGGATTCTCTTGAATATTAAGTTCATATGCATTCGTCAGATAAAACGAATCATTCCGCTCCGTACTTGCATCCAAACCGTTTCCGGCCGCAACTTTTGCGGCATCGGAATAGGGTGCAACACTCTCTTTTGCGTAGCCGCGCTGACGCATAAGACTCTGTGCCGAATAACTCAGATTGCCGCCGTTATCGAGGATCGTCTCCGCATCTTCCGACTTGGTATATACTGCTTTGTCTCCCGTATAGCCGGCGGCTGCTGAACCGGTTCCGGTCGTATAACTCCAGTAGGCGTGATGCAGTTCGCTCAGATCAATGCTCGTATCTGCCTTACCATGTTTGATCAGATACGCTTCTCCCAAAAACATGGCGGAATGCGCCCAGCATGTTCCGTAACTGCCCTGATTACGGGTCGTCGGATATGTGGTTTTCATATAGGTCAGCCAGTCCTCTGTATAGGACATCGGATAGGCGCTCTCGGTGGCATCACTGGAAGGTGCCGTAAACAGACGCTCCTCATCCGTCGATACCTGTTCCTCGCGCATCTGTGCATAGCTCAATCCGCTCACTACCGCAGGAACATCGTCATCCTCCGGGATATAGCCCGGAACAAACGGAAAATACCCTTCTTCCCCGTTCCCTTCCGATGCTTCCTTCACAGCACCCTCTGTCGGTTCGGCAGCAAGTACCGGTAACAGATCTCCGGCCAGCATTGCACCGCTGGTAAGCAGAGCCAGTGCCCTGTTCAGGTTTCGCTTATTCCTTCTTTTCATCGGCTGCTTCCTCCATGGATGGATCGTAACCGTTTTGAACCCTTCGGCTCCCTCCGGTTACGATGGATTTTTCATTACTTTTCAGTATACAACCTCAAGGATCAATGTTCAAGAATTCCATAGTTTTTATAAGACTGTAACCGCTTCTTTGTCACGAACAGCCAAAGAACCTTCCTCCGTGTTGTGCAATTTCCTATAAGGCAAAAGAAAAGGAGGCCGCCGTACGAAAGTACGACAGCCCCCTTATTAAGACTTGTTCATCCGACCGGTCAGCCCACGACTGCACCATTTACACAGTTACGTGTGATCTCTCCGCCTTCGATGCTGATATCGGTGATCTCACCTTCGCCCCATACCTGGCCGTTGGTGATATGATACCAGACTTTGGTATTCTGCGGATCATAAGTAAATCCAGTGTAATCCGTACGCAGTCTGCCGCCGTGTACCAGGAAGTTTGCTCCGTTCCACTTCACGATCGCTGCATAGGTGTCATCACATCTGCCTTCATCATCGATCCAGAACCATTCGTTGGCATACATTACCAGACCTTTGTGCCCTGTTACTACATGGCCTGCAGCCAGGAATCTCCAGCCGTCTGCGCCGGTATAGATCAGACCGTTTGCATTCTGGTTTACTACGCCACCTGCTACAAAGTACTCTACACCCAGATACTTATAAGCACCCTTGGTGCCGGAATCGTACTTGATATCCCACTGGCCATTCGTAAATACCAGCGAATAGAAGGTCTTCGGTGTCTTACCGTCCGTATCGTACTCGGTAACAATGTTTGCGATATAGGAATCAATCTCTGTTGCCACCTTGTCGTCCGGACCATAGATCGTTGCAGATACGATCGCTCCCTTCTCATTGCGCTCGATCTTCAGCGTGTAATCACTGTTGTTGATCACAGGTACGCCTTTCGCCGCCTGTTCCAGAGAGAACGTATTTCCGCTGATCTCGGTCTTTTTGTTCACCGTCACCTCACACGTTGCAGTCAGTTCACCATCTACCGTAGTCACGGTGATCGTTGCCTTGCCTGCTGCTACGGCCGTTACTTTACCGTTTTCATCTACCGTTGCTACTGCAGGTTTGTCAATGGTCCAGGTCACTTCCTTGTTCTGTGCGTCTTCCGGTTCTACCGTTGCCACCAGCTGTGCAGTCTTGCCGACTACCAGTTCCAGTTTGACCTCATTCAGGCTTACGCTTGTTACGGTTGTTGCTGCTTCTACTGTGACTTCGCAGGTAGCCGAGAATGCTTCGTCTTCGGTCTTCACGGTGATCGTTGCCTTACCTGCTGCCACTGCCGTGATCGTACCATCCTGATCCACCGATGCTACCGCTCCGTCACTGCTGCTGAAGACTACTTTCTGCTCGGTTGCATCTTCCGGTACCATGCTTACGATCAGGGTTGCTGTTTCGCCTTCCTTCAGTGTCACTTCTTCCTGATCTACGGTGATGCCTGTCAATGCTACAGCTTCTTCCGTCACAGTCACTTCACAGACTGCCTTTTGCTCACCGTCTTCCGTTGTTACCGTGATCGTTGCCTTACCGGCTGCCACTGCGATCACTTCGCCGTTCTCATTTACAGTTGCTACCGCTTCATCACTTGTCGTCCAGCTTACGTTCTGGTTGGAAGCATCCATCGGCTTCACTGCTGCTGCCAGGGTATACTTGTCACCGATCACCAGACTCAGTTTGTTCTTGTTCAGGCTCACGCCCTCTACCGGAACTTCTTTTGCCGTAACGGTCACTTCACAGGTGTCTGTAAACTCGCCGTCCTCGGTTGTTACCGTGATCTTTGCTGTTCCTGCAGTCACTGCAGTCACGTTACCCTTTTCATCTACCTTTGCTACATCTGCTTTGTCGCTGCTCCAGCTTACCTTCTTGTTGCTTGCTCCTTCCGGTGCTACGGTTGCCGTAAGCACTGCCTTGTCACCGGTTTCCATTTCCAGTGTCTTCTTGTCGAGAGTCACACCTGTTACCGGAGTAAGCTGCTCTTCTACCGTCACTTCACAGGTCGCTGTAAATCCGCCATCTTCGGTCTTCACCGTAACGATTGCCGTACCTGCTGCCACTGCCTTGACATTACCCTTCTCATCTACAGTTGCCACTGCCGTATCGCTGCTCGTCCAGGTCACCTTCCTGTTGTCTGCGCCCTGCGGAGCAACTGTTTCGGTCAGGGTTGCCGTATCACCTACTGCCAGGATGAGCTCACCCTTGTCCAGTGTCACACCGGTGACTGCGATCGGTTCATCACCCTTTATCCGGATGACAAATTCTACGCTTTTTCTGTTGTTAAAATCATCTGTTGCCGTACATACAAACTTGGTTGTTGTATATACTGTAGAAGTATAACTGTTCTTATTGGCATTTGCCACTTCACCGTAAGAAGACCATCTGTCTGTTTCTGCATAGTAATAGTACTTATTCCAGGTATAAGTGATGTTGCCGCTTGCTGCCGTTGCCGTAACCTTCATGGTCACTTTATCACCCTGTGCTGCAACAAATTCCGCATCACCATCCACAGCTATGGTCAGTCCGTTATCTACGTTAACTGTAGCACTTGCTGTAGCCGTATTACCATAGATATCGGTAGCCTTGATGGTATAAGTACGTGTTACTTTTACACTACCTACCTTCAGGCTGCTTTCCTTCTCGCCGATGATCCGATAACTGTCACTTACTCTTTCGCTGCTAAACCATTCATAAGTGATCCCCTCTTTATTGCCTGCACTGACTGTTGCACTCAGCGTTGCGCTGTCACCATACTTCACGGTCTGATCGTTCAGCTGTACATCCAGTTTGTTATCGATCGCTACCGTAAACTCTACGGTTTGTCTGTTTCCGAATGCGTCTGTAACGATGCAGGTATACCGGGCTGTTTTGCATACATTCTTAACGGTCAGCTGTGCTTCATCCGCATCTCTCAGAACGATGTTCTTATTGTAACCAGCTTCTTTATCGTACTCGGAACCGCTCCAAGCATAGGTAATCCCCTTCGTTTCATTTGCGGTCACGCTCACCTTCAGCGTAGCATCCTTTCCGTATTCCACGGTCACTTCCGATTTATCAGCCGTTGCCTTCAGATTATTCTCTACTTTCACATAGAACGTAACCTGACGAGAATTACCGTACTGATCTCTTACTGTACAGACATAATCTCCGCTCTTCTTTACTGCGTCCAGCGTCAGAGATGCTTTGGTGCCATCGACTTTCTCGGTACCTTTTGCTCCGCCCCAGTCAAATACCAGATGATCTGCATCATTTGCTTCCGCTGTGACCGCCAATGTGAGCGGTTTGCCATACTCTGCCGTTACATAGTTATCACCATCGGCCTTCAGTGACAGTGAGTTCTCAACCTGTACATAGAAGTAGATTGTTTTGGAGTTTCCGTAACCATCGCTTACAGTGCAGCGATACGTTTCTGCTTTGGTCACTTTATCAAGTACATATTTCGAATCCTTTGCAGAATAACCGGTAGTCCAGGATTTGCTCCAGGAATAGGTCACCTTGCTGTCATCCTTAGCTTCGACAGCCACTTCCAACGTTGCGCTCTTACCATAATCAACGTAGATATAAGCATAGGTCTCCTTTACTTCATAGCCTGCGGCATATGCATCAAATGCATTATCTACCGTCAAACGGAACGTTACAAACTCGCTGTTACCATACGCATCCTCTACCCGACAGTAATAATATGTTGACTCCGTTAATCCTTTCACGGTAAATGCATCGCCGTCAACACCATTGATCCGGGCATCCGTTCCGTAAGGAGCCCCCTTATACCACTGGTATGTGATTCCCTCCTTGTCGGAAGCAGAAACACTTACCGAAAGTTTAACGTCTGAGTTCGGTGCCACGGTCTGATCCGTATCGCAAGCTGCCTTCACTACAAACTGGTTATCTGCTTCTACATTGAAGTATACCGTAGAACTATTGCCATACGCATCTGTCACGACACACCTGTACTGCGCCGCCGTTTTAACTGCCGTCAATGTCAAGCTTTCTTTATTGCCATCCAGTAAATCGTAGTTGGAAGTATACGGGTTATACTTTGCCCAATGATACACTACATCCTTAAGATCCGTTCCTTCCGCTTCTACTTTCAGAACGGTGTCCTTTCCGGCCGGCACCGTAATATAAGCCGTATCCAGCTTAGTGCCTTCCGGATGCACGGTAAATCTGTTCCGAACATTCACGTTAAACGTTATTAACGTACTATGCCCATAACTGTCTGTTACCGTACAGCTGTAATCAGCATTTTTGTCAGCGGTATCTTTCAGAACGGCTGAAGTCTCCGAAATCGTCTCTGAATCTTTTTTCCAGGAATACGTCAGCTTGCCGTCATCTGCCTTTGCATCTACCGCCAATTCTACGGTAGCACCTGCGAGCGCTTTGATGGTTGCCGTAGTTTCTTCCGTCCCTGCTACATAAGCAGAAAAACCATTATCTACCGAGATTGCAAAAGATACCTGTGTCTGATTTCCGTTGCTGTCCTTTACCATACAGCTATATCTGTCACCATTTTTCAGATCCTTTGCAGAAATCGTTTGTGTGGCTGTCGTTCCGCTTATGGTTCTTCCGTTTTTACTCCAGTAATACTTCAGCTGCAGTTCTTCCTCGGAAACTACACGTACTTTCAATACCGCATCATCACCAGGTTTTA
Organism: Lachnospiraceae bacterium; assembly: GCA_017634975.1. Lineage (GTDB taxonomy): Bacteria > Bacillota > Clostridia > Lachnospirales > Lachnospiraceae > NK4A136. The sequence goes on along the minus strand of JAGBMJ010000025.1, from coordinate 156,523 downwards.
CGTTTACTGTTGCATCTGTCACATCCTCATCTCCGGCATAAACCTGATACTTCGAATTAAAACTAATATAGAAATATACCGATTGGCTGTTACCATATGCATCCTTTACATCGCAATAGTAATAATTCTGTTCTGTTACAGAAGAAAGTTTCAGAGTATCCGTGGTTTCACCGGCAATCGTTGAACTACCGTATCCTCTTCTCCACGAATAGGTTACTCCTTCCGTATCCTTACCGCTTACTTCTACTTTCAGTTCAACATCATCACCTCTGTAGATATAGACTGAAGTACTGCTCGCATCATACCCCGATGCCCATGCACGGAATTCGTTATCAAATACTACCATATTGAATGTCAGCGTCTTTGAATTACCATAAGTATCCGACACAACACAATAATAGGTAGTATTCTTATCGATACCTCCTACAGAGAGCTCGGCCGTCTTACCGATCACTGTGTTTCTCGCGCTGCCTTTGGTCCATTTGTAAGAAATACTCTCTTTGTCGTTGGCCGTAGCGAATGCCTTCATTGTGAATGCTTCGTTCGCTGTCACATTCTTAGTGATACTCAGACCATTCACTGCGCCTTCGGGATAAGCATCCAGGGCATTATCTGCTGTTACGCCAAACACAACAGACTTGCTATGCCCATAATCATCACGTACCGTACAGGTATAGGTTCCGCTCTTGGAAACCGGCAGTTTATTTGTATCTGATGTTCCACCTGACCAACTGTAATGAAGCTCTCCGGCCATTGCTTCTGCCGTCACTTCAATCGTATCGTTACCACCGGCCTTTACTGTCACTATCGTACCATAGGACTCTTTACTTTCCGAGCCGGCAGGATATGCATAAAACGCATTATCAATTACGATTTCAATACTCTTTGTTACAGTATTGCCATATTGATCCGTAACTGTACACGAGATCGTACCCGGTATCGTTTTCGACAGATCTTCATATACAAGTGTATCGGAAGATCCGGCAACGACTCCGTTATTCGTCCACTGATACTTCAATCCTTCCTTATTCTCGGCATCAGCCACCATCTTCAGTTCCAGCTTATCCGTAGACTTTACAGTAACAACCCCGTCTGAGTCCGTATCTGTGACGTTTTCACCATTCAGCATCAGAGCTGCCGTCAATGCGCTGTTTACCGATACATTAAAGGTAACCGTTTTGCTGTTTCCGTACGGATCGCTTACGGTACAACGATAAACTGCCTTCTTATCTACAGCCACCTCTACAGAAGCACCGGTCTCGCTGCTCACTGCCGTGCTGCCGGACCATGCATATGTGATCTTGCTCTTATCCAGTGCGTCTACAGCTACTTTAAGCGTTGCTGTATCGCCCTTTGCTGCTACAGCAATATCCGCTTCGGAACTGTCTTTTTCACATCCTTCCGGATATGCAGCAAATCCGTTATCCACTGTCACATAGAAATATATGCATTTGGAGGATTCATATCCGTCTGTTACGTAACAGGTATATGTACCACTCTCACTTACCGAAAGCGTTGTTCCTGTTTCCTCCAGCTTCGTTCCGCCATACCCATAGGAATAATGATAACCCGAGTACCACTCGACAGAAAGCTTACTGTCATCCAGCGCTCCCGTTACAACTTTCAATGCTGCCGGAGTCTCACTGCCCAAAACGGTCATATACAGTATATTGGTATCCTCATTAACCCCGTCAGGATGAGCTACAAACTCATTATCCGCATTTACATTAAATGTCAGCGTTTTGCTGTTGTTAAACTGATCACTGACCTTGCAGTGATACGTACCGCTGGCCTTCACTCCCGTCAGTACCAGTTTCCCTGAGGTTTCCTCAAGAGCATCATAATTTCTATCCCATTCATAAGTAAGACTCTTATCCGTAGCAGTTGCGATCACCTCAAGTGTGATATCCTGTCCGAATTTTACGGTATGATCAACCGTAGTGATCCCCGTTTTTGCTCCCGCCGGATATGCATCAAACCCATTCTCCACGATCACATTAAACGTGATATATCTGGAAGACGAGCCATACTTGTCATTCACGGTACAATGATATACCTTCTTTTCTGTTATATTCTTTACCGTCAGACTGCTGCCTGTATTCGCACTCAGATCTTCCTGCTGATCATTGCTTTCCCAAAGGTAAGTCACACCGGTAAGATCATTTCCGCTGGTAACCACCTTCAGTTCAGCATCTGCACCTTTCTTTACTGCGATCGTCGTAGAAGCCGCATCCTCATCCTCTCCATACGGATACGCCTTAAATGCATTATCAATCTTCACATCGAAATTTACATATTTACGGTTGCCATATCCATCACTCACGGTACAGTAATAGGAACCACTCTTGGTAACACTGTAGGAAGCCTTCTCCGCTCCTTCGATAATGCCATTCCCATGCCATTCATACTTCATCTGGCTGTCATCATGCGCTTCAACAACAACTTTCAGCTCTACCGTATCACCCGGATCTGCATTAATACTGACATAACCGGTACCTGGTTCCGTTCCCTCCGGATATGCGTTGAATTTGTTATCTACGTGAACAGTAAATGCTATTTCTTTTTTATTGCCATACTGGTCACTTACCAAACAGCGATAGTTCGCCGCAGCTTTAACTTTTTCCAGTTTCAGGGATTCCGTGGTTTCCTCTTCCAGATCCACCCACTTCCAGTTGTCAGAATCATATTTTTTCCACTGGTAAGTAATACTCTTATCTGTAGAGGATGCGATCACCTTCAATGTTGCATCATCCCCGGCAAGAACAGTTACATCCTTACTTGTTGCAGTCTCATCTTCTCCTTCCGGATACGCAACAAAACTGTTATCCACGATCACATTAAATGTGATACGCCTGGATGTACCATACTTATCCGTAACTGTGCAATAGTAAACCTCTTTTTTGCTGACTTCACTTATCGTCAGACTCTTACCTGTTTCGTTACTCAGGTCATCGTTGCTGTCATTCGTCCATTTATAGGTGACATCTGTGGTATCCTTGCCACTTACTGCAACTTTCAGAACAGCTTCACTGCCCACTTCTGCTGCAATCGTTGTACTGAAGGCATCCTCTTCCTCACCATCCGGATATGCCTTGAAATCATTATCAAAAACTACGTAAAAAGTAACCGTCAAGCTATTATTGCTGTAGCCATCCGATACCATACAACGATAATAACCACTTGCTTCCGGAGTATATGTTTTTCCGGTTGCATCTTCGATCGTTGTATATCCGTTACTGTTCAATGAACGCACAGACCACTGATACTTCATCTCGCTGTCTTCATGCGCGGAACCTTCTACCTTCAGTTCCACCTTCGTTCCTGCATCTTCTTTTACTTCGATATTAGTATAAGAAGACCCCGGAACCTCTTTTTCTTCGTCATTTACATAAGCCTTAATGCTGAATTCATTATCCAGCTGTATATAAAAGTAAATGTATTTGCTGTTTCCAAACTGATCACTTACATGACAGTAGTAACTAGTTGCCTCTGTAACATCGGTCAATTCAAGAGATGCTTTGTCTCCTAAAACACCAGATGCATAGTAGCTACCCCATTCATAGGTGAGATCGCCTTCTGAAGATTCTGCAATCACCTTCAGAGTGACATCATCTCCAACAAGCACGTTTACATTCTTGTATGTTGCTGTTTCTTCTTCACCTTCCGGATAAGCAACAAAAGAATTATCTACAGTAATATAAAACCATACTTGTTCACTACCATATCCGTCATTTACTACACAGTACCAGGTAACTTTGTCCGTCACCTTATCAATAGTGTAATCGGGATCTTTTGCTTCTTCATCCTTTCCATCCGGTCCATACCACTGATATGTGATATTCTCATCATCATATGCACTCGCTACAACACTCAGCGTAACGGATTCACCATAAGGCACCGACAGATTTGCAGACCTAGCCTTATTTTCATCGTCTTTCACGTATGCTTCAAGATCATTAGTCGGATACACATATATTGTAGTGTAATCTACAACCTTATCACCACTATCAATCACATAGAAATAGTACGGCGTATAACGATCAACACCATCTTCTACTGTCAACGTTGTAGTAGTAGAATCCATTTTGGTACCGTATTTTCTATTTCCATCCTCATACCATTCATAAGTGTATGCCTCATCATCATCCTGTGTAACTACCATTTCAAGAGTAAACGTTTCATTAAAATGCGGTTCAATAGTATATATACCATCAATCGGTTCTACAGAAACCGATCCCAGGCGTTCCGGTTCCTCGTCTTCTACTTCTACTACTTCTTCATCGTAGAATTCAACTTCCTCAAGATCCTCTTCGATCTCTTCTTCGGTCAGCTCATCTTCCGGATCTGCCGCTTCTTCATCAGAAGCAGTCTCGTCATCTTCAGAATCTGCTTCTGTATCCGAAACAGCTGCATCCTCTTCGGAATCTGCATCTGCAGTATCTTCCGAATCCGCATCGTTTGCAGTGACTTCGTCTGCTGCACTCTCTTCAACAGATGCTTCGTCCATAGCATCTTCGGAAGCGGCTTCTACGGTGCTCTCTTCACCTGTTTCTTCAACCGCTTCTTCCGATACGATCTCTATACCCGTATCGTCCGATGCCGCGTAGACACCCATGGGCGAAAACTGCGAGATCAGCATGATCGCAGCCATCGCTCTGCTCAGCCTTTGTTTCGTCGTCCTTTTCATTCAGGATTCCTCCTCTTGAATATATATTTTATATATATAAAAGACAGGTGTAAAAACACCCACTCGATTTTTCTATTATATAATACCGATTATATCTTCTCAAGCATGAATTATATACAAATTTTTATATCTGTTTTATATCATTTTTTATTAACATAAAAGCCGCCGCACTTTCGTGCGACGGCTCTTGGGTATTACTTTTGTATTGTCAGTATGACAGGATCAATTACTGAACCTTACCACCCACTACGTTACGGGTGATCGTGCCACCTTCGATGCTGATATCAGTGATGGTGCCATCGCCCCATACCTGACCGTTGGTGATGTGATACCAGTCACTCTTCTTCTGCGGATCATAGGTGAAGCCTGTGTAGTCGGTACGCAGTCTGCCACCGTGTACAAGGAAGTCAGATCCGTTCCACTTAACGATTGCTGCATAAGTATCATCACAGCTGCCCTTATCATCGATCCAGAACCACTCACCGTTGTACATTACCAGACCCTTGTTGCCGGTTACTACGTGACCAGCTGCCAGGAACTTCCATCCGTCACTACCGGTGAAGATCAGACCGTTTGCGTTCTGGTTTACAACACCACCTGCTACGAAGTAATCAACACCGTTGTAAGTGTAAGCACCCTTTGTAGCGGAATCGTAGGAAGTATCCCACTTACCATCGGTAAATACCAATGTGTAGAAGGTCTTCGGTGTACCGTCCGTGTTGTACTCGGTAACGATATTAACCAGATTGGAATCTGCATCCTTATCAACCTCGCCCTTAGCATTCGTGATGGTTGCGCCGGTGAAGTTACCGTCTGCATCTACGTCCAGCTTGACGTTGTGGTTTGCATCGATCTTAGCGCCGATCACAGCATCTTCCTTGGAGAAGGTATTGTTAACCTTTTCCGGAGTCACAGTGCCCTTGCCTACTACTACCGGGATCTCAGCGGTGATACCGTTGCTGGAAGTAACGATGATCTTGGTCTCGCCAGCCAGTACGCCGGTAACAACAGCGGACTTCTCATCTTCTGCAACCTTAACGGTAGCATACTTGGTGTTGTCGCTCTCCCAGATGTAGGAAGCCTTTGCATCACTCGGCTCGATGTTGATGGATACCTTAGCGGTACCGTTCTCAGCAACCTCTACCTTCTGAGTATCAAAGCTGATCTTGGTCGGCAGGATAGTATCTGCATCTACTACGAATACCTTGAAGGAAGCAGTGATCTTGCCGTCTGCGGTAGTTACGGAAACGGTCGTATTACCTACGCCCTTAGCGGTAACCAGTACGGACTTCTTGTCATCGGATACGGTTGCAACTGCAACGGACGGATCCTTGGATTCCCAAGCGTAGTTCTGCTTGGAAGCGTTATCCGGAGTGATCTGTACAGGAACAGTGACCTGTCCTGCCTTCTCATCTTCTGCATTCAGGATCAGAGTGTAGCTCGGCTTCTCAAAGTCAAGATCTGTAGTCGCTACGAAATCATCCTCGCTTACCGGTACTTCATACTCGAAGTAGGTTCCCAGCTTACTGTTCTCACCCTCCTCCGGAGTACCGTAGTTGCCGTCTTCATCCAGGTCGAATTCTGCAACGATACGGAAGTTGTAAACATCGCCCGGCTTCATGGTCTCGGTGATGCTGTATACATACTTATCTTCGGAACCGGATACATAACCAACCTCGGTCCACAGCGGAGTCTGCTGCTCCCACTGCTGGTTGACGGTCTTGCTGGTATCGTGGTTCTGATAGATGTGATAGTACTCAGGGCTGATCACCTGATCACCTACGGTAACGCTGACCTTGTCCCAAGAAATGCTTACGCCGCCCTTGATGTACTCCACCTTCTTGATCTGCGGAACCGGCAGTTCAATACGGCTGTCAAAGTACTTGTTTGCTTTGTATCTGAAATTCTTGCCTTCCGGGCCGGCCGGTGTGGTCAGCAGTTCGTTGGAAGGTCCTACCTTACCGGAAGCAAGCAATGCATCCCAATCATCATCTGTTCCGCCATAGTATACATCCATCAGTCTCATGGTTTCCAGTGCGTTATTGTTGCAGCTGAATGCACTACCACCGATTTCTGTAAGGCTGAGCGGGAGATAAATATCATCCAGTTTGATGTCATTGTAGAAGCAGTTCTTTCCGAGGGATACCGCTCCGTCCGGGATATCGATCGTGGTCAGTGCGGTGCAGCCTTCGAATGCACTGTCACCCAGTTTCTTCAGATCTTCCGGAAGGATGATGGAAGCCAGGTTGGTACAATCTCTGAATGCAGACTCGTTGATCTCATAATCGGAAAGACCTACCGGTCCGTGATCTGCCTTCGGTGCCAGATCCACATTTGCAAGGCTGGTGCAGCTCTGGAAGGTCTCCTTACCGATGATATAAAGAGAGCCTGTATATCCGGTCAGTGTCTCGGTCGGGATCACCTTGAAGGTAGACAGGGAATTACATCTCTTGAAAGTACCATACAGTTCCGTAACCTTGCTGTCTTCCATAGTAACGGAAGAAAGGCCTGTACAATCCTCAAACGCATAATCGTCAACTACCCAAAGGGTGAACGGCAACTTCACATCCGCAAGGCTGGTGCACTTGTAGAATGCAAACTCTCCGATATACTCAATACCTTTACCGTTGTTCGGCTTGAATTCAACAGAGGTCAGTCCGGTACATCCGGCGAAAGCACCCCACTTGCCTTCCAGCTTGTTCGGGTTGGAAGCCTGATCCAAACTGGTATATATAGTATTATCATAGCCGCCCTCGATCACCTTAACGTTCGCCGGAAGGATCAGGGAAGTAAGACTTTCGCATCCCCAGAAAGCTGCGGTCTCGATCGTATCAAGTTTACCCTGCAGGTTCAGACCGTTCGGGAAAGCAAGGCTCTTGCAGTTGTAGAAGCAGAAAGCATTGATCTCTGTCAGTTCTTTTGTAAATGTGATCGTAGTCAGGGAAGTACAATCTTTGAATGCTGCTTCACGATAGTACTTTACATTTGCCTGATCGTTACTCGGATAGGTTACCAGAGTAAGGTTAGTACACTTTTCAAATGCACTGACTCCGATCTCCTGTACATGAGAGTTGATGATAACTCTTTCCAGATTTTTACATTCCTTGAATGCTTCGTCGCTGATGTTGTACAGCTCATTGTCTACTACCACCTGCTTGATCTGGTCTATGTAAGCTTCCCAAGGTCTGCTTCCAACAGCATATGCGGTCATTGCTCTGTCTTTACCATCAGCAGTTTCACTTGCAGTAGCAGTCAGGTAGAAGTTACCGCTCTCTCGAAGTTCCCACTTAACACTATCGGTTACAACCGCACCACAGTCACCCTGGTCAACGATTGCGGAGTTATCAAGAACCTTGATCCTGGAAACATCGCTGTTGTCCTCTGCTTCGCCTTCAACGATCTCTTCTTCCTCGGTCTCAGCTTCGGTCTCTTCCTCAACCTCAACTTCGTCTACTTCGACTTCCTCAACGTCTTCTTCAGCTTCTGCTTCGATCTCCTCTGCTTCCGGAGCAGCGTAAACCGGCATAGCTGCTGCTACGTTCGGCATAGCCATAGCGACCGACATAAACAGCGCAAACACTTTTGCATTACGTTTCTTCATCTTTTGATCCCCTTTCATACTAATGTATAGTTTGAGTGTATTTCTTACACCTGCGCTGTATTATATCACTTTGCCCCCTATAATGCAACTTATAATATTTTTCAAAATAAAATACGCATTATCGGCAATTTTACACGAAAACGGAAGGAGACGGCTGATATTTTCTCCCGCTGCTTATTGACAAACCCGTACAAAAACGGATACTTTTAATGAATACGTTCAAGAAGAAAAGAAAGGATCTTACCTGTAATGAAAGTATATCTTATCGGCATCCTGTTCTGGATCCTGCTGATCGCCGCGCCGGTGCTGGCTATGAAAACCGGCTATTTCCGGACACGCCGGATCGCAGACTTTGACAAAAAAGCCTCTGTCCTGACCGTCCTGATCGCCGGTGTCACCATACTGGGCTGCACGCTCCCGATGGGACTGGCGCCGCTGTGGAACGGAGAAAACCCCGGCCCCAGAAACCAGTACGAAAAAATGGCGGAAGCCCTGCTGGAAGGGCATCTGTACATTGATTACGGCGGTGTGGATGAGAAACTCCTGACGATGGAGAATCCCTACGATACCGAAGCACGCCGGGAACTGGGCGTCTTTTATCACGAAGACCACGCCTATTACAACGGCCATTACTATATGTACTTCGGCGTCGTGCCGGTACTCATGTTTTTCCTGCCCTACCGGCTCATCACCGGCAGCGATCTCACCACGTATCACGCTACACAGGCTTATGCGGCGCTGATCGTGATCGGCTTTTTCCTGCTGTTTTATCAGCTGGCAAAAACACTCTATAAGGAAATGAAGATCGGACTTTACTGGATCATGTCGGTTTCGTTTTCCATGATCAGCGTGTGGTATTTTGCCGATGCACCGGCACTCTACTGCACGGCGATCTCTGCAGCCGTCTGTATGGAAGTCTGGAGTCTGTACTTTTTCCTGTTGTTCCTGACCGCGGCCAACAGCAAAAGAACCCTGTGGCTGGGACTGGGTTCCTTATGCGGCGCTCTGGCCTTCGGCTGCCGTCCACCTGTAGCCCTCGCCAATATCGTGCTGCTCCCCGTGCTGTACCTGTATTGGAAAGAAAAGCCCTTCGAAAAGAAGGACCTCCGCCGTCTGATCATCGGGCTCTCTCCATATGTCTTCGTCGGCATTGCGCTTATGCTGTACAACTACCTGCGTTTTAAAAGCGTCACAGATTTCGGCGCGTCCTACCAGCTGACCTATGACGATATGACTGCCTACCCGAAGATGCGTATGGAACAGGGAGTGCGCTACATCCTCTTTGAAGTATTCCGGAATTATTTCAAGCTGGAAAGCCAGTACAAAACCTTTCCGTTTACGGGATATAACGGGATCTTTATCAATTTCAATATCTTCCTGGTTCTGATCACAGCTTTTCTGGACCGGAAGGTGTCTGCCTCGATACGGAAAAACCGCTTCTTCCCGGTCATGGTATCGCTGTATCTGCTGCTGCTCGTCATACCGTTCCTGCAGTTTATGTTTGCCTCCGGACTGGGCGGCCGGTACAATACCGATATCTATTGGATCTGCAGCATCCTTTCCTTTTCCGCCATCATCGCCTATTGCAAAAATTCACAGAACCAAAAACGGACCGAGACGGTCTTCTTCCTTTGGAGTTATCTGATGATGATCGAGAGCACGCTGATGTTCTTTGTGCCTTACGATGAAAACTACACCTACCATTTCCCGGAGGTGCTGGATAAATTTCAAAAATATATCGTATTCTGGCAATAAGAAAGCATTCTGCCTGCAAAGTCATTTTCTATCAGACAAAAAGCGGCTTCCCGAAAGGGAAGCCGTTGGTATTTACTGTTTCTTACTGTACTACACCGTTTACGACATTTCGTGTGATCTCGCCGCCTTCAATGCTCTTGTCCGTGATCTCACCGTTGCCCCATACCTGACCTTTCTCGATATGGTACCATACGCTCTCGTTCTTCGGGTCATTGGCAAATCCGGTATAATCCACGCGGAGTCTGCCGCCGTGTACCAGGAAATCTGCTCCGTTCCACTTCACGATCGCCGCATAGCTGTCATCGCAGCTGCCGGTATCGTCGATCCAGAACCATTGGTCCGCATACATTACCAGTCCCGCATTCTTCGTTACCACACGGCCTGCTGCCAGGAATTTCCATCCCGCTTCCCCGGTATAGATCAGACCGTTCGCGTTCTGGTTTACCACACCACCGGCTACAAAATAGGAATCCCCGTTGAACGCATAAGCTCCTTTGGTCGCGGAATCGTAAGCGGTATCCCACTGGCCGTCCGTAAATACCAGAGAATAAAACTCTTCCGGTTTTCCGTCTGCATCGTATTTCTTTACGATATTGGCAATGTAGGAATCAAACTCTTCATCCACCTTTCCGTCTGTCTTAAGGATCTTTGCGGAAGTATACTCACCCTTCTCGTTGGTCTCTACCTTTAAGATGTGCTGCGCATCGATCATCAGTCCTTTTACAGCGTTCTCTTCGGCAAAGGTGTTATTCACCGGCTCCGGTGTCGGTTCCGGGGTAGGCTCCGGAGACGGTTCCGGCGCAGGCGTCGGTTCTGTCTTTTCCTGTCCCAGCACGTCCGATCTGGTCGTCACTTTGCTGTTGGCAAACTGCGTAAGATCTTCACTGGAAACCCTTACCGTAAAAGTATAGGCATGCGCCGTCATATCTTCGATCTTTGCAGAAGCATTGTATTCGTTCTTCGATGCCGTAGCAGAAGTTTTCTTCTCGTCATCCTCATAGAGTGTAAAATTATACTTTGCCGCATGCTCTACCGTATCGCACACTGCCACCGCAAATTTCTCGTCACTTCTTTTTTCCCAACGCAGGTTTCTGGGGGTTGCCACACGTTCTTCCGGCATCGTCCATTCGATATCAACAGCCTCCTCGGCATATACCCTGTCTGAGGACGTCCCTACATACACCTTCAATGTATATACGCCGGATCCTTCAAAAAACATGGTTGCGGTATTGCTGCGATAGAAACCGTCGTCATCAATATTTTTGTGTACCGTAGCAGACCCCAGAGCGCCGACAAGTTTGCCGTCCTTATATACTTCCGTATGATAAGTCATCGCTTCCGTTGATACCGGCCGGAACGCTACATTTCCCGGACCTTCCCAGTGCAGTTCCACCGGCGGGATCAGCTCTGCTGCAGATGCATATACCAGCTCTGTTTCCTCGTCCGCCGGCGCAAACCCGCCGTCTGCCTCATATTCGATATACTCTTCTTCCGAGTAATCGATCTCCTGTCCTGCCTGCACCGCCATTCCGGACTGCCAGACCAGTGTAGTCGACACCAGCAGGCCTGCCAGCAGACAGCCTATCAGTTTCTTTTTCATACCTATCCCCTTTCTGATGATTCCATAATATTCCGGGCCGGTTCTCCTCCGCCCCTTGCACATTCTACTACCAAACCGCCTCCATCGTCAACCCGAAGGCAAGGGAGATTGGTTACTGAACCACACCATTTACAACCGTCCGGGTGATCGTGCCGCCCTCAATGCTCCGATCCGTGATCTCACCGTTGCCCCATACCTGACCGTTCATGATATGATACCATTTCCCCGTGTTCTTCGGATCGTAGGTAAAGCCCGTGTAATCGGTACGCAGTCTGCCGCCGTGTACCAGGAAGTCTGCTCCGTTCCACGCTACGATCGCTGCATACGTGTCGTCACACCTGCCTTCGTTATCGATCCAGAACCACTTATCAGCGTACATTACCAGACCGGCATGTCCCGTGACCACATGTCCCGCCGCCAGAAATCTCCATCCGTCTGCACCGGTATAGATCAGGCCGTTGGCATTCTGGTTGACAACGCCGCCTGCCACAAAGTATTCCGTGCCCTGATACTCATACGCACCTTTTTGAGCGGAATCATAGGAAGTATCCCACACACCGTCCGTAAATACCAGGGTATAGAAGGTCTTCGGCGTCTTGCCGTCTGCTGCATATTCCGTGACGATATTTGCGAGATAGGAATCGATCTCTTCTGCCGCATTACCATCCGCATTAAGGATCGTCCCGGACAGGATTGTATCTGTCTCAGCATTCCGCTCCAGTTTCAGAGTGTAGCCACTGTTATAGATGACCGGCACGCCTTCGGCTGCCTGATCGACGGAAAAGGTATTATTACTGATCTCAGTCTTATCTGCCGGTGTTGGTGTTACAGTCGGCTTTTGACTCGGTGTCGGTGTCTCTGTCGGTGTCTCTGTCGGTGTCTCCGTCGGTGTCTCTGTCGGTGTCTCCGTCGGTGTCCCTGTCGGTGTCTCCGTCGGTGTCTCTGTCGGTGTCTCCGTCGGTGTCTCCGTCGGTGTCTCCGTCGGTGTCTCTGTCGGTGTCTCCGTCGGTGTCTCCGTCGGTGTCTCTGTCGGTGTCTCCGTCGGTGTCTCTGTCGGTGTCTCTGTCGGCTCCTCACTGTTCCCGCCGGATGCCGCAGTCCCGTACAGATCTGTCAAGCCGGCGCATGCCAGGGCGAAACATCCGTTATAATCCAGTGCCGGTTCCGTATACTGGTAGGAAGACGTATCGTCGGCATATCCGTTCTCATCCGGTCCGCCGATCAGAGCCCCCTTCAGGACATAGGTTGCTTCTCCCTCATTCGGATTGGCTGCACGGTGATGGATATGGGAAGGATACTTCTCGCCATACCCGATCAGGAAGCTGTATCCGTAATCGTTGTTGCCCAGCAGATAATCCATCTGGTATTTCGCCGCCTTTGCATCTTCCGATTCCGCATTCCCGGCCGCCAGTGTCAGTGCGTCCATCTGGAATGCACAGTTGGCACGGGATACACCCCATGTCACGCCCAGGGTATTATAGCTGCCGGTGCTGAGGCCGCCCTTATTGTTCAGCTCAAAACGCAGTTCATCGGCAAAGGCCTGTTCGCCGGTCTTCTTATACATCATCGCCGAATAGCCCTGCCATACCTTATCCCAGCAATACAGATGGTAGTCATAATACTGGTTGTTATAGCTGCCGTTTCCCGTCGGCTGGAAAGAAGGTCTCTCGCCCTCTCCGAGGATCCACAGCCAGCACTGTGCCAGCGCCAGGTCATCCTGATACTGTGCATCCGTTGCATAAAAGGAACTGTTTCCCCGGCCCTCGCTTCCCGGATAAGCAGTCGCAAAATCCACCAGCGCCCTGGCATACTTCACACATTCTTCCGCATAAGACGCATCCGTGTCCTTCACCACATAGGCGCATCCTGCCAGCGCCGCTGCCATCTCGCAGCATACGACCGAATTGTTGGAATCACGGTTCAGCCAGTAGGTCTTCCGCTCATAGGTCTGCTTCTCCGGCGCTTCCCAATGACTGTGATCCGCATTCCCATCTGCCACGACATGACATACTGCAGCCACTTCGCCCTTTTCATCCAGCCAAGTGGTCTTCATCAGGTAATCCGCATTCCGCCTCACGATCTTTTCCAGATGATCCCGGCATCCCGCTTTTTCATAAGCCCCCGGAAACAGGTATTCCGCCATTGCCAGAGAGGAACCGGCAAATCCCATCGTCACATTAAACTTCACATGATCTCCGGCATCGTGATAACCGCCGCTTACATCCACCTTGCCGTCACCATCCGGATCGATCAGGGATGTGAAGGCCGCCGGAAAACCATCTGCCTGCGAGATCAGTGCCTGTGCATCATAGGTATGGCAGTCTCCCCTCCACTTGATACCAAGGGTATCCACATCCGAACCGCACGCGTTTTCATCAAAGAAATACAGCGATGTTGCCAGTGCTTCACCATAATCCTTTTCTTCTGCTGCCGACACCTTCATGGTGCCGAAACCGTTCACCGTAGAAAACAGCATCGCTGCGCTGAGCAGTCCTCCGGTCATACTTTTCAGGATCTTCTTTTTTCTGTTCATTGCTTACCTCCGTCGTTTTAATTACTGAAATTGCTATTACTATATAAGAAAAAAAGTGTCTTTGCAATACGAATCTGCGTTCTGCACGTGTGCCGGTATTTCTAAGACAAAAACGGCTTCCGGAACATTCTTTCCGGAAGCCGTCTGTCTTATACTTCTGTTACAAAAACATTTCTTTACTGTACTACACCGTTCTTTACATTGCGGGTCATCATACCGCCTTCGATGCTGGCATCGGTGATCAGGCCGTCGCCCCATACCTGGCCGTTGGTGATATGATACCAGTTATTCTTATTCTGGGGATCATATGTAAAGCCGGTATAATCCGTACGCAGTCTGCCGCCATGTACTAAGAAGTTTCCTCCGTTCCACTTAACGATCGCAGCATAGTTGTTATCGCATTTGCCGTTATTATCGATCCAGAACCACTTGTCTCCGTACATTACCAGACCGCCGTTATCTTTTACCACGTGGCCTGCAGCCAGGAATCTCCATCCGTTCGCTTCACCCGTATAGGTCAGGCCGTTGGCATTCTGGTTCACAACACCGCCGGCTACGAAGTACTCCACACCCAGATATACATACGAGCCTCTGGTTCCGGAATCATAAGCGGTATCCCACTTACCATCCGAAAAGATCAGGGAATAGAATTCCTGCGGGTTATTGTTTGCATCTCTCTTGGTCACGATATTGCAGATATAGGAATCTACACTTGTATCTACACTACCCGTGGAATCCGTGATCGCTGCTCCGGTGATATTGCCGTCCGAATTCACTCCCAGCCACAGGGTATGCTGACCGTCGATCACTCTGACGCCTGCTGCCGCATCCTGCTTGTTAAAGGTATTGTTTACCGCCGGAGTCGGTGCTGCGGTCGGAGTCGGTGCTGTCGTCGGGGTCGGCGAAGTGGTCGGTGTCGGCGAAGTGGTCGGTGTCGGAGACTGACCGTCCATACTCAGATTGATCGTATAGTCGCCCTTGTAATCACCGTCCCGGTTGGTAAAGCAGATGTAATAGGTTCCGGCTTTCATATCTACATTGAAACCATCATATCTGGACTTATCATCGCTGCTGCGGTCCAGATCCTGTGTCCAGATCCGGCTTCCGTTCGAATCAAAAAGTCGTACACTGTACTTCTGCACCCAGGACTTTACATCCACGTTGAGGTTGCCGCCGGTTACGATCTGGAATTTGAAATAATCGTATTCATCACCTTCTCCGATACAAGCCCGGATCTCCGTGGGAAGACCGATATCGTTTGCAGATGCGATACTGCCATTGTTTTCCACCTCGGTATAGTTGGACGCCGTACTCTTGGTCTCGATCTCGTATCTGCCGGTGTAGGTACCCTTGTCACCGCTGTTCGTAAAGCAGAGGTAATAAGTACCTTTAGTAAAATTCATCTCTTTGGTAAATTTCTTGTAATCCTTTCCGGAATCGAGCTTAATATCATCGGAATCGTAGATCTTGCTGCCGTTTCCGTCATAAACACGGAAAATGGCGGATCCCAGATAAGACCGCACCGTAAAGTTGACCTTCTGATCGGCGGTTACGTCAAACTTGTAATAATCGTACTCATCTCCCTTGCCGATCATACCGCGGATCGTATTTCCGAGCACAAATGAATTTGCCTTCTCGCGCGTATCATTGCTCTCCCTTTCGGTCAGATCCAGATCATCAAAATCGGTTTCGATCGAGTAATCACCGGTGGTATCGTTTCCGGAAACCATCAGATAGTATGTGCCGATATCCAGATCAAAATTGTAGGAATCCTTCCGGGAAGAAGCACCATTGTCCAGCGATTTCTTGGCTGCTTCCCAGATCCGGTCATCCCCCTTATACAGCTGCAGTGTATAGGTCTTCAGATAAGAAGTGATATCCACCGAAAATTCACCGGCCTCATCGAGCACGAACTTGTAATAATCGTCATCGTCCGATTTGTCGATCGTACCCTTGAGCGTCTCTCCCGGATCAAACACATTTGCGTCACCTCTATTGTTATTCCACTCTTTCTCCGTCATCGCAAATGCCTGCAATGCCATCCCGTCCAGTAACGGGTTGAGGATCATCCCGCCGCTGATCATCACGGAACCGGCAAGTCCCAGCAGACTGCGTTTCCATTTTTGCATGTTAAGCACCTTCCTTTCCGTAGTTGGCAATCTTATGTAACCTTGTTGATTGTAACAGATATCCGGTCTTTTTTCAAGACAAAAAGACAGAGAGACTCTTCTTTTGTCTGATTTCATCCGACAACAAGAACCGTCCCTCTGCCTGTCTCAGGAATATAATATTATGTTTACTGCACTACACCATTTACTACGGTCCTGGTGATCTCGCCGCCTTCGATACTCTTGTCTGTGATCACTCCGTCCCCCCATACCTGGCCTGCGGTGATATGATACCACGTGCCCGGATTCTGCGGATCGTAGGTAAAGCCGGTATAATCCGTACGCAGTCGGCCGCCGTGTACGAGGAATTTCGCACCGTTCCAGTCCACGATCGCAGCATAGTTCTCATCACATTTACCATTCGCATCGATCCAGAACCACTTATCGGCATACATCACCAGCCCTTCATAACCGGTCACCACGTGACCTGCCGCAAGGAATCTCCATCCGTCAGCACCGGTATAGATCAGACCGTTTGCGTTCTGGTTTACTACACCGCCTGCTACAAAATACTCTACCCCCTTATACTCATAAGCGCCCTTCGTGCCGGAATCATATGAGGTATCCCACTTGCCATCCGTAAATACCAGCGTATAGAAGGTCTTCGGTGTCTTGCCGTCGGTATCATAATCCGTAACAATGTTTACCATATAAGAATCGATCTCTTCTGCCACATTGCCTTCCGTATCATAGATCGCCGCGGAACGGATCGTTCCCTTCTCCGCATCCATATCCAGTTTCAGGGTATAATCGCTGTTGTTGATGACCGGCACCCCTTCGGCTGCCTGATCGACAGAGAAAGTATTGTTACTGATCTCCGTCTTTTCTGTAACCGTTACCGTACATTCCGCTGTCAGTCCGCCCTCTGCCGTGGTCACCGTGATCACAGCAGTACCTGCGGCTACGGCGGTCACCTTTCCGTTCTCATCAACAGTTGCTGCCGCTTCATTGCTGCTGCTCCAGGTTACATCCTTATTCTGCGCATCCTCCGGCACAAATCCCGGCTCCAGCACGGCCGTCCTGCCGACCACCAGCTCCAGTGTTGTCACATTCAGACTTACACTTGTTACCACCGGCTTTGCTTCTACGGTCACTTGACAGGCTGCCGTAAATGCTCCGTCTTCGGTCGACGCCGTGACCGTCGCCGTTCCTGCTCCTATTGCCGTGATCTTTCCGTTTGGATCAACCGTCACTACGTTTTCGTCACTGCTGCCGAATACGGTTTTCTGCTCGGTAGCGTTCTCCGGTACCATACTCACGATCAGGGCAGCGGTATCGCCTTCGGTCAGTGTCAGTTCTTCCCGGTCTATACGGATACCGGTCAATGCTATGGTTTCTTCCGTTACATTTACTTCACAGTCTGCGGTAAAACCACCGTCCGCAGTCTTTACCGTAATGGTTGCCCTGCCTGCTGCTGCCGCCGTTACGGTTCCGTTCTCATCTACGGCTGCCACGGCCGGATCGCTGCTGGACCAGCTTACCTTCCGGTCAGCTGCATTTGCCGGATTCACATCTGCCGCCAGCGTGGACGTGGTCCCAACCAGCAGATTCAGTGTTGTCTTATTCAGACTTACGCCGGTCACCTTTACCGGAGTGGGGACAGGTGTCGGCGTCGGGGTTCCTGTTGCTTCCGGGCTCGGACTCGGCGTCGGTGTTCCTGTTGTCTCCGGGCTCGGGCTTGGCGTTCCCGTTGTCTCCGGGCTCGGACTCGGCGTTTCCGTTGTCTCCGGACTCGGACTCGGCGTTCCCGTTGTTTCCGGGCTCGGGCTTGGGGTTTCTGTTGTCTTCGGGCTCGGACTCGGCGTTTCTGTCGTCTCCGGGCTCGGGCTTGGCGTTCCCGTCGTCTCCGGGCTCGGACTCGGTGTTCCCGTTGTCTCCGGGCTCGGGCTTGGCGTTCCTGTTGTCTCCGGACTCGGACTCGGCGTTCCCGTCGTCTCCGGACTCGGACTCGGTGTTCCCGTTGTTTCCGGGCTCGGACTCGGCGTTCCTGTTGTCTCCGGACTCGGACTCGGCGTTCCCGTTGTCTCCGGACTCGGACTCGGTGTTCCCGTTGTCTCCGGGCTTGGGCTTGGGGTTCCTGTTGTCTCCGGGCTCGGACTCGGACTAGGCTCTGTCTCCGGACTCGGGCTCGGCGTTCCTGTTGTCTCCGGGCTCGGGCTTGGCGTTCCCGTTGTCTCCGGGCTCGGGCTTGGCGTTCCTGTTGTCTCCGGACTCGGACTCGGTGTTCCTGTTGTCTCCGGGCTCGGACTCGGTGTTCCCGTTGTCTCCGGGCTCGGACTCGGCGTTCCTGTTGTCTCCGGGCTTGGACTCGGTGTTTCCGTCGTCTCCGGGCTTGGACTCGGACTAGGCTCTGTCTCCGTTACCGTTACTGCACAGGTTGCCTCATGATCACCGTCTTCCGTACGCGCCGTGATCGTTGCCGTTCCGGCAGACACGGCCGTCACTTCACCGCTTGCGCTTACCGCAGCCACACCCGGAGCACTGCTGCTCCAGCTCACATTCTTATTGCTGGCATCGGTCGGATTTACGGTTGCTGTAAGAGTCGTACTCTCTCCTGCCTGTAATTCCAGTGTACCTTTATCCAAAGTAACACCGGTCACAGCAACTGTCGTAGGCGTCGGTGTTACCGGCTTCACGATAAATACGATCTGCTTATTATTCTTAAATTGATCATATACACTGCACCGGTAGTACATCTCTTCACTGCCCACGGTTACTGTATATGTATCACTTGCTGCCCCTAGTACCGTTGTATAAGCTGACTGCCGCGCTGTCTTTGATCCCCAGCCATACCCCAACGAATTATCTTTACAGGATGCGATCACCTTCAGGGTCAGCTCACTGCCTGTCTCAGCATTTATGGTCTTTGTGGTTTCTGTTTCCGCCTCTCCCTCCGGATATGCGACAAACGCATTGTCTATTGTAATAATAAAATCCACCAACGCATCAAAAGTCGATATTCCGTCTGAAACATAACATGTATAGGTGTCGTTCTTTTCCACCTTATCGATCGTATAATCGGTACAAGCTGTCCCCGATACTAAATTACGTATATCCACATTACGCCAAGTGTAATTCATATTGGATTCATCATGCGCGCTCGCTTCCACACTCAATGTCACCGAAGAACCGTACGGCAAGCATAAATTTTTAGATTGACTATCCGGATCTCCTTTAACATGCGCTTCCAGATCATTGGTCGGTTTGACCGTAAACGTCTTCTCAGCTACAGGCTGGGTCATTCCATCCTGAAACACGCAAAATATATATGCCTGCTGCGTTGCCGAAACACCTTCCGTAACTGTCAGTTCTTCTGTGTGAACATTTAGCTTGTTGCCATTTGACCGAAAATCTTTATACCATTCATACGTATACGCCGCATCATCATCCTTTGTAACCTGTACCTGCAGGGTAAAAGCCTCGTTAAAATGTGGAGTTACAGTTGTCCCCCCCACTGGCGTTATCGTCACTCCGTGAACAAGCTCATGTTCCTCATATTCCGCCTGTTCCACCTCTGTTTCGTTCTGAGCATCTTCCGGAGCAGCCCATACCGCCATTCCGCTCATCTGTGAAACGGCCATAATCACTGCCATTCCGCGTCCGAGTTTTCTCGCCCATCGTCTTGCCATCGTAGTACCTCCTGATCTACTTCCCATATTGCTAAAACACGATCCGTATATACTAGCGAATCCATCTGATTGCCATTTCAGAATCATCTCCGCAGTATATGCAGTTAACGCTAACAAGTATAATATACCTGTTCCCGAAAAACAACAAAAAAGTCGCCCATCGCAGGCGACATTTTTTGTCTTTCTCTGTTCTGTTTTACTCCACCACACCGTTTATTACCTTCCGCGTGATCTCGCCGCCTTCGATGCTGATATCAGTGATCTCTCCGTCTCCCCATACCTGCCCTGCAGTGATGTGATACCACCTGCTCCTGTCCTGCGGATCATAGGTGAAACCGGTATAGTCCGTGCGAAGCCTGCCGCCATGCACCAGAAAGTCCGCACCGTTCCATTTCACGATCGCAGCATAACTGTCATCACAGCTTCCGGTATCGTCGATCCAAAACCACCGGTCGCCATACATCACCAGACCGGCATTCCCGGTTACTACCCGTCCGGCTGCCAGAAACTTCCAGCCGGCATCTCCCGTATAGATCAGGCCGTTCGCATTCTGGTTTACCACGCCACCGGCTACAAAATAGGATTCCCCCTGATAAGTGTACGCTCCCATCTTCCCGGAATCGTAGGAAGTATCCCACCTGCCGTTGGTAAATACCAGGGAATAAAACTCCTCCGTACCGTCTGCATTCTTATTGCCGGTAAAGATATTGGCAATATAGGAATCCACCGATGTATCAACCTCTCCGTCGGCACCAAGGATCACAGCGTCCGAGAAATTCCCCTTCTGATCGAGTGTTAAGCGCAGGGTATGTTCCGCGTCCATTGCAGATACCCCTGCCACAGCATCCTCTTTGTGATATGAATTGCTGCCGGGATCTGCCGGTGTCGGCGTAACGTCCGGTTTCTCTGTCGGCGTGGGTATTACCGTATTTCCGGAATCCACAGTAAGTGCACCGATGGAAAAATCACCGGAACTGTTCTTACGCCAGGAGGTATTTCCCGCCTGATAGAAACTCTTCCCTTCCGGATGTGCCACAAACTGCACGGCGCCCTCTCCCGAAACGATATATTCCATGGGAACAGCCGCATCCGTCCGGTCAAAACGGATCACCACGGCGAAACTGCTCCCACGCTCCAGCGTTACCGGCTCACTGAGTTCTACCGTGTAGTTCCCCGGAAAAAAGACCTTTCCCTTCACCACAGAGGCAAGGACTCCCGTGTCCGGCCGGTCTCCTGCAAGGTCCTTGTATATTTCCACCGTATACTCCGTTGATGTCTCTCCGAGAGTTACGGCAAAATCAACCGCCTTCAAAATTTCCTTTTCGGCTCCTGCTTCTCCATTCACCGTATAGACATTGGCAAAGCTGTCATAGCAATAAGCACTGCTGAAATGATACTCCGAGTCGTAATAATAATGATTGTCATACGGAAAACTCCGGTCTGCTTCAAAGGCCCATGCGCTCCGTGCCAGAGACCGGTCCTCATACGACAGCCAGAAATATGACCTGTAATCAGCCTCAGCCGTGTCTGACCAGCTGTTACGGACCAGCCATGCGCCATTATGTTCCGGGGATGTCCCGTCTGCTGCCACAAAGTTTTCCTTCGGATAATCATCATCCCATCCCACCAGTACCACATTGTGATCCGGCCGGACA
This sequence comes from Lachnospiraceae bacterium, assembly GCA_017634975.1. Lineage (GTDB taxonomy): Bacteria > Bacillota > Clostridia > Lachnospirales > Lachnospiraceae > NK4A136. Next base: position 134,895 of record JAGBMJ010000025.1, on the reverse strand, counting down.
GACGTCGAATTCCAGTATGCATTGGTGCTGCTGTTATAGCCGATACGATCGGTATCCGCATGGATCCCGGCCGACACTCCGCCGTTAAATTTGATCGCACCCTTTACCAGTTCCGGATCTTCCGCAATATTCAGCTGATAGGCATTCACCAGATATGCGCTGTCCTGTCTCTCCGTAGCTGCATCCAGACTTCCGCCATTTTCAATCTCATCCGCCATATCGTAAGGCGCTGTACTTTCCTCCGCATATCCTCTCTGACGCATCAGAGTCTGGACTGCAAGTGCTTCGTTTCCCGCCAGATACATCATATCATTTCGTACGTCATCCGACGAAAAGACAATGCGATCCCCACTGCCGCCTGCCGCTTTGGAAGGAGTTCCGTCCATAAAAGACCAGTACACGAGATGCAGCTCACTCAGATCAATGCTGTTATCTGCCAGCCCCTGTTTGATCAGCGAGGCCTCGCCCAGAAAAACTGCCGCATACGCCCAGCAGGTTCCGTATATGCCCTGGCTTCTGGTTGCCGGAAAGGTATCTTTCATATACTGCAGCCATTCCCCGTCATAACTTACCGGGTACGCACTCTCCGCAGCCATACGGTGTGTAGTTGTCATAACAAGCGGAAAATCATCATCTCCTTCCACCAGCTCCGAACGCATTTCCGCATAACTAAGCGCGCTATTCAGTGCGGGTACCTTCGGATCCTCCGGCGATATCTGATATCCCTTCCCAAAAGGCTGCCCATCCTGTTCCATGACGGATCCTGTATCATCGCATTCTGCGACACTCTCTTCTTCAGCCTCCACAAAATCTTCTTCTATGATCTCAACAGGCTCTTCCTCTGTTATTTCCTCCCCGCAGACCGGTTCCGACGTATCTCCTTCCGCCAGCACATGGATTGATGTTCCCATCCGGCCTATGATCATCGCCGATGAAAGCACCGTTGTCAGCATTCTGCTGATTGCTCTTTTTTTCACTTAACAATACCTCCTGCTCACACGCCACCTGTTTTGATTCTGTTCTTTTAATATACCGTTTACTCTTGTACTACACCACCAACAACATTCCGTGTGATCTCGCCGCCTTCAATGCTTATGTCCGTGATCTCGCCATCGCCCCATACCTGGCCGTTGGTGATGTGATACCACGTATCACTGTCCTGCGGATCGTAAGTGAAGCCTGTATAATCCGTACGCAGTCTGCCACCATGTACCAGGAAGTCAGCGCCGTTCCACTTCACGATCGCTGCATACTCCTGATCACAGCTGCCGGCGCCATCGATCCAGAACCATTTATCCGCATACATGACCAGTCCGGCATGATCCGTTACCACCCGGCCCGCTGCAAGGAATTTCCATCCCTCTTTATCACCGGTATAGATCAGCCCGTTGGCATTCTGGTTTACCACACCGCCGGCCACAAAGTAGGATTCCCCTTTGTAAGTATAGGCTCCACGGGTACCGGAATCATACGTGGTGTCCCATATGCCATCGGTAAATACCAGCGTATAAATATACGTCTTTCCGTCCTTTCCTTTGAGCCGTATGTTTCGAAGCAGTGAATCTACATTCTTATCAATCGATGTCCCTCCGTTCGAATATACCCTGACCATTCTGAGATTACCGTTCGCATCGGTTTCGGCTTTTACGATATGCTGCGGATCATCTTCAAATACCACGCCTTCCACGTACTCCTCCAGCGTCGGTACCGGCTTGGGTATCACACCTGCATTCTTCGTCAGCGCAGAGATCACCAGATTCCCCTCGGTTCCCATATCCGTCCAGGATGTTCCGTTCGACGAGCGAAAACTCTGTCCCTTCGCGGATGCCACCGTTACATTGACCGAACCGTAATCGGAGATCGAGCGTTCCTGTTCCAACGCATAAGACTTATCGTCGAACCAGACAACAACAGCAAACTTCTCTCCCTTATTCAGAAGTACCGGTGCGGCCAGGGGAATCGTATACTGCCCCTTAAAGGCGATCGTCCCCGTAGTCGTGGCCTCCTCAACCAGCACACCGCTGTTTGGTGTGTTACCGCTCAGGTCCCGGTAGATCTGCACGGTATACTTCGAAGGTTCTTCTCCGACCGCTGCCACTTCAAAGCTGACTGCCGCCAGTTTTTCTTCCGAGGCCTGTGCCGGGCCGTCTACCGTATAGATATTAGCGCCGCGCATACCACGATAAAAAGCGGCATTGTGTACTGTGCTGTCGTAATAGTAATGATTATCATAAGGAAAATCCGTACCCGCCTCAAAAACCCATGCTCCCAATATAGAGGTATCCTCATAGGAAAGCCAGTGATAGGACTGATACGATGCCTCTGCTTTGGCAGACCAGCTGTTGCGTACCAGCCAGGCACCATTCTTTTCCGGCAGTTTCCCGTTACATGTTTTAAAGGAATCTCTCGGAAAATCATCGTCCCAGCCCACGATCGTGATCGCGTGGTTGATCTGTTTTTCCGTATGCGTACATTCATAATATGCATTGGTTTCGGCGTTGTAATAGGAATAGCTTTCGTAGATCGATGCGCCGACCGCACCATTCGTCCGGATCGCCTCTTTTACCAGATCCACATCATCCCGGATATTGATCAGGTATGCATTTTGCAGATAAGCAACATCCTGCCGCTCCGTCGATGCATCCAGCGCTTCGCCGTTTGCTACATCGTCCGCCTTGGTGTAATAAGGCGCTGTGGCTTCCTTTGCGTAACCTCTCTGACGCATCAGTGTCTGCGCTGCAATCCCCATACTGCCGCCGTTATTCAGGATCGATCTGCCGCCGGTCTGAAAGGTCACATTATCCCCTGTATCTCCCGCTGCTTCCGATGCTGTGCCTTTTGTATAGGCCCAGTAAGAAAGATGCAGTTCACTCAGATCAATATCCGCAGCCGCTTTTTTTTGATTGATCAGGTTAAACTCCGCCAGTGCTACCGAAGTATGTGCCCAGCATGAACCATAGGATCCCTGATTCCTGGTGACAGGGTAATGTTTCGTCATGTACTCCAGCCACGACTGGGTATATTTGCAGGGAAACGCTGCGGGCAGTGAGTCTGTTTCGGGAGCTGTCATCAGCAGCGGTTCTTCCGATCCCTGTCCGTCCACCAGCATACCGCGCAGAGTATCATAATCCAGATCACTCTCCAGCCCCGGTACATCATATTCTTCCGGCATACCGATATATCCGGACAATGCGTCCGTTTCGGATTCCGCTTCTTCCTGAGCATCTTCCTCTTCCGGCTCTGTCTCCTGCGGTTCCACTATAGTTTCCTCTTCCGTGCCTGCCTGCTGCGGTTCCGTTGCAGCTTCTTCTGCCGGCCCTGCCTCCTGCGGTTCCGCTGTAGATTTTTCTTCCGATCCCGTCTCCTGCTGCTCCGAAACCGGCGTCTCTTCCGGTTCCTCTGCTGCTGCAGTCAGCACATTGCCCGCCAGGATCTGTGCCCCGATCATCAAAGCACAGCCGCTATTCCACAGTCTGCTGAAACCTTTATTGGACCATCTTCCCTTCATTCCCCTGATCTCCCATCCGTTTCGTTTCTTTAACTGAAAAGAGAGAGTTGCAAAAAACAACTCTCTCCTCATTCGTTCAGATCAATTGTTCAACAATGATGTCGATAAAATTACTTTACAACACCTGCTGCAACAGTCTCAGTATGCATAGCACCGTCGGAACCGATAGCTGTGATCTCGCCATCACCGAACAGCTGGCCACCCAGTACATAGTACTTCATTGTGGTGCTGGTCTTGATCTCGGTCGGCTCTGCAACGAAACCGGTGTAGTCAAGTCTCAGCTGACCATCTGTTACAACGAACTTAGCATCGTTCCAATCAACAACTGCATTGTAGGTTGTGTCGCAGTTACCGTTGTCATCGATGTAGAACCACTCATTGTTGTACATTACCAGACCCTTGTTGCCGGTAGCTACACGACCAGCTGTCAGGAAACGGAAACCGTCCTTCTCGCCGGTAAAGATCAGACCGTTTGCGTTCTGGTTAACAACACCACCTGCTACGTAGTACTCGTTGTCGCCCATCTTGAATGCACCGTCTTTAGCGGAATCATACTTGGTGTTCCACTCACCATCGATGACTACCAGAGTCTCAGCCTTGCCGCCCTTGAATGCAACGTTCTGCAAACCATCGAAATCTGTATCAACAGTTCCGTCAGCCTTCAAAACCTTAAGGGACTCGATGTTACCCTCTTCATCAGCTGTTGCCTTCAGAACAACTTCGCCAACCTTAACACCCTCTTCAGATGTAAGGTCATCCAGAGCGATTGCCGGGATGGAGCTGCCGCTACCTTCGCCTTCAGCTGCCATAGCCATCAGAGGTGCACCTGCTACAGAAGCTACAGTTGCGATCACGCCCATTGCTTTAACAAAATTTGCCTTCATTTTCTTTCCTCCCTTTCGGAATAATTTTTTTTTGCGGGAGTACTAGGCCCCCATCACATTTTTTCCGGCCCATTAAATAAGCCAATTTGAATTTACAGGGTTGATGATAACACTTATTATTTTTTTTGTAAAGGTCTTTTTATATTTTTTTGCAATTTCACGACATTTTTTTCATATTCCGTGTCGTAATTGTTTCAAATGCACTAATTCCACACCCCGATATCCACGGTGATCCCGCATTTTTCGTCTCCGCAGCTGCCTTCGATCATGATCAGTTCATCGCTTCCGGTGGGCAGTATAAAGCTGTTTCCTTCGATAGCTTCCCAGATCGGCTCTTCCGCATCCGCTGCGTTTTTGGGCAGCCGGGCGATCCGATACTTCATATCCTCCCGGTTGGCCGCGATCGTATACCGTCTGCTCATATACCGCAGGCTTCCGTCTTCGTAGGGAAGATCGCTCAGATCCGTCTCCTGAAAGTACAGGCCATAGATCTGCGGTGTCTCTGCAAGCAGCCGTTCTTTATAGGAATCATAGAACCATTCCCGCGTTTCTTCCTCCGGAGAAGTGACAGCACGCCACAGCACGGGTGTAAAAAGAGCCGCACCTGCCCCGTTCAGATGCCCCGCATCCATGAAATACTCTCCCTTTTTTATAGGAAGAACTTCTTCTCTGACCAGATTGAAATCATACAGCGGCACCCCGTATCCGGCAGCCGTATCCCGCAGCTCCCCCAGAAACCGGTCATAGTCTTCCGTACTCAAAAGCTGCACATCATAGACCGGCGAGATGAATAATGCGATCTCCACACCCCTGGCACGGCACAGTTCGATCGTCTTTTTCAGCCAGGTGCCGTCTTCCTTTCCGATCCCATAGTTTCCCAGATCCCTGGTCTGCAGGATGTTCTTTTCGCGGTCCGTCAATATCCCGTCCGAATAAAAGAACCCTTTCTCCCTGTACTCCTGGCACCAGGGCGTGCCGTCCCATTCCGTCAGGTCCGTGTGATAACGGTACTCCCGGTATGCATCACCGGTTTTTTCTTCTATATTATTGCGTATTGCATTTTCATCAAACAGATTGGCACGGTAGCGCACAAACGGAAATATCGTTTCCGGCAGGTGCTCCCGGTCGGCTGCGTGCAGCTGCATCGCCAGCGTTTCGGCAGACGGGTGCATCTCGTAAGTGATCATCCATGGGTACTGGTAATTGGCCGGATCCCTGCAATAATCCACGCGTGTAAATTCCTGTCCCTGTCCGGTCCAGATCTCGTGCTCCGTCATTAACATATAGTAACATTCCAGATATACATGCCCCACATCATATCGGTCCAGTGCATCCTTCAGCAGATAATAGGTATCGTCCCACCGCTGCCCCGGCGTAGCCAGATTGAAATTCTGCTGCCCGTTGATGCTGTCCAGCAGAGCCGGATCCACATCGCAGAACACGTGAGAGGATCCCACAAACAGATTGTCGATCCGCTCCTGTTCATAATAGGAGTGAAACAGGATCCTGTGCCAGGGGTCATATGTGACAAACAAAAAATCCAGTCCTTTACAGACCAGCACAAAAAACACGATCCCGATGATCCAGGCGGCTGCCGTTTTTCTGATCCTTTTTGCCATATCCTCCACCCGTCAGAACTGAAAATAAATAAACTGCTGCACATCATAGATGCTTCCGTAGCATCCGAAGAGCAGTATCATAACCGTCAATACCGTGACCGTCAGGATCCGGAACCACAGCTGCTGCCGGAAAAAAAGCACGGTCACATCCTGCTCCCTGTATTTCAGCCGGTCTACGCCAAAAAGGATCAGCACGGAGACGGCCAGCACGTAAAAATACTCCGCAGAAATACCAAGCTCTGTCAGAGAGTGATCAAACAAAACATACCAGTTGTTTACGGAAAACAGCCGGCACAGATTGTGCCATGCATCCACCATATTGTTCGACCGGAAAAAAAGCACGGAAAAACAGAAGAGCAGAAAGGTGATCATCGTCTGCAGCACTTTGCCGCTGAACACCTCCTTTTCTTTTGCTTCCTTTAACAGGCCTCTCTTCCGCAGGAGCCTGCGCACGACCTGTCCCGTAACCTGAAAGATCCCGTTGAGCAGCCCCCAGGTAATAAATGCCATGGAAGCGCCGTGCCAGAGCCCGCTCATCGCGAACGTGAACAAAAGATTTATGTATTTCCTTACTTCCCCTTTCCGGTTCCCCCCCAGGGGAATATACAGATAATCCCGAAACCACGACGAAAGAGAGATATGCCATCTTCTCCAGAACTCATTGGTATCCCTCGAAAGAAACGGTGCCTTAAAATTATCCATCAGACGGATCCCCATGAGCAGGGCACTTCCCCTGGCGATCACGGAATACCCGTAGAAATCACAATAGATCTGGATAGCAAAAAGAGCTGTGGCAACCACGATATAGAATCCGGGATACGATGCTGTATCACTGTATACGTGGTCCACAAAGACGGCCAGCCGGTCCGCGATCACCATCTTCAGAAACAGACCGTACAGCACCTGCAATAATCCACGCCGGATATTTTCGTAGGAACACTTCTGCTTTTCGGCCAGCTGCTTCAGCAGATTTTTGGACCTCTCGATCGGCCCCGCCACCAGCTGCGGAAAGAAGGAAATGAACAGCGCATAACGGAAAAAGTTATGCTCGGCATAGATCTCCCTGCGATATACATCGATCAGATATCCGATCGCCTGCAACGTAAAAAAAGAGATCCCCACCGGAAGCACGATCTCATGATCCCACGGTATCTCTCCGCCGCCTGCCCAGGTGACCACACGGTTAAGGTATCCGGTCAGCATACCGGAATATTTGAAATATCCCAGCAATAGCAGATTGACCGAGATCACCGTGACCAGACAGGCCTTTCTCCTGCCGGCAGACTCCGTCTTTTCCAGAAGCAGCCCCCCGGCAAATGTGATGACTGTTACGGCCAGCAGCAGCAGGACGTAGGCCGGATTCCACTGCATATAGAAATAATAACTGGCACCCAGCAGCCACAGATATCTCCATCCGGTCGGGATGCAGTAGTACAGGATGACGATAACCGGGAGAAATATTAAATAATCAGCGGTATTAAACAGCAACCTGTTTCTCCTTATTCCGATACTTTCCGATCCATGCCTTCCGAATAGGACGTTCTTCCTTTACCGGTCTCCTCTGCAACGATATACTTCGGTCTTCCTTTGATCTCTTCGTAGATCTTTGCGATATAATAGCCCATGATCCCAAGACTCATCATGATCGTACTGCTGGTAAAGCACTGCAGGATGATGATCGTGGTAAAGCCCTCTGCCGCGATCCCCATGATCTTATAGACCACCGTCTGTATGCTCAGTGCTACCGTCACTACAAACAGCAGGATGCCCAGCACCGTGATCAGCTGCAGGGGAGCCACGGTAAAGGACGTGATATTGGTGAGCGCGTAACGGATCAGCGAACGGGTAGACCACTTGGACTCGCCGGCTTCCCGTCCCATCACGTCATACTCGATCTGTGTCGTCTTAAATCCGATCCAGGAGGACAGCGCCCGGAAGAATACTTTCTTCTCCCGCATATTCAGAAGTACATTGATCGCATTTCGGTCCAGCAGCTTATAATCGGATGCACGGGACATATCGATTCCCGTGGCATCACTGATCATACTGTAAAAACACTTCGCCGCAAACGCATGCATCACACTCTCTTTGCCTCTGCTGGCTTTGATGCCCTCCACGATCTCGTATCCTTCTTCCCACAAACGGTACATTTCCACGATCTTTTCGGGCGGATGCTGCAGGTCACAGTCGATCACCACCGCGCATTCCCCTTTTGCAGCGGCCAGCCCCGCAAAGATCGCCGATTCCTTCCCGAAATTCCGCGAAAAACTGATGCCGCGCACTCCCGGATATCCCTCGGAAGCTTTCTGCACTTCCTTCCAGGTTCCGTCCTTGGAGCCGTCATCCACAAAGACCAATTCGTATGCGATCGATGCATCTTTCAGGATTCCGCAGATCACATCCGTAGTTTTCGCGATCATTTTTTCTTCATTATATGCCGGAATGACAACTGAGATCATACTGTTTCCCTTCCCTTCAAAGATTTCAATATATCCTGCATCAGCAATACATCACAAAGAATGAAACTGAACAGCTGCGCCGTAAAAGTCCGGAACGATGAAATGTACAATGTCGGAGACATTCCCATCATGATCCTGGATCCGAACCCCAGCACATTGATGGTAAATAGTACCAGTGCCAGGCGCTCATTCACCCTGCCGACGGCATATACTGCCAGGATCAGTGACAGGAACAAAGCCACACTGAAGAGTACACTGCCGGCTCCATCCGTAAGATCCGGCATCCCTGCCCCATATAGCGGATAGGTGATAAACCATCTCTTATCCAGCACGTTCGCCGCCAGGGCAAGTACCGAAAGAAGTATACCACACCACAGCTGTTTCCTGTTGTACAAAAAGATGTGAGCGATCAGCAATAAACAGAAGATCACATAAACCGTCGGCTGCAGAAAGAAAAGATTCGCAAACGTCGTCGCCATTCCTCTGTACAGCTTATAGGAAAGTGTCCAGTCACGGAACTGCGGCAGATAGTTATCCATCTCCCAGTCATTGGTCATCCGGAAAATATGCCCCGGCATATAAAACATCCACAGATAAATGAGCACTGCGATCACAAGAAAACGGAAACTCTGCGATACCAGTCTTTTATCTTCCTCTTTATGCCCCCGCAGCCACCGGACCAGATAATAGCCTCCGAACATCAGGAACAGACCGATCGCGATCGCCGCCGTCTGATCCTGATTCTCCGCATAGACCAGTCCCGCGAATGCAAACAGATAGGAGAAGATACCGGCCTTTCTTCCGCGGCACATCTTAATCAGCGGAGCCGCCCCGAAAAGGATCCCAAGGAACGTATATACGTAATTGGTCGTAGTGGCGATGAATCCTGCGGAACTGAGATAGGTACTGAACGGAAAGAGCAATACCGCTACCCCGCAGACGATCATCATCCGCGCCGATCTGTCCGTAAACAGATCCCAGATCAGATAAAGGAGCACGCCGTACAACATCGTATCCAGCACCTTCCACAGAGTAAAAGGTATCATATACGATACCGTTGCCGCCAGACCGTCTGTCAGACATTTTCCGTTGGACATATACCGGTAATAGATATTTTCAAACAGGCCGCCAACCTCTTTCATGTATTCCACATTGATCGCATCATCTGAAATGATCTGCATCGGCATATGCAGGAACCAGACCAGTCCGATAAAAATGCAGGATACCACGGCCAGCACGATCCTGTCCTGTCCTGCGTAAACACTGCGTTCGGAAATCGGTGTATAGCCGGCCGTCCCGAAGATCAGAAACTTCACCGCTCTCGCGATCTGCTTTTCAACCGGAATAAACACAAGACATGCAAGCACGATACGGATCGCAGCATACACCACACCGTGCAGCGGCAGAACGATACCGGAAACATAGAGTGCCGCAACCAGCACCGCAAATACCTGCTCATTGCAGAGCAGCAAAACATATTCTTTTCCGGCCTTTGCCGGCAGTTTCCATCGATCGGCAAACCGTGCCAGACAAAGGAGCACCCACGACAGGATCGCTGGGATCAGGAGAAAGCATCCCAGTTCCCAGAACAGATCTCCCCCGGAAAAGATCCCGTATACTTCCTTCGGATAGAGGAAAAAGACCGCCGAAACCACACATGCTCCGCAAAAACTGACGATCACAGCCATCTTTTTTTTCGGCCGGTCCATCGCAAACAATGTCGTGATATACGGTACCAGAAAATACCCCGCCGTATAAAACAGCACATAATGGATCGCGCTGTCTGCATTATAGATCCATGTAGGCGCCACCCTGGGTGCCGCAGGGAATAGCAGCAGCGTCATTGCATATAACACAACACTGCTCAACAGAACCGCCCATCGCTTCTTCAGAAGCAGAAGCAGACGGAACAGAAGGTCCATCACAAACAGGCAGGAGATGAGCCAGGAAGCACCACTGATCGGTTCGTTCCGGATATCTCCCTTTGCCATAACGAGAAGCAGCATCGGGATACTTTCTTTCGGTGCCGCCAGCAGGAAATAATGCAGTCCCGTCACCACTGCCGTCAGGACCCACATCGGCAGCAGCAGCGTCCTGATCTGCTTTACGATATAGTGCCATGACAGCTTATCTGTTTCGGAATACTTGCACCGGCAGCCCATCAGAAAGAAAAAGAGCGGCACATTAAATGCAAATACATAGGTGGTAAATGCACCGGATGCTTCTCCGAGACTTCCGATATATACAGATAACACATCCAGGAGTATCGCAATATCCATCCAGCCCGGATACTCTGTCTTTTTTTTCTTATCGCTCCCGGCCACACTACTCACCTGTCTTACCTCGCATCTCCATAGTACCCAGTATCTTTCCCGCAAGCAGAACATCACAGATTATAAAGCAAAACAACTGGGCTGTAAAGGTTCGGAAGGAGGACAGATACAGCGTGGAAGACAGCCCCATCATAAAGCGGGAGCCAAAACCGAGGATGTTCAAAAGGAACAGCCGATCCCCCAGATCCCGGTCGGCCTTGCGGATCTGAAGCACGGAAAGGATCAGTACCGCAAAAAAGCATAAACTGACGATCGCACCCAGCGGACTGTAAGCGATCTCGTGCAGATCCGGCATTCCCACCGCATACTCATAATAGATCACAAACCAGTCCGGTTCGAGGATTGCCGTCCCCAACAGCAGAAATCCCAATGCTGCTGCCGTTTTTTTTGCGCCGTTCTTCAGAAGAAGAAAGATCAGCAGACCGCAGAATACCCGGAAGACCACCGGCTGCACAAAAAACAGATTTGCAAATGTCGTAGCCACCCCGCGCCAGACCTTTTCCCAGATCGGCCATGTTTCATAGCCGGGCAGCCAGTACGGATAGATATCTCCGATCTGTATACGATACAGATGTCCGGGAGTAATATACATCAGGACATAGACGATCAGCGCATAGATCAGAAAACGCAGGCAGAACCGAAAGCTCTGACGGCTCTCCTCCGATGCGTTTTTCTTCCACTCCGCAAAGAAGAGCACACCTGTCAAAAAGAAAGCCCCCATAGCGACCATCGCCGTCTGATCATGATTTTCCGCATAGATCAGAAACAGTGCTGCCAAAACGATCTCTTTTTTGCTGACCGTTTCTTTTCTTACTTTCTTTACGACCGGCGTGATCCCGATCAGCATCGCCGTCATGGTATAGATATAATTGGTCATCGTAGCGATGTATCCGGCGGAAGCCATATACCGGAGTATGGGAAACAGCAATACCAGTACCGCACATACCACCAGCATACGAAACGACCGGTCTGTGAACAGCCTCCGGATCAGCACCAGCAGAATACACCAGACCACCGTATCAAATGCCTTCCAGAGAATATAAGGGACACAGTAGAAAAACCAGGCGAGCCCGTCGGTCAGAAACCTGCCGTTAAACAGAAAGAGAAAATACCATTTCTTCGGAAGGCCGGAAAGCATGACCTGCTCCTCCATATTGACCAGGTCATCGGATACGATCTCCATCGGCAGATGGATCAGAAAGATCAATAAGGCAAACAGGGCAAATACAAAGATCTCTTTTTTTCTGTCAGAACTCATTTCATCTCTCCCGATCCTATGCGTTGAGTTTTAATATACGCGATACAATTTTTTTCACATAACGCAGGAAGAGGTTTTCCAGCAATATGGCAAGCAGCAGGGAAACACAATAGGTGAATACGGTGGATGCGGTAAAATGCAGCCAGCCGATCTCCGTCTTTATGATCTTCGGTGCCAGGGCATGCAGAACATGCCAGTGCAGCAGATATATCAGGAAAGAATACTTCGCATTAAAGGACAGGAAACGCTTCACTCGATCGTTATTGATCCTGATCTCTTTTTCAAGGAACGTGAAAAATGCGATGATATAGAACTGGAATCCCGGGTTCAGATCAGCCCAGCAGGTAAAGTGTTCCGGGATATAGGTCTGTCCGAGGATCGAAATCACAAATCCGATCACGCCGGCCAGATAAAAGAACTTTTTGTTCTTATCGTTGATCAGCCGCGTGGACATATAACCCATCACAAAGATGAAAGCCCATTTTTCCAGGATCCATCCCTGATACATAAAGGCGACACCGAAATTCAGGTTCAGATAAACATATACCGCATTCCATCCCATCGCAAGCCAGAACAGGATCTTAAGCTCGTCATCACTCGATCCATGCAGGAACTTGGAGAAGAAAGGAACCGACAGCAGAAAACCGGTCAGGCAGTACATAAACCAGAGATGTATGCTGATATTGTTCATCATGATATTTTTATAGGTATAAACAAAAAAGGTTGACCAGTCTTTTTCATCTGCCGCATACATATCTGCAAAAGAGAGTGCTATGGAGATCAGGATATACGGAATAAAAATGGAAACGATCTTCTTTTTGTAAAACGTGATAATCTCTTTTCCGGAATGAAATTCTTTTGCCAGATTCAGGCGCCCGCTCATCAGATAAAAGATCCCGTTGGAGACCAGCAGTCCCCCCAACAAAGTATTATATGCCAGCGGTTTCCCTCCAAACGGTTTTACCGTGGTATGGATCATGATCACAAAGAGCGTACAGAGTGTCCGGATCAGGTCGATATTTGCATTTCTTCCGGTATCTTTCTTTTCATTCATGACTTAGAACCCTCCGTTTTTTCGTTCTTCTTTTGTAAAGAAGCACATATCCGTGCCGACAGCTTCCTGCAGGGGCGTTCCACCAGTCTTTCCGTGAGCAGGGACAGCAATACCGTGATCACCAGACTGATGAGAAATACACCAAAATCCGCCACCGGAAGTTTCACGATATTATACAGGATATGGATCGTCATCTGCTGGATCAAAAATCCCCATACGAAAAATGCATAGGAGATATCCATATTTTTCAGGTCCCAGATCGGTTTCGTAAAACCGAGTGTCATGATCACATAAGCAAATACCAGTACTTCCATCGCCCAGGCAAGACCGTTGTAATCGATCACCAGACAATGCGCCGCAAAGAACATGGTCAGTGCTATGGAAAGATTAAATTTCTCTCTTTTGGGTTTGCAGACTGCGATCGCTGCACCCATGAAATAATAGGGAACGATCGTAACGGCATGCGCCACATCCAGATCATAGATCACACAACGCCACTCCGGGAAAAACTGGATCTGAACGATACTGAACAGATACGATGCGATCGCCATAAACAGGAACAGTATCTTTTTGATCTTCAGCTTTTCGCCGACAAAAAACATAACCGGAATGAGGATGTACATGACTACCTCCACCACGAGGCACCAATACGACCCGTTCAACACGTCCGGCATGGGATTTCTGGAAAAAACCGCCGGCAGGAAATATTGTGTACGGAACAGCAGGTTTTTGAAATAGGCAGAAAACTGCGGATGATGATAATACTCCTCTAACGGAAGCTCGGTAAACAAAGGTCCGACCACAAAAGCCGTCAGCAGGATACAGACCGCATACGCGGGAAAGATACGAAAAAACCGTTTTACGAAATACCTCAGAACATTTCCGTCTCGCTCCCAGCTCAGGGTGACCAGATATCCGCCGATGATAAAGAAAATGATCACACCGATCTGGTTCACGGACTGCCACAGAAACATCGGCATGGGATATCCCAGAAGAGATGACATATGTCCGGCAAAAACCATAAATGCTGCGATCAGCCGGAGAAGATCAAAATTATTATCCCTGTTTACCGCTGTCATACTGACTAAATCCTTTCTATAAGTGAATACGGATCGTTCCGTATTGTATACTGTTTATGTTTTTGCTGTCCATTTGCACTGCTTTCGGAATCGGCTGCCCCACTCTTCTACGGTATAGCAGGACAACAAGCCCATCAGATACGCCGCAGCCAGGCAGATCACAAACTTCATCACGCCGGCTTCCAGACAGATCCCCTTTTTCAGCAGAACCGCTTCCAGACACTGCTGTATCAAAAATCCCCACAGATACATACCGTATGTTACATCTTTTGCCCTGCTGAGAACCGCTGCATTCTCACATTCACCGATGGTAACGGTCACGTAAGGAATGATGATATACGAAGCGATCTCATTGATCACCGTATGATCCGTATGAATGCCAAGTCCCGCCAAAAGCATGATTACTGCAAGCGGAACATTACACAGCTTTTTCGCGGACGACGAGCAGAACAAACCTCCCAGGAAGAAAAACGGAACCATATCAAATGCTCCCAGCCAGTCTGTTCCCCAGAGAACCAGTCTCCGGTCATCGAAACGCCACAGGATCAGAAGATGAAGGATACAGACAGCCCCTGCAAAGATCCGATAAGCCGTATCACTCTTTTCCCCTTTTTTCAACTGCGATATCAGAACCCACATGACCAGATAGAGCATCATCTCTACCGGCAGAGACCACAGGGAACCGTTCGCCGCATTCGGATAGGGATTGTCCGCAAATGCTCCCGGGAGGGTATACTGCGGATTCAACAGGAGATTCAGAAAATACCGGAAAAACTGCGGATGCCGGAAGTATTCTCCGGCCGAAACCGCCGTAAAAACCGGTCCGATGATCAAAGCCGTTACCAGAACACAGGCATACAATGCCGGCAGCAGACGGAGCAGGCGCTTGGTCAGATAGGACGCAAACCGCGTCTCCCGACTGCAGCTTTGCCGGATCCAGTATCCGCTGATCACGATCAGGATATTCAGTCCCTGTGTCTGTACCGGCAGGCCGAGATATCTGGGTTCTGCCTGCCCGGAAAGAACGAACATATGCCCCAGTATCACCAGAGATGCAGCGATAAACCGGACCACATTGTAACTGTTATTCCTCATAACGGAGCTTACCCTATTTTTTCAAACAGTCTGCACAGATCAAAGGCACTCAGACTTGCCGCATAACCCTTATGTTTCTCGCGTACGACCTTCAGGGCGTCATCCAGTTCCTTCTGCCGTTTGGCATCTATGGTCTGATCGTAAGGTATGCGGTACTGCGAGGTTGTTTTCTCGATCCACGCATAATCGGTATGCATGGAGTAGCGCACCCACAGATCCCAGTCTTCCAGAGCATCCAGGCTCTCATCCAGTCCGCCGTACTCTTCAAACAGACTCTTCTCAAACATGATGCACTCGATCGGAATATAGTTATGATGGCAGAGCATGATCTTGTCAAATCCCTGATGATGGATGCCCTGGTAATCCTTGAGCTTATAGCGGTACGGCGAGCGGCTTTGGATCACGATCGGCGTAGCAAAAGCAAAGGCGTATGCCGCCCTCTTTCCCGGGTTGCGTTCCAAAGTTTTTACCAGCACCTCGATATGATCGGCATAGAACACATCATCATCATCCAGGAAATTGATGTATTTGCCCTTCGCATTGGTAATGGCAATATTACCGGCCTTGGATCGGCCGACTTTTTCTCCGGTCGCCTGATAGCGGATGTTCATATCCGAAAACTCCCTGCGGATCATATCGCCGGAAGTATCTTCTCCATCCTCCACGACCATTACTTCAAAATTTTTATAAGTCTGTCCGCGCAGAGACTGCAGGGTCTCACGCAGCACGTCCGGGCGCCCGCAGGTACGCACGATGATGGATACCAGCGGCGTTTCCTTCGGGAATTCATTTTCATAAAAAGCCCCCATACGGATCGGTGCATAATCAAAGCCAAGGAAATTACCCCGGAATCCCGGTTTGCCCACTTTTCCCTTCTTATTCAGGAAATAGGGTATCTCCTTAAAGTGCTCCAGATAACGTTTCAGAAGCATAAAGCGTGACTTCGGGAACGGGCTCTGGTGAAGCAGCACATGCCAGAACAACATATGCCCCCTGGCGATCGTTACGATTCCGCCGAAGCGGTAACGCAGCAGCAGGTTGTTGATCAGGCTGTTGATATACTGTACCGGCTTGACTTCTCCTGCGGAGGTATAGGAATAATGATGGATCACCGCACGGGGTACGTATTTGAGTTTATAGCCATAGGAACGGATCCGCCAGCTCAGATCCACATCTTCCGCATACATAAACAGGTGCGGATCAAATCCGCCCAGTTTCTTATATACATCACGGCGCACCGCGAATGCCGCGCCGCTGCACCAGGTCGTCTCGTGTGTGATCGGATCGTACATCTTGGGATGCTCATACGGAAACTGACGCAGCTCCCAGAGCGCAAAACGGTTGCCCTTCTTCGTTACATCGGCACGGATTTCCGCAGCCAGTTCCTGCAGGGTATCCGGCTCCAGCTCCGTATCGATATTCAAAAATGCGGCAATCCTGGAACTGCCCTTTTCAAAGCCCAGATTATTGGCCTTGCCGAAGCCGAGATTGCTGCCCGCCGGGATCAGTTCGCAGCGGATCTTTTCCTTCTCCAGCGCCGCCTTCTCTTCCTTCAGGATCTCCATCGTATCATCGGTAGATGCATTATCTACTACATAGACGTTGATCTTATCCTTTGCGTAGGTCTGTTTGCGTATGGATGCAAAGCAGTCCCGGATCCACTTCGAAGAATTGTAAGTCACGAAGATCAGATCCATATCGAAGTCTTTTTTGATTGCCATTTAGAGTTCCTCCTGATTAGAATAATCGCCGTTTTTTCTGCAGTTCTTCGATCGCAGCTTTCAGCTCACGGATATCTTTTTCCAGATGGCAGATATATCCCTTCGCTTCACTGATCTGCTCTTTCTGCTTCTCCAGCTGCTCTTTCTGCGCATCCGCTTCTTTGCATTTCTCTTCCAGACGCCGGATGTATTCGGAGGCGTCCGCATTTACCTTTCTTAAGTCTTCGGTCTCCAGACTCTTTTCGGAAAGGATACGGCTTAAGTTATCTGCAGTATCTCCATTCAAACGGTACTCCAGCAGACGGAAGGTCAGGTGCAGGCTGCCCTCTTTGGTATCCCGCGGCAGAGCGTAGGTCATCAGCGGTGTCTCGCGGAATAAAAACCACCGTTTGCAGGAAGCCGCCGCACTGCTTAAGGACGGCTGCAATGCTGTCGTACCGTCGTTTGTGCTGATCTCGGCACAGGTCACTTCGATCAGACCGCTCTCCGCCATCGGCGCCAGACGCACTTCCCGTACCTCTTCGGTATCGTTCAGCGTCAGCGTGATATTGACTTCTTCCCCGTCGTGGTAGAAGCCCCGGATGCATTTTTCTTCCGAATAATCTTCCTCCCCGCGCCGGTACAGCTTCCATTCGAAGGGAGCACGGTCTTCTCCGGCGATACCCTCCGGCAGCTTTGTATACGCCGGCAGTTCGCTCTGTGCGCGTCTTATACGGTATACATACTGATACACACTGCCGTGCGCGCGTTTACGCAGCTCCCGTTCCAGTACCGCCGGCACATCGCGCCAGGTATTCTTGATCTCATTATCGCCCACGCGGCTGTAGACCGGCACCATATCCACGATCTTGACACCGTTTGCGCCGCACAGCTTTACAAACGAATCGTAGGAGAAGAAATGTACGTGTGTGCGGTCCAGAAGCCCTGTTTCATCATAATCAAAGCGGTCGTTGATCAGGTCGATCAGGATCGAATTGTGCGTGATGTTCGGTACGGAGACCAGGATCTCACCTTCGGGTTTCAGCAGATCGGATGCCTCTTTCAGCACCCGGTCCGGGCAATGCAGATGCTCCAGCACGTCCGCAAAGATGATGTAGTCAAACGGTTCCGTTTCTGCCGTCCACTTGAACTTTTCGATATCGCCTTCTTCACCGAGATAGGCTTTTTCGGCAAAGGCAGATGCTTCCCTGCCGGTCTCACCATCGATCTCCACGATCGTCATCCGGCAGTCCTTTTCTTCCTTCAGGTATTTCGTCAGCCGTCCGTTGGCCGGGCCGAATTCCAGGATACGGCTGCCCTCTTTGATCCAGCCGTTGATCACCGACATCGTATTGACACTTTCCAGATCCAGTGAAAAATCATAATTTCCCATATTGCTCTCCTTAAACGATCTCCAGCAGCTCCCGGTCGATCTGCTTCACATCCACCTGTGCAGGGATCTCGATATAGGAAGAATTGAATCCCGGATTGATGATCTCGACATCGCCGATGCCATGCAGCCACGTGTGCATCGTGTGCTTTTCCTGCACGCCTTCCGCCACCGCGGCGCCTACGATATAGGTTCCTTTCTGCAGGCGCGGCAGCCGGAAAGAGTAAACCACCTCCGTCACTTCGCCGGCATGCCCGGTGATCCCTTCCTGCTGGTTGATGTAATTGTTGATATCATAGATCGGCAGGCCCTTATTGTTCTCAAATAAAAACCCGACGATAATATTCTTCTTATCCGTTTTGAACGATACGAGCACGTGCATCTCATACGATTCGTCCACCGTCAGATGCGTCGTGACCTTTCCCTTCGTATCTGTCAGATAGCAGGATACGATCTCGATCTCCTCCGAGAGCAGGTCACTGTTGCCCCGATGAATCCCGGGCACACTGCGCTTCTTATCCTCTCTCGTTGCCTCGATCTGCGGCACTTCCGGCTCTTCCCCGTCCTGCAGTCCGTTCATATCCTTGCGTTTCTGGTCCATATAGGCATCGCACACCTCATCCGCAGCACCCAGCTTACGGATGGTCCCATGCTCCAGCCATACCACACGCGAGCACATCTGCCGCACGCTGGAGATATCGTGGGATACAAAGAGGATCGTTACGTTCTTTTCTTTCAGCTCCTCAAACTTTTTGAAACATTTATTCTGAAAAAAGAGATCTCCCACGCTGAGCGCCTCATCCACGATCAGGATATCCGGCTCCACGTTGATCGCCACGGCAAATGCCAGACGCGCAAACATACCGCTGGAATAGATCTTGACCGGCTGGTCGATGAAATCTCCGATGTCCGCAAATTCCAGGATCTGCGGCACACGTTCCTCCATCTCTTTGCGCGTGATGCCCATCATACGCCCATTCAGATAAACATTTTCCCGGCCGGTATAATCCGGACGGAATCCCGCTCCCAGCTCCAGCAGTGCAGACACGCGGCCGTTCACTTCGATCTCGCCTTCCGTCTGCTCGAGTACACCTGTGATCATCTTCAGCAGCGTGGACTTGCCGGCACCGTTGGTACCGATGATCCCCATCGTCTCCCCGCGCTTCACATCAAAGCTCACACCGTTCAGTGCCTGAAAAATCTTACCTCCGCCTTTCCTGCCAAAGCCAAGCGTCCGCCAGAACATCTCCCGGCGGTTCTCATACACATCATATACTTTTTTGACATCCGTTATCCGGATGGCTGTTTCTGTATCCATTCCTGTCTCTACCTAAAACTACAATACATCCGCAAAATGTTTCCTGCACTTTGCAAAAAACCGATATCCGATCAGGCACAGCACCACCGCTACCGCCCAGTAATATACCGTCATCTTCACCCCCGGCATATAAACCGTTCCGAAAATAAAAGCCGAACGATAGCCGTTCAGGATATAGTATACCGGATTGAACGGCAGTACCGCCGACACACTCTCCGGCATCATCTTCTGATCCCAGACAAAGGGTGTGAGCCAAAATACGATCTGCACGATGATCGAAACCACCTGTATCGTATCTTTAAAATATGCATACATGGCAGAAGTCAGATAAACGATCCCCGCAGTAAACAGCAGCATATAGATCATAAACAACGGGATCTGCAGATAATAGATGCTCGGCGTATAACCAAACAGGATAAACAATACCACCGTAAATATCAGAAGCGCGATCTGAACGATCCCGACCGAGATCAGCCTGGCCAGCGGCAGGATCTCCACCGGAAATACCACCTTTTTGACCAGATAACTGTATTCCGCAAGACACGATGTCGCACCCTGTACGGCATCACTGATATAGAACCATGGGATCAGACCGGCGACCAGCCACAGGATAAACGGCATATCCTCCACCGGCGTCGAGCGAAAGCCCAATTGGAAAACAAAGTAATATAAAAGGATCGTGATCATCGGCTGTACTAATGCCCACACGCTTCCCAGAACGGATCCCACATATTTTCCTTTAAAATCATCCCGGGCAAACTGCCACAAAAACCACAGCTTATACCGGATCGTGTTCTTTCTCATGTTATGTAAATCCCCGCCTTTACATTATAAACGATAGGCATTGTTTGTCAAGAAAAAGGGAGGGCCGCCCTTTCGGCGGCCCTTTACTTTATTACGGTTCACGGACTTTCAGGCCGTGATGGTAACCATTATCCATTGATCCATTCTCCGGATACGACACCCCCTCGTACCCTGGCGGTACGTCTTACACCATCAATACTCCGGTCGGTGATTGTTCCATCTCCCCATACCTGACCATTGGTGATATAATACCAGTCATTTCTGCTCTGCGGATCATAACTGTATCCGGTATAATCCGTACGCAGTCTGCCACCGTGCACCAGGAATCTTCCGCCATTCCAGTTTACGATCGCTTCGTAATCCTGATCACAGCTGCCGTTCTTATCGATCCAGAACCACTGATCCTGATACATCACCAGACCGGCCTGATCCTTCACCACACGGCCGGCTGCCAGGAACTTCCATCCTGCGGCATCCCCGGTATATAACAAGCCGTTTGCCAGCTGGTTCACTACACCGCCGGCGATAAAGTACTCATTGCCCTTGTACGAGAAAGCTCCTCTTTCCTTCGAATCATATCCCTGGTTCCATTCTCCATCGGTAAATAACAGGGTATATGCATATTCTTTGCCATCCCTGCCTGTGAGCCGGATATTGCGAAGAAAGGAACCGGATGCGGTATCCACTGTCTTTCCGCTCGCATCATATACTTTTGCAGACTGCAGATTGCCGTTCCTGTCGGTTTCCGCCTTGATCATATGATCTGGATCTTCCGGAAAAACAACACCCTCCACATACTCGTCCAGAGAAGGGATCTTTGCAACCGACGGATTTTTCGGATCTACCGGTGCCAGTGTCGGCGCCGTCGTCGGGGTCGGTTTTGTTGTCGGCGTCGGCACTGTTGTCGGTGCCACGACGTTGGTCGGCTCCGGTGATGTTGTCGGTGCCGTCGTCGGTACTGTCGTCGGGATCACCGGTATGTAGCCTGTGTTTTCGAAATTACCCTTACCTCCTGCGGTAGATACATTGATGGTCCCTCTTTTTTCGCAATGGTCCAGGAATTCCTTCAATCCATTCTCCATTTCCACCGTCGTGATCCTGCCATGCGGGTAGATATGATTGCTCTTGGTCTCCAGGATCTCCCACTGGATCGCATAGGTAACTGCCCCCCAGCAATAATAATCCACTTCGAAGAAATCCGCCTTATCGTCTGTGCGGCCGTAGTCAAATGCGCTCAGCCACTTCTTACCTTCCGCATAGTGGTGAACCATCAGCGCAAAATCCTGTCTTGCGATTGCCATATCTCCGTTGAAGGTATCAGAGCAAAGATTCGGGTAACCGTAGCAGATATGGTTCTGCTCGCCCCAGATCACGGCTTTCTCATAGAAGGTTCCTGCCACATCGGTAAAGCGGGAGGATCCGCTGACAGCCGGCGATCCTGCCAGTTCATACATCGTCTGGATTGCTTCCCCACGGGTCACAAAATCTTCGCTGTCCGAAAGCCCGTCCTTTGTATTCAGATAGATTTCATGAACATCTGCCGCCTCATTCGGATTGTCCGCGATCAGCTGCGTAGAGGGCTTGACGCTGATAAAATACATCAGTTCATCCATATATTCATGATCACCGCCAAAGTCCACTGTATAATCATTCGATTGGGAACCCGGATCATATACCATAGTACCGTTCCCCTTTTCCACCTGATCCAGGATGTAACGGAGACGGCTGTTATTGTTGATGTTTACCGAGCTGATCGGATTACCAAAAATCTGAAAATAATACAGCAGCGGGTTATGAGAAATATCCAGACTCGTAAGCTCATTGCATCCGCAGCGCAGATCACAAAGTCTCGGATTGTGGGACAGATCCAGCTCGGCGATATTATTCCAATCACAGATCAGTGCCATCAATTGCGGATTGTGGCTTACATCCAGATGTGTAAGACCCATATCGGCACAGTTAAAAAACTCTAAACCTGGCAGACCACTGACATCCACTTCCAGTCCATGATTTCCCCAGACATCCAGTCTCTTCATATTCGGATTATTACCGAGATCCAGATGCTTTAAGCCTGTATTCTGCGCATCCAGATGGGAAAGCTTTGTATTGTTACTCAGATCCAGCGATTCCAGCGGACATCCGAATATGATCAGATGCTCCAGATCCGGGCACACACTCAGATCGATCGATGTCAGCTTCGGGTTTTCACTGATCTCAAGATAGCCCATCTTGGGATTGTGGGACAGATCCAGCTCTGTCAGGTCACACTGAAAACAGTAGATCCATTCCAGCTTCGGATTGCCGGAAAGATCGATCTCCGTGATCGGATTTCCCGAACACCAGATACCGGTGATCTCCGGATTTTTCGTAAAATCCAGCTTTCCGGTAATGCTGCAATTCTCACACCACACACCACGAACCTCAGGAAAATACTCAATCCCTTCGATGGAATACACATTCGGATAGTTTTTGCAGTACACATTGTAGACGCCGCGCTCCTGATCATTCAGGGTTCCATTGTGATCGGTATCGTAATTCTGTGCGATCACCGAGCGGAAACCGGGATCCGGAAAATGCACCTCATCGATCGGGATCTCCTCACCGGCTGCCGCAACAGGCATTGCGCCCCATAGCGAAAAAATACTCTGTGCAACAAGCGTTGCCGCCAGAATTTTTGACAATAGTTTCTGTTTCATACTATACTTCCCCTCTCTCATAATACAAAAAACTACTGTCAGCACGTCCGGGCGTGCTAACCTTATGATAACAGCAATTATAGTAATTTATTCATTACGGGAATGTCAACCGATACGGCATGAACACCTATGAAATCGACTTGAAAAGGGAGAGCCCCGCTCTCCCCTAATCTTTCTTATATACCCGCTCCAGTTCGTTCATCATCGTCCGGAGCGACCCGACCACCTTGTCATAATCCATTCGTTTGGGACCTATGATCGCAATGCTGCCGCGCATTCCTTCGCCCAGTTCGTAAGTGGCGGTTACCACGCTGCAGTCCTTCATCGCCTGCACCGGCGCTTCCTCACCGATGTATACCTGTATGCCGGTATTGCCTTCATCCGCAAGTTTCTCCGTTGCCAGCTTTGCCAGTGCCTTCTTTTCCTCAAAAGTGTTGATCAGCTCGCTGGCTTTCTGATTGTCCGAAAGCTCCGGATACTTGAAGATATTGTTGGCACCACTGGTATAGATCTCCAGGTCTTCCTCCCCCTTGATCGCCTGCGCGATGGCATCCATCACTTCTCCGACGATATCGCCATTGATCCCGGCCTGTTCCTTCAATGCCGTGATCATCCCAAGATTGATCTCTTCCAGTGCCAGCCCCGTCAGATGCGTATTCAGAAGAATATTGAGTTTCAGCATGGTTTCATCGCTGAGTGCTTCATCCACGTGGATCATCTCGTTACGGATCACGTTGCCCTCCACCACGATGACCGCCAGGATCTGGTTCTCGTCCACGCGTGAAAGCTGCAGGAACTTCAGGCGGTTGCCGCGGATCTGCGGTGCGGATACCACCGTAGCGTAGTTCGTATTGGTCGCCAGCACCTTCGCCACATTCTTTAAGACCTTGTCCATCTTATCCTCGGTCTGCACCAGCAGGCCCTTGAGCTCCTCGATCTCCTTGTCTTTCTCCTGCATCATATTATCCACATACAGGCGGTAAGCCCGGTCAGTCGGGATGCGCCCCGCTGATGTATGCGGCTGCACAATATAGCCAAGCTCCTCCAGATCCGACATCTCATTACGGATCGTAGCGGAGCTGAGATTCAAGTCCGTGTATTTCGAGATCGTACGGCTGCCTACCGGCTCCCCCGTCTCCAGGTAGTTGCGGATCACAGCGTGCAGGATCTTCTTTTTTCTTTCGTCTAATTCTGCCTGCATCTTTTCTCTCTCCTTTTTAAGCTAGCACTCATCTTCCGTGAGTGCTAATTCTTATAATATAAGATAGCACCTGACACACCTTATGTCAAGGACGTCACGGGACACTATTCCACGCCCCTGAAAACCAGGGGAAAACCCCGTGGTTTTCCCCCAAAAAAAGCACCTCATTGCGAGGTGCCTGGATTTACAGATCGATGCTGCCGTTCTTGCGCTTGTTCAGCACATAGTAGGCTTTGTTTTCTTCCGGCTTTACATAGAGCTCAACCGACCATAGTTCGCGGCGGCTGCGCTTGTATACGCTGGTCCATACCTGCACTGCCTTGGCTACCAGCGTGTCCATATCGTAGGACTTGCCGGCATATTCCATATGGATCTCTTCCGGTACGGACGGTGCCTGTACCGGCGCTTCCTTCTTCTCTGCCTTGGGAGCCGCCTTCTCCTTTACCGGTGCCGCAGCTTTCTTTGCCGGGCTTTCCGTTTTCTTCGGTGCAGCCTTTTCCGGAGCTTTCACAGCGATTTCCTTTGCAGGCTCTTTTACCGCAGTTTTTTTACTCGCCGTACTGTCTATCTTATTCTCGATCTTCGAGACCTTTTTTGCGATCTCTTTTGCGGACGGAGCCGCTGTTTTCGGTGTTTCTGTATCTTTCTTCTTCGTTTCGGGATCCTTACCTGCAGCCGCCTTCTTCGGCGTCTCCTTCTGCGTTCCGATCTCGGTGGAGATCCTGCCGACCAGCTGCTCCTTCAGAAGCGCTCTGGCTTCCTCCGTACTCAGTTCCCCCAGCATCGGATCCGGCTCTTTAGCTGCGGACCTGGACGGCGATTTCTTTACGGCTACCGGTTTCGGTGTCAGCAGCTTGTCATCTTCCTCCGGTTCGGTCGCAAAAAACGCAGCAGCCAACGGTTTCAAAATCCCCTTTGCATTCTCTTTCGTTTTTTCACTCTTGGATGACATAGTTTTCCCCGCTCCGTGTATATACTTTTTTTGATATAATACACCAAAGTCTAATATAACCGATTCATCGTAAATTGTCAATTATTGAGATACGGCTCCGGCATACGGTTTGCCCCCACCTCGATGTTCTTGATGAAGGTGATACGGTTTTTGTAGATAATGGTATGGTGGATATTCTGCCCCAGCAGCTCGTTCACATACAGGCACTGGTCATCCGCGCCGACGAGCATACCGTCCACCTTCGTACCGGTGGATAATTCGATGTATACCTTTTTGCCGATGAAATTGAATTCGTCCATGTTTACCTCCTTATGATAATTGACACTGAGCCACGGAGACGGTTCTTGTGGCAACAGGATCAAAAATCTTTCGCCATAAAAAACAGTCCCCCATGGCTCAGGATCATTTCAGAACGATAAAGTACAACAGTACCAATGCCCCCAATACGATACGATACCATCCGAAGGGCTTGAAATCCTTATTCTTACCGATGTAGAGCGTCAGGAACTGGATCGCTACCAGAGATACCAGAAAGGCCGTGACCGAGGTCACGATCAGGATCGTTATTTCCGGCCCGGTAAAGGTCATCCCCTTGCCCAGGAACTTGAGCAGTTTCACCAGACTGGCCCCGGCCATGGTCGGGATCGCCAGGAAGAAGGTGAAATTGGCTGCTACCTGTCTGGACAGTCCCAGCATCAGACCGGCGATGATGGTCGCACCGGAACGGCTGGTACCCGGAAGTGCTGCTGCGATCAGCTGGCAGAAACCGATAGCCAGCGCGATCTGCCATGTCAGATCCGGGATCGTTTTGATCTTGGGCCGTACACCCTTATGTTTTGTTTCGATAATAATGAACAGAATACCGACCAGGATCAGCATCACTGCTACGATGATTGCCTTATACGGTGCGGTCACTTTCTCGACCGGTTCATCCAGGAGCAGTCCGTACAAAACACCCGGAATGCAGGCGATCACGATCTTTACCCACATCCAGAAGATCTTCTGTTTGACTACCACATTGCCAAACAGTTTCCAGACCTGCTCATCACGGTTCTTCTTTTTGCTGCTCTTTGCCGCTGCATCAGGCTTTGCCAAACCCTTTTTGGCGATGCCGAAGGGCCACAGCACCTTCCAGTAGATCACCACCACTGCCAGGATCGCCGCCAGCTGGATCACGATATCGTAAAACTCCATAAACGCTGCTTCACGCGCCGGATCCAGATTAAACTTCACCCATTCGTTCAAAAGGATCAGGTGACCGGTAGAGCTGATGGGCAGCCACTCTGTCACACCCTCCACGATACCGAACAGGATCGCCTTTAAGATTTCCATTACTTATACTCCTTATTAACAAATTCGCGCAGCGCTGCCAGAGAACGCTCCACTTTCTCCGTATCGATGCAGTATGCCATACGGAAATATCCCTTTACGCCAAAGGAATCGGACGGTACCAGGATCAGGTCGTATTTCTTCGCCTTCTCGCAGAATGCCACCGCATCCTCTTCCAGCGCCTTCGGGAAGATGTAGAAGGTGCCGCCCGGCTTCACCACGGTAAATCCCAGATCCGTCAGTTCCTTATACAGGATGTTCATATTGGTCTCGTATACGGACAGATCGCTGGTCATATCGATGCACTCTGCCACTGCCTGCTGGATGATCGAGGACGGACAGTTGTGTCCGGTTCCGCGGGAGATCTGCACACACATGGGCACGATCATCTCCGCATCCTTTGCCTTCGGGTTTACAGCCACGTAGCCAATACGCTCGCCCGGAATGGACAGAGATTTGGACCAGGAATAGCAGCACAGAGTATTGTCATAAAACTTCGATACAAACGGTGCGTCTGCCCCCGCAAAGACGATCTCACGGTACGGCTCGTCAGAAATCAGGAAGATCTCGTGGCCATACTCCTCCTGCTTTGCATACAGGATCTGTGCCAGTTTGCTTAAGGTCTCGGAAGAATACGCGATACCGGAAGGATTGTTCGGGGTATTGATCAGCACCGCCTGCACCTTCGGGTTCAGCATCTCTTCAAATGCCGTAAAATTGATCTGGAAACTCGTCGTATCCGCCGGAACCACTTTGAGCACAGCGCCGGTAGCATTGATGTACGGATTGTACTCCGGGAAATACGGTGCGAAGGTCAGCACCTCGTCCCCCGGCACCGTCACGCAGCGTACCGCATGCGCGATCGCCGATGCTGCTGCCGAAGTCATAAAGATATGTTCGGTCCTATAGTCGATACCGAATCTCCGCTTCAGGGAATCCGCCACGATGCGGCGCACCTCCGGATTACCCGGGTTCGGGCTGTAGCCGTGCGCCTGGGAAGAGGTCTTCGTATCCAGCAGGCGCTTAATGGCATCGTTAAATGCCTGCGGCACCGGTACGGACGGGTTGCCCAGACTGTAGTCAAATACATTTTCATAACCGATCTCTTTGCCGCGCTCCGTGGCATAGACTGCCAGGGAACGGATCACAGACGGTGTTGCACACATATCTTTGTAATGTTGTGAAATCATGATCTTCCCTCTTTTCGTAATGAACTAATAACGATGATTGCTACTCCCACCCAAAAAAACTGCTGCAATAATAATAAGCAAATAATCCATAACTGGTGATCTACATTTAGGTAATATATCCTTTTTCCCTGATGATCATTCGTAATCTCATTTAATTTATCATATGTATAACCGCAATCATCCCAATCTAAAAATCCATTTGTTATTTCTTCAACATAAATTATTGTATATGGATTATCTTTGATTATTCGCCCATGTATTTCATCAAATTTCAGTTCAGAACTGATTATCTCTTCCTCTCTGATATGCATTCCCATCACATCAGATATTGATACTCTTCTATCAACAATTTCTGAATCCTCAGGTAATTGGACATTTTCCAATAAACGATAACCCCATAACTTCCATTCTGAAATAGATATAATACACATAATTAGACAAACCAAAACAACCATGCATATCTTCTTTTTATTTAACCCTTTATTTATCATACATAATAACATTTTATTCTAATCAGTCATAATTATTGTATTATCATCTTGATAAGTATTTAAGTTAATATAATGATATGTCCTTATTCTTACCTTTTTTCCATCCTGATAATCTTCTGTAACTAAATAATAATGGACATGGTTATCTGTTTCTCCTTTATAATATGTCATCTTCCCAATAGGGCTATCGCCATTTCTCGTAGGTGTAAACTCTCGATATGGTTCTAGTTCTGCAAGATACTTCGGAAAGCTTTCTTGTTCGTTAGATAACTTATCGGCACCTGTCCATATATTGAAGCTTACCGATCCATCATATGCATCTACATATTTTACATTTTGTGTTTCCAAAAACATCTGCGCTACATTTCCTGTTACTCTAAATGTCTTATCTACCGTAATCTCTTTATCGTAGTATATGTTTATGGCATCCAATAACCCTGTATTACATACACACAGCACAATTCTATCAGCTGTCTTTTGAGGTAATTCTGATATTATTAAACTTGAATCATCAGATTTAACCCTTCCATCTGGACTGACTGTAAGATGTTCCATATTATTTTCATTTAGAATAACCGCATAATAATTCCCGTGCGAGATAATAACTAAATCATCAAGAACCATGGGGACGGACCTGGTGGTTCTGAAGAACCATCAGGTCCGTCCCCATGGTTCTGCTGCCCGTGATTCTGCTCCTCCGTTGGTTCTATCGGTTTCTCAGCTTCGTGATGAATTTCTCCAGCCGGCCGATGGCCACTTTCAGATTATCGATGGAATATGCGTAGGAGATACGCAGGAAACCTTCGCCGGAATCGCCGAATGCGGTACCCGGTACGACTGCTACCTTCTCCTCTTCCAGGAATGCCATAGCAAACTCTTCGCTGGTCATGCCGAACTCTTTGATGCACGGGAATACATAGAACGCGCCATACGGTTCAAAGCACTCCAGGCCCATACGCTGAAACGCATCCATCAGAAAACGGCGGCGCTGGTTGTACGCTTCACGCATCCTTGCCACATCTTCGTCACCGTTCCTGAGCGCCTCCACTGCCGCATACTGGCTGGTGGTCGGTGCGCACATGATCGCAAACTGGTGGATCTTGAGCATCTGCTTTAAGATGATCTCCGGTGCGCAGGCATAGCCCAGACGCCAGCCGGTCATCGCATACGCTTTGGAAAAACCGTTGATCAGCACCGTACGCTCTTTCATTCCCGGCAGCTGTGTAATGGACACATGATCGCCCTTGTAGGACAGCTCGGAATAGATCTCATCCGAGATCACGAACAGATCCTTCTCCTCGATCACCTCCGCGATCGCCTCCAGATCCGCCCTCTCCATGATCGCACCCGTCGGGTTATTCGGGAACGGCAGCACCAGTACCTTGGTCTTGTCCGTACACGCATCGCGCACTTCCTGCGCCGTTAAGCGGAATTCGTTCTCTGCCTTCAGTTCGATGATCACCGGTTTTGCCCCGGTCAGGATCGCACAGGGCTCATAGGATACGTAGCTGGGCTGCGGGATCAGCACTTCGTCTCCCGGATCGATCATCGCACGCAGCGCGATATCGATGCCCTCGGAACCGCCGACCGTCACCATGATCTCATGGTTGTAGTCATACTCTACACCGATGCGGCGCTTTAAGTATCTGGCGATCTCGACCTTCAGATCCTTAAGGCCTGCATTGGACGTGTAGAAGGTGCGTCCCTGCTCCAGCGAATAGATACCCTCATCACGGATGTGCCACGGCGTGTCAAAATCCGGCTCGCCCACACCCAGAGAGATGGCATCCTTCATCTCGCTTGCAATATCAAAAAATTTACGAATGCCCGAAGGTTTGATATTTACGACTTTTTCACATAACGGATTTCTCATGGTGTGATCATCTGCCTTTCATCTTCCGGTTTCTTTGCCATGATCGTGCCATGGTCTTTGTATTTCTTCAATATAAAGTGTGTTGCCGTACTCAGTACGTTCTCCATCGTCGAGAGCTTGTCAGATACAAAGGTGGATACTTCCTTGATGGAACGGCCTTCCAGTGTTACCAGCAGGTCATAACCACCACTGATCAGATATACGCTCTTTACTTCCGGATACATATAGATGCGCTCTGCCAGACCGTCAAAGCCCTGACCGCGCTGCAGTGTCACGCGCACTTCGATCAGCGCCGTTACTTTATCCAGTGTGGTCTTTTCCCAGTCGATCATCGTATGATAACCGCAGATCACGCCTTCTTCTTCCATTTTGGCCATCTCGGCGGCGATCATCTCATCCGTGCTGCCCAGACGCACCGCCAGTTCGTGCACATCTACACGACTGTTCTTTTCGATCGTAGTTAAGATTTCTTCGCGTAACATGTTACTGCCTCCTGTTTTTATAAATATCTCTTCGGTGGGAGTAAAAAACGCTCCACCCCGCTGTAATACAGCAATCTTTTCTTATCCTTCGTGGTATAACCGATCACGGCAGCTTCCGTGCAGCCCTGCTCCTGCAGCTGCGCCAATACCGCCGCCCCGTCGTTTGCAAACAGCAGCCAGCTTCCGCACGAATCCAGGATATAAGGATCCAGATCCAGCGTATTAAAGACTTCCACCGTCTCCTGCCGGATCGGGATATCCCGCAGCTCCACGCGCAGGCCTGCTTTCGCTTCTTCCGCCAGTTCCCAGAGTGCGGCTTCGACACCGCCCTTTGCGATCTCGCGGCAAAATACAATGCTGACAGCACTGTCCGATGCGATCTCCGGTTTGGCCACAGCGTAGCGCTCAATCTCCAGAGCCTTTTGTACATAGGCCGGCGCATACCGTTTTAACAGTTCTTCCCTGTGATCCCTTGCCGCCATCATGGTGGCGTGCAACGCCACCGGTGCGGTTACGATGATATCCATCTTACGGGGCCACCGAATCGCTCTGGGCTGCCGTCACTTCCGTTACCACCGGTACCTCGGCTGCCATCTGCGCCGCCAGTGCCTCCTGCTCCGCCTGATGCGCCTTGATCGCCGCTGCCGTCTGCTTGCACTGGTCGATAGATCCGGTAGCGATCGCCTGCTGCATCATCGCCGTATAGTTCGGATCGGCTGCCGCAATACCCACTACCGCCGTACGGGGGCTCGGGTTATACTTGCTCTCATTCACCACAGAACGCTCGATCTCCTTGCCGTTCTGCGTTACCACCTTCCAGAGTCTTGCCTGATAACCGATGTGCGCATTGGTCACGCTCACATATCCGACCACCTGGCCGCCGTCTGCTATGATCGACTCATTCTTGGGCGGATTCTCCGATACCACTTCGCTCTCAAAGCTGACTCTTCTGCCCGGATCCCTGGTCTCCACACCGTATACATTGAAGGTGATCTTCTTGTCACTCGTATATCCTTCGATATAAATAGGATGCTCCGTATTGTTGACAAACCGGAAGTCCTTTCCGGCCGACTCCGCGATCGCCGCATCCGCCGACTTATCCACGTAAGTGACCACCATCGAATGGTTATGCCGCTCCGTTACCTGCAATTCCGCACGCAGCACGGCATTGTACAGCGTGGAAGAAACCTGACAGATACCGCCGCCGAGGCTTTCCACGACTTTACCGTTCAGATAGGAACCTGCCAGACGGTAACCGTTCTCTTCGGTAAAGGGCTTGATCGTGTTATACGCCGAAAATTCTTCCCCCGGATACAGCAGCGTTCCGTCGATCAGATGACAGCCGTTGGATACATTGGTACTGCGGGCTGCACCGGAAGACGAAAAGCTGGTCGTAAACGTACCCAGCAGATCCTTGACCTGCGCCAGTTCTTCCGCCTGTCCCATCGGATAAAGCTCCTCCAGCGGCAGCACGATCTGTGTATTGCCGGCTACCACTTCCTCAAACAGTCCGCCCTGGATCATACCGGCGGCTTCCGCCAGATTGACGCCTTCGCCGGCCTGTCCTTCTTCAACGATAAACTGTCCGTTCTCTCTCCTAAGAGTAGCGTTCTGCAACGGTACATCATAGATCGAGCAGTTCTTCTGCAGGAACTCCACCACCGTTTCTTTGTCAAAAGAGATCGCCAGCGGCAGATCCATACCGTTCTGCGCAATGTCTTTCTTCATCATATAACGGTCGATCACATCGTTGCCGTCGGTCAGTTCCAGCAGATCATCCAGCACCTCCCGGTTCTCCCAGTACGGCGCCAGGTCACTCAGTTTCACCGTGACCGGAGTATTCTGTGCCGCGATCAGCGTCACTTCCGCTTCGCAGACCTGCGTATAGTAGTTTTCCACTGCTTCCGCCGCCTGCTCGATGGTCATGCCGGAAATATCTACCGCGCCTACATGCACACCGGGATACACTACCGCATCCCGCATCACACTGATCTGGTCCCGGTCTTCTTCACCACTCACACCTTCCAGGTAATATGCCTTATGATCCGTCTGTACCGCTACTGCACGGGTCGATGACGAATACCAAAAAACAGCCGCTGCTCCCGCAACGCCCAATAAAACCAGCGGAAGCCAGACTTTCTGCTTCCTTCTCCTCTGTTTCCTTCTATTCTTTTTCACTTGCGTTCCCTCAAAAAGTACGATAAAATCGAGAATTGATCACATAGCCAGCGCTGCAGCGACTGTAGGCAGCACCATAGCCAATGTCAGAATGATGATCATAATAGTGGTAAGAACTTTTTTGTTTTTATTACTGTGCATATTAAACATAATTTCTACCTCATTTTTAGATAAAACACAAAAACCCACGTTGGAGAGTATTATACATGGTATTTCCCGTTTTGACAATAGTTGTACTGTTTATTATTCTCATGTTTGCCGCGAACAAAAAGAGCGACCGTGAGATGAAAGCGCCGCTCGAAGAGTTCTGGAAAAAGGAGCAGGCATCCAACCTGGTACGCAAACAATCCCTGGAAGATCTGCAATACATCCGTATCCCCGAAGACTTTTTTTCCTTTGCCTGTAACGAGCAGGACGATCCCGATGCCGCAGAGGCAATGACGATCTTAAACAGCTTAAAAGAGGAGCAGATCGTCAACTTTACCGGTATCTCCAATACCGATCTGAAGCTCTCCTTTGGCGCTGCCAACCTGCCAGCCTTATCCCACTTCGACCAGAACTACACGCTGCTCGCCAGAGCCCTGCAGACTCTGGCAGAATATCTGGTACGAAAGGAGCAGACCGCCGATGCCATCCGCGTCCTGGAATTTGCCGTAGAGACCAAAACCGACATCAGCTCCACCTACAAGCTGCTGGGCGATCTGTATAGGAAAAACGGCAGCCCGGAGAAGATCGATGATCTGATCCCCAAAGCTGCCGCATTAAACTCTGCATTATCCGGCGCGATCGTGCGCTCCCTCGAAGAGATGAAAAACACCCCGGATCCTCAGGACGTCACTCCCTGAGCATTGATCCCCCAGATCAGGTTGCGCCACTGATCCAGCTGTTCCTCGGTCAAAAATCCCGCGGAAGTTCCCACATAACCGATCTTGTAGGAGGCAAACAGCAGTGCATCTTTGATCGCCACCGTCGAATCCGCACATTCCAGGTATCGGTGCAGAAAGCATGCCAGCAGTGCATTTCCGGCGCCTGCCGTATTCACCACTTCATTGGTCTTCACACTGTTATAATGTACGTTGATATTCCTTGCGCGGTCGTACAGGACCAGCCCCTTCGCTCCCTGTCCGAGAATGATGATCTCCGACTTATAACGGTTTGCGATATCCGCCACAAATTCAAACGGATCTTCGTGGATCGTATCATCACTGAAATACAGCACACTCGCCGCTTTCAAAAAGTCTTTGTTGTAATTCTCTTTTTCCTTCAGATATTCATGCACATTGACCGCGATCGGGCGGTGGTAACGCTGTGCCACCTTGATGAACGGCCGGCAGAAATTCGCATTGGAAAGGACCAGCATATCGCAGCGCGCGATCAGGGGTGCCACCATGGACATATCGTAGTTCACCTCACGCAGTCCTTTGATATCTTCAAAGATCTGCTGCCGGCGCTCCTTATCGCAGAGGATCACCTGCATCGGCATCTCTTCCAGAAGCGGCATCATATACTCGGTCGAGATCGTCACCTTGCGCCCCGCCGGATTGAAGATGCTCATGTCCTGATCCCGCCCCACCAGGGAAAGCAGCAAGGCTTCATCCCCCAGCCACTTGAGCGCCAGCGTCTCATTATATGCATCGCCGCCCGGTGCAATATGGATGCTGTTCCGCTCACTGGTCAGCGGCTGATACTTGATCGGGATCTCTCCCACGTTTATGATCGTCTCCAGCTGTGTGATCCCTGCTACTGCAAATGTACTCATATTCCGTAACCCCTTTCTTTATGTTCATAGGATTCCCTCGCGGAACCCCTGCGTCAGCAATTTCTTATAATGTAAAGAACTGTTCGGAACCGCAAAGATCCCGAACAGCGTTTTTTAATAATACTCGATATCTTCGAACTCTTCGCGCAGCTCATCGGCGGCTTCCTTCGGCAGGCCAAGTTCCTCCAGCTTATCCACAAACAAATCCAGGTCACAGTCCTCCAGATACTCCATCATCTCGTATTCGTCCGTAATCTTTTCCGACTCCTTGGAAGAAGGCATTTCGATCGTTCCGGCATTCGCCACTTCGCTCTTCCAGCTCACGTATGCCACTTTATCTCCGTCATTTAAGATCCCTACGGAACCATCCATTTTCTTACCGTCCGAATGATATTCGATGCGCAGCGTAGCGTCCTTGATCAGTTTCGCATAGTCATCTTCCTCATCATCGACCACTCCCGCCAGCTGAGCCAGTTTATAGAACTGGTTCAGTTCCATTGTGAACACACCGCCCTTCGGCGTCATATTCTCCAGAGCAAATGAGATCTTCTTTTTCAGCCCCTGCGCGCGGATCGTGAGGTCAAAGTCTGCCGTCACACCGGATTTTCCAAGCTTTCCGATGCCCTCCAGATTCACGATCTCCTCATCGTCTTTCATACAGGACAGTTCGAAATTCAACTTGCCGCTCTTCACGACATATCCGCAGAGGAAGCCGTTTTCTTCCTTCTCATCCATAAACTTAACACCGATGATCTGACCGATATTGTCCACATACAGCGTGCATTCCATCTCGGTATCAATATCCGCATCTTCGATCTCTTCCGCGGTCTGCTTCAGCTGATCCGACAGCTCTTCCCACATATCATCCACATCTTCCGTCGGCAGGTAGCTTTTGGCATAATCGGTAAAATAGCTTCGCAGCTCGCCGTCATCGCTCAGGGTTTCGCACAGTTCCACACCGGTTTCTTTGATCATATCCCCATCCACCGTAAATTTCAGGGTAAGGCACTTCTGCTCCTGTCCGGCCGCTTCAAAGGTATCTTTCTTCTCCTCCACATCATCGATCTTGGAGACCAGCAGATCAAAGTAGCGGTTAGATACGCTCCTGGCGGTCTTCGGATCCATCATCACTGCTTTCACATCGGTTCCAAAGAGAACATTATCCAGCTCCTCCAGATCATCCTGATCCGCGATCTCTTCCAGCTCCAGCTTCGCATAGTCCTTGTTGATCTCCGGCATCTGCAGATACAGTTCATGCTTGTCGGAATCGTAGATCTCGTTCATGGTCAGCAGATACTCCTTATCGGCCAGCTGCAGTGCCTGCATCGCCCGTATCGCGTCATCCCCGCGCTCCACCTCGTAGATCATAGCGATATCCGAGAGCGCTCCCAGCTGGATCGCAGGTGCACCGCCATCATCGCCACCATCCCCCGGATCGTAGGTTTTTACCCATTCATCATAGTCCAGATAATCATAGTTATCCTTTTCCCATTCTTCCTCTATGTATTCATAATAGGCATCATAATACTCATAACCGCCGTAACTGCTGTATCGTGTGTTCTGATAATCCGTATAAGCATCCTCGACCATATTGATCACATCTTTGGAAAGCTCCATGCGGACCTCGCCACTGAGCTTCATCCCCTTCAGATCGGCCACCTGCTTATAGGACTCGTCATAGCCTTTCCACATCAGATCATTATCGAGCAGATTTTTCTCCAGCACATAACGGGTATATTCCTCCGGTGACTTGGTCAGGCGCGCCCAGCCGTTCGCCAGCGCTCCGCGGAATACAAAACCCAATACCGCAGCAGCCACAACAACCACACCTGCCGCTCCCAACACGATCGGAAGCACCTTGGATTTCTGCTTCGAATTCTGCGGCTCCGCACCATTCGGGTTGCCCTGCGCAAAACTCTGCGTATATCCCGGATCGCTGTTCATCACGTACCCGTTCAGGATCCCGCCATTATTCGCCGCCCCGGTATAATCGGATGTGCCGGCCGTATTCATACCGCTGCTGTTTTCCGCCGGAGTGTTGCTGCCATTCACGGACGTACCATTGTTTTCCGGAATGTTGTTCAGGTTGTTGTCCATAATCTCCCCTCCCTAGAATTGCCTATAGATATTATATTATATGCATGCTGCTTTTGCTTTGTCAAATATTCAGATCCCCCTTTATCGTGCCCGCCATGGGGACGGTTCTCCGGCTCATTTTGGGCCACAGGGACGGTTCTCCGGCTCACTCTTATCATCGACTTGCAGTTTGCCTTCTTCTATGCTATAGTACTTGAAGATGTTATTACTATCATTACAGATACGCACAGAAAGGATATATTTATGGAAGAAGAAAAGAAAATCATGATCACAAAGGATATGACGATCGGTGAAGCTCTGGTGACCAAGCCGGAGATCGCAACGGTCCTGATGAATGCAGGCATGTTCTGTTTCAGCTGCCCGGCCTCCCAGGGCGAGACCCTGGAAGAAGCTGCTATGGTACACGGCTTCGACGTGGAAGATCTGCTGGAAGCAGTCAACAACGACGCCGAGCTGTGATCAGCGTCCCCGTTTAACTTTTGCTTTAATGGAATTGCAAGGCACCCCGGCGAGCTTTTGCTTTACAGGAATTGCAGCGCAGTTTTCCTGATAGAATGTAAAATAGTGTCAGCAAAGACGAGTTGTCCCTGATAACCGTTCCGGCTGGCACTCTTTTTTTTGGGTCGACTCTCATCGCCGCACAAAATGAACCACAGGGACGGTTCTCCGGCTTAAAATGGGCCACAAGAACCGTCCCCATGGCTCATTACTATAGACTTATAATGTAAAAAAACAGAGGAAACAACGGTTTCCTCTGCTGAAATATCTTATACGCTTAGAAAAGTTCGGCTATAGCTTTACTTATTTCTTCTTTGCAGGAGTTTTCTTAGCTGCCGGCTTTGCAACGGCTTTCTTCGGCTCTGCCTTCTTTGCCGGTGCTTTCTTCTCTGCAGCAGGCTTTGCTTCTGCTTTCTTCACTTCTGCCTTTACAGGCTCAACTTTCTTTACTTCTTCCTTCTTCTCTGCCGGCTTTGCTGCTGCCTTCTTCGGCTCCGCTTTCTTTGCCGGTGCTTTCTTCTCTGCAGCAGGCTTTTCAGCCTTCTTTA
This sequence comes from Lachnospiraceae bacterium, assembly GCA_017634975.1. Classification (GTDB taxonomy): domain Bacteria; phylum Bacillota; class Clostridia; order Lachnospirales; family Lachnospiraceae; genus NK4A136. Next base: position 97,100 of record JAGBMJ010000025.1, on the reverse strand, counting down.
CCGGTGCCTTTTCTGCAGCAGCGAAGCTCTTTACGATCGCTACAGCATTCTCATCTCCGGCAACGGTCAGAACCTCTGCACCCTTCTTGCCATCCAGAAATGCAATGAAATCATTTCCGTCTGCGATCACCTTTGCATTGTGATCAAAATACTCATACGGCTGAACATCGACCTTTCCATCTGCAACTGCTACATAGAAAGCGCCTTCGCCCTCGCCCGTAATATCAATCTGGACTGCAACAGAACCGAAATTCTTTGCATCTGCCTTCGCAGCCTTCTTCTTTACATAGCCGACGATCTCTTCATAAGTCATAACTCTCTCCCTTCCTCTGTTAACAACAGATTCCCTTCACTTTTATAAGCGTTATTCAAAATACTACAAAGATTAATATATGATTTTTTTCTGTTTTTGTCAACATTTTATTAAATATTTGTGAATAATTACTATAAATTGCATACACCCTAAACGGTTCATGGTATAATACATTATACAGTAACGTCCGGTTTGCTGCGCAATCCGGGTTTTCCTGCGAAAATGTCTCGCGGAACAATATCCATGAACAATAACGAGGATTCCCAATGAAAAAGTCAGAGATCAAAGAACTTCTGTCGCGTCTGGACGCGAAATACGGTACCGATATTCCCTGCTACTTAGACCACCAAAATGCCTGGCAGCTGCTGATCGCCACCATACTGAGCGCCCAGTGCACGGATGCCCGGGTCAATCTGGTGACCAGGGATCTGTTTGTGAAGTATCCGGATATCGAAGCCTTTGCCGATGCCGATCTAACGGAGCTGGAGAAGGATATCCATTCAACCGGTTTCTACCATAATAAAGCACGTAATATCATTGCATGCTGCCGACGTCTTCGAGACGACTTTGGCAGTGAAGTACCAAAGGACCTCGAAAGCCTGACTTCCCTGCCTGGCGTGGGCCGCAAGACCGCCAACGTGATCCGCGGCAATGTCTTTCACGAACCAAGCGTCGTCGTCGATACCCACGTGGGACGATTGGCCCGCCGGCTCGGACTCACGGGAGAGGAAGATCCCGAAAAGGTAGAGTATGCCCTGATGAAGGCCATCCCGAAGGATCACTGGATCGCCATCAACACACAGCTGATCGCACTGGGACGCACCATCTGCAAATCCCAGCGCCCCAAATGCGAAGAATGCTTTCTGAAAGATCTTTGTCAGCACTATAAAAATATGTAAAAAAATCCGGCTGTCTCCACATCGGAAACAGCCGGATCATTTTAATCTTATTCGGAATTTCTTATTCCTCTTCGATCGCACCTACCGGGCAAGAGCCAGCGCAAGCGCCGCAGCTGATGCAGGTATCCTTATCGATCTCGAACTTGCCGTCACCCTCAGAGATAGCGCCTACCGGGCATCCGCCTGCACAAGTTCCGCAAGAAATACATCCGTCTTTAATAACATATGCCATTTTTCATTTCCTCCTGTTTTTCTCTCAGCCATAAACAGCTGTTAATTTAGTCTTCCCCGACCATATTCATAGTAGCATATCGGCATATATTAGTGTTACGAAATCTTGATTAGGCTTAACTAATTCCCTTGTAACTCCTCGCGGCGTTTTCGTATACCGTCCAGGATCACTTTTTTCTTCTCCAGCACCACTTCCTTGTCCATGGCCGGCACACCCTTTAAGCGGTATTCGATACCCAGTTTCTCATACTTCGGCAGTCCCATCGTATGATACGGCAGCACATCCAGTGCCTTCAGATTGCTCAGACCGCCAATGAAATAGCCCAGCTTATACAGGTACTCATCGTCGTCCGTGATCCCCGGCACCACTACGTGACGGATCCACACGTCCACATGCTTTTCATCCAGATATTTCGCAAATGCCAGGATCCCGTCATTCGGCTGCTGCGTCAGCCATTTATGCTTCTCCGGATCAATGTGCTTGATATCCAGCATCACCAGATCCGTGATCTTCATCAGCTCATCCAGCTTCTTATTGTACTCGCTCTCACCCGGGTGATACATAATACCGGAGGAATCGATACAGGTATGGATGTTGTGCTGCTTTGCCAGTGTAAACAGTTCCAGCAGAAAATCGATCTGCATCAGCGGTTCTCCACCGGTTACGGTGATACCGCCGCCCTGATAAAAGCTCTCATTACGGATATACTGCTCGATGATCTCGGATGCCTCCGTCGGTGTTCCGCCTTTCGGATCCCAGGTATCCGGATTATGGCAATACGCGCAGCGCATTGGGCACCCCTGCAAAAATACTACAAAACGGACACCCGGTCCGTCTACTGTTCCGAAACTCTCTGTCGAATGAATTCGTCCTTTCATATCGCACCCTCCCGGTTTTTTCTTGGATATTTGTATTTTACTACATCTCCTGAAACACTTCAATTGACTTATCTGCAATAATTTCTATGCAGCGGTACTACCTCTTGCCTTCCCCTTGAGGGGATAGTTCAGTACTGTAATCCGTATTTCTCGTTCATGGCATGGTCAGGGCGGATCTCCAGCTCCAGGCGCCGGCTGATGATGCCATGTTTGTAGAGTGTCTGGGAAAGTGCACTCCCCATACGGATCACGTGAGGCCAGTTGTCCTCCTCCTGATCCTCCTCAAGCGGCACTACGATCACGGCTTCCGTAAGCCCTGCATGGTCAGCAGCGATCACCTGATCGATGATATCCTGATCGATCGCGATGCACAGCTGTGCATCCAGATTGATCCCATTCTCCTCTAAGAAGATCCGCTCGCCCATGCGAGTATTCATCAGCAAAACATAGAAGATAAGCGGTAACAGGATCAGGGTCTTCGGGAACTTTACGAGGATCGTACCCGCGAACCAAAAGATCACCATAAATGCATAGAAACATACACTGAAGATCACACGGCAGATCTCGAGCTTGTCCACGCCTACCTTTGCACAGAGCAGGATCTCAAAGGCCGCACAGATCAGCATACAAAAGACAAAGCCGGGAGCAGATACCGGAACATCGCCTGAGATCCATCGGCTGTTTCCCGAAGATGTTCCGTTCACAGCAGCCGACTGCGATCCTGCATCTTTCTTCTGATCCGAATCCGGATGCGCATCTTTCCTTAAAGAACAAAGCCAAAGGACTGCTCCCACCGCCACGATCAACAGCGACAATGCCGTCGTCTGCATATTCAACTGTCTGCCCCAGGCAAAGAATCCGGAGATACTCTCGGAGAGCGCAAAACTGCCCGCACCATCCGCGCGCCCGCCATTGGCTTCATAGACCAGAGAAACCAGCCAGAGGCCGGCGATCAACAGATTCCAGAATGTTTTTTCCAGATACTGTTTCAAACTCTGCTTCCGCTTCACCATACACAGATACGCGTCTGCCACCGCCTCCCCGGCAGCCGGAACCACCAGTATAATGCTGGAAAACAGATTGGAAAACATTGCCAGATAGATACTCAGCAGCAAAATCCCTTTTCGGATCGGGGACAGATTCCGGATCCCGTCGCGTCCCTTCCCCATAAAGAACAATACCAGCGAAGCATTGATCAGGTTCGGGATCACATAGTAATAATAGCCCGTCACATTAAAGGTCCAGAACAGATGCTGGTTTCCGTTGTACTGCCGCCGGAAGATGCTGAAATGAAACAGCAGAAATAACAGCGTCAGCATATAGGATGCCGCGAAGGAGATGTTTGTTTTCTCCTTTATAAAAGAGCGGAACAACAGCACATACAATGTGATAAAAGATGCCACCGATATGGCATGCGCAAGGATCAGGGCGTATATATAATCCAGATGTAATATCGGCATCAGTACATGCACGCCGAAGTCCGAAACCAGAGACATAAAGGTTTCCGGAAAGATCCTGGCAGGATTCCAGTCCTTCCAGATGGGATAGGCATTTCTTCGCCAGCCGACATACAGCCAGTCGTCCATATCATAGGGAACCAGCGGATGAACATGTGCAAAAAACACGGTGGCAAACAAAAAAATACCCATTCCGAACAATAGAGAGCACAAAAACGCAGGGAATGTTGCCACTCCCTGCGCCTGTTCTTTGCTCTTGGTCGTTATCGTCTTACGATCAGAACCGCTCAAGCTATTGCCTCGCGATCAGATCTTCTCGTGGAATGTACGGCTGATAACGTCTGCCTGCTGCTCCGGAGTCAACTTGATGAAGTTAACTGCATAACCGGATACACGGATGGTCAGCTGCGGATAGTTCTCCGGATGAGCCTGAGCATCCAGCAGGGTCTCTCTGTTCAGAACGTTAACGTTCAGATGATGACCGCCCTTGGTTGCATATCCATCCAATAAAGATACCAGATTGTTGATCTGTGCTGTACTAGCTTCTGCCATTGTTATTTTCCTCCTATCAGATTCGATTCCTAATAATTATTCGTAATCGTCCAATCCCTGATGCAGGGTCGGTACGGAGCATGCGAGCGGCGTGCGGGAGCAATCCGTGCAGCCCATGGTCTCTACTTCCTTCTTTGCAGAAGCATTTTCGTCCACGTCTACATTTACATGACCTACACCGTTGGCAAAACCACCGTCCAACTGCGCTACCAGATCCTGGATCATCTGCTCTTCCGTCATATTCTGATCTGCCATATCGCTTTCCTCCCTTTTCCCTCATCCGTCAGGCTTTGCCTGACACCTTCCCCCAAAAGGGGGGAGGCAAGGTTTGTGTTTTTACTTATTTCTTGCTCAGGTCTACTTCGATGTCGCCTGCAAATACCTGATCTTCCTTACCCAGGGCACCCGGAATGATGGTGAAGGTATTGGAGATACCATCCTGGCTGTCTTCGAACGGAAGCTTGGCTACGGAAGACAGGGAAGCTACTGCACCGTGAGTATCACGGCCGTGCAGCGGGTTGGCACCCGGAGCAAACGGCTGTCCCTTACGACGGCCATCCGGTGTGTTACCGGTTGCCTTACCATAGGTTACGTTAGAAGTAATGGTCAATACAGACATGGTCGGGAAACCATTTCTGTAGGTGTGGTGACGACGGATCATCATCATGAACTTGGAAACAAGGTCGTGAGCGATCTGGTCAACACGATCATCATCATTACCATACTTCGGGAAGTCTCCTGTGGTCTCGAAATCTACGATGATACCGTCCTCATCACGGATCGGCTTAACGGTAGCGTACTTGATTGCGGACAGGGAGTCTGCAACTACGGACAGACCAGCCATACCGGTTGCGAAGTAGCGGCGTACGTCTCTGTCGTGCAGAGCCATCTGTGCACGCTCGTAGCAGTACTTGTCGTGCATGTAGTGGATTACGTTCAGAGTATTTACATATACATCTGCCAGCCACTCCATCATATCTTCGAACATCGGCATGAACTTATCATACTCGATCACATCGCCTTCGTACTTACGATACTTCGGACCAACCTGCTTCTTGGATACTTCATCGATACCGCCGTTCAAAGCGTACAGCATACATTTTGCAAGGTTAGCACGAGCTCCGAAGAACTGCATTTCCTTACCAACACGCATGGAGGATACGCAGCAAGCGATAGCGTAATCATCACCGTGGGTAACTCTCATCAGGTCATCATTCTCATACTGGATGGAAGAAGACTTGATGGACATCTTAGCGCAGAACTCTTTCCAGGGTCTGGGCAGTCTGGTTGACCACAGAACGGTCAGGTTGGGCTCGGGAGCTGCACCCAGGTTGTTTAAGGTGTTCAGATAACGGAAGCTGGTCTTGGTAACCATGTGACGTCCGTCAACACCTACACCACCCAGAGACTCGGTAACCCATACAGGATCGCCTGCGAAGATCTGGTTGTATTCCGGTGTACGTGCGAACTTAACGCAACGAAGCTTCATGATGAAGTGATCAACGAATTCCTGGATCTGCTCCTCAGTGAACTTACCGTTCTTCAGGTCACGCTCTGCGTAGCAGTCGATGAAAGTAGAAGTACGGCCAAGGCTCATTGCTGCACCGTTCTGCTCCTTAACTGCGCACAGATAACCGAAATATGTGAACTGGATAGCTTCCTGTACGTTTGTAGCGGGCTTGGAAATGTCGATGCCGTAAGAAGCAGCCATTTCCTTCATCATCTTCAGAGCTGTCATCTGCTCGGAAAGCTCTTCACGAAGACGGATAACATCATCGGTCATCACGCGGCCGGTAGAATCCTTCTGTGCCTGCTTGTCCTCGAGCAGTCTGTCGATACCGTACAGTGCCACACGACGATAGTCGCCGATGATACGTCCACGGCCGTAAGCATCAGGAAGACCTGTGATTACGTGAGAGGAACGGCATGCACGCATCTCCGGTGTGTAAGCATCAAAGCAGCCTGCATTGTGTGTCTTTCTGTGTACGGAGAAGAACTCGCTGATCTCCGGATCTACGGTGTAACCATTGTCTGCGCAAGCCTTCTCAGCCATACGGATACCACCGTATACCTGCAAGGAACGCTTGAACGGCTTATCGGTCTGGAAACCTACGATGGTCTCTTTGCTCTTGTCCAGGTAACCCGGGCCGTGAGAAGTGATGGTAGATACTACCTTGGTATCCATATCCAATACACCGCCTGCCTCACGTTCCTGGCGGGACAGATCCAGTACCTGCGCCCACAGATCCTTTGTGTTCTGTGTCGGTCCTACGAGGAAAGAATCATCACCATCATACGGTGTGTAGTTCTTCTGAATGAAATCACGAACGTTGATTTCGCCTACCCACTTACCGCCGGTAAAGCCTTCCCATTCTGGTCTAAACTCTGCACTCATTGCATTGCCTCCTATAAAATGATATTATTTAACGGCCACTGTGGTCGCTAATCGTGTACCCCGAGGGCGCAGTTTGGCACGCCCGCAAGCTCTGTCTATTATAAGCCGTTTTGATGGCAATAGTCAACCTTGAACACCGTTTTTTCATAAATAAATGTTGTACGGATCTGTCCGAAAAAAGCGTTGTTACGTTATGTCTACCGCTTCCCGACTCTGGGATCATAGTATTCCCGCGGAAGGATTTTGTCCGTAACTAATGTTACATAAAACAGAATTTGCACAAAAAAGCGCTTAACAGCGCCGATATGAGATATGAGCCACGGGGACGGTTCTCCGGCTCAAAATGAGCCGCAAGAACCGTCCCCGTGGCTTTCAAAAAATCCCCGCCGATCACGACGGGGATATCGATGTCACTTCAGAAATTTCGCCACTTTGTTCCGCAGCTCATCCCTTCCGATATTCTTCAAGAGGTAATCCGCCGGACACAGGGACAGGATGCGCATGATGCTCTCCCGGTCGTTCTGCCCCGTCAGGATCATCACCGGTGTCTCTTTGGTGTCCGCACCGCTCCGGAGCTTTTCGAGGATCTGCGGCCCCGGCATCACCGGCAGGTCATAGTCCAGCAGGATCAGATCCGCCTTGTTTTCCTTCAGCCAGTCCAGCGCCTGTCCGCCGCTGATGGTCATCGTTACTTTGAAATCATCCTTGAGCCATTCGTGCACCATCTTCATATAGACCGGATCGTCATCGATGATCAGAATGCTCTTTTTCCGCCCGCTCATGTTCATAAGACCGCCCCCTTTCTCCAAAAGTCCAAAGAGGTCTTCACCGTGCTGATATGTATATACATTATATCATTAAGCGGGTGAAGTGTCTATCATTTTACCCCATGTTTTGGCTACGGTACTTTGCGTCCTCATATCGAGGTCAAATTTTTTGATCTCGATAGAGCCACCTCATCTTGTGGTGAAATTTTTGCACCTCGAGATAAGACATCTCATCTGGCCTTCGGCCACCTTCCCCCTTAAGGGGACGGCAAGAAAAAAAAGCCACAGGGACGGTTCTCCGGCTCAAAATGAGCCACAAGAACCGTCCCCATGGCTCATTATGAGAACGTCTGGCGGAAGGTGCCGCCGACCGTCGAAGCCACCAGCACATTATAATCATAGTTTTCGCCGTAGAGCACGCTCTGGTCCGTCAGGTCCTTTAACTGGCGGTACACCTTGGAATAACTGCTGCGTCTGCCCTGCTGCAGCAGGAAGCGCAGGTCGCGCCGCAGCGCCGCATCATCAAACAGCTCTGCCAGATATGGGGCGTACCGTGTCCCGGCGCCTTCCTTGAGCTCCAGGATAAAGTCATCCATCGTCTTGCCCCGGTTGTAGGAGCGTCCGACCGTATCCGTCGCCGCATCAAGACAGTCCGCACAGCAGACCAGATCGATAAAGACCTTTTCCGGCAGTTCCGCCGTACACAGATCATCCGGATAGCCGGCTGAATCGTTATACCATCGGTGATGTGCCAGTGCGATCTTTGCATACGGCCGTGTGGACTCGTGTTTCAGCATCATATCCGCGCCGCTCTTCGGATGGGTGCGCAGCAGGAAAAACTCGCTGTCCAAAAGCTTGCGCCCGTAAACCATGATCGTATCCGTGATCAGCAGCTTGCCGAAATCGTGGCAGACCGACGACTGATAGGCAAATCCGAGGATTGCTTCCGTATCCCCCGCCATCGGTACCTTTGCAAAGTATTCCGGATGCAGACGCATCAGATGCCGGCAAAGGCAGCGCGTGATCTGCCCGACCATGATGCTGTGCACGTAGGTCGGCGGATGCAGGGCACCCAGACAGTCCAGACACATCTCGCCAAAGGTCATCCCTCCGGGCACTTCGATAAAACAATCCAGCAGATGGGACAGAAATCCCAGCATAAAGCTCAGGGAATCACGCCCCGACATATGGAATGCATAATTCAGCGTATCGTGATAGAAGCGGCTGACCTGGTATTTGGCATCCTCAGTCAGAGCCTCCGGATCCAGTGTCAGGATATATTCCGCCGGCAGCATCAGATTGAGCGTCATCCCCGCCTGGGAATAGTCGTTCCGGTCCCGCGAATTGTAAAGCTCCAGCAGATTCCGGCGGTAGTCCTCCACCGCAACCTGTCCGTTCAGATAGCGGACACGCACAAGCAGGATCTGCAGTTCGTTTTCGTGCATCAGATCCTTATAAAACAGCGGTGCCGAATGCCAGAGCCGGTCCAGACGTTCCCCGTATGCGCAGATCTTTTCGATCGCATCCGCAGGAAACGCCCGCGCGTTGTTATACTCCGTCAGTTTCAGGATATCCTGCAGTGCGCGGAATTCATGAAAACTCCAGTCGTACATCGGCATACGCCTGCGGTAATACGGCGCATCCGCCAGTGCAAGCGCCTTTTCCATCTGCACCAGCAGATCGCGGTTTTTCTCCGGCGAAAGTGTTTCCCCTTCGTAAAGCAGCCACATATTACGTGCATTGATCAGCACCAGCTCGCGGCACTCGTTATCGGGAAGCCCGGCAAAGGCTTCCGGCTCCAGATAATCCCGGATCTTTCTGCCGGCTTCCAGTCCGCGCTCCCGGTAGGTTGCGGCGATCTGCGGAAAGGTGCCTAAACGTCTGGTAATATTCTGCATCGTATAGCAGGCCGTGATCTCGCGATCCAGCTGTTTTAACAAAAGCTTGACCGAATCCCCATGCTCTGCCTTGTGCAGCAGACTGTCCGAGATCTCCGCGTGGATCGCGGGATCCAGATTTTCCATGGTCTGTGCATCCAGCAGGGAATCCTCAAAACGCCCGAGTCCCTCCAGATCGGCATTCGTAACGGATGCGCTCTCTTCCAGGAACGGAAAAAGATGCTCCGAGAGGATATCCCGGTTTTCCCTGGCCAGCTGGCCGATCGTTATGAAATTGTCCTGCAGCAGGGTACCGTATTCCGCCGCATTGTCGATATCCTGGATACTCGGAGACGATAATGCGCGGATCCTCGCGGTATTGCTGACATATTCATTCAAATGCGGATCCATGTATTTTATATTAGTAAAAACAACTATTGAAGTCAATACGGATACACTTGAAAACCCCCCCTTTTTTCGCTAAAATAGATTAGTAAGAGGGTATATATCTTATGGAAAATACTACACCGGAATCAACCGAATTAAAACAGGAACTGCACGATTTCGTACAGCGTATCATCCGCACGCGTACCTTATCTTCGCCCAAGATCGGCGGCGTGGGTACCGGAGACGGCTACAGCCGTGTGCTCAAGCAGCATTTCCGCGAGATCGGCTCCATCGCAAAACAGAACCGTGCCATGATGGACCGGGTGCTCAGTCCGATCCTGGCATCCAAAAAGCCTCTTCCGGAAGAGACCGTCTCCACCCTGCGGGAATTCTGTCATTATCTGCTCAATCCCTGGCCGGAAGAAGAGCTGGATCTTTCCCTGCTGTTTCATATTTCCAGACGCCTGCTCACCGATGCCGTCGCCAAGAAAGACGACGAAGCCATCGTGCTGCAGAGCGGTATCCATATCAACGCCTGCTACAACAATATGAACCGCACCAACCGCATCCGCGTGTCGGAGGATCTGTGCTCGTTTTACCGCAAGGAGGGCCTGCGGGCTTCCGAGCTGATTCTGCAGTATCTGCAGCCGGAGATGTTCCTGCGCCTGAAGAGCAGTGAAGCGAAAAAAACCGTGCTGGTTCATTCGCGTTTTTATGTGACGCTCTATTCGACCTTCTACTCAACGGACAAGCACAGCAACGACGAGCGCATCCGCAGACTGAAGCATTCCATTGCGCTGGCGGATGACCCGTTCTTCCGGGAACACACCCCCGGCTATGACTGGAACTACCACCGTTTCCGCTGCCTCGAGCACATCGGCCAGCTGACGGAAAACGGCAACCACTGGAAACTGACACCGCAGCAGTGCGCCACCGTCATGAAGACTACGGACCTGCTGAACCGGCTCTGGCATGGGGACGAAAAGGAAAACGATAACATCCTGCCCCGTGTGCAGCTGGATCTGATCACCGCCCGCAACAATTACTACGGCGGCCGCACCCAGATCGGCGATTACCGCAGCGAGCTTTTGTCCCTGTATACCCGCTATTCCAATTCCCGCTACGATATGTATTCGGTACTGGCCAATATCTTCATCCCGACCGAATATATGGCGACGCTGGAAGGCGAAGAAGTCGATGAGGAGAAGCAGGAGGTACTGCGCGGCTTCTACCGGCAGATCACCAACTACATCCTGCACTCGGATAACCGGGATGCTTTCTGCTATATGCTCGAATACCTCTCCTCGTTCCTGGAGCGTTTTATCGAGATCCCGGGCGAAGAGACCTTTGAAAAAATGGGCTTAAGCTGTATGGCTGCTCTGCATCCGCCTACCTATGTGCATTCCATGCAGGTAGCAGTCCTTTCACGCTGTCTGTGCGAGCATCTGCTGCGCACCGCACCGGAAGAATTTATCGGTGTCTGCGGCTGCAAGACAGCAGAAGAGGTGCAGCAAAAGAAAGACCATATCCTAAACCGCGCCTTCCACGGCGGTCTGTGTCACGATTTCGGCAAGATCTGCATGATCGATACGATCTTTGTGTACGGCCGGCGGCTTCTGGATACGGAATATATGATCATCCGCATGCATCCGGATATGGGTGCCGCGCAGCTGTCCCGCTATCTTTCCACACAGGACTATGCGGACATCGCAAGGGGCCACCACCGCTGGTTCAACGGCACCAAGGGCTATCCCGCTTCTTTTGATATCAACGAAAGCCCGGACCGTGTCCTGATCCATATCGTCACGGTAGCCGACAGTCTGGATGCCGCAACGGATCAGATCGGCCGCAGCTACAAGATCGGCAAATCCGTAAACCGGCTTGTTTCGGAGCTCAAAAAGGGAAGCGGCAAACGCTACTCCCCGCAGATCGTCTCCCTGCTCGACCGGCCGGAAGTGATGCACGACATCGAATTCCTGCTGAAGAAGGGACGTGAAGACAATTACCGCAATACCTACCTGCTGCTTCGCCGTATGCAGGCCAACGCGATCCAGAATTTCAATACGCGTCTGAAGGAACTGGTACTGAGCATCGACCGTGTGCGCAAGCTGTCCGTCCCGAGTATCACGGATATGGAGGATGCCTCGGAATATGCCATACTGCTGAACCAGCACTTCCGCGAGATCGGTGCGCTGGCTGCGGAAAACCGGCAGATGCTGGAGAAGACACTCTATCCGCTGCTGAAATCCCGTCGGCAGCTCGACCGGGAAGAAGTGGATGCCCTGGAAGTCTTCTACGACCAGCTGATGCACGCTTCCGAGTATATCGACCTGGACATGAGCCTTTTGTATCTGGTATCCCGGAAACTTTTTTCCGATGCCGTATCCAAGGGGGACAGCTCCGATATCATCCGTCAGGGGGACCGGCACATCATGTCCTGCTACACACAGTTAAACCGCAGCAAACGCCTGCGTTATGTAGCAGAGATTACGCAGAAGTACCGGCGGGAAGGTCTGTCCATCGCTCGGGAACTGGAGCTGTTTCTGGATCACGAACGCTTCCTGACGCTGCCTATGCGTGAGCGGGAAACGGTATTGCTCAACGCCCGCTATGCCACGGCGCTCTACGAAAACACGCATCCGGACCCGAAGTCCAACGGCAGATTTATGCGCAAGCTGAAGGAAGCCCTGAACCTGGCCTCGGATCCGTTCTATACGGAAAACGCACCGGACTTCGACTGGAACTACCACAAACTGCGCTGTCTCGAATATTTCGGACAGGCTACGGAATGCGGTAACCTGCAGGGCTTCGATGAGAAGCAGCGCAAAGAGATCGCCGTTTATACCGAACAGCTGGACGCACTGTGGAATGAAAACCGCCCGCAGAATGCCGTCTTCCTGCCCCCGGAGCGTAAGGAGATGATCGTCGCCCGCGGCCGGTACTACAGCGGGCAGCTCAGCGCAGAAGATTACCGCAAGATCCTTCTGGATCTGTACGAAAAGAACAGCGACTACCGCTTCACCGTGGATGCCGTATTTACCAACATCCTGCTGCCCTATGAGTATCTTTTGACTTATCGTGAGCAGGAACTGACGGAAGCAGACGGCCGTCAGCTGCAATGGCTCTACGACCAGCTGCTGGACTATATGTACCATCTGCCCGGAGACGGCGTGTACTCTCCGGTGATGGAATACTTCTCCGGCATTCTGATGGATTACATCGAGGTACCGCAGGCGATGAGTTTTGAAGAAATGGGCCTGCGCTGTATGGCACTCCTGCACCCGCCTACCTACGTACACAGTATGATGGTGGGAAGCTTAAGCCGCTGTCTGTGTGAGCATCTGATCAAACGCAATCCCGGACTGTTTATGGGCGTGCAGGAATGCAGGACCGTGGAAGAAGTGGAACTGTACAAAAAGAAGATCGTGGACTTCTGCTATCACGCCGCCTGCTGTCACGATTTCGGCAAGCTCCCGATGATCGATATGATCTCGATCTACGGGCGCAAGATCCTCGATATCGAGTTTTCCATGCTCAAGCACCACACCACGCTGGGTGCGGAAATGCTCAAACGCCACGCCTCCACCCGGGATTATGCGCCGGTCGCCATCGGACATCACCGCTGGTACGACGGCACCAAGGGGTATCCGGAAGGGTACGATGTGGCACATCTGCAGGAAAAGGTGATCATCGATATCGTGACCGTCGCCGACTGCCTGGATGCCGCTACCGATACGGTAGGCCGCAGTTACAGCACCGGCAAGAAACCGGACGAGATCTTCCTGGAGATCCAGGAGGGTGCCGGCACCCGCTACTCCCCGGCGATTGCGGCACTGTTTGCGGACTGCAAGGTGCGCGAAGACCTGACCCATATCCTCAACAATACCCGCCGCAGTGACTACCGCGACACCTATATGCTGCTCAAGGAACTGCAGGAGCGTGGATAAAAAAAGGAGATTAATATGACTGACTATAAATTACTCGAAAACCAGATCCGTGAACTTGCAAAAGGCGACCAGTCCTGGCTGCCTCTTTTTGCCAATGCATCCGCCCTGCTGATGGGAGCCATTCCCGGCATCAACTGGGCCGGTTTTTATATCCGTGACGCCAAAGGCCTGTATCTCGGCCCCTTCCAGGGCAAGCCTGCCTGCACCCGCCTGGAGATCGGCAAGGGCGTGTGCGGTACCGCCGTCGAAAAAGACCTGGTGCTCTGCATCCCGAACGTCCACGAATTCCATGGACATATCGCCTGTGATCCCGCTACGGATTCCGAGATCGTTCTGCCCCTGCATTATGCCGGCAGGATCGTTGCCGTTCTGGATATTGACAGCCCGATCATCAAACGTTTCTCTCTGGCAGATCAGGAAGGTCTGAAATCCTTCACCCTTACGCTGGAACGCTGCGCCGATCTGTCTCCGCTGGCCGATGCTCTTCCGGCCCAGCCGAAGTCTGCTTCCGGTAAGCCGGGTATGCCCTTTGAACTGTGGCTGTTTGCCGTAAAGCGTCTGGCGCAGACCTACGAAATGGTGGATCCCATCTACAACCAGCTCTCCGATGTCGAAAAAAAAGCCCTGCGTCGCGAATACGAGCAGAGCTGTTGAACCTTTATTGAAGATGACCGATCAGAGCCCTCCGGCTCTGATCTTTTTTTATACTCCCACCAGGCTGTCTACGTTGGAACTGTCTACGACGGAGAGACTGCAGGGGATGAATTCCTCCAGCTTCTCACCGGCAACGATATGGTTGTATAACCATATGATGGGATCGTGCCCCTGTCCGAAGGCATCCTGCCCGATGGCCGCACAGATGATCCCGCTCTTGATCTCCGCAAAGATCTCCTCATTATGATCAAAACATACAAGCGAAGTTTTCCGGCTGCGCCCGGCATCGCGGATCGCTTTGGCCGCCGCCAGCGGGAAGCCGTTGGTCAGGAATACAATGTCCGCCTCCGGATGTGCATCCAGTCCCTTCTTCGCGATCTTATACACACCGTCCGCATCATCGGGAACCGTCAGTTCATCACAGACTTTCAACCCCTTCATCGTCTTCAGCTGGTTCCGGAAGCCGCTGCTGCGTTCCACATTGACACCGACCGAACGGTCACCGGTCAGCATCAGGACACTGCCCTTTCCGCCCACTTTCCTTTCCGCAGCCTTTGCCCCCAGGATGCCCGGCTCCAGCGGATCGGGACGCAGGCAGGCGATCCTCGGGATCTCTTTATTGCAGTCGCAGTTATAGGCCATGATCCGGATGCCCTTTGCCGCTGCCGCCTTGAAATACTTATTGGCACCACCCAGAAATCCCGGGAATACAATGCCGTCGAAGTTCCGGTCGATCGCATACTGAACGGCATCACACACCATCTCATCCAGAGAACGCTCCTTCGGGATCAGCGGAACATACTCCAGTATGGCATGACAGTCTTCCAATTCCTTTCCGGCATACAGCGCGCCTTTGCGTACGCCGTACCAGAAATCATTATCCAGCATACTCATCATCAAGATCTTTATCTGCCGGCTGCTCTTTTTGGTCGTCGGAACGATCGAGGTGTTATACTGCTTCAGCAGATGCCGTATCCCGGTGAGCATATTATCCAGATTTTCGGTATTTCCGCCGATCCTCGCTGATTCCGCCGCCACCTCTTCCGATACGGCTGCGATCTCATGCGTTTTTTCACTGATCGCTTCTGCCGCTTCAAACAGGTTCTCTGCCTTCATCCGGGATTTGCCGGAGTTATCGCTCATGACCGCAAACATTCCGGAGATCTCCTTGAGTTTATCGTAGATCCCACGCGAGCTGTCCGTAATGGTGTGGAAAGCATCGCTTACCGAAGCAAAGGTCTGGTTGCTCCGGTTGTAGGTATCCGTACAGTTTTCGATGCTGTCGTTGACCTTGCCGCTCGACTCGGTGATCTCCTCGAGGATCTTATTGATCGTCTGCATACCGTCTCTGGTCTTGGAGGACATCGTACTCATCTCATTGGCCACTACGGAAAAACCGCGTCCCGCCTCTCCGGCACGGGCCGCCTCGATCGAAGCATTAAAGGCGAGCATCCGCAGCTGGTCGCTGATCTCTACAATGAAATCACCCACTTCACTGATGCGCTCGATCTCACTGTTAAACTCCGACAGGATATCGTTGATGCGGCCCAGATCCTCCGACATTGCCTTCATATCACGATCCAGATCTTCGATCCGGCGGATGCCGTTATTGCTTTCTTCCACCGTTTCATTCAATATGGTACGGATATCCGTCAATGCCACATCGATGTTTTGCATATTGGTATCGTTGGATTCGATGAGATCCAGATTATCCTTCACCAGTTCCAGCTGCTCGCCGGCCTTTTCCGCCACACCGGTCACACTGTTTGCGATCTGCTCATTCCCCCTGGTATTGGCATCCACGCTCTCGGAGAGCACATTGATCGCATCGGAAAGTGTCACCACATTCACTTTCGTCGCTTCAACAAACGTTGTCAGATTCGCCCTGATGATATCGCTTTCGTGAGATTCCTTCTTATGAAACATAGAACTGTACCCCCTTTTCACAGACGCCTATGTGCACGCCCCAAATTGCGTGCTCTGCCCCCATATATCGTAAATTATACCAAATGTCACGTTATCTTTCCACTAAAATATGTGCATTTTGTTGATGACATAATACCGGACATGCTATAATGAAGCATATCCACGACAAATGGGAGGGAATTTTGATGGCGGAAGATTTCGTGACCAAAACATCTGACGGAGCTGTCCGGAAACTGAAACTGGTACTGATCTATGTGCTGTTTATTTTCATCAATATTTCCGCAAACCGCTTTGTAAAATATCTGGGGCTTCCCCTTTATATCGATAATATCGGCACCCTGCTGGGCGCTGTTCTGGGCGGCTATCTCCCCGGGATCTTCGTGGGGTATCTCACCAATATCATCAATTCCACGGCAGACATCACGAATATGTACTATGCCGGCGTAAGCGTACTGATCGCCTTTACCGCGACCTTTCTGGCCAAGCGCGGTTTTTACGATACGTGGTGGAAGGCGCTTCTCACCATCCCCTTCCTTGCCTTTTTCGGCGGCGGCGTCGGTTCCGTCCTCACCTGGTTTATCTACGGATCCGACCTGACCTTCGCAGCGCAGTTATGGTCCGATCTGAAACTGGATCTGCTCGATAAGGCGATCACCGTTGTCATTTCCTTCGTATTAATAAAGATCCTGCCAAAAACCTCCTCTTCCCTGCTGGCTCTGACCGACTGGCGCCAGAAGGCGATGACCCGCTCGGAGATCCGGGAGGCCCGTAAGACGCGCACCCGCAAATTCCCGCTGCGTACCAAAATAACCCTGCTGATCTGCATCATCATGGTGATCGTTATTTTTGCCACGACCGCCATCAGTTTTTTCCTCTATCGCAATTTTGCGCAGGAGCAGTTTACCACCATCGGCAAAAATGTGGCAACCATGACCGCCCTGACCATCGACGGGGACCGGATCAACGATTACCTGACCGAGGGCGCCTCCGCACCGGATTATGCGGATACGCTGCAGAAACTCTACAAACTGCGTGACAGTGCGCATTATATAGAGTATATCTACGTCTATCAGATCCGCGAGGATGGCTGCCACGTGGTCTTTGACCTGGATACTGGGAGTCTCCCCGGCGCCGCGCTGGGCGATGTGATCCCCTTTGATGAGTCCTTTACCGATGTGATCCCGGACCTGCTGGCCGGAAAGGATATCGATCCGGTCATAACCAACGATACCTATGGCTGGCTCCTGACCGATTATGAGCCGGTGTACGATTCCAATGGAAACTGTGTGTGCTACGCCTGCACCGACATCAGTATGGCTTCCCTGGAGCGAAACGCCATCAGTTTCCTTGCAAGGATCCTGTCCCTGTTCATCGGTTTCTTTATCCTGATCCTGGTACTGTGCCTGTGGTATTCCGACTACCATCTGACCTACCCGCTCGATGCTATGACCGCTGCCGCACACCGGTTTGCGGAAGACAATGAAAACATGGAAGCCGGTGTGGAACGCCTGCAATCCCTGCAGATCGCCACCGGAGACGAACTGGAAAACCTCTACGAAGTGCTGGTGCACGCCCTGAAGGATACTGTAAACTATCTGGATGATGTGCAGAAAAAAGGCGAGCAGATCGAAAACATGCAGAACGGTCTGATCTACATCCTCGCCGATATGGTGGAAAGCCGTGACAAATGCACCGGAGACCATGTCCGCAAGACTGCGGAATATGTGCGGCTGATCCTGCAGATCATGGAAGAAAAACAGATCTATCCGGAGCAGATCAATGATGCCTACGCCAAAACCGTGATCAACTCAGCTCCTTTGCACGATGTGGGCAAGATCAAAGTGCCGGATGCGATCCTGAACAAGCCCGGCAAACTGACGGACGAAGAATATACCGAAATGAAGAAACATACCACTGCAGGCAAAGAGATCATCGAGCGCGCTATGGCACTCAGCGCCGATACCGGTTACCTGGAGGAAGCCCTGAACCTGGCCACCTATCATCACGAAAAATGGAACGGCACCGGCTACCCCTGCGGTCTGAAAGGCGAAGAGATCCCGCTTTCTGCCCGCATTATGGCCATCTCGGACGTCTTTGATGCACTGGTCTCCACCAGGAGCTACAAGAAGCCTTTTACTTTTGAAAAGGCGATGTCTATCATCGAGGAAGGTATCGGTACCCATTTCGATCCTCTGATCGCCAGGGCTTTCGTGGAGAATGCCGACCGCGTCCGCGAGATTTCCGAAGAACACAAATAAATATTTTTTGTATCCGGCTTGCACTTTAAGGATTAAATTCTGCTGAAATCCATGAAGCGAACTCTAAAGCTATATCAGAATGTGCATAGGTTCCTCCATATCGCCCTGCTTTTGATACAATCCCGATAGCGTTAACACTTCGCTGTATTTCTTTACGTATGAATCTTACTTTTAATTCTCAGGCACGCTTCAAGATGCATAATCCAATGTCTGGAAAACGGCATTTGGATCAATCCACGAATATCCTTGTTGCACCAATAATCGATGAGCCAGACGGCATTTTCATCTTCGCTTACCACATGGAGCGATCTCAGATTCTCTTTTGTTTCGTCCGAAATTTTCTTTTTAATATCATCAAAAGAAAGGCTTTCCAGTACCACCTCGGTACTGTCTTTTACTTCACCGATATAATGATACAGTTCATCCAGATTAAGTTCTTTCGAAAAATCTGCAATTTCCTGCTTCACAAGTTCATTCCCGGTTGTGATGATCGGAGCATTAATCCTCTTCTGATAGTCTCCCTTGAAGAAAACCTGCTGATCCTCTGCTACCAGCGTATGAGCAACAATATCTTCGATCCTGAAAACATGCCACAGAGAGTATGCTATCGTCTTACTATGATAGCCTTCTGCATTTATAAACGGTATTGCATTGAACTCATCACTGCTCAATTCATTCTTCAGAGAAAGAATCGTATTCCATAACTCATCTCGCAACTTCATGAGTGAAAATATACCCTGATTGAATGTACCTCTCTTCTTAAGTTCTGTCTGCATCGTCTTATTAAGTACCGACCATTCCTTATTCATGCTTGCTTCCTATTCCTGCGCCATGTATGCGTAAAATGTTACCCACTTGTTCTCTTCTCCGACATTTCCGACCTTGAATGCCGGTACACTTTTGGATGCAGTCAACACATATCTGCCATTCTCCAGTCTGTGTTGATCCAGCACTCTGTACCCGGCCTGCATGGCTTCTGAATCAGATGTACATCCCAACACATGCAGTGCATATATAATCTGGTGAGCTCCGATTTTAATCGGATCCGGCGGGTAGAATGTCCCTAACATAACGTCTACCATTGGCGTTTTCATATCGTCTGTTCGGTAGAAAATGTTTCTTTTTGTAAAATAATGCACCAAGACGTCAGCACATTCAGGTTTGTACCCTTTAAGTGAAAGCTCCGCGACCAGCAAAAGGTATTCCACTGTCAGACGCGCACAGCTTTTATGAGGTTTATTTGGATTATTGATCTTCTTGTTAGTACTGATACACCTGAATCCGCCGTCTTCCTGAATCAGTCTGAGAACACTTTCAATCTCGTTTTTTATAACATCTTCCTGACCATATCCCAGTTTAACCAGGTTCCTCAGCAAAAGCGGCTCGCCGCACAACATTTTAAAGCCTGTGTTTTCAATCAGTCTGAACACCTCACTATCGATGTCCTTTCCGATATCGTCCCTAGTCAATCCCCATTCGGCAAAGCCAAGGATTGCATCATACTTGTCCCAGTTTTTTTCTTTTCCGAGTTTTTTAAGTCCGCGCTGGTATACTTTGCTGCCAAGCAGTTCATTTTTGCATGCTATAACAGTTTCATCATTGTCCTGTAAATGTTCATACTCCTTCAGGGTTCTGAGCTTTACCTCAGGATTTGTATCCTCCAAAAGCCAATCCAAAACGGTCTGATTCATTCTTTCCGCCCTCCTGCTTATTTCTTTTTCACAGGAATCCAGATTGCAGCGTGATAGTCCGAAGCACCCGGGTCTCCGTCTCCATACCACTCAATATTTACGCGGCCCGGAAACTCAAAGTCAGGGTTGCCCGGCAGCCACTCTTTCCAGATTTTAGTGTTTACATCCTGAAGCGCCTTAGGGCAGGAACCGTAACAATCAAAAATCGCCCAGTCAAAATCCGGAAGCTCATAAACGGTCATGCCTTCCGGCACATCGCCGCCCTTGTAAATACCCGCAACGATATAGCTGAACCTGCCATCGCCGACATCATCAACGCAAACACCATATTCACCGATGTTGTTATCTACGACTGCTTTTTCATATGTATTTGTCGGAGCATTTCCTTTCCATACACTGTCTGCATATTTTTCTCTGATTTCATCCCAGAACCTGGGGATCTCCACATAAGAAGTTTCTCCATCAAAAACTCTTGCAAATCCGATCACCTTAAAGCCGGTCATAGTTTTAATCTTGTAATCCATCTTATTACCTCCGCGAATAGAAATTTCAACTTTCAGAGGAAGAAATGGTTTTATCGGTGCGCCTTCACGCACCTGGGAAGGGCTCACACCATGAAAACGCGAAAAAGCTTTTGTAAAGCTATCGGGTGTTTCATAGCAGTAACGGAATGCTATATCGATTATCTTTTCGTCCGATTTCTGAAGGTCCAATGCCGCCTTGTACAGTCTGCGGTTTCTGATATACTCACCCGGCCCATACCCGGTCATCATTGAAAATCCCTTCTGAAAAAAGAATGATGACATAAAGACCTGTCCCGCAACATCCTGCGCACTGATGTTATCTTCCATATGCTCTTCCATGTAATCGATTGCCTTCCTAATGCAGGTAAGCCACTCCATTTGTCACACTCCTTCTCTCTGATGATTGTATTCTACACGGAGTCGGAAAAGATATCTTGTCAATTTATGTTCCGTTTTGTCCGGATCAATCTATTATCTGTCTATCCTTGCTATTCTCACAATACTGCGCGTCCTGCCTTGCGGATTTCAACTACTCTGTAGCCGCCTTCTTCATATATTCTTTTGGGTGTCTCTCCGTCCGGCCATATATAGACATTATCAATACCATTTTGCCTGCACCATTCCACATAGTTATAAAACAGAGCACGTCCCACACCGGCTTTTCTATGTTTCTTGGAAACAAGAAGATAATCTACCCGGCAGGCTCTCTCTGAAATATGTCCGTACAATAATCCGATAATCTTACCATTCATACTTGCTGCAAACATCCATGTTTCCGGGCAATCCAGCGTTTTCTTCGCTACCTTGATCTCCCATGGTTCTTCCGCTTCAATAAACACATTCTCTATCCCTTCGCTCCATTCCGAAACTTTTATGACTTTTATTTCCGGATTGGGAACGATACTGTTCTCGTCCACTTGGAGCATATATTCCTGGCCTTCGATCCAACTCTTAAACCCAGCCGACGAGAGTTCTTCTTGTATTTCATCGAACCAGTTATCATCCAGCATGGATTGATATATGATGGGACTGCATCCCTTTTCCTTATAAAACTCGGTAATATCCGAAAGCACATGCTGCAGATCATGAATCTTATCTTTATATATCACTGCATGGTTCGAATCATAAGAATCCTTATTATCGGTATTAAAGAAAAGGATTCCGTATTCCCTCTCCTCATAATCTGTAAAGATTTTGGGGAACAAATCCTCTTCAATGTAGCAATCTTCCAGGTTCATTAATCTGTTACTCCTGTTTTTTGTTTCTTTTTCACTTCATCCATTTCCGCAATGAGTTCCTCAAGCGGGTGATATTCACCGCCCCACCATTCAAATACGTGCATCCCTTCTTCTTCGAGTACGGATTCTGTGAGCGTCATCTGAATGCCCAATTGTTTTAATAGCCCTTTGCGATCCACCGCCTGGTAATCAAAGGGCAACAGCTTGCAAAACTCTTTATAGGAGACACCGCATACGATTTTGTGCACCCCAAGGGACGCGATTGCCGCCAGGCACCGTTCGCAGGGTGCACAACTGGAATAAACGACCGAGTTTTCCAAGATTTCATCGGAATACTTGTTAGCGCATTTATGAACCAGATTGAATTCCGCATGTCCGAATATCTTGTGAACATAGTCTGCCGTGTTTTCAGCCTCTTCCAGAATTACCCCTTTATGAACAAGAACTGCGCCAAAAGTATCATAGCCCTTTTTTCCGGCGCTGATCGCCAGCTCGTAACAACGTTTCATATAATTGTCGTCCATCTGTAGTATTCACTCCTCTCGCTCCCGAGCTTCCTCAAATCCCAGAACCCTATGGAATCATCTGAAAATGCCTCATGGCATCCTCAATCGCCTTAACCTTCCATACTCTCAACGGAAAGATCCCCATTATTCTTCAACGTATCAACCCTGGCCAGTAGATGTGGTACTCTCTGAAGCTCACCAAAGAAAAGCAGAGAGGCAATCCGTATCAAAGAAACATCGCCATATATAGCGGCAAGCTCCAGATCCGATCTTCTGCTGCTCCGATATTTCCATCGTGCAGTTTATATGCTATTGGTATATCCTGCCTGCTTTTCATAAACAGATTCAGAGATACTGCTTTACTATTGCCGCTTTTAACCTCAATAGGGATCACGGCACCTTCCTTTTGGAAAAGAAAATCCAGTTCCCATTTGGTGCTTTCTTTTTTATAAAAATACAACGGATAGTCTTTCTTCCCTAACAGATCAGCGATCACGCATTCATAGATACCGCCTTTGGAATTCCCCTGCAGGGTATTTTCCACTATGTGCTGTTTTAAGGAATAATCTTTCATGGGCAATAACAGAGAAAGGTCCGTTGTATAGGCGCGGAAAAAATCATCCCGCGCATAATCGTCCAGATCATAACGCACATCTGTTACCAAACGACACTGCTGTAATATATCGGCCCGCAAAAGCCATTCCACACTGGAATAATACTTCTGCGCACGTCCGCCATGCTCCACTTCTTTATACTGAAATTTATGATTATCTTTATCTAAAAGTTGTTTTCCAAGAGATAGAAAACATTTCTCCGCCTTTACTTTTTCTTCAGCAACAGCATAATGAGCAATATCGTACTGATAGCCTTGCAGCAAAGCACGCTGCAGCCGGTCTGCCTTGCTAAAATCATGTTCCGATACATAACTATTTACAATTTCCGGCATGCCTCCCAACGCCATATAAGTGCGAAAATACTGCATCATCTGATTATGAATGACATCCGGAATAACCTGCTTTTTATCAAAGTAATCCCTGAGCGATGCTATCATGTCTTCCGTGATCCCCAGCGCCCATAAAAACTCTTCCAGATCCAATCCATGCATTTTCAGATAATCCACATAACCCACAGGATAGGAGGATGCACGCTTATAATCGATACCAAGCAAAGAGCCGGACGCGATCACATCATATCGGTTATCATTTGCCCAAAACTTCAGGGATGTGATAGCCTCCGCGCATTCCTGGATCTCATCAAAAAAAAGCAGTGTTGATCCCGGTATCAGTTTTTTATCCGGATAACGGAATCTCAACGCCATCAGAAGGTCATCTACCTTTAAGCTACCCTTGAAGATCTCCGCAGCATCCGGCGTTTCCTTAAAGTTGATCTCCAGCATTTCATCATACTGCTCTGTTCCGAAACATTCGATTATATAGGTTTTTCCCGTTTGTCGTGCTCCCTGAACAAGAAGACATTTCTTGTTTTTTTCTTTCTTCCATTGCTGCAGGGCATCATACGCTTTTCGTCTTAACAATATGGTACTCCTTTTTATTTTACCGTTTCACCGTTTCCTATAGCCTTACGATATTACAAAAATGGTACTTTGTCAACATTTTAGAACTCCAAAATGTCCGCGGATCAACATTTTGGAGTTCTAAAATGAACATCCCTATCATCCTTTAGATTTACACCTCATCCGTCAGCTTCGCTGACACCTGTCTCGCCTGCCGGGTCTACGCTCCGCTCCGGTCGGTCCAGAGCATGCGTCCCCCGGACGCATTGGACCGGTCCGCGCTAAACGTGTGCCACTGGCACACAGCGCCCTCAAGGGAAAGGCAAGGGGATCACCGTACCAGTAATGCGGCGGTTTCTACATGGAAACTGTTTGGGAACATGTCACATGCGCGGACCCGCTGCAGTTTGTAGCCCTGCTCACGCAGGTATTTTATGTCGCGGGCCAGGGTGGCGGGATCGCAACTTACGTACACGATGCGCTGCGGCTGCATCTGTACCATGGTCTCTAAGCAGGCGATATCACAGCCTTTACGGGGCGGATCCACAACGATCACGTCGGGATGACAGCTGCTATCTGTCCGGCGTTCACGATAGTATGCCGGCAACACTTCCTCTGCCGCACCAACAAAAAACTGCGCATTGGTGATCCCGTTCTGTTTTGCATTCTCTTTGGCATCTGCGATGGCCTGCGGGACGATCTCCACACCATACACCTGCTTCGCGGACTTTGCCAGAAAGAGCGATATGGTTCCGATCCCGCAGTACAGATCCCATACGGTTTCGTTACCGGTCAGACCAGCATATTCCAATGCCGTGGTATACAGTTTTTCCGTCTGCACGGGATTGACCTGATAAAACGAAAGCGGAGAAATACCGTATGTAATACTTTCTGCCCCCAAGCGGCATATCTCATCACAGATCCTGTCTTCTCCCCAGATCGTCTCGTAGTTATCCCCCATGATCACATTGGTATTTTCTTCATTTACGCTGATCGAAATGGAATGCATCCCCGGGATCTGCGCCAGCCGCTCACACAGCGCCTCCTTCTTCGGCAGCTTCTTCCCGTTGATCACCAGACATGTCATAATCTGACCGGTATGAAATCCCTTGCGGATCAGCACATGGCGCAGCAGCCCCTTGCCGGTGGTTTCGTCATAAGGCTGCACGTGGTTTTCTTCCATCCACTGACGAACGTTTTCCAGAATATCCTTATTCTCTTCCACCCCCAGCAGACAGTCCATACAGGGGATCACCGCATGGGTACGTCCCGCATAGAAACCATAGATGGTATTGCCGTCGCGGTCTTTCCCAAAGGGTACCTGGGTTTTATTGCGGTAGCGTAAAGGGACAGCACTTTGCGGGTTTGGAGTCATCCCTATGATCGGTTCCATGACCGCATTCAGTTCTTCTTCCGCCACTCCGCCGATGCGCTGCAATGCGTTCTTCACCTTCTGCTCCTTGTAGCGAAGCTGTGCCGGATAGGACAGATGCATCAACTGGCAGCCACCGCAGCGCCCGAAGACCGGGCAGGGTGCTTCAATCCGGTCCGACGACGGAGTCAGGATCTCCTGCATCCTCGCAAATGCCATATTCTTTTTGGCTTTCATCACACTTGCACGGATGGTATCTCCCGGCAGTGCCCCCTTCACGAAAAAAGGAAAGCCATCGATCTTTCCGATGCCTTCCCCTTCCGAACCGAGGTCCGTGATCTGTAATTCTATGATCTCATTTTTCTTATACATAAATCTTTCTCACGTTCTGCGGATGTTGGAATCCAGCAATTTGCAATAGCCGAGCCATCCCTTCCGGTCATTATTCTCCAACTGTTCGATAAAGGTCTCCACCTTGGCATCCAGATTGTCGGCAAAGCTCAGCACCAGCGCCTCGATCAATGCCGGTTTCTTCGGCGAGCCGTATTCCAATTCCCCATGATGCGCCAGGATGCAGTGCTGCAGTTCGCGGGAGAGTTCGTCCGGGAAACCGTTGATCCCGGCCGCTTTTTCCGATACCATCAGTGCTCCCATATAGATATGTCCCAGCAGCTGCCCCTCATCGGTGTAGTCGTTCTCCGGGAAGGGTGCGATCTCGCGGAGCTTGCCCACATCGTGGAGCAGCGCCGCCGTGATCAGCAGGTCACGGTTTAAGATCGGATAGTTCTCACACATCGAGCTGCACAGCTTCGCCACACTCAGGGAATGCTCCAGCAGCCCGCCGATGAATCCGTGATGGATCGTCTTTGCCGCAGATGCCTTACGGAAATCCCCGGCAAACTTGTCATCCCGGAAAAAACTGTCCAGCAGGGCCTTTAAGTTTTTGTCCTGTACGGAATCCGCCAGTGCCAACAGTTCCTCATACATCTCCCAGATATCCTTTTTCGAAACCGGCATATAATCCGCCGGATCATACTCGATCTCCTGGCACTTACGCACCCGGTACAGTTTCGCCTGCAGTGCATTGTTATAGGTGATCACGTCGCCCGTCACTTCAATATAGTCCCCCGCCTCGTATTCACCGATAGCCGGGCTGTACGGCTCCCACACCTTGCTGTCGAGGATCCCTGTCTTGTCCTGCAGGATCACGTTTTCATAGGGCTTTCCCGCCTTCGTCTCCGTCAATACCTTTGACTTGCAGTAATAGATCCCCTGGATCTTATTGCCTTCTGCTAAATCTTTGATGTACCTCATTTTTTCAATTAACCTCTTTCTGTTTTGATTCTCTTATTCTCTCGTGCCCAGCTGTACGCTCACACTCATCGTCCGGTATTCCTGTCCGCTCAGGCGCGCATAGGTGATCTCTACTTCCGTATCGGCCTCCTGCACTGCCAGCGCCGCCATATACTCCGATACCGTCTTCACCGTGATATCCCCGACCTTCTGGATCAGATCGCCTTTGGCCAGACCGCCTGCCATTGCCGGCGAATCCATCTCTACCTGTTCCACAAATACACCGTCCGGCAGTCCCAGTTCCTTCACCACGTCCGGCGCCACATCACTCAGATGCAGCCCCATATACGGCCGTACCACCTGGTTGGAAAGATCTTCGATCAACCGCCGGATCCCGCTGATACCATATCCGCAGAGCAGATTTTCCAGCCCCTCTGCCTCGTGCCCATGGCAGAGGATGCCGACCACCTGTCCGCGCAGATTCACGATCACACCGCTGGCATTCTTATCTCCCTGCATATCCGTGGTAAGCAGCTGATATGCCGCATCCCGCACGCCCACCATCGTCTGGGCCGAGGTGACCGCACCATAGCAGATGGACGCGTTTCCCAGCGGACTGCCGACCGCCATCACGGCATTGCCCAGCACATTGCTGGTATAGGATGCACCCAGGACTGCAACACTCAGTGCCTTTCGGGTGTCCGCACTGATCTCCATCAGACGGATCGCATACACCCCAAGCTTCGTATCGCTGTCCACCGCCTTTATATTCAGTGTACCGGTATCCCCGTTTGCAAAGGTCACGCGCAGTGTCTCCGCCGCTTCCAGCTTGGTCGAGTCCGCCAGGATCAGCAGTTCATAGCCGTTATCCGCTATGATCACACCGGTGGTCTTCTGTGTGGACAGATACGGATCGTTCATCCAGTCCATATCCGAATGCACTCCGGTCACCGTCACCAGACTCTTCTGCACCTCTTCCGACAGCGCATACATCTTACGGTACAGCTGCCGGTAATCCTCGATCTCCAGTGGTACGGTCTCGTAGATGATCGTATCCCCGGCGACGATCGTCGGTTCCGGCGCCGCTGTCGGCTCTGCCCGGTTTTCACTGGCCGTAGCCGCTGCTGCATTACCGCTTACGATATCCTCGTCATTTAAGCTCATATTCTCGATCGGTGTCTCGATCACCAGCTGCACAGGATCGTCATCCGCCTCCGGGATCACCTCCGCCTGCACCGGATCGTCATCCACCGTCTGTTCCGGCAATGAAACCACCTTGAGCTCCGATTCTCCATCCGAACTCAGCAGTTTGCTGAATACCGGTTCCAGCAGCAGAAAGGTCAGGCAGGCGATGGTGGCAAACAGAACCGCCATACCTGCAGTAAACAACATACGGCGGAAGATCTTCTTCCGGTTGACCGGACGTTCCTTGATCTGTTCCCGTATAAACTCGTAATCGCTGGCCTGATCCGCCGCTCCGGCGGCCCGGATCTCTTCCGTTTTTTCTTCTTTCTTGTCAGTCTTCATCCTTTTATCCCAAAATCATCCCAAAGACAAGATCACATCTTTGAAATGACTCTTGCGTTTTTTTCACCAGAGTGCTATCATTAGCTTGCTTAATTGCCCCCGGGCTTCGCTCGGGGGAGCCCGCGCCGGCTTTGAGGCGCTTCAAGGATTTGCCGCTAGGCAAATCTACCTTACTGCGGGGTCGTAGCTCAGTTGGGAGAGCGCAGCGTTCGCAACGCTGAGGTCGAGGGTTCGATCCCCTTCGGCTCCACGAAAATAGCGTCACAAAAGGGCGCTATTTTGTTTTGTCCGTTTTCTCCCCCTTAAACCGCTCCACATAATCGATAA
The DNA here is from genome assembly GCA_017634975.1 of Lachnospiraceae bacterium. Lineage (GTDB taxonomy): Bacteria > Bacillota > Clostridia > Lachnospirales > Lachnospiraceae > NK4A136. The sequence goes on along the minus strand of JAGBMJ010000025.1, from coordinate 68,567 downwards.
AAGCATCCGGGCGCAGCGGCTGCGAGAAGTAGAAGCCCTGAATCAGATTGGCGCCGGCTTCCAGCACAAAATCCAGCTGGTACTTCGTCTCCACGCCTTCCTGGATCACATTTACACCCAAACGGCGCAGCATACGGATCGTATCCCCCAGAAGCATCCGGGAGTTGCGGTTCTTATCCGCATCCCAGAGCAGTCCTTTGTCCGACTTGATGTTCAAAAAGTCCATGCTGATGATGTAGGTCAGGTTAGAATACCCCGTCCCGTAGTCATCCAGTGAAAAGGTAAAGCCCGCATCCTTCATCTCGTTGATCACGCTGACCGGGGAGGAAGATGCGCTGGCAGAAGCCGTCTCGGTGATCTCCAGATTGATCTGCTCCGGCTCGATCTCATACTGTTTCATGATCTCGCGGAAACGTTCCAGCGTATTGCCCATGATCAGCTGGTAGATGCTTAAGTTCACCTCGATATAATCCAGATGCAGGCGCTTGACACGCTTGTCTGCCAGGAACGCACACACCTCTTCAAATACGACCATGCCGATCTCGGATATCATGCCGTTTCGCTCGGCGATCGGGATCAGCTCATCCGGCGACAATCGTCCCAGAACCGGATCGTGCAATCGCAGCAGTGCCTCTGCCGATATGATACGGTCTTTCTTCGCATCCCAGATGGGCTGGTAATAGACTTCAAAACGCCCCTCAGACAATGCCCGCTTCAGAGCCTCTTCCACCTGTGCACGCCGCGTGATAAAATACAGCTCGCTTCCGCGCTGGATCTGTACGCCCCGGTGTTCCACCTCGGCATTTTCTTCCGCCAGCTCCAGCAGCAGATCCGGCTCGGAGAGTTCCTCCGGTACCATCGCCACACGGATCAGCGTATTCAGATCCAGGGAGACATTTTTATACACCCATCCGTCCGCAAAACGCTCCTCGATGCGTTCCACGATGGCATCCACCTGCTCCACATCGTGGTAAAAGATGATCAGCGCCAGATTGTTCGGCGTGATACGGTATACCGTCGCATCCCTGCTCAGGTCCCGCAGCCACTGTGCCATCATACGGATCACTTCCGTCATATCGTTGTAATCCAGCATACGGGTATAAAAGCGCATGTTGGTCATATTCAGACACACCACGGCATATTTGTGACCGGTGTGGATCATGCGCACGTTATCGCTCTGAAACGCCTGCCGGTTGTATACTTTCGAAGTACTGTCGATGAATTCGTCATCATTTTCCACCGTCAGCATCACGCCCAGCATCGAGATCGTCTCGGCAAACAGCTCCACCTTCAGTTCCGGATGCAGCGCCTGTACCGCTACACCGACCAGTGTAAAGCTGAAGAAATACCACAAAGCAAGGTTGGTTGCCCCGGAAACGGCTTTCCGGTAGCGGATCATATAGAAGATACTGACGAGGAGATAAACACCGCTGATCACATAGATCACGAGCTCTCCGGGAGCACGCTGAAACTTGCGGTAATCGTCATAGTAAAAGACCCAGCCCGTAAAGGGATTGCTCATGACCATAAAGATGGCGATGAACATCGGAAGAAGCAATAAGATAAAAAACCCCTTGCCCCTTTTGACCCCCACACCATTGACCATCATGATGTAGAGGCAGTAAAGGGGCGCCAGAGTCTGGTGTGCCATCAGATACAGGACCTGTGTGCAATACTGTGTCGTAAAGAGCGATCCTGCAGCGATATAGTTATTCTCAATATAATTACTGACAATGTCGACGGCTGCCGAAAACGATACAAAGAGCAGGATCCACAAAAACACCTTACTCTGCGTTCTCAGCAGCTGTTTCCTGCTCAGGAAATACACGACACAGGAAACCGACAATACCAGCGTACAAAACAAAAATACGATATCGGTCATAAACGATCCGGTTCTTTCTTTGCGTAGGTGTCCTTCTGGATCAATACTTCCTGTCGCGTACTTCCATCAGTTTGTTCTTCAGTTCGGTCTCCATACGAGCCATTTCCTGCTCGGCCTGCTTACGCTTCTCACGCCCCTCTGCCTGGATCTTCATTACCTCATCAAAGGTAGAGATCAGGTTCTGGTTGGTCTTGTTCAGCGTCTCCAGATCCACGATACCGCGCTGGGATTCCTTCTCGGTCTCGATCGTTGCGATCTTCAGAGCCTCTGCATTCTTCAGCAGCATCTGGTTGGTCACATCCGTTACCGCGCGCTGTGCCTTGGCTGCCTCAGTCGCATTGTGGATCCCCAGTGCGATGACCATCTGGCTCTTCCACAGAGGGATCGTATTTACTACGGTGGAACGGATCTTGTCCACCATCATAATGTCATTGGACTGGATCATACGGATCTGCGGTGCGGTCTGCATCGCAATGGTACGGGTCAGTTCCAGGTCGGTCAGCTTCTTGGAGAAGCGGTCACACATATCCTGATAATCTTTGGCTGCCTGTGCATCCTCTGCCAGACCGGTCTGCTGTGCCTTGGCACGCAGTTCCGGCAGGATCTTGTTCTCTGCCTCTTCCAGTTTCTTCTTGCCGGCGATGATGTACATGGACAGTTCCTTATAGTAGGTCAGGTTCATATCATACATCTTATCCAGCGTAGCCGCATCCTTCATCAGGCGGGTCTCATGATCCTGCAGTGCGCCGACGATCTTGTTGATGTTCACTTCCGTGCGGTCATACTTAGCCTTCATCATTTCCACTTTGTTGGCCTGTTTCTTGAAGAAGCCCTTGATACCCTTTTCCTCTTCGCCGTTAAAGCCCTTCAGCTCGGCTACCACGCCGGTCAGCAGTTCGCCGACCTCACCCATATCCTTGGTACGTACATTATCCAGCGCACGGTTGGAAAAGTCCGCCATCTTCTGCTGGGTCGCTGCACCATAGGTCATGATCGTGCCGCTGTCGGTGATATCGATCTGTGCCGCAAAATCATCCACCATCTTCATCTCTTCCGGTGTCAGCTGCTGCTCCATCACTTCCTTCGCATCCGCCACTTCCTGCTTGCCGGTCGTCAGCTGTATCTCCTCCGGCTTGGGTGCTTCTGCCGTGCCAAACGGATTCAGCGTCAAGGACGGTGTCGTAGATTCACCCTGTAATGCTTCTGTTACCCCTGTGTCTGCCATGATATAGACCTCCTCATAAATTTAATAGTTTCTTAGTTTTGATCGTTTGTTCCCGGCAGGGTCTGGTTGGATCCGAACGAGTGCCCGGTGAGTCCCTCCTGCGAAAGCAGGGTTCGCATCACTTCCACATCCGTGGAAATATCCAGGCTCGTATCTTCAAACAGACTGTCAAACAGCCGGTCAAACGCTTCGTTCATCACATCGATCGTATCCTCGATCTCTCTCTTGGACTTCTCGATATTGGCACTCGTCTTGCCCTGTGAATCCAGATCTGCATAGCTGTGCAGCAGCTTCACCATCGTGGGCAGGTAGTAGTTCATCAGACGGGTCATATCTTCCGTCAGTTCCGGCTGCTTCTTGGCACGCTCCACGATCACCTCAACGGAATGCACCATACGGTCCAGCTTTGCCGTCACATCCACATCCGGGATATCCTTGTTGCACGCACGGATCTCCGCGATATACTGTTCGCCCTGTGCGATGATATCATGCTGCGCCTCGGTCAGACCGCCGTATTCGCGTATCTTCGCTTCGGCCTTCTCCTGTTCCTCTGCCATACGCTCCGCAGCGATCTGCAGCGTGTGCAGATACTGCTGATAGGTCTCTTCGCTGGTGATCAGCGTATCGCCGTTCTCATCCAGATGTCCCTGCCGGAACCATCCCTTACTGATCATCTTCTGCAGTTCTTTGATCGTCTCATCCTTACTCTTCCCGGTCATTTCCGAGAGCGTCTCGGTAGGAGCATAGGTCTTATCCCGCAGGAGGTTTAAATACTTCTCATAGAGCGATATCTTCTTCAGATGCAGCGTCCCGAAGATCGCACCGGTCAGCGGTCCCGCGGCAGTAAATACAAAGAGGAACAGAGCACCTACGATCCCACCCACGATATCGCCGTCCGCCACAGAAGCGATGAAACAGATCAGTGAAAACATCGCGGCCGGAGCGCCGATAAAATATCCTATGATCGTCCCGATCAGCGTCCCTGCTTTGGCGTTCTTCATGTCCTTATATAATACCGGGTTCTGATATGTGCCGTTCTGACGCACCGGGACCGCATTCGGTATGTTCTGTGCCGCCTGATAACGTCTTTGATTGATGTCCCGCACCCTTCGATAGGTCTGGGTATTTCTGTAATTTGCACCATTTGCCAGATTGCTGTATCCCGGCGTATCCTGTACCGGCATCCCGTTCTGATATCTCTGATTCGGCGATATGTTCACCGTCCTGCCGATATTGCTGAAGAGATTCTCCATCTCCGCAGACACGTTGCGGCTCAGATTGCTGTAATCACCGCTCTTGAGCGCGTCCTGCACCGTTGTCGTCACACGGGATACGCCGTCCGTGATCACTTCTTTCATTTGTACGCGATCATAATCACCTACTGCCATCGTTACCTTGTTTCCTCTTTATTTCCTTTTTTATTAGAATCTTCCTTTTCGTCTGCCGCCTGCTTATCTTCTTCTTCCTGCATCCGCGCAGCCGTCTCTACCAGATAATCCACGATCCCTTCCGCGGAATGCCTGCGGTTCTGCCAGCTGGCTTCGCGCAGATCGTCACGGCTCTTCTGATACTCGGTGCTCTCTACCAGCTCATCCATCAGGGACTGGAAACTGCCGAAATCTTCTTCCGTGATCATCTTGCCGAGCTTGGGGAATACCTGCTGCTTCCAGGGTTCCTCATCGATCCAGGCCGCATCGTACGGCGCCATATCCGACTGTCCTCCGGCAAAACACAGCACCGGTTTGTCAAACACAAAAGCAAAGTCAAACACCACGCTGGAAAACTCACTGATCAGGATATCCGAGCGGTTCAGGATGTCAAAGTTATCCGCATCGCGGTTCCACTCTACCTTATCCCCGTACTTGTCCATCAGCGGCTGCAGAATATCCATCTCCACCTTAAAGGACTGGGGATGCGGGCGGATCACCACTTTGTAGTCGGTAGCCAGCAGGGCATCGATCAGCTTCTCCTTATAACGGTTCAGTACGGAGATCTCGCCCCATGACGGTGCCAGCAAAACGGTTTTCTGCTTTTCTGCCGGTTTTGCTTCGCCCTCTTTGTCCCTGCGTGCCAGCAGACCGTCCATATAGGTGCAGCCCACCACCTGCAGATCCTTCTGCGGGATACCGCGGAGCTCCTCGAGCTTGCGGATGTAACGTTCCTGAAAATCTCCGACCAGCAGTACGGAATCATAAAAGTCCAGTCCGAACATACGATAAGCCGTGCCCTCATCCAGCGAATGGAAGATGTGCACGTATTTGCCCACGTTCCGGGAACGCTTCCACTGGTATACTTCCAGCCCCGGCGTGGTCGCCAGCAGCACCCGCGCATTCAGCATGTTCAGCCGTGCAAAGGCTTTGTTGCCGTCCCCGATGAAAGTGCAGTGTACGTGCTCATACCCCTGCTCCAGTGCCGGATCCTTCTCATCTGCCGTATAGTACTCGCAGTCGATCCCGCGCTTTTCAAACTCTTCGCATACGGGCTTAAATACGTTCCAGTAGCTCTTGCCTTCGCTGAAGATCACATAAGGCAGCTTCTCGTCCGAGGTCTTATCCTTGATGCGCCCTCCGCTCAATACAAACTTAAACTTGATCCACAGTTTCTGAAAGAAAAACAGCAATGTGGAAAAAATACCGATCAGCGCCGCGAACAGCATACTTCCGGTTCCTGGATCGATATATAACAGGTACATTTCGAAATCCGCCTCCATAAATTACTTACAGTCAATCCGCTATATTATAACATAGAAACGTCTGCTGTTCAATTCTTTAGGTGTTGTTCACAAAGATTTTTCAATTTTTCAATTTCCACCTCAAGGGGAAGCTGACGGATGAGGTGACTGAGCCCGGACTAGCCAAAACATTACAATAATGCTATACTCTGTATTATGGATTATCAAACGAAACGAAAACACATCATCATCATCTTTTCCGTGATCTTATCGATCCTGGTGGTCTACACCGTGATCGGTTCGGTCCTGGTGACCCGCGACCTGCAGGCACAGGCGCTGGCTTCTGAACGCGGCAGGCTGCAGAATTCTTCCCGCGGCAGGCTGCACAGCACCGAGCGTGGCAGACTGGCGGAAGCAAATATCACGGAGAATCAGAAGGGTACCGAGGAAAATCCGGACGGAGCGGACCAGGGAGACCGAATCGCCGCCGTACAGAACCGTCTGGTAAGACAGCCGCTGGTCACCCCGCGCGGAAACGGCGAGGATACCGTCACGGTCATGGTCTATATGAACGGCTCCAATCTGGAAACGGATTACGGCTTTGCCACGCAGGACATCCGCGAGATGCTCAAGGCGCCTTACAATGAAAAAGTCAATATCGTGATCGAGACCCTGGGTACCAAGAAATGGCAGGACTACGGCATTATGAACGACCACACCCAGCGCTTCATCCTGGACGAAAAGGATGTGCTCCTGGTGGATGATACTCTGGATCAGCTGGACTGCACCGATCCGGACACCCTGACCGACTTCATCACCTGGTCTGCCAAAAAATACCCCGCAGACCGCTATTTCCTGATCCTGTGGGATCACGGCGGCGGCGCGGTAGACGGATTCGGCTGGGATCAGTACCGCCGCTACGATGCTTCCCTGACCATCGACGAGCTGCAGCAGTCTCTGAAGGAAGCCGGCGTCGTCTTTGATTTCATCGGCATGGACGCCTGCATCATGTCCTCGATCGAGACCTGCTATGCAGTCTACGATTATTGCGATTACTGTATATTGTCCGAAGATTTCGAATCGGCACTGGGATGGTCCTACGAGGGCTGGCTGACGGCGCTGTCTGAAAACACCTCCATCGATACCGTATCTCTCGGCACCATCCTGGTGGATGATATGGTAGCCGCCAACCGGAACAACCGTTATGAAGGAGACAGCTCCACGCTGGCACTGATCGACGAACGCTACATCCCGTCAGCTTTTGACAGCTGGATGAGCTTTGCCTATGCCAACGAAGCCGCACTGCTGACGACCAATTTCAGCCGTGAGGTGGCACGCACCGGCCGTGCGCTGCCGGCCTGCCGCGTCTCCTCCGACCTGCAGGAGTATTACATCACCGATCTGCTGGCGCTTGCCGTTTCGATCGATTCCCGCGAGACCAAGGGACTGGTATCCCGTCTGGCTGCTGCCGTGGCCTACTACAACTGCACCGACGACAACCTGGGCCTGACCGGTCTGGCCGTCACCCTGCCTTACGGAGATAACAGCTTCTACAGTTCCATGGAGCGTGTCTACGCCAATATCGGCATCGACAAACGTTACGTTGAATGGCTGAGCAAGTTCCCGGAGAATGCCGACAGCAGCGAATACTACGATTACGAAGAATTCAACCAGAGCTGGAGCGGCTGGGAAGAATATAGCGGTAATTAAGTTAACGAAAGAACACCTCATCAGTCACCTTCCCCCTCAAGGGGAAGGCATTTTTTTAATCCGGATTCAGCGGGCGTCCTTCCGCTTCATTCACTTCCAGACGCGTCCAGTTCTTCTCATCAAAAATATCATCCTGTACGTGATACCAATGCGGCTCGGAATAGCGGTCTCCGTCAAAGCTGACTTCCTTAAATGCATATCCGCCCGGCCACCAGAGGACCGCACCGTCCTTTTTGCCGTCCATATTGATCGGACTGCCGGTAAAGGGATTGACAGGATCTTCGATCAGTCCCTGTGTCGCAAGTGTCGGCACATCCGCATTCATCATAAACTGACCGTCAGTCTTAAACGCATCCCTGCAGTCAAAATCCTTCACCAGAAGCAGCGGATTGACGGCTTCCACATCCACCCCGTTATCAAAGAGCATATAGTCAAACTGCTCCAGATCAAAGCCGTGATCCGATACGATGATGATTCTGGTATTGTCGTAGATCCCCCATTCCTTCAGGCGCTCCATATACTCTCCCAGTACCAGCAGTGCCGCCATATTGGAATGATAATGTCCGACATTGAACGACAGGTCATTGCGGTCAAAATGCAGCACCTTACCATCCACTTCCTTATCCGCCGCGATATCGATGCCGCTGTAATCCGGCATACGGTCCATACGATAGTCCGGAAGGGACAGAAGCGCCGCACCGTGCGTCGTATTGTTGCAGATATCCAGAAAGTAATTCTCATGGTCATCCCGGACCTCGGTGATCTCCGACATATTCTGCAGGGTCGTATATCCCTCGCGGAACGATTCCTCCCCCAGGAAATAATTGCGGTCCGCCGCCAGATAGCCGCCGGTATCATAGACTTCATCCTGCAGAAAGGCCGGCATGCAGCGGAACAGACTGTAGAATACAAAGTTGCGCTCCCTCGCTTTGAGATACCCTTCTACGCTGTATCCCATCGGCAGGGTCCCGCGCAGCTCAAATGCCGTGATGTACGGATACTGCCGGAACATCTCCAGATCCGGGACCGACTCCCAGTGTACAAAGGGCGGATCCGTTACCGTCACATGATAGCCCTCTTCCCCAAACAGAACCGGCATCGTGAGCAGCGACTGGTCGTGCTGCTCCGCTTTGGACAGCTGCGCGGCATTAAGATTTCTCTTCACCGCCGTATAGTCATAGCCGCCATACAGTCCCGGCGCACCGGTCGTGGTATGTGTCCCGAACGACAGCGTATTCGGATAATAGGTAAAGCCTTCAAACTGTTCTTTCAGGAAGGGTTTCTCATCCATGATGTATGGAATAAAACCGCCGATGGCACGGTCCAGCATGATGACCAGCACGTTCCTGCCGTTCTTACTGAACGGCAGGGTGTAATCGACTCTTTCTTCCTCCATGGACACGCCCTGAATGCTCCTGTAAGTGGACAGGATATCTTTCCCTCCCATAAAACACAGGGAAAGGAGCATGACCGGCACCACACTGTTTCTGATCTTCCCCGCATATCTCCAGAACAGATGCCCCAGCAGCAGGACCGCCGCGATCGCCAGCAGGTTGATCGCTTTGATCCTGCGTACAAAGCGCGGCAGGATATCAAATTCCAGCATTGCGGAAACGTTACCCACATTCGCACGGAACAGCATCACATTCATCAGGCACACCAGCATCAGCACGAACAGGCCTTCCGAAAACAGCCGCCGGCCTTTGCCGTCTGCCAGCCCGTAGATGATATTTCCCCAGACGAGAAAATACCCCGCCGATACTGTCGTGGCAAAGGCTACATAATGCAGCGGTGATGTGGTACGGTCCAGTGCCAGGAAATCCAGCGGACACACCGCGATCACCAGAAGCGGGATCACCGCACCCATAAGTACGGTAAATGCCAGTTCTTCCGCAAACACGAGCGCATAGGGAGGAGTCTTTGCCCCCAAGCTTTGCTTGGGAGAGCCCGTCGCGGTCATCGGGAATTCTTCGAATTCCGATCGGGATTTCTTCGAAATCCTTGTCGCGCTCCTAACGGAGCTTGGAGTGTCGCACCCGCTGCGCGGGTTTGGAATTTTGCGATACTTCCGAAGAAGCTTCTGAAATACCACGCGCAGGCACGGAAGCAGTACGATACCGATAAATACAAAATACAAAAGCAGTTTTTCCGGATCGTGCACCGTGATCTTCTCCTGCAGTTTGCCGCTCCGGATCAGGAAGAGCAGGATCCCGGTCGCACCGGCAAAACTGATCCCGCCGACCACCACGGCGGGATTTTTGGTTGTCTTGGTGATCAGATTTTTCAGAAAGGAATACAGATTGTTCATCATCCAGTACAACACCAGTCCGGAGGGGCTGTGGTACAAAAGGACAAGAAACAGCAGTGCCAGCAGATAGGGCTGGAGTTTTTGTTTCCATGAAAATCCCCTGGTATAGATCACCGTGGAAAGGACATTAAAAAAAGTCATCATGACCGGCAGGACGTTGATGGCCAGGCCGCCGATCACCAGCATCCCGTCTTCCGCTCCCAGATCCGCAATCGGCCCGAAGGAACAGCCCTGCAGGCGCTGCATATTGGAAAGGAAATGAAAGGCCGCAATAAAAAAAGGAATCTGCAGAAACAGCGGGATCAGTCCCCTTAAAGCATACAGCGGTTTATAGTTCATCTCCGCATAGTACGCGTTGACCATCATATAACGTTCGTCGCCGGAGAAGTGCTTTTTGATGTGTGTGAGCCAGCGCTCCATTTTTTTCTGCTTTTCCTGCTCCTCTTCCTGGATCGCATCCGCACGCAGATACAGCGGAAGCACGAGGGTGCTGATCGCCACGCTCACTGCGATGATCGCAAATCCCTCGCGTCCGAAAAAACTATTCATAACCGTGAATACCACTTCGATCAGATACTCGATCGGCAGTATCAGCAATCGATACAACAGATTCATCTTACTTTATGCCTCTTCCCATAAAATTAATCCTGTGCGATGATGTTCAGCCAGAGCTGTCCCTCATCATCATACTCCACACGATAGATCGCGTCATTCTGCATACCCGGTCCCGGCTCAACAAACAGCGTATGATACTTGCCGATATGGAAATCCACGATATGCCGCAGATACACATAGGTATATCCGCCTTCCCGGAGCAGATCCTCCAGTTCCTCTACCGTCATCGTGAACTGGATCTCTCCGGCACTCCAGCGGTACGGATCCGCATTGAAATGCAGACCGCTGACGGTAGCCGCACCTGCGGGATACACTTCCCAGCAAAACTCGGGCGGTATGGTACGTAACAGTTCCGGATCCATCAGAAAGACCCTGTCTTCCCCGGTAAATTCGATCTCACCGTTCTCGATACATTCATGGATCACCGGATACATATATTCCTCTTCCGGCTTGTTAAAGATCTCTCCCACCGGATCCGTATACACACAAGCCAGAAGAAGGAGCCCGGCTGCCGCCAGTACAAGATCTTTTTTCCACGCACGGAAGGACTGCAAAAACAATCCCGCGGCAGACACGACGATCACCGGCGCCACAAAATGCGCGATCACCGGAATGGGCGTCACCTTCGGCGGACGAAGTACAAGGATATACAGAACACAGAGCACCACAAGATACATCAGTACCCCGCAGATGAATGCCCCGTGAAAGGTATAGCAAATTTTCTCATCTTCCTTTTCTGCGCGAGCCGTGCCCGTACTTCGCGCTTTTTTCTTTACCCGGCCGTGGACGATACCGGATAAGATCATCAAAAGGAGCAGGAAGGTGGTGTCGTAGATCCGGATCACCTTTTTCCCGAGAACATACTCCTCTTCCCCTTTGCCTTCGAACAGTTTATCCGTAAACTCGACTACTTCATTGATCACATATTCCTGTACACTGCTGTTACGCAGCAGCAATACCACGGCTCCCAGGGCCACGACCGTCGCTGCGATCGCGATCACCACAGCGGTCTTCTTTTTTCCTTTCACATAAAGTCCCGCAACCAGGGCAACGACAATCCCCAGCAGAAGACATCCCAGAACACTTCCGGGAAGGAGCAGCAGCCTTTTAAGCTCGATCTCCTGCTGCACATAGTTATACAGATTCAGCAGAAAGGCCGGGATAACGCCCGCGATCATCGTAAGCACCAAGCTCTTCCGATGCTGCCGGCTGACGATCGCCACCGCACAACAGGACGCCAGCAGCGGGATCACCAGAAATGCACCGTAACGTGTCAGGGAGATCGCCGCAAACAGGCCATACGCCGCAAACAGGACGTTCCCTTTCATACCTGCTTTGGGGAGCCCGCGCCGGACCATACGGGATAAAATAAAGATGGTATAGACCATTGCCGTTGCCTGCGGAACCGCCATATCAAAGCTCCGGTACGCATCAAAGATCTTTAATAGCGGGAGAAACAGGCCGATCGCAAACATCACAAGCCACTGCCACTCTTCACCGCCAGGCAAATCTTCCTTCTTTGCCCCCGAGTTTTGCTCGGGGGAGCCCGCGCCGGCTTTGAGGCGCTTCAGAGATTTGCCGCCAGGCAAATCTTCCTTCTTTGCCCCCGCGCTTTGCCCGGGGGAGCCTGCGCCGGCTTTCTTTCCCCCGCGGATCGTCCGGATCTGACAGAACAGCGGCATTACACCGGCGATCACAAGCACATCAAACGCAAAGATGCACTTCCAGTCCGCATACCCGCCGATCAGCCGGTTGCAGTAATAGGCCCAGAGCGTTCCCAAAGGAAACGGATCGTTCAGATGGTAATACAGGCAGTGATCCTGCAAGGAATCGTATTCAAACAAACTCAATACCGAAGGAGCGTACTGCGTGATCGCTGCCTCGGATAGAAAACGCCAGCCTTTGGCATAGATAAAAAAGAATACCAGATAAATACAAAACGCCGCAAAGCCAGGAGTCAGTACGTATGCGGAGATCATCTTTTTGTGCCGGATCAGATACACCACCGACACCACCGCATATACCAGCGGAACATACACGCCGATCCCGAGTATGCCGGCCATTCCGGCGATCGCCATCGTGATCGTGATCAGTCCGACGGCCGGAAAGATCATGATCTCAAACCGCCGCTGAAACCATATTGCCAATGCCGCAGCAATGGGAAAGATTGCCAAAACACCCATATATCACACCTCATCCATCGCCTTTCCCTCAAGAGGAAGGCGAGTATCCGACTTCAACATACAGTAAGGTAGTATATCAAAACTGCCTTTAATTATCAACACACCATCACTCTCCGGAATCATTCCTGTACAATGTATATACCGTTGTCCCAAAGCGGATCTCTTTTTCCTTCTTCAAAAACGGGATATCCGCCTCATTGCTTCCATTCAACAGCACCCATCTGCGGTCACGCACCTTGTCTTCCAGATCCGCCGTACCGTTGCCCCAGCCCAGACCGTCGTTCGTCAATTCTCTTCCGAGAGACATATAGATCACACCGATGCCGTAGGCTTCCACATAGGTATCCTCCGGCACGGCGGCATCGAAGGCCTGCAGAGCATTCCGTACCGCGCCGTAGTCGGCGATCGATTTCTCCGCCAGATTCTGTCGGGTATAGACCAGTTTTTCCGCCGTATGCCCCAGGTAACCGGCCATCCCGAGAGACAATGCCGCAAGTGCTATCATATATGCGTACCGGCGGACTACATCCCCGTTTTGCTCCTTTGCTCCCGAACCCTGTTCGGGGGAGCCCGCGCCGAGTGCCACCACACCTTCGTAGGCCAGCACCAGCAGCGCCCCCACATAAGGTGCCATGGAGTCGTATTCCTCCGGCCGTCCCATCCAGTAGATCATGATCCCGATGGCAAAGACCGTGAGAAAAAGCCTGCCGGCATCGTTTCCCGGGCAAAGCTTCTTCTGGGTTACCAGCAGGTGTACCCGGCGCGCAGCATTGCACAGCAGGAACAGTTCGATGGCGATCCACGGCGCATTGCTCCAGAAGAGCTTGCCGTTACTGGTATCGCCCGCTTCCTCTCTCGCCATGGTCGACATTTCCTTTTTCCAGTCGAGGAACTCCGCCATACGTTCTCCCGGCGCCGTCAGGAGCATGTTGTAGCCCTTCACGATCATATAGGCGGTGAGGATCTCCAGCACCACAAAAGGGATCTCCTTCAGAACCCGCAGGAGCAGATCCGGCAATCCGGAATGTTCCGACTCTTTCGCATTGGCCGATACAGCCGCTACGACCGCCCAGGATACTGTGCATACCAGACCGCTCTCCATATTCCAGACAATCGCCAGCGCACAGAGAAGATACCCGATGATCTTCTTCGTGACGGTGATCCCTTTCTCCCCCACGAAGCTGCTATACAGCAGCAGCACAAAGGGCCACAGCATACGCAGCGGGAAGGTCTGCAGATATAACTGGTTGATGATGAAGCAGTTTAAGACCAGGAGTCCTGCGATCAGCCGGGAGAGGTCTTCCTTTAAGCTCCGGTGCAGAAACAGGAGCAGGCACAGTGCCGCGATCCCTGCAAACACCGCCGTTGTACAGCCCACGGTACGCATATTGTTTCCGAAGAGCAGAAGCGGGATCTTGTAGAACAGCGCAAAATGCCCGTACATCTGCCGCAGTCCTCCGGGGAAGGGCAGGCCGTTTGCCACATAGTAGAGTGAATGGTATAAGGTACCGGTATGATACACATCTGCCGTCCTGCCGGTGCTCCAGAGATTGATCACACAATGGTTTGCGGCAATGAGCACAACAAGCGCCGCATAATAGACCGGCCAGAACGGATTCGAGATGCGGATCGCTTTGATCTTCATCGTTGCAAGCAGTATGCCTGCCAGGAACAGAAACGACAATACCCTGTGATCATTATACCGATCACACAGCACAACGATCGTGCAGATACCTGCGCACACCGCGACACGCTCCCGGAAACAGCAGAGCATGTGCTTCACCAGCGTTCCGGTAAATTTGCAATGCTCCAGGATCAGAAATGCCAGCAGGAACACGATCACCACGATCAGATAACCGAGGATCCTTCGGTTGGAATCCAGAGTCCCGGTAAAACGCCAGAATACCGAATCGCTCCCGGCCGACAAAAACAGAAAATGCACTGCCATAGCAAGCAGCGCTGAGAAAACAGTGTGTACGACGGGCTTTGCTTTTTGTACAGTCTCTTCGCTGTATTCCTCTTTTTTCGCCGCGCAGACGATAGCGATCGCAGAGAGAAAAACCGACAGAAAACAGGCTCCCGCATAGAGCCATGTATCCTCCAGACGTATATGGTGGGCAAAGCCGGCAACACCTCCGCAAAGTACCGCAGCACCAAATGCGATCCAGGACAGGGTCTTCCGCTCCGTCTTTTTCTGCAGTGCCAGACCAAGTGCGCTAAAGAACGTAACGACTGCCATGCTCCCGAGTACCGCATAGATGCATTTCTTCCAGCGCCCCATATAGCCGTGGTTATCGTAATGGATCCGGATATTCCCGGCCTCCGCTCCCGGCGCACTATACACCGTCAGCACATAGCTGTCCCGTCCGTCCGCCACCCATGCATACGCATCGTCTGCAGAGATCACCTGCGGCTCCTGAAAAGATACGTCGCCCCTGCCTTCGTAATCCGTGATCACAAGCGCCACCGGCTCTGTACCGCCGTTTTCCACGGTAATCTCCGAATACTTCGTCGGCCAGAAGACGATCCTGCCGAGCCTTTCCGGAAAATCAGATCCCGGTGTAACGATCGCTTCCTTTGCTCCGGCTGCTTTATTCTGCAGCCCGGCATCATCCAGCGCGAACGATTCTCCCGAATAGTGAAAATAACTGAACTGCTTGTACCACAGCAGCACATAGATCATAAAGAGAATCCCGACCACAAGGACCGGCAGAGTTTTTTTCAGACTTTCTTTCATCTATTATGACCACTCCTAACTGCCCCCGAACAGAGTTCGGGGGAGCCTGTTACAAAGAAAACGACAGTATCCCCGAAAAGAGAAGGATCGCATACACCGGCAGCATTGGCAGATACAGATAGCCCGCCGGGAAGTCCCATGCAGATCCATTCACTTCTTCCGTCTTTTCTTCTTTGTGTTTCCAAACGCTGTACAGGCAATACAGCACCAGAAAGATACCGGCTGCCGTCGAGATACTGACCGCCACTTCTTCCGTATACTCAAACGCAGTGACGGCTCCCACAAACTCCGAAAACAGTACCGGCAATGTGTCGATATAGCGGAAACCGCCGACAATACCGCACAACACCATCGTATTGTTCACATCTCCGAAATGGTACCACACCGTCAGGATGTAGCCGAGGGACAGAAATGTTTCGATGCCCAGATAAAGATAAGGCTCCTTCGCAAGAAGCGTCCCCAGCACCAGGAATAGCCCTGTCATGGCGATATACTGCGGATTCCAGCCGCAGAAACATAAAAATGCGGTATAGACGGCAAGGCCGCACAGGATCGTGGTTCTGTAATTCTCTTTTCCCTTGTATGCCCAGCAGGCAAAGAGGATCAGCAGATAAACCACCAGAAAGACCGCTGCCGCTTTGGTCTGTGCCGGGATTTGGTTCGCAAAGAGCTTGCGGTAATGCGGATTGTAGAGCTGGTTCTGTATCCACCCTTCCGAGCTTCCGTAGATCAGATGAAACACCAAAGACAGCCCCATCACTTCGGCCACATACCGTGCCAGCTTTGCCAGTTTTTTCTCCCGCAGCAAAAGCATCGGGATCACGACCAGGACCGGAAACATCTTCATCGCAACGGAAACCGACCAGACCAGGCATGCTTTATCGGTCTTTCCCTTTTCAAACAGGATCAGGCCTTCCAGAAATACGGCGATGTAAAAGATCTCCAGCTGGCTCATCCCAACCGTAGTGAACAAAAGAACCGGATTCATAAAATACAGGATGCCGATCAGATCTGCCGTCTTCGCAGGGATGCTCCAGATCTTTAAGAGGCGCTTCACCTGCCACGCAGTAAACATATAGACCAGGCTGACGATGAAATTGTACCAGATATGCCCATAGTATAATGGTATGTCACCAACGATCTTATTTAAGAGATCGTACGGCAGGAAACAGATGATGTAGATGAAATACAGCATCACGTTGTAGTTTGCATTCATCCGGTATCGGCTCTGAACAAATGCATAATCGTAGTAATGGAAAAACTCGCCATGCTTGATGGCACTTTTCATTACCCGCGCATTTTCATAGATCATCTTGGTATCTTCGTAATACGTGAAAGTAAACGTAAACAGAAACAGCGTATAGAACAGGATCAGTTTATCCAGCCATTCTTTCTGCAGCTTTGTCTGTCCGCAAACAACCCGCACCAATATCAGTGCAAAGGCAAACACATACAGCAGGGTATAGAAAAAGCACTCCCCTTCCGCCGCGATCACACCGGCCGGGAAACGGTTTCGGATATATGCGCCGCCGAAACGGCTGATCACATAAGAAAAGGCCACGGAAAGCACTGCCGCAGCCGCGCACAACAGGATCGTCTTTTTGTTTTCTTGTACATGTAAGTTCTGATGATTATTCATAAGACAATAAAGATTTGCCCTGGGGCAGGACTAATCCAGTTTGCAGCGGTAATTGGTCCTGGTCCGGTGCGCCGCTGCCTGCGAAGTATAAAAATGCTTCAGTTTCAGATACGCAAACTTCACGATCCCGACATGCGAGCGTCCGATCAGTTCCTGCAGCTGCTGATACAGTTCCTCGCGCAGAACATAGTCTTTTTCTTTTGCTTTATCGATCCGGTCTTTCAACATCCGCAGTTCCTTATGATAGAGCTGTTCTTCACGCCGCACGTTGATCACCTGGATGCCTTTTTCTGCCAGACGCAGAAACTCACTCTTGTCTCCTTCGGCATACAGACGGTCCAGACGTTCAAACCATGCTTTGTTAAAATTGGCATGCGTCACACTCGGGATATAAGCGCGATACGCATACAGGGAATAGCCGCAGTAGGCTACATTCGTTGAGATCTCAAAGATCTCCGTACTGTAGACGCCGTCACTGCCCATACGCATATCTTTGTAACGGACGGAACGGTACACATCGCTGCGGTACAGCTTGGCCCAGTTATTCTTCCGAAGTTTTTTGGAAGGATCCGCTTTGAAGGTATTGCGGGTCACATCGATCAGATCGTCCCGGCATTCCAGCATCGCCGTATATCCGCAGATCACCATATCCGCGTCATATTCTTTTGCGGTCTCATACATTTTTTGGATATAATTTTCCGAAACATAATCGTCCGCATCCACATACGAAAAATACTCCCCGCGCATTTCCTCGAGAGCCGTATTTCTCGCCACATGCTGCTGCCGGAATCCGGCGCGCATCAGACGGATCCTGGGATCTTTCTTCGCATATTCCTGACAGATCTCATAGGTGCCGTCATCGCTTCCGTTATCCACCACCAGGATCTCGATGTTCCGGTACGTCTGGATCATCAGACTCTCTATACACTCGCCGATGTACCTCTGCGTATTGTAGACCGGAACGATGATGCTGATCAATGTATCTTCCACTTCTTATCTCCTGAAATTACTGAACTAAGTCCTCGTATTTTACTTCCGTAGCTGTTCCGTCCGCGATCTTGTAGATATGGTCGCAGTTGCGGATCGTCGTGATACGGTGTGCGATCACGATCATCGTCACTTTGCCGGACAGCCGGAAAATCGCATCCATAACCGCGGTTTCCGTTTCCGTATCCAGTGCCGATGTCGCCTCATCCAGCACCAGCAGTTCCGGATCCGTATACAAGGCTCTTGCGATGCCGATACGCTGTCTCTGTCCGCCGGAGAGCTTCACACCGCGGTCACCGATGTTCGTATCCAGCCCCTTCTCCTGCTCGCGGATAAAATCCGCCAGCTGCGCTTCCTCCAGTACCGCCCAGATCTTGTCGTCATCCACCTTATCTTCCGGTACCCCCAGCGCGATATTCGCTCGGATCGTATCGTCCAGCAGATAGATGTTCTGCGGGATATAACCGATCATCCTCCGCCATGCATCCATATTCTCATGGATATCTTTTCCGTCCATCAGGATCCTTCCGGACTGCGGCTTGTACAGCCCCAGGATAACATCCGCCAGGGTTGTTTTGCCGGCGCCGGAACTGCCTACCAGCGCGATCGACTTTTTGCTCGGGATCTCGATCGTCACCCCGTTCAATACCGTTACATCCGGTTTGCTCTCATACGCAAAGGTGATATCTTCTGCCACGATGCTATGCTTCAGCGTCCAGCGCTCCGTCTCCGCAGCATCCTTTTTTTCTTGTTCTGCCCCCGGACTCTGTTCGGGGGAGCCCGCGCCGGCTTTGAGGCGCTTCAAAGATTTGCCATCCGGCAAATCTTCCTTTCTTACGGTCATTTTCGCGATCTCACCCAGATCGTGATAAACCGCATCCACCGACGCTTTGTTGAACATGATCGAATTGAGATATCCGCTGATACGGTTAAAGGACGGCATCATACGGAAGGCTGCCATGGCAAATACCGTCAGCTTCGGAACAAAAGCCAGCATATCCGCTCCCGCCATGATGCGGACCGCCATAAAGACCAGGATACCGCTGATGCACATCATTTCCACGACCGGTTTCGAGATGCTGTTGAGCACCTGCTGCCGCTGCATGATCTTGGCGTAATTATCATAATTCGACCGGTACTGCTCGGTGAAAAAATCTTCCTTACCGACCGTCTTGATCTCCTTGATCCCGTTAAAGGACTGCAGGAACCATTTCGATTTGCCCTCGGAATACACACGGCTTTTTGCGCCGTAATACTTCATCCGTTTCTTGAAAACAAACAAAAACAGCAGCACCAGAAACGACATCAGAAATGCCATCACCATCGTGGTCTCAAAATCCACAAATGCCAGAAAGACCACCAGTACAAAGCATACCAGAAGCTCCGTCACCAGCTGCAGGATGCTCAGTACCGTATAGAAGAAACTGGCGATATCCAGCTCCACGTTCCGGTTCAGCTCCGCTACATTATGCACGTAATGAAACTGCAGATCCTGCCAGATGTAACACTCAAACATCTTACCTGCCAGCTTCGCCTGATTCTCGTAAGAGAATTTATACATCACGCGGTTCATCCACAGGATATACAGGTTCTTGATCACATAGATCGCCGCCAGTCCGAGCGCCATCACAACGATCAGCCGGGTGCCGCTCTGCAGATGCAGGATGCGCATCGCCCACTGAAACATAGCCTTCTCTTCGATCACCTTCGGATCTGTCACCGCTTCGAACAGCGGCATGATCGAGGATACCCCGGCCAGCTCAAACAGGGAATTGATAAAGATCACGATCATGATCAAAAATACTTCAATCCTCTGTTTTTTATCCAATACAGCAAAAATCTTCTTCAGCATCGGTCCGTCCCTGTATCCTTACGCTTCCTCTTTGGCCGTTTCCGCCAGCAGTTTTTCGACATCCTCAAACAGCTCCGCATGCTTTCGGATCCATTTCTCGCCTTTGTTCCACCAGCACAATGCCGTCAGTTTCCGGATCTGCTCTTCCGTGAAACGGTATTTGATATGTTTGGCCGGAACCCCGCCGACGATCGCATACGGCTCCACATCTTTGGTCACCACCGCACCTGCCGCGATCACGGCACCGTCGCCGATATGCACGCCTTCCATGATGCGCACGCCCGTACCGATCCACACATCGTTTCCGATCATCACCGTGATCTTTTTCTTTGCGTCCAGCCACTTAAAGTCCGAGTATTTATCCGCAGACACATAAGTGAAACCGCACTGTTTGTGCGTGGAATAGAACGCCGGATGGATCGACGCAAACTTTTCCGTCGGGTGATCTCCTGCCATGGTCATCACATCATTGCCGATACAGGTATAGCGGCCGATCACCGTATTCTTGATAAAGCAGTTCTCGCCGATATAGCTCGCATAGCCGATCCTGCTGTTTAGGAACGTGACGCCGTTTGCCAGACGGTTGCAGCCTTCAAACTGATCCGTCGAATCCAGCTCCGCCTTTCCTTCAAAAACGATATGCTTTCCTTTCTGCCTTGACCTGTGAATATACTGTTTCAGCCCATGTGTCATAGAGTTTACGATACTCATTGCAGTTCCTCCGCCCGCAGCACCCCCTGCGTATAATACTTACATGTTTTCATATCATGGTGTTCTATATATTCCGTGATACTTTCCGTGATCTGCGTATTGTATTTTTCCGTTCCGCGGTTGCTCTCAAAATACGCCAGTGCCATCTTATCGCCCATATGCCTGTACTGCTCGTTGACCAGACTGCCGAATTCATCATCGTACTTCGTCCCCAGGATCGCCGGGCCGTACTGATTGCGCAGATAAAAGGCTTTCTTCGCTGTCCGGATCTGTTCCTCCGATAAAGGCTTCACATCCTGAATGTGTGCGAGGCACTCCTCATACGCTCCCCTCGATGCCGGCTCGATGGTAAAGCCCAGATTTCCGTAAAACGGTTTGCCCACGATCACCGCCGGGATACCGACCACGGAAAACTCCCCGCCGGCATTGCTTCCAATCGTTATGAGCACATCCGCCAGATTCTTGATACTCTCCGCACTGAACTCATCCGAAAGGAAAAACATATTGTCCTTCTTATACCGCGCAAACATATCCTCGATGGAATCCTGCGATTCGTGATAGGCACTGCGCGTCGGATGCGGTTTTAAGATCCAGTTGACCTGATCGTTCTTTGCTGCCAGTGCCAGTGTATTCTCCGTCCAGTCATAATAATCACGGTAGAAAAGATCCCCGTAATTGTACACGGCATCCGTAAAGGTATGTGCCATGATCACGACATTCTTTTTCTTCGGGTCCAGATGCAGTTCCTCAACGGCTTCCTCACGGGTCAGCACCCGCTTGTCCTTAAAGGCGCCACGGTCGATATCCCGGCCGTTCTTTCCGCGGAAACGTTCCTCCAGGATCTGCTCCGCACGTTCCACTTCTTTCTCCCCGAGACCATCGATCATCTCCCGGTACTTCAGCTGCATCATCAGATGCATACGGTTCGGATTACCGTTTGCATCGAAGCCAAGCACCATCTCCTGCTCCTGGTTGCTGTTGATCACCTTTGCTCCGCATGAATGGAACAGGGAGGACAGCAGCGCTTCGTGATATGCTGCATCGTCCGCCAGCGCAAAGACCGGCGGATGCTTTTTGCAGTATGCCTGCAGCGTATAGAACATCCACAGGATATGCGTTGCTTTTTTGATGCAGATCTTATTTCTTGCACTGCGGATCGTCGAGAGCTCCGACGTGCGCAGGATATCCTCATAGATCGCTCGTCCCGCGTTAAATTCTTCTGCCCCCAAGCTTTGCTTGGGGGAGCCCGCGCCGGCTTTGAGGCGCTTCAAAGATTTGCCGCCAGGCAAATCTACCGGTATTTTCATTTTCTGCAGCCCGCTGCCGGTACCGTCACGCAACATAAAAAACAGCACCTTCATCAGCGCCTTTGCAAAAAACCGCAGATTTTTCTTATCTTCTTTCTCGATGCAATAGTGCGCAAAACCAAAGGAATCGCACACCTCATCCAAAAGCGGCTGCTCCCGCCAGGTGATCACGATCACCCTTGCCCCCAGCGTATCCGCTACGCCCTTCGCATAGAGCAGCTTAGGCACCACCCACGCCATCTGCATCCTCACCATCGAGAGATTGACAAAGACGTATTTGTCCGTTGCCGTTACGGCGCCTTCGCTCCACTGCCGGCGGTTTACTTCCGCAAAATGTTCTACCGCTTCTTTTTTGATCGGAAAATCTTCCTGTGCCATGTTCCTGAATCCTTACCTCATCCGTAACCGTCTCAAAACGGTCGGTTCTTCCGGTTGCTATCTTTTTTATATCAGATCTGTCTTTTATAATTCCGATCTGTCTTTCCCATGCAGATGGGTCAGATGCCACTTGATATACTCCCGGATCTTCTTTGTATATACCTTCACAAAATCCCCGCCTGCAAAGGTATCCTTCCGGTGTATGCTGTTTTTCAATTCGGAATTGACGGTAATAAAAACTTCGTCCTGCCCTTCATACGGTATCGTCTTCAGCTTACGGTTGCTGAAATGGATATACAGATATTCCTTCTTTTTTCCCGTCAGAGCATTCACATGATAAATGCTGCCGTTTTCCCACTTCCAATACTGAAACAGCGTGTTATGCTGCACCGTATTGTCGATCATCTTTTGGTAGCCCTTTTCGGGCTGATAGATATTGACAAAATTCTCCCGGTTCCAGTAGATCTTTTTTTCATTCTCACGCAGGATCATCGGCAGGCCATTCTGCTCGTCAAACGCCTGATTTTCCTCCTCGCGCATGATATTGTCCCAGATGAAATCCCGGTGTTTTGACCACTCCGGCCGCTGCAGCCGGTAATACTGGTTTACCTCATCCGTATTGCGGATGATCTCCAGATTCCCCAGGATCTGGAACCAGTCATACCGATCCAGAAAAGCATCCGTAAAAGTCTTCCGCAGATCACCGAAGATCAGGTCGCAGTCCCCGAATGCCCAGAAATCGTAATCTTTGATCCACTCCCGGAAAATATGACCATATACGGGTTTCATATCACAGAGCTTATAGGGCTTCGTGATCTTCACCGGTCCCAGACGTTCATGGATCCGGTCTGTCACCTCACCAAAGGTCATATAGACGATATGGATATTCGGTGTCTCTTCCCATTTCGCAAGTGAGTGATCATCCGTAAAAATAAAAAAATCAATCGTGCTGTTTGCCCGGCACGATGCCATATACCAATCGATATAGTCCGGCCACTTTCCCGTCCCATTCAGGAAATAAGCCAATATATGCGCGATACGATACACTGTGGCCGTCTCTCCCGTCAGTTTTCCCCGGTCATCCGGTCATAGATTTCCTTCAGTATGCGGTAGTTTCCTTCCGCCGAATACTTCTCCAGATACTCTTTATAGGCATTCTCTCCGAGCTGCTTCCGATCCAGCTTCTCAAATGCCGCAATCGCACGGTTCAGGGAGTCTACGTTATTCTTAAATTTCTTGCCGGTCACGCCATCGATCACCAGATTGCCGATATTGCCCTGGTCCAGAGCGATCACCGGAACCTTTCTCGCATAGGCTTCGATCACACCCATGCCAAAGGTCTCGTACCACTGGGAGGCTGTCACCAGCGCCTGTGCCCCGGACAGGATGCGCATCGCCTCGTCATGGGAGAGCTGTCCTGCCAGCTCGATCCGCTGCAGATGGTTGCGGCTGATGTAACAGCACAGTGTCCCCTCCTGCTCACCGGATCCGATAAAGATCACACGTTTCCTGGTCCTTGCAAACGCTTTGGCGATCATTGCGCTGCCCTTCAGGCGCTCGATGCGTCCGATCACAACATAATACGGTTTGCCGGAAACAGCCAGTTCGGATGAAGTGATCTCCCCCTTTTCATCCGGCTCCTTTGTGAAATTCGGCTTCACATACACCTTTTCCGGATCGATCCGTTTGCACCCGCGGTTGAGCATCAGGAGTTTCTCTTTGTTAAACTCCGTCAATGCGATAAAATGTACTTTTTTCCAGATCCCGGTCATCCGGTGGAACTGTGTCATCCCCGTAACGGCCAGCGTCTGCAGAAAACTGTTCCGATAACAGCTGTTCTTTACCGCGCACTCAAGCCCCTGTCTTGCGCAGTTTTCGCAGATCTTCCCCCGGCGGAAAAACGTTCCCGCCGGACAGAGCATACGGAAATTGTGCATGGTCTGTACCACCGGCACCCCTTCCGCCACTGCAGCATAAAAAACCGACGGACTCACAAGATGCAGGGTGTTGTGCACATGCACCACATCCACACCCTCCTCCCGGATGATCCGCCGTATGTCAAAATAGGTCTTCCACGAAAATAACATCGTTACGGACAAAAGCAGCTTCTTTCCTTTGCCGTATTCCGTGATCTCCTTGTTATCCCGGATATAGCTCAGCACCTTATGCCCGTGACTCTTCAGCAGCGCAGCTTCATTCTCCGCCACCACATCTTCCCCGCCGGGGATCAGATATCTGTTATGAACGATCAAAATTGTCTGTTTTTTCATAGTATCACTATACCACATTTTTCTGTTGAAATAAAGCAGAAAATCCGCTACAATGATTGCATTGTCTATACAATACCCGAAAAAAGGAGAATATCTTATGGCACAGAATCCGATCGTAACGATCACTATGACCGACGGCAGCGTGATGAAGGCAGAACTCTATCCCGAGATCGCACCGAATACGGTCAATAACTTTATCAGTCTGATCAAAAAGGGCTTTTATGACGGCCTGATCTTCCACCGTGTGATCAAGGGCTTTATGCTCCAGGGCGGTGACCCGGAAGGCAGCGGTATGGGCGGCCCGGGCTACCACATCAAGGGTGAGTTTTCCCACAACGGTTTCGCGAATGACTTAAAGCACACCCCCGGCGTACTTTCCATGGCAAGATCCATGATGCCGAACTCTGCGGGCAGCCAGTTTTTCATCATGCACAAGACCTCTCCGCACCTGGATGGGGAATATGCTGCATTCGGTAAGGTAACCGAGGGGATGGAAGTGGTAAATGCGATCGCCGAGACCGAGACGGATTACAGCGACCGTCCGAAGAAGGAACAGAAGATCAAAACAATGACCGTGGAGACTTTCGGCGTGGAATATCCGGAGCCGGAAAAGGCGTGAGTTCCGTTCATATTCCGTTCATAATTTGTTTTGTTTAAGTTAATCATATACACATCATTCATCCATTTTTTTAGATTATGATAATATCATCGAAGGACAGAGATAATAAAAAGTCCGAAGAACCGAATAAGACATTATCAGAAAAACTTTTTCATAATTTATGCCAGGTGAATCTCCAAAGATTTGCCTGGCATCCTCCCTTTTATGGGGCATTTTCCGTAAAACCGACCAATCCGTTTCCGGCATCCGTTTTGAAGTGGATCGCGCTGATCACCATGCTGATCGATCATATCGGTGCGTCGACGCTGTCTTTCTTATTGCATGGCAGCAGAAAAGGAACCCTTTGGGATATTTACAATATCCATCGGGATATCGGCCGTATCGCTTTCCCCATCTATATCTTCCTGCTGATCGAAGGGTTGCAGCACACCAAAAGCAGGAAAAAGTACCTGCTGCGCCTGGGTATCTTCGCGCTGCTCTCGGAGATCCCTTTTGACCTGGCTTTTACCCACAGACCGTTTCTCTGGCACTCCCAGAACGTGTTTTTTACACTTTTCATCGGAGCCGCCGTGATCCTGGCAATGGAGAGCTTTGAACACGAGCTTGCCCTCTTCCGGACGGGTGCCGGAAAAGAGATGGCTCCGTTTACCTTCGTTCTCTACCGCTGCATTCTGTATACCCTGCTCATCGCGCTGGGTTGCTGTGTTGCTGCTTTTTTGTATACCGATTACAGCTTTATCGGTGTTCTGGCGATCTGTGCGGTCTGGCTGCTCCGGTACTATCCGGTACCGGCCGCCGCGCTCTGCTGTCTGATCCTGACCCTCTCGAGCCCACGGGAATTCTTTGCTCTGGGATGTCTCATCCCGGTCTCTTTGTACAATGGAAAACGGGGCAGACAGCCGAAATATTTCTTCTACGCTTTCTACCCCGTTCACTTATTCTTATTGTGGTGTGTCTACCTGCTGTTGAAATCGCAGGGTCTGTAAATCCATCCTCTGCTTTCCCCCCTGAGGAGATCTCTGTCACGCAGGCGAAGGATGCGCGATTCAACCGGCCAGCAGATTCTCCACTGCTTCCACCGCTGCGGACTCATCATCCCCTTCCGCAATCACCGTCACTTCCCTGCCCTTGGGTACCACCATGTTCATCATTCCCATGATACTCTTCATATTCACGCGGCGCATACCTTCTTTCAGATACACCCTGCTGTCAAACTTGCATGCGGTCTGCACCAGTACGGATACGATATCCGCGTCAATGCCGTCTTTCAATGCCACTGCTACTGTTCTTTCCATAGTTTTCCTCCCATTCTCTGTCCCCAAGCTTCGTCTGATGTTCCCTACGAATTCCGGTTACGATGTTCTTCCGCGATCTCCGACAATTTCCGCAGCCGGTGGTTCACACCGGATTTACCCACATGCGGATCCAGCAGTTCTCCCAACTCTGCCAGTGTCGCTTCCGGGTACTCCAGCCTTACCTCTGCCATCTGCCGTAACGGATCATTCAGTCTCTGCAGCCCGTAATACCGCTCCAGATACCGGATGTCTTCCAGTTGCCGCTCTGCTGCGTTCAGCGTTTTCTGGATATTTGCCGTATCACAGTTCACCCTGCGGTTGGCGTCTCCTCTCAGCTCTTTTTCGATCCGGAGGTTTTCCAGCTCCATCATCGCCTGTACCGCACCGGCCACATTCAGAAATTCCGCGATCGCTTCACTCTCTTTCAGATAGACGATCGTGTGCCCTTTGCGTACCGTGCTCCTGGCCATTATACCAAATTCCTGCAGCACTTCCAACAGCTGCCCGGCCTGCATATCCCCACTGCAGTAGAACTCCAGATGATAGCTCTTTTCCGGATCACTCATCGAACCGATGCATGCAAAACACCCTCTCAGATACGCCCGTCTGCAGCAGCTGTTTTTTAGCAGCAAAGGCGAAACGGCACCGCCCTGCATCTCCGCATAATGCACCGACTCCGTTACATACGCAACCTGCGCCGCATCCGAGACCGTAAGCTGACTGCCTTCCCCTTCTTCATCCGAATTAATGCTATATGTTTTTTGCAGCAATGTAAAGACCTTTTTCAAAAGTCTATCGTTTTCACTATGAAACCGCAATTTCCCATCCTGAATTTTAGCAATATTTGCCACATAGGCCGCCATCTCTGCGATCTGGCAGTGACGGGATGCTCCGATCTGCTTATCCAGTTCCGATTTTACTTCCGAAGAAAATGACATGTATTACCTCTGAAAAATACAATATGCCTTCCCCTCGAGGGGAGGGCAAGATAAATCAACACCCAAAGAGTTACTATTTTACTGCCTGTATCCGTACCAGCCTGCTCTGCCCGTTATCAAACAGCACTTCCGTCTGCTTCCCTTCCGCGATCCCGGCGGCCTGCGCCTCCCGCCACAGTTCTTCCGGATCGCCATCAAGCAGCAGCAGACCATCCTCTCCCAGTGCCTGCGATACTTCCGCCGCATAGTCCTCCCAGCCGTCGTCTGCCGTCCAGAGGTAAACCTGCTCATACTGTCCCAGTAACGGGATCTTATCATAGCCGGCGCCATGGTCACGAAGAAAGACGATACGGTCCGTATCCTGCTGTGCCAGCTGCTCCTCCAGCAGCAGATAGTCCTTCCGTTCCTCTTTTTTCTTCTGAGACAGATCACTGAACATCCCGCCCGCCCAGAAAAGAAAACATACGACCAGCAGGATCCTCTTCCACCGCTTCGGCTCACCTGCAGCATATGCGATCAGCATCCCCAGCAGGATAAAAAAGTAGGGCAGTATGATATTGATCTTATGTCCCTTCATCAAAAAGGTGGAAAGAAGCGCATAAACAACCGGAAGCCCGCAGAAATACGTGATCTGCCGGATCTGCGGCCGGCTTTCCGCACTGAGATAGCGATACAGCGCGATCCCGCCCAGCGCCCCCGCCGGGAGCAGCCAGAGCGGTGTGCCAAAGACACCTTCCACACCGGCCTGCAGCATCGCAGCGAAAATCTCTGCCATACCGCTGCTTTGCGTACCTTTCAGCTTTGAGAGCAATCCCAGCACGGACATCGGATCCACAAGGATGCCCAGGATCACCGCGAGGATACCGGTGATCATATAGCTTCGAAGAAATTCACTATGCCCCTTTGCCCGGACGATCGTATACAGTGCCAGGCATACGGCCCAGATCCCTGTGGTGTACTGTGAAATATACCCCAGCACATACACCGGAACCAGCCAAAGGATATAGCGTTTCGCATCTGCTGTACCGTTCCGGTCCAGCCTCGTCAGCATCCTCAGGTGCAAAAACAGCAGCGCTTCCTGTGTCACGATCGTAAGCGCATACGGACGGATATTGGTAAATACCCCCACCGCCGCCGCGGAACATCCATAGAGAAAGAGGATCAGCCAGCGGGTGCCTCTTTTTTCCACAAAAACAGCCGCGATCCCGTCCAGCAGAAACAGGCTTGCCACCAGACAGAGCAGATTCAGTACAAACCCGCTCCATTTACCGGCAGAGATCGCAGGTGCAACGGACGAGATCAGGTGCAGCAGCAGATAGTACAGAAACGAATTGGCATCGTCCCCCATTCCGTTCAGGTAGATATCGCCCGGACGAAAAGATTCCCCTTCGGTGATTGCAAGATAGTCCTGCATCTCTGCGCCGGTATACCATCCGGTCTCTGACGGCCGCTCCATCTGAAAAAAAGCGGCTTGCTTCTTATTCTGCAGCACATCCTTTGCCGCTCTGAACAGATTGCCCGGAACACCACCCGCACCGTCTCCGAAGATCTCCGTATCCAGATACGCACGGATCCGGCCTTTGGAAAACATCCAGCCCTGTTCCGGCTCATTGGCCATACCGTACGTGATGATCTCGTCTCCGCTGCGGTAGGTATCCTGCCACATAAAAAAAATGGTCGGCAAAAGGCAGACCAATAAAACCGGCCAGAACAGCCACTGCGGCCAATTAGAGTTTTTCGTCTCTGTGTGTGATCGTGATTCCATAATTCCCCTGTTTATGCAGGCTTTCGTACAGCTCGTTTGCCAGTGTCACACTCCGGTGCTTACCTCCGGTACATCCCACGGCGATCACCAGCTGATGTTTGCCCTCTTTGATATAATTCGGGATCAGAAACTGCAGCATATCCGTCAGCTTCTGCAGAAATTCTCCCGCCTCCGGAAAGCTCATCACATAATCATGTACCGGGGCATCATTCCCCGTCTGATATTTCAATTCGTCAATATAATAGGGATTCGGGAGAAAACGAACATCAAAGACCAGATCGGCATCCATCGGGATCCCGTACTTGAATCCGAACGAGACCACCCGGACGATCAGGCTGCTGTATTCCTGGTTCTGCCGGAAGATCCGGTCCAGCTCCTCCTTCAGTACGCGTGTGAGCAGATTGGAGGTATCAAAGACATAATCCGCCCGTTTCTTTACGTTCTGCAGGATCTGGCGCTCCCTGTGGATCCCCTCTTCCAGACTTCCTCCGCCCGAAACCGGATGTATACGGCGGGTTTCCTTATAGCGCTTGATCAGTACGGCATCGTCCGCATCCATAAAGATCACTTCAAAAGAGATGCCCTTATCCCGCATCCGCTGCAGGGCCAGTTCGGCTTCATCAAAATCCTGATCCGCACGTACATCCAGCCCCAAAGCCACTTTGGTGATCTCTCCGCCGGGACGTACGACCAGTTCCACAAAACGATCAAAAAGAGGAAGGGGCAGATTATCTACACAATAAAAGCCCATATCCTCCAGCATCTTCATCGTTGTCTGTTTTCCCGCACCGCTCATACCGGTGACGATCACAAAACGCATATACAGCCCTCCGATCAGGGTACTATAAAGTCAGACGCTTCATTGCCGGGATCCTGCGGATCAGCCAGGTAATGATAAAACAGATCAGATATACGATCAATGCCCACAGTAATCCTGCAAAAAGCGCTTTTCCGTTCTGGATATCCCCGCCGAGCATCAGGCGCAGTTTCTCGATCGCGGCAATACGATTGTTGATAAAAAATCCATGCAGCAGGTAGATCCCCAGAGAACAGCCGCCGAAGCTGCCGATGCAGCGCTGGCATTTGCTCTTCTCCCGTTTGCTGAAATACGCCTTCGCTGTAATGAACAGGGTTACGCAGTGCAGCATCGTGATCGGACTGTGATAGGAAGGATACATATCATAGTTACCGGCGGAAACACCGCTCATCGCCTGCATATAGACATAATAGACCATCCAGACCAGATCGATCGCGATCAGGAGCGGAGCGAGCTTTTTACATACGTCCTGCTCCAGTCTGTGATGGAAGAAATATCCCATCACCGGATAGATAAAGATGACTTCCATCAGCCATTCCAGCTTCATATTCGGATTGAGGCTGTAGCGTTCCAGCAGGATCTTGGCATCGATCAGCGGCAGGATCGAGGACAGCACAAATACGGCGGCGATCAGGTACAGAAATACATTGTTGCGCATATTCTTGACCATCGGCCGCAGAAACGGCAGACAGATCAGAAAGCCCAGATACGCATACAGATACCAGAACTGCGGGATCTGATCCCTGCTGTACAGATCAGGGATAAAACGCGTCAGATCAAACGCTTCCCTGCCCGAGAGCACTTCATTCATATAATATGCAAACGATGCCAGAAGCAGAATGGTCGCGACACGGCTGATACGCCTTTTCCAGATCACCAGGATGCTCTCATCCTTATCCAGAAGCAATGCTCCCGAGATCATCAGACACAGCCAGAGCGGAAAACGGGAAAACGCCGAAAACAACAGGCATACATAGTAAGGCACCGTAGCCACTTCGCACATGGTATAGGAATTCGCCCCTTCCGAATAGGAAAAGATCATAAAATAAATGGCAAAGATCCATAAAACGTCAAAATATAGTTCCCGCCTGCGTTTATGTACGGGCTTCTTCATGGTCCGCCCCTGATTTTGTACCGCTTCGTCCTGATTCATACTGCTTCTTTCCGATCCGATTTTATTATACTCATAAACGAAAGAGCTTGCTGTTTCGTTTATGAGTCGCGCCGAGCATGTGCCGCTTTAGCGGCTGATCTCCTTGCATGCGAGTGCGCATCCTGCCGGAGGCTTATACGCAATAACGGAAACGATTTCCGTTATTGCGTATAAAATTCTCCGAGCATGATCACTTCCGGCTCCAGCAGATACCCGGAGGTCTGCTGCACCTTATCCTGTACTTCCCGGATCAGCCGGTAGATCTCATCGGCAGAGGCATTTCCTTTATTCACAATAAAACCCGCATGTTTTTCCGAAACGCAGGCATCCCCGATCGCACAGCCCTTCAGCCCCGCGTCCGAGATCAGTTTTCCCGCAAATGCCCCCTCCGGCCGTTTGAAGGTAGACCCGGCGCTGGCATACTCCAGCGGCTGCTTCGCACGACGCTGCTCCTTCAAATCGGCAATCTTATCTATAATAGTCTCTTTTTCACCAAATTGCAAGCGCAGGGCTACCGACAGCACCACGCCTTCCTTTTCCTTCAATACGCTGTGACGGTATCCGAAATGCAGATCCGGATTGGCCAGCGTCACGATCCCTTCCCCTGGGAAGAAGATGTCTGCGCTCTCCACCACCTGCACCATCTCCCCGCCGTATGCACCGGCGTTCATCACGATCGCACCGCCCACGGTTCCCGGGATACCGGATGCAAACTCCAGACCGGACAGCCCGCGCTCCGCCGCCTGTGCCGCCAAACGCATCAGCTGCACTCCCGCACCGGCACGCACATATTCTCCGTCAAAATCGATCTGTGCCAGATCCCCGGTCAGCTGCAGGATCACGCCACGATAGCCCTGATCGGATACCAGCAGATTGCTGCCGTTCCCAAGCAAAAAATACGGGATGCCGTTTGCCTTCAAAAACGACGTCGCACCGATCAGCGCATCCCGATCCTTTACCGGCACAAAAAAATCCGCGGGACCGCCCACGCGAAAGGTTGTGTGCTTTCGCATAGGCTCATCCCTGCGTACATCATCGCTGTAGTTTTTTAATTGTTCTTCCATTTCCCGGGTATCCAAAGCTTAACCCAAAACCAGCTTTGCTGCGCCGTAGATCCCGGCATCATTGCCCAGGGTTGCCAGAGCAAACTTCGCCTCCCTGCTGCCGCGGAACACGTATTTCTTATACTCATCCACAATATAATCAAACAATACCTCGCCGGCCTTGGACACACCGCCGCCGATCACGAAGATCTCCGGATTGACTACACAGGCTACAGCCGCCAGTCCTTTTCCGAGATACATGCCAAACTCTTCTGCCACTTCCTTTGCCAGCGCATCCCCGGCTTTTACCGCATCAAATACCGTCTTTGCAGAGATCTCGCCGCTGCGCAGTACCGATTCCTTATCATCGACTGCCAGTCTTCTCCTGGCCAGACGTGCGATCCCTGTTGCGGATGCATACTGCTCCAGGCAGCCGTGATTGCCGCAGCCGCATGTCTCCGGCTCATCATCCACGATATGGATATGCCCGATCTCGCCGCCGGCACCGGTCGCACCGGTCAGGATCTTTCCCTCCACGATGATACCGCCGCCCACGCCGGTTCCCAGTGTCACTGCCACCAGATTCTTATAGCCGCGTCCGCCGCCCTGCCACATCTCGCCCAGAGCTGCCACATTTGCATCATTTCCTGCTTCCACGGGAATCCCGCCCAGCAGTACCGCCAGTTCCTCTTTAACAGAGAAAACATCCCAGCCCAGATTGGCTGCCTTATAGATCACGCCGCTGGCATCCACCGGTCCCGGTACGCCGATCCCCACACCGATCACATCATCCTTTTCCATCCCCTGCTCTGCCATCTTCTTTTTGATGGATTCTGCAATGTCCGGCAGTATGCGGCTGCCGTTATTCTCCTTACGGGTGGGGATCTCCCACTTATCCTTTACATTGCCTTCCGTATCAAAATATCCCATTTTGACGGTCGTGCCACCCAGATCTACACCAAAGATTACTTTTGCCATTGTTCTTCTCCCAATGTATCGTTTCCACCACATCGCATGGGCTCCCCCCTGCGAATATCCAAAGGCATCTTTCTGCTTCGGATTTACTCCACCTTTTTCTCCAGGGATGCCTGTACGCGCTTGTACAGCTCCTCTGCCGCATTGTACCCCATCTTCTTCTGTCTGTGGTTGATCGCCGCCGATTCACAGATCAGTGCGGTATTACGTCCCGGACGGATCGGGATATTGTGGCAGACAACCTTATTGCCCAGATATTCCACATACTCCTCTTCCATACCGATACGGTCATATTCCTTATCCTTCGACCACTCGGAAAGCTTGATCACCAGATTGATCTCCTGATCCTCTTTAACAGACTGCACACCGAAAAGCATCTTCACATCCACGATACCGATACCGCGGATCTCGATGAAATGCTTGGTTACGGCCGGTGCCGTTCCGATCAGCGTCTCCTCGGATACCTTACGGATCTCCACCACATCATCGGTAACCAGACGGTGTCCGCGCTTGATCAGCTCCAGCGCCGCCTCACTCTTACCGATACCGCTCTCACCCGTGATCAGCACCCCTTCACCGTATACGTCGACCAGCACACCGTGTACGGTAATGCAGGGAGCAAGTTTTGCGTTCAGCCATCGGATGACCTCTGCCATAAAGGTGGAAGTCGCCTTCGAAGTGGATAACAGGGGCACGCCGTACTTAATGGCCGTTTCCTTAAACAGCGGATCCGGCATCAGATCGCGGCAGAATACAAATGCCGGTGTCTTATTGCTCAATATCCTTTCGTAGATCGGCTTCTTCTGCTCGTCCGAAAGGGATTCCATATAGGAACACTCCACAAACCCCATGATCTGCAGACGCGTCGCATCATAATGCTCCATATATCCCGTCAGCTGAATGCCGGGACGGTTGATATCCGGCTGGGTGATCTTGATCCCGCTGATATCGATCTCTTCCGTAAGATTTGTCATTTTCTGCTTATCGATCAAACGCTGCAGACTGATACTGGCCATAGTCGAAACCTCCTGTAAATTAACTGTATGATTTGTCCATTTCTACCTATTTTATGTTGGTATATGTATGTTGTCAAGGGTGAGCCACGGGGACGGTTCCTGGAGCCACGGGGACGGTTCTTGTGGCTAAAGATCTTTGATCTTGTTGCCACAAGAACCGTCCCCGTGGCTCCAGGAACCGTCCCCATGGCTCGCCCGCCAAGTTACCTGTGAAAGAACCCGTACACGGCTTCCGCCGTATTGCGCGGCAGATTCCCTTTCTCCATCAGAAGTTCCATGGAAGCCTCACGGATCTCGTCAATGGAGGCAAAGGCCTTCATCAGGGAGCGGCGGCGCATCGGTCCCACGCCGGGGATATCGTCCAGAACGGAGTGTACCTGCTCTTTGGTGCGCAGGGAACGGTGATATTCGATGGCAAAACGGTGCACCTCATCCTGGATCCGCGTGAGCAGCTTAAAAGCCTCACTATCCTTATCGATGGGGATCTCCTCGTTATTGTAGTACAGCCCCCTCGTGCGGTGGTTGTCGTCCTTCACCATACCGCAGACCGGGATCTCGAGCTGCAGGCTCCTTAGGACCTCCAGGGCGATATTGACCTGCCCGCGGCCGCCATCCATCAGTATGATATCCGGAAACACATCGAAATGGCCTCCTCCCCCCGCTCCGGCTTCCTCTCTTTCCTTCAGCCCGTGGGTGAACCGCCTCGTCAGCACCTCCCGCATACTGGCATAGTCATCTGCCCCGCTGACGGTCCGGATGCGGAACTTGCGGTAATCGCTCCGTTTCGGTTTCCCTTTATCGTACACCACCATGGAACCGACATTCTCATAACCGCTGATATTGGAGATATCGTAGGACTCCATCCTATCCAGCCCTTCCATCCCGAGCAGGTGCTCCAGTTCCCGCACCGCCCCGATGGTACGCCCCTCCTCCCGCTTGATCTTTTCCTTATCCTGCGAGAGCACGATCTCGGCGTTGTGCGCCGCCAGCTCCACCAGCTTCTCCTTCTGTCCGATCTTGGGCGTGCGCAGATACACGCGGCTGCCCTTCTTCTCCGACAGCCACTGTTCGATCACTTCCCGTTCGCTGCTCTCTTCGCACGTCATGATCTCCCTCGGGATAAAGGGCGTACCGGCATAGAACTGCTTGATAAAACCGGTCAGGATGCTTTCGCTGCTCTCCCCTTCCGTCTGGTTCATATAGTAATGCTCACGCCCCACCATACGGCCGGACCGGATGAAGAAGACCTGCACCACGCAGTCCTGCTCATCTCTGGCCAGCGCCACGATGTCCTTGTCCTCCTGATCCATATCCTCGATCTTCTGCTTTTCCGTGATGCTCTTCACGCTTTCCAAAAGATCCCGGTAGCGGATCGCTTCTTCAAACTCCATGCGGTCGGATGCTTCCTGCATCTTCGCCTGCAGTTCCCGGATCACCGGGGCGTGATCCCCGCCCAGAAAAGCCAGCGCCCCCTGCAGACGTTCGCGGTACTGCTCCTGCGATACCCGGTCTTTGATACACGGTCCGCAGCACTGCCCGATGTGATAGTTAAGGCACGGCCTGCCTTTTCCGATCTCCTTCGGCAGCGAACGATTGCAGGTGCGCAGTCCGTAGATCCTGTTTAACAGATCGATGGTCTCCCGCACCGCCAGCGCACTGGTATAGGGCCCGTAATATTTCGCCTTGTCCTTTTTCATCTGGCGTGTCAGGGTCACCCGCGGATAGGCTTCCGTCACCGACACACGGATGTAGGGGTAGGTCTTGTCATCCCGCAGCATCGTATTGTACTTCGGCCGGTACTCTTTGATCAGATTGTTCTCCAGCACCAGTGCTTCCAGTTCGGAATCGGTGACGATGTAGTCAAAGCGGTCGATCAGGCTGACCATCTTGTCGATCTTTGGTCCACGCCCGATCTTTTCACGAAAATAAGACCGCACTCTGTTGTTCAGATTGACGGCCTTACCTACATAAATGATCGTATCCTCCGCATCGTGCATCAGATACACACCCGGGCGGTGGGGGAGCTTTTTCAGCTCCTCCGCCACGTTAAATTTTTCTTCCGTATGCTCACTCATACATTATCATTCGGTATCATCCGGTGCTTTGTATGCCCGTTTTTTAAATTCTGCCGCAAACGGATCTTCCTCCGGCTGCTCTGCCGGTGCTTTTTCCGCCGCCGGCGTTTCCGGAGCGGACTCAATAGATTTGCTGTCAGGCAGGTCTTCCTGTTTGTCCGGTGTCTCTGCCGCCGGTTCGTTTGACAGCGATCCCAGCGGTTGCTGCACTTCCGTACTCGGTGTTCCGGATACCGGGGATGTTGCCGATGATTGAGGATTTACCGGCTGCGGCATCGGGGGCACCGGCTGTTGTGCTTCCGGCTGCTGCCCGCTCATCTGCGGCGGCTGCACCGGTACGGCATTCGCCGCCTGTGCCCTCTGTTCCGGATTGCCGAGCTTTGCGTGATAGCCTTCCGAATCACGTCCGCGTTTTACGGAAATGATCTCCTTGCCATCCTCGGTCATCTCCGGCTCATTGCTCCGCCCGCCGTCAATCACGGCCGGCTTCTCGCTGCCTGCTTCCTTCTCCGGCATCGGGATGCCCTTCTCACGGCAGTAGATCTCCATAAACTCGTGTCCGGTGATCGTCTCTCTCTCCACCAGATACTCTGCGATCTTATCCATCACGTGACGGTTCTCTTCGAGCAGCTGCTTCGCCTGTGCATAACTGCTCTTGATCAGCGCCATCACTTCTTCATCCACACCGGCAGCCGTCTCGTCCGCACAGTTCATCACAGTGTTGCGGTTTAAGTACTCATCCTGAACGGTTTCGATCCCCATCATACCGAAGCGCTTGGTCATACCGAAGCGGGTTACCATCGCTCTGGCGATACGGGTCGCTTTTTCGATATCGTTTGCCGCGCCCGTGGTCACCGTATCAAATACGATATCCTCGGCAGCACGGCCGGCCAGCAGGCTGACCAGCTCGGAACGCAGCTCCTTCTCGGTCTGCATGAATTTTTCTTCTTCCGGATAGCTCAATACATATCCAAGGGTACCCATGGTTCTCGGGATGATCGTGATCTTCTGTACCGGTTCCGAATTGGTCTGCAGCGCGTGGATCAGCGCGTGCCCCACTTCGTGATAGGATACGATACGCCGCTCCTGACGGGACAGGATACGGTCTTTCTTCTCCTTACCCATGCTCACCAGTTCCACGGCATCCAGCAGATCCTTCTGGCTCACATATTCCCTGCCGTTCTTGACGGCCAGGATCGCTGCTTCATTGATCATATTGGCCAAATCCGCACCCACGGCACCGACCGTAGCCAGACCGATCTCGTCCAGATTAACAGTCTGATCCATCAGCACATCCTTGGAATGCACTTTCAGGATCTCCACACGTCCTTTCAGATCCGGCTCTTCCACGATGATACGGCGGTCAAAACGTCCCGGTCGTAAAAGTGCCTTATCCAGTACTTCCGGCCGGTTGGTCGCTGCCAGCAGGATGATCCCGCTCTTGGCATCAAAGCCGTCCATCTCGGAAAGCAGCTGGTTCAATGTCTGCTCACGCTCATCATTACCGCCGCCGTATTTAGAATCACGGCTGCGTCCGATGGCATCGATCTCGTCGATAAAGATGATACACGGTGCACTCTTTTCTGCTTCCTTAAACAGATCACGCACACGGGATGCACCCACACCGACATACAGTTCAACAAAGTCGGAGCCCGCCAGAGAGAAGAACGGCACGCCCGCTTCCCCGGCTACTGCTTTTGCCAGCAGTGTCTTACCGGTTCCCGGAGGGCCTACGAGTAAGGCACCCTTAGGGATCTTCGCACCGATCTTGGAGTATTTCGTCGGATTGTGCAGGAAGTCCACGATCTCGACCAGGGACTCCTTCGCTTCATCCTCACCGGCCACGTCCTTAAAGGTGATGCCGGTCTCTTTGCCTTCATACATTTTCGCCGTGGTGCGTCCCACACCGAAACCGAAACCGCCGCCGCGCTCCATCCGCCGGAACAGAAAGCCCATCAGCACCCACAGCAGCACGATCGGCAGCACATAGGTCAGCACCAGATTCAGGATCAGGCTGCTGCCGTCCTCCACCTTGGTCTGCACCTTCACGTTGGCATCGATCATACGGTTCGTGACCGTTTCCACTTCCTCCGCCAACCCGGTGAAATAGCTGTAGTTGGCGCCTGCCGATGCCGCACCATCGCCGCGCTTCGTTTCGATCAGGATACGGTCCGACTGGATCTCCACGCTCTCTACCTTGCCGCTTGCCACCATCGTCAGGAACTCATTATAGCTGAGCTCTTCCGCCGAAGCCGCCGAGCGGTTCACAAACCAGCTGATGAACAGAAGCGCCAGCATGGTCACAACGATAAACGCCAGGATATTGGGGCCGCGGCTGGTGCCGTTCCCGTTGTTATTCCCGTTATTGCCGTTGTTGTTTCCTTTGTTCGGATTGTTTTCTTCGTTTCCTCCGCCCTGCGGATTGTTATTGTATTCGGGCATCTGAATACCTCTTTTCCAAATATTATCTGTGATACAGTTTCTTCGTCTGGTAATGCGGCTCACTGGTCAGGTTCACACCCAGTTTCCGGAAGGTACTCGTATCTACCTGCGAGAGGATGACGGAAGTGTGTACCTCCAGGCCTTTCAGATTCTTCAGCTGTGCCAGTGCCTGTGCCGCCCTTTCATCGGTTGCTGCGCATACGGACAGGGCGATCAGCACCTCATCGGTATGCAGCCGCGGATTGTGGCTGCCCAGACTGTTTATTTTCAGGTTCTGGATCGGGTCGATGACTTCCGGCGAGATCAGTTTCGCATCATCCGGAATACCGGCCAGGGTCTTTAATGCATTCAGAAGCAGCGCCGCCGAAGCACCCAGCAGATCACTGGTACGTCCGGTCACGATACTGCCGTCCGGCAGTTCCATAGCGGCTGCCGGTGCCCCGGTCATCTCCGCCTTGAGACGTGCCGCGCCGATCACCGGCCGATCCTCCTCGGTGATGCCGGCCTGCTTCATCAGGAGTTCCAGCTTCATCACCTGTGCGTCATCCGCATTCCCCTGTCTGCGCAGGCACAGTGTATTGTAGTAACGGCGGAGGATCTCCTGTCGGGAGGCCTTCTCCACGATCGCATTATCCACGATCGCATTTCCCGCCATATTTACACCCATATCCGTGGGAGACTTGTACGGGGATTCTCCCATGATCTTTTCAAACATCGCGTTCAGCACCGGGAACACTTCCACATCCCGGTTATAATTTACCGTCTGTTCCCCGTAAGCTTCCAGGTGGAACGGGTCGATCATATTCACATCATTCAAGTCCGCCGTAGCCGCTTCATACGCCAGATTGACCGGGTGCTTTAAAGGAATGTTCCAGATTGGGAAGGTCTCATACTTTGCATATCCTGCCTTCACACCACGCTTGTATTCGTGATACAGCTGGGACAGACAGGTGGCCATCTTGCCGGAGCCCGGTCCCGGAGCCGTCACCACCACCAGGGAACGCGTGGTCTCGATATATTCGTTCTTTCCGTAGCCGTCATCACTTACGATGAACTGGATATTCGCTGGATACCCCGGAATGGGATAATGCCGGTACACCTTGATCCCAAGCGTCTCCAGTTTTTTCTGATAGGCGATCGCCGCCGGCTGCTCTGCAAACTGGGTCAGCACCACGCTGCCCACATACAGACCGTAATCACGGAACGCATCGATCAGACGCAGCACATCCATATCATAGGTAATGCCCAGATCCCCGCGCACCTTGTTCTTTTCGATATCCGAAGCGTTGATCACGATCACGATCTCTGCATCGTCCTTCATCGTATTGAGCATGCGGATCTTAGAATCCGGCTGGAATCCCGGCAGCACACGGGATGCATGAAAATCATCAAACAGTTTGCCTCCGAACTCCAGATATAGCTTCCCTCCGAAATTACGGATCCTCTCCTGTATCTTCTCCGACTGCAGCGTCAGATATTTCTCGTTATCAAAACCGGCCTTCTGCATTTTCATGTCTCCTGTATAAAAGCAATAAAATATCCCCAATAAACGGAAATATTTTATCACAACCTTGTACCTACTGCAATAGTTGTGTTATAATGCAGGGTATGTTTTAATTACGATCACATCCCGAAAGGCTGTGGATCGTAACATGTTTACAAGGACAATCTGAGGACAAAGGCAGGCGTTGCTATATGAAAAAGATCGTACTCACGGGCGGCGGTACCGCCGGACATGTTACCCCGAATCTGGCACTGATCCCGCACTTACAGGCGCTGGATTATGAGATCAGTTATATCGGTTCCTACGACGGCATCGAGAAGAAGCTGATCTCCGATTTCGGCATCCCTTATTACGGTGTATCCACCGGTAAATTCCGTCGTTATTTTGATCCGAAGAATTTTACCGATCCGTTCCGTGTGCTCAAGGGATACGGGGAAACGCATAAACTTCTCCGACAGATCCAGCCGGACATCGTCTTTTCCAAAGGCGGTTTTGTTTCGGTTCCCGTGATCCGTGCGGCGGCTTCTTTAAAGATCCCCTGCATCATCCACGAATCCGATCTGACCCCGGGTCTGGCCAATAAGCTGTGTATCCCGGTCGCAAACAAAGTCTGCTGTAATTTTCCGGAAACCTTAAAATATATCTCCAAGGATAAAGCGGTCCTGACCGGTTCTCCGGTCCGCGAGGAATTGCTGCATGGCGATCCGGATGCCGCTTACGAACTGTGCGGCTTCCACAAAAGCCAGCCGGTCATCCTGGTCATGGGCGGCAGCCAGGGCGCCAGCGCGATCAATAAGGTCATACGCGAAGCCCTTCCGAAACTGCTCCCGGATTTTCAGATCATCCACATCTGCGGCAAGGAAAAGATGGACAATCTGCTGATCGGTACCCCGGGATACAAACAATTTGAATACGTACGTTCCGAGTTGAAAGACTTATTCTCCATTACCGATCTTGTGGTTTCCCGTGCCGGTGCCAACGCCATCTGTGAACTGCTGGCCCTGCGCCTGCCGAACCTCCTGATCCCGCTTCCGGCGTCCGTGAGCCGCGGCGACCAGATCCTGAATGCGGAATCCTTCGAATCCCAGGGCTATAGCATGGTATTACGCGAGGAGAGCCTGGATGAGGATTCTC
Source organism: Lachnospiraceae bacterium (assembly GCA_017634975.1). Lineage (GTDB taxonomy): Bacteria > Bacillota > Clostridia > Lachnospirales > Lachnospiraceae > NK4A136. The sequence goes on along the minus strand of JAGBMJ010000025.1, from coordinate 27,316 downwards.
TCTTAGATTCCCTGCACGAGCTGTATTTCAACCGTGACAGCTATATCCAGAATATGGAAAAATCACAGCAGTACAATTCCATCAAGACCATCATCGGTCTCATCGAAGAGAACATAAAACAATAAAAACCGGAGGCATAAGAATATGAAAGATTCCAACTGTATTTTCTGCAAGATCGCAAACGGGGAGATCCCTTCCAGAACCATTTATGAGGACGACGCTTTCCGCGTGATCCTCGATCTCGGTCCGGCCACCAAAGGACACGCACTGATCCTTCCGAAGGATCACTACGAGGATTTCTTCTCCCTGCCGGAGGATACTGCACGCGACGCCATTTCCGTAGCCAAAAAGATCGCCCCCAAAATGAAGGCGAATCTCCACGCGGATGGGTTCAATCTGGTACAGAACAACGGTGAAACCGCCGGTCAGACGGTAATGCACTTCCACCTGCATCTGATCCCGCGTTATGCAGACGACGGTCAGAACATCCTGTGGAAGCCGACCGAACCGAGCGCCGAAGAACTCGATCAGGTGAAAGCACAGATCGACGGCTGAGAAAACCAGGGGGTTCTCATTCTTCCATAAACGGGAACAGCGCATCCAGCTGTTTGAGTCCCCCGAAGTTTCCTTTTGAGAGAATACTTCCCTCCATAAAACCGCCCTGGAAGGTCTTGCGTCCTTCCGTGATCGCCTGCAGGGTATTGCTGTCCATCGTGAGTTCCACATCCGGATAGACCATTTCTCCATAGGCGATCTCCAGTTTTGCGGCTTCGATACGCATGATCAGCGGTTTCGCCTGCCCCTTTACATTGATCTTATATTTCATCGTCAGTCCGGCCTGCGGTTTGTACACCTTGCGGAACATGGCTGTGATCTGATCGGTCCCCGGCTCGTTCTTTCCCGCCATCTTTCCCTTAAACAGCTGTGCCAGTTCACTGATATCCTGCTTCTGCTTTGCCACATACTTATCATCGGAAGCATACTCCGAAAGCTGCTCCGTCTCCTGCTGCGTCAGCGTCGTATTCTTGGTGCGGTATGTAATGTCCTTGATCGCCATCACACTGGCCGGCAGGCGCTGTGTCTGCTGTTTGATGCATCGGTAGATATTCTCCGCGCTCTTTTCGATCAGCTTCTGGTATTCCTTATTGTTTTCGAGTACCGATTCCTCCGGTACATAGCCGGAGATCCCCGGGCAGATCTGTCCTCCGAGCGACTGCCAGGCATTCGCCAGATCCAGCTCCGCTTCCTTTTCCCCGTAGGTCGTAGACATCACCACCGGCGCCATATAGGTCTTGGCGATCTTTTCCTTATCTCCGTACAGCCAGCAGGCATCCAGAAAACTCGCCATATGTCCGCCCACACCATGCCACTCCACGGTCGCCGCCAGCAGGATGCCGTCTGCTTCCTTTAAGGTCCTGGGCAGCGTGGTAATATTGTTCTTCTGCTCAAACAGATCGTACCTTGCCACGCGTACGTTCAGTTCCTCAAACACTTCCGTCATCCGTTTGAGTGTAAACAGCGTCGGATCATCGATCAATCCCCGTCCGCCATAATAAATATTGATCTGCATTATCTTCCTCCCCCTGCTTTTACCTTACGGCTTCCATTCACGATCACATAGATCCCGCACAGGATCAGCCCGCAGATGAATCCTCCCAAATGCGCCATCTGATCGATATTTTCCCGGACTGTACCGGAATAAAACATCAGAAACAGCGCAAACCCGATCCTGCCGTACAGGCCCCGGTCATTTCTCCGCCGGCTCAGCAGAAGCCAGGCGATCATCGCACCCATCAGTCCGTAGACCGCTCCGGATGCACCCAATCCATAAAACGCTACGTATTCACGGGTATGATACCATACGGAAAAGATCCCGCCTCCGATACCGGCCAATAGATACAAAAGCCCATACATCCACCGCGGGAGCTGCCGTTCCAGGGAAGATCCGATCGCATAGAGCATCAGCATATTATTGACCAGATGCCCGAGATCCGCATGCATAAACTGGTAGGTCAGCAGCCGGTACCACTGTTCCGGCTTCTGCAGGATCCCGTCTGTCAGGCAGTAATCCGGCTTCACCAAAAGATTCTTTTCCGTGATATAGTACAAAACCACGTTGATCAGGATCAATGCGAGACTGATATAGCAGAGGCTTTCTTTCGGTCTCAAACGTTCCCGCAGTACCGGTTTTCCGTCCGGGCCTTCCGTTGCCGGTGCTTTGTCCATTCCCAGCTGCGTACGCTGTGCCTCCGAGAGATTGATCTCCGGCATCGCCACCTGTATCCCCTCTGCCGATACAAACTGTTCCAGCGGTTTACGGATCCCGTAGAAATCTTCCGCTGCCGTCGGGGGCACAAACACTCTGCCCCCGTAGGGCCGGCCGGTTTCGGCATTGATATTCCCGTCATCGATCAGATACCAGACATCCTGTGTCCAGGCTCTCGTCAGTTCCGCCTCTTTTTCCTCTTCCTCCGTAAGGCCTCCGGGATCCGTTCCCGGTACCAGTCTCCCCACACCTTTTGCATCCGTACAGATCAGTTTCAGAAAATGGATGTCCTTCGGTCTCCCATAGGTCAGGCGTTCCTTATGCGCATCCAGAAATCCCTGCATCTGCGCACGGGTACTGGTCTGCTTCCGTTCATCAAAAAAACCGATCACGTTGATATAGTAATTCTCCTCCTGTACGAAGGACATATACCGCTGATCCACGGAACACATATAGATACGGTAACCGTATTTATTTAAAAGATCATTCAAAACACTCATGATTTACAGATCTCCGGTAAGGTAAAATTCCGGACATATTCGATAAAATCCTTGCCACTCACGGGCTTGGAAAAATAATACCCCTGAAAATAATCGCACTTCAGCGCCAGCAGCTTGCGGATCTGATCCTCTGTTTCCACCCCTTCCATGACCACTTTCAGATGCAGTCTCTGCGCCATACGGAAGATATTGCGCAGGATGATATCCGCTTTTTCATTGCTTTCCGCCGACCACAGGATCGACTTATCGATCTTCATAAACATAAACGGCAGGTTATACAGATACGATATGTTGGAATACCCCGTTCCGTAATCGTCCAGCGAAAGCGATATGCCGTGCAGTTCAAAATGCGAAATGTTGTGCGTAACGACCGCATTCGAGATCATTGCGGACGTCTCCGTGATCTCAAAATTGATCTGCTCGGCCGACAGATTGAACCTTCGCATGATCTCCATAAACTCTTCTGCCAGCCGTGTCTGCATACACTGCACCGCAGACAGATTTACCTCGATATAGCGGATCCCAATGCGATCCAGCTGGTTTTCCGAATAGAACCGGCACACCTCCGTAAATACAATCTCGCCGATCTCGAGAATGTAGCCTTCCTTCTCCGCCATCGTAATCATCGCTTCCGGCGGGATGAATCCGTACTCCGGATCAAACAGACGGATCAACGCCTCTGCCGCCACGATCTTTTTTTCCTTCGTCGAATAGATCGGCTGATAATATACCTGGAAAGTATGCTCCTTTAACGCCCTGCGGATCGCCTCCAGAATATGCGCATCCTCATTCTCGGACAGGAGCTTGCGCACCGGCAGGATCTCACCGGCCTCCATATCCGCCTTCTGAATCCGGTCGACCACTTTCTGAAAATCATTCATGCACGGTATCTCTTCCGGACAGTTTGCCGTCACAAAAGCCGCAGACAGCATCGACTGCATCAGCCCGGCTCTCCATGGTTCTCCGAACCGTTTGCAGACCGCTTCTCTGATCTCTTCCGGCATACCCCAGCGTTCTTCTTTTTCATTTTTCGGAAGCTTCAATAACAGACAGCTTTTCTCAATGCGGAACACCAGATCATCCCTGCGCAGACCGTTCAGATAGATGACTGCCTGACGCATAAATGCTTCCGCGTCCTCCTGTCCGATCGCATCTTCCAGCACATCATAATCCAGAAACCGGATAAACATTACAAAAAAATCACGCTGTGTCTGATAATCCTCCTCCGTGGAACGGATCAATACCTCTTTCTTCAGGGCATCCGCACTGTCAAACAGCTTCTCCGCGCGCTGCACCAGAAGCATCACGTGCAGCATCACCAGAGCAGAAAAGAACACGACAATATAAATCCGCGTATGCATCACCTGCATCAGCTGCAGTCCTTCCAGAAGAACCGCCGAGATCATCAGGTGCGTCGTGCGCTTCCGTCCCAATACTCCCTGCGATTGAAGCCCTATGATCAGGGCGGTTATCAGATAGTAAAACAGCAGGATCGCAAACAGGATCTTCAGGATCGGGTGATCGCGGAAGGTATCGCCCCGCTCTCCGATCATACAGTTCCGTACCGCAAATACGCTCGTGATCGCAAATGCTATGATATACGGCAGATAGATCATCCGGCTCCAGCCCTTGGTCAGCCACGATTCCATCTGTGTGATCGCTTTCAAATATGCCGTATACGCCACGACCACAAACAACTGTACCATACAGTTGAACAGGTTGATGAGCGCCACAGCTTCTTTGGGAAGCACCTCCGGCTGCATCCGATACACGACCGTCAGAATATCCAGCCCGGCGGTAAGCAGCAGTGAAAACAGGATGATATAGAAGACTCGATAGCTGGCCAGCGCGCTCTGCCCCTTCGGACGGAAATACAGGAGCATCACTATCAGCATAAAGAGTCCGACATAGTCGAAAACAAGATTATACTGCATCGTTTCTGCCCTCCTTCCCGCTGTTTTCCGCCGCCATATGCAGCACGCGCACAAACTCGGCCTCGTCGATCTGGTCAAAGAAGTACTTCCCTTTTGCCAGATCGCAAGCCATATCCGAGATCATTTCGAACTGATTCTCTTCATCGATCCCTTCCACCATTGTCATCATAGACAGATCCCGCGCCATCACCAGCGTGGAGTCCATAGTGATACGGGCTTTCTCGTTGCTCATGGTTGCCTGCATCACCGACTTATTCACTTTCAGCACCGAAAACGGCAGCTCATAAATGGAGGTAATGCTGGTAAAACCGCTGCCGTAATCTTCCAGACAGAAACGCAGACCCTCCGCGGCCATTTTGGACAGATTCTCTTTAAGCGCCTTGCTGGCTTTGGATACCGTATACTCCGAGATCAGCAGGCAGATCATACGCTGGTCCACATGATGCGCCTGCGCGATCTGCGTCAGCCGCTCCATCAATCCGTACTGCATACACATGGCCGGGTGCAGGCGCAGTCCGAGGAACGACAGACCTTTTCCTTTCAGATCCTGCTTCTCAATAAACTCACAGCTCTTTTCAAAGATCATCTCGCCCAGCTGCAGCGCATGACCGCTCCGTTCCGCGTAACTGTAGATCTCGTCATCATACACATATCCGAGTTCCTCATCGAGAAAGCGTACCGACACCTCCGCTGCCACGATGCGTTCCAGCCCCATCGAATAAACAGGCGTATAACGCATTTCAAAATTCTTCTTTTCCATCGCCCGGGCCAGCGCGCCGGTGATCTTCTGATTTCGTTCGATCTCCTGCAGGTCAAAATCGGCTGCCGTAAGCACCCGGTTCTCGGAACTGCCTTTTTCGAAACGGTTCATCACCCCCAGAACCAGCTGATCCTCCTGCGCCTCCGTCGGAAGGATCAGGCGCAGCATCCGGCCGGTCAGCATGATCTTTGTATCGCCCAGCTTCCAGGGTTCTTCAAAACGTTCCCGGATCGTACGGAGAAGGGAACTCGCTTCCTTCGCCTCCGGCCGGACCAGCTCGATCACAAAAGCCAGCTGGTCTGTGTGATACAGGTTTCCGTTGTGCAGTTCAAAAGCCAGAAAACCGGAGATCTGCTTCATGATCTCTTTTTTCTGTTCCACATTCAGCGCCTGCGTCTGCGCCTCAAAATCCGGCAGGATCAGTTCAATGATGTCAAAGCGTTTCCGGGAAAGCATATTGTATCGCAGCCGCCCCAGAAAGGCCTGTCTGCTGTAAATATGAAGATCCGGATCGATCTGTACCATGGGATTCTGGATAAACAGAAAAAGAACCAGGCCGCAGAGCGTGATCGTAACGGTTTCCACCTTGAACTCCGGACGATACATCTGTATCAGGACACTGAATAGCCCCAGCCCCAGAACGGTCATAAAAATAAAACGGCGCTTCACGGAAAAACTCTTCTGGTGCAGCAGGAGCAGCAGTACCATCAGGCTGAAATAGTACGCAAAGGTGATATAAACCACCGCAATCCCCGGCTCACGGCCGTATTCTCCCGAAGTGTAACTGTAGATCGCATGGGTAAACGGATTGGAAAGCACCACCAGCAGCGCTATACTGATGGGCACAATGATCCCCAGACGAACGATCATACGGAGCTCCCGCCAGTTCTTGATCGTACTGAGCAGATATAAAAACAGCATTACCAGCATCAGGATATGCGTGATAAAATAGACGTAACTGAAGAAATCACTTGCCGGAATCCGAAAAGAGGGCTGAAGATACCGCAGCCCGCACAGGCATACGGTGCAGAACGATGTGATTCCGTTATCGATCAAAAGTGCCAGAAACAGCCCGCTCTGGGTGTTGTACATCTTGTTGAGCCGCAAGAAATAAACGATCAGCAGTATCGACAAGATCATGGATGCAATTGCAAAGCCTGCCTCATAACTCAATCGTCCTACCTCGTTTTCTTACTTCGATTTTTGCTTCTTCGACGCCTCACGGCGCTGCTGCTTCAAATCTTCCAAAGCCGCCTCATCCACATAATTATACTTACGTTCTCCGTAAAACAAACCCTGCTCGTTCTTACGTACACGCAGTTTTGCAGCAATACAGCCATGCTCTTTACAAATCCCCGCTGCATAAAAAATCCGGTTATTCGGCGTAAACCAGCGAACCGCTGTCTTCACGGTGACTCCGCCGCACTTCCCGCACTGGATCGTCATCACATGCGGATCTTTCAGGAGTTTTTCCCGGTCCGCATATCCCCACGTGATCAGGCCTTCTCCTTCCGGACTCTCGATATGGATCTCCTGCTTCCGGTTCTCCGGCAGATGAAACACATCATATGCCGCATGCTCGTTACGGATCTCCTCCGGGATCTTCGCCAGTACCTTTGCGGTATAATACGCATCGCTGTAGGCCCTGTGAAAAGGTACATCCTTTCGCAGCTGCAGCTCATCCACTGCCGTCTCCAGCGCCTTGGACTGCGTGTCATTTCCGCACAGCACACCGTACATTTTCTGCACATTCATATAACGGATCGGACCGGCGGACAGCGGCTCCATCCCGTAATAGGCCATATTTCTCTGCAGCTCCGTCAGATCCTGCGTCCCCCAGGTACACCACACCGGATCCTCGCCGCACCACTTAAAAAAATCCTTCGCCGCATGCAAAAAACTCTTTCCTCCGGAAAGCTCCCCCGGCTTGAGCGCCAGCATCTTACGGATCCGCCAGTTGATCTCCTTATACACCTGCGGACGGATCAGCTGCTGATACTTACTGACCAGCTTCAGATCATCATTCAGTTTTACTGCACCGATCTCTATAATCTCAAATGCCAGCTCGCGTTCGGCACTGTGTTTTCCGTCCTGCGGCTGATTCCATTCCAGATCAAAAACAATGTAATTCATATTAAAAGTATAGCATGATTCGCCTTTTTCCGCAATTAAAAAAGGGGCGCATCCCTTTCGGGTGCGCCCTTTTGTTAAATATCCATTATACTTTGTCGTTGTCATCAAACGGATCGCCGCATTCCGGACAGAATTTCGGCGGATTGTGCGGATCTTCCGGCTCCCAGCCGCACTTGTCACACTTGTAAAGCGGAGCTCCTGCCGGCTTCGGCTTGCCGCACTCTGCACAGAATTTGCCCTTGTTTACAGCACCGCATTCGCAAGTCCAGCCTACCTGCTCTGCCGGCTTCGGCTCACCGCACTCTGCGCAGAATTTGCCGCCATTGCCTTCGTGACCGCATTTCGGACACTTCCAGCCTGCTGCTACCGGAGCTGGAGCTGCTGCCTGCTGCGGAGCCTGCTGTGCCGGCTGCTGCGCCATCTGCTGCTGTGCCATCTGGAACAGATTGTTGGTATTTGCCATACCGGCATTCTGTGCCATACCCATACCCAGGAAACCGGTCATAGCACCGCCGCTGTTGTTTGCTGCGTTCACCATAGCGGTATTCTGTGCATTCAGAGCCATACCTGCTGCCACTGCAGCGTTGCCGCCCATTGCGTATGCCTTCTGCAGTTCCTTCAGAGTTGCCTCGTCTTCCGGAGACATCTTCGGCTGCTCCATACGGATATCCTGCAGTGTCAGACCATAACGGTCTTCCCACTTCAGCTCTTCTCTCAGAAGCGCTGCGATCTCTTTCTTCTTGCCGGGCAGGCCGCTCGGACGAAGCCCGTCTACATTGATGCCTGCGATCGCATCCTGCAGCTTATCGCTGATATCTGACTTCAAAGCACCTTCGATCTGGGAAAGCTTATAGTCATAAGCAACGTTTGCTGCGATCGTTGTATAGAATTTTACCGGATCGGTCAGCTGTACATCGTATTTACCGTGAATGCGCAGTTCCACGTCGGAAGAATAGTTCAGACGGGAATCCGTCACATTGAAGTAGATCGGTGTCTGTGTACCGAACGGACGGTCAATGATCAGTTTTGTATTCAGGAAGTACACCTTCTGTACCACAGCGGTATTACCGCCATAGGTAAAGTTCTGAACCATCTGTCCGAAGTTATTCTTCAGATTACCCCAGAAGCTCTCGTTCTCCGGCTTGCAGAAGAATGTCGGCGCCAGATCCGTACGGAAGGTAAATGCTCCCGGTTCCACACTGACTTCCACGATCTTACCCTGCTCTGCAATGATCATGCACTGGCCGTCTGCCACGATGATCGTAGAACCGTTGGTGATCACATTTTCTTCCCCCTTGGTATTGCTGGTACGCCCTGTCTGGTGCTTACCCGCAACCATCAGCACATCATTCGGAAGCGCGTCCTGATAAAAGAACTCTTTCCACTGATTACTGAGCTGATTTCCACCTGCCTGTAATGCTGCTGCTATTAAACCCATTTTTGATCTCCTTTCCCTTCTTGAAATCAGGGGTTTATCCCCTCACAATGTTTAGTATCGCATATTTCCCCCATTTTCACAAGCACAACTTGCGTGCATTTTCGCAACTGCTCCGTCCGCGGAAGGGATCCCCCCCGGCAGTTTTCGTTACACCTTTGCCGCTTTTGCGCCGATCTGATAATAATCAAAGCCGTACTTATTTGCGGTTTTGGCGCCGTAGATATTACGCCCGTCAAAGATCACCGGCTGTTTCAGGCAGGATCGTATCTCGTCAAAATCCGGACTGCGGAATTCCTTCCACTCCGTGATCAGGATCAGTGCGTCCGCGTCTTTCAGCGCCTCGTACTTGCGCTCCACATATTCCACGCTTGCATTATCCTTCAGATAGCATTTCTTCGCTTCTTCCATGGCCTTGGGATCATAAGCCCTGATCTTCGCCCCCGCCGCCGTCAGATCATTGATGATCGTGATCGCCGAAGCTTCCCGCATATCATCCGTATCCGGTTTAAAGGAAAGCCCCCATACCGCAAATGTTCTGCCGTTCAGATCATTTCCGAAATGCTCTTTTACCTTATCCGCGATCACATGCTTCTGTGCATGGTTTACATCTTCCACCGCACGCAGCAGCTGCGCGTCATAACCATACTCCGCAGCGGTACTCACCAGTGCCTTCACATCCTTCGGGAAGCAGCTGCCGCCGTAGCCGCATCCGGGATAGATAAAGGAATAGCCGATGCGCTTATCGGAACCGATCCCCTTGCGCACCTTATTGACATCCGCCCCGACCTGCTCGCAGATGCGGGAGATCTCATTCATAAAAGAAATCTTCGTCGCCAGCATCGAGTTTGCCGCGTACTTGGTCATCTCGGCACTCGCGATATCCATCAGGATAAAGTTGTCCGTATTCAATACATAATGGCGGTACAGTTCCTGCATCGTTTCTGCCGCGCCGTCATTGTCCACACCGATCACGATACGATCCGGCCGCATGCAGTCCGAGACCGCCGTTCCTTCCTTCAAAAACTCCGGATTGGAGATCACATCAAAGGTCAGCTCGGATCCTCTCGCATCCAGTTCTTTCTGAATGGCCTCCCGCACTTTCTGTGCTGTGCCTACCGGTACGGTGGACTTATCCACCACATACATATGATGGCTCATATTCTTTCCGATATCGGAAGCTACCGTCAGCACATAGTGCAGATCCGCACTGCCGTCCTCTCCCATCGGGGTTCCCACCGCGATAAAACAGATATTGCAGCGGTCCAGTGCTTCTTTGATCTGTGTCGTAAAATTCAGACTCCCCGCCTTATAATTTTTCAGCACCAGATCCGAAAGCCCCGGCTCATAGATCGGTATGATGCCGTTCTTCAGCCGTTCGATCTTGGCCTCATCCACATCCACGCACCATACTTCATTTCCCATATCCGAAAAACAGGTTCCCGTCACAAGCCCTACATATCCGGTCCCGATCACTGCTACACGCATCTTTTGTTCCTCCGTTTCGTTGTATAAGCACTGCAACTCATTCTACCACAGCCACCACAGTTTTACAAATTCATGTTTAGCGAGCTCCCCGTCCTCGCTCCGCTCGTCCGGGGAGCTCGGGGGAGGGGAGGCCGGGCTGTTTCGATTTCCTGCCTGCTTCTCGGTTTCGGAGATGTCAGGATACCATAAGGCTCTGCAACCAATCCGTTCGTTAAGATGCTCTATAAGCTGCCGGTATAATATATCACTGCTTCCGGAACCGGAGCCCAAACGACGTCCGTGTCGTTGGGCTCCTTGTCCCACCATCCGGGTGGGACATTCCTATGGTACGGAAGGCAGCTTAAGAGGCATCTAAACTCACTGCTTACGGTTGCGTATCCTTATGGTTATCCGACATCTCCTGCCTTAGTATCTGAACGGAAACCGAAATCAGCCCGGCGCTTAATAGTTTCGATTAGTGTCAGTGGCATTCGCAACCGTTTTGGGTGCTTTATGGAGTGGCTTTAGATCATTCTTAAAACCGCATCGATAAAGAAGCTATGTGAGGCCCGGATGGCCTCACAAAGGCGCAATCGAGGCACGGATGCCGAGTTGCGCCTGGTAGCTGATCTATACCGGTAATTTGGCGCGGTTTTTAGAATATCTTAAGCCACGGAATCTGCAACCAAAACGGTTGTGATGACCACAGACGCATCGATCCCCCCGACTGCGCCGGGCGTGACTGTTCGATAAACATGAATTTATGAGGACAAAAGGACCGTCCCCGCGTCCTCAAACATGAATTTAGAAAATTGTATTTCTGCCGAATCTTTGATATTATTGAAAAAGTGGGGCAATATCATGAGGGGTTACCTATGGAACGTATCAATCTGAAAGCAGGCGACGAACTGCATACGGACTCGGAGATCGTTAAGAGTCTGGACTATATCCTGTTGGGAAAAATCGAGATCATTTCACCCGTTTTTCAGGTGACTGCCGGGCATGGTGTCGTGCTGGGCATTTTTGAGCATGTGGGGGAACCGTATCAATACCGTTACGTCGTGAAGGAAGACTGCACCCTTGACCGCTATCCCTTCCGTCGCAAATCCGATGTGGATGCCATCGTGCATGACCATTCGGACGAGTGTGATCTGCTGGTATCCGCCGGTGCCGCGCTGACACTGAATATCCTCGGGCAGTACCAGCGTACCAGGCGGCGCATGGAGACATTTCGTAAAACTCTGGTAAGATCCTATAATGAGTATCGAAATCTGTGCGCAAAATATAACCTGGAGATACAGCCATGGCCGCTGGCGGAAGAATCGGAACCGTTTCAGCCGGAACGGGAGCTGCCCGAATGGATGGGGGACTATTATGACCAGCTGGGGCTGATGCCGCAGGATGTAAAAAAAGCGTTTTATTCCACGCACACATCCCTGACAACAGCTGCTATACTGGATGCGGTACATCATATCTTCATGATCCGCGGGCTGTTTGATCAACTGGAAAGCTACACATCCGAGCTGCGGGAGCAGTATCTGCAAAGCGCCGATCTGTATGATCTGTACCGAAATCTGTATCTGCGCAATGCAGCAGCCAATGCCGCCCTTGCATCCGAGATCAACGAAGCAATCCGGAACTATCACAGAGCCCTGATCCGTTCCGGGCTGATCCCGGAAGATCATCTGGACCTGCGACAGACACATTACGAAAATGCGGTTTCTGCGATCAGTGTTGATTTTTCCGCAGGATTGGAACCGGATCCGGAAGAAGCCGGTTCCAAAACCGCGGAAGAGGATCACACAGCTCCGGAGGAAAACGACAGAATTGCGGAAGCATTGCTGACAGAGGTCCGCACCTCGGAGGAAAAAACGGAAACGCCGGATATCTTTGCGCCGCTGGAAAACTCCCTGGAAACCATCCTGGCTTATACCAGCCTCGACGAGAGCGAAGAAGACCGCTTCCGCCAGCTTATGAACGACTATCGTGAACTGCAGGATAAGAATTCCCGCGAGGAATCCGTACGTGAGCTCCGAAAAGAGATTACCAAATATTTCTTCCATCTGTACGAAAATGCGGCACTGACTGCTCTGGAATCAACAAGAAAGCCACCGCTTCCGGTACAGCTTTTCCTGCACTTCGGCTATATGGATGAAACGCTGGTCGGCCGGGAGCATGCACTGATGCTGCTGAAACTCCTGCTGCGCATCCACGCTCCGGAAAACGCATCCGTTACCGGTCAGATCTATACCATGTTTGAATGGCTCGCTGCAATAGCGCGCGGCGAAAAAGAACCTTCCCGCAATGATTTTGATCAGGATTTTCCGACCTTTCTGAAGATCCTCAGGCAGGACGGACTGATCACGGAAGATCAGGAAAAACGCTATCTGGTATCGCCGAAAGAAAAAATGCGTTTCGAGCTGAACAATTTCTTTGCCATGGGAATGAAAATGGTTGCCAGTCGTCCGATCACCTTCTGCCCGGTGCTGTCTTCACACAACATCATCCGCAACCTTATGGATCAGCTGGTTACCAAACCGCAGATCGAGCATGGATGGGATCATCTGCGTTCGATCGACTATTCGCTGTTTTACCGGGAAGCCCTGTTTCAGGCACCGTCCTCCGGCATTCCGAGAGAAAGCATCCTGCTGGAAGTGCTGCCGGATGTGATCCTTCTGCCGGCACTCGGCGCCCGCGGAGGCCTCTGGCAGGAGATCTCCGGTGTGCGCAGGGATACCCCCGCCCGCATGTTTCTTCCCATTTTGCTGACAGAAAACCTTGAAACCGTACAGATCCGTCTGGCCGGACAATTCCGCTGGCAAATCTGCAAGCGCGTACAAGGGGCTCGCTGGAATGATCTTTCCGAGCTGTCCCTGACCGCCGGGTATGTGGATTATCTGCAGTTTTACCGCAAAAATTCCGATCTTTCCTCGGAAGCAAAAGAAAAGATCAAGACCGAGATCACGGCCTGCCGCAACAGCTTTGAAAACGTATTTATCCTGGATTATATGCAATGGATCCGCTACGAATCCCAAGGTTCGCCGCGCCTGAACAAAGTCGCAAAACAGCTGATGTTCCAGTACTGCCCGTTTGCCGAAACGATCCGGCGCAAACTGGAGGCCAATGCGATGTACGCATCGATGATCCACCGTCACGAAGCAAAGGCGGAGAAGCAGTTCAAGGTACTCACTTCCAAGTATCGCAAATACAGGAAAGATACCGAAACGCTGCCGCAGGAGATTGAGAACTATATCGCGTACTATAAGCGATAATATTGCCAAAAAAGTTCCTTTGTTTACAGCATTAAAACAGGCTGCCTTTTACGGGCAGCCTGTACGCTTTATTCCTCTTCCTTTTTCTTCACCTTCACAGCCGCCTTCTGCTTCCGCTTGCCGGACAGCAGTTTCTCCGGCGTGGTCACATCTGCAAGGATATTGTCAGCGCTTCCTTTCCGGTTCGCCGGATGCGCCTTCGTTTTCTTTTCGGGATCCGCTTTCCTTCCGCCCACTTTCAGCACCGGCTTCTTCTCTTCCATCACCAGCTGTGCCTCTCCGCCGTTCTTCAGTTTGCCAAAGAGGATCTCCGATACGAACAGCGGCTTGATCTCGCTGTCGATCACACGCTCGATCTCTCTTGCTCCGTATTCCCTGGTAATGCCCTTGTTGCGGATATGCTCCATCGCTTCCGCACTGATCTGTACCGTCACCTTTCGTCCTGCCAGCTGATCCGTCAGTTCCTTCACCTTCTTGCCGGCGATCTGCGCCGCCATCCGCTCACTCATATGGTTGAAGGTCACGATCGCACTTAAGCGGTTACGGAATTCCGGCGTGAACACACGCTTTACTTCCTCCATCATCACACTGTCGTTAAACTTCGGTGCCCCGAAGCCGATGGACTGCCGTCCCACCATACGCGCTCCGGCATTGGAGGTCATAATGATGATCACGTTCTTGAAATCCGCCTTCTGTCCGCGGTTATCCGTCAGCTGTGCATAGTCCATCACCTGCAGCAGCACATTAAAGATGTCCGGATGTGCCTTTTCGATCTCATCCAGCAGCAATACGCAATGCGGGTTCTTTCGGATCGCATCCGTCAGCGCGCCGCCGTCTTCATAGCCCACGTAGCCGGCCGGTGATCCGATCAGTTTCGATACCGTATGTCGTTCCGCATATTCACTCATATCAAAGCGCACAAATTCCACGCCCAGTTCTTTGGCGAGTACTTTCGCCACTTCCGTCTTGCCCACACCGGTCGGACCGACAAACAGGAAGGATGCGATGGGCTTATTCTCCGCCAGCAGTCCTGCCCGGGACATATAGATGGCGTCCACGATCTTACGTACTGCCGTCTCCTGTCCGAAGATCTTGCCGGTAATGCGCTCGTACAAATCCTTCAGCCGGTCTACCTCCGACTGCTCTGCGGTCGCCCTGGGGATATTTCCGATCTCCGCAAGCACCGTTTCGATCACATCTTTGCCCACGGTCTGCCGCTTCTGGTCCGGCAGCGGATGCATACGGCGATATGCCCCGGCTTCATCGATCAGGTCGATCGCCTTGTCCGGCAGGAAACGCCCGCCGATATAGTTTTTGCTCAGTTTTACGGCGTGTTCCAATACGTCCTTGCCGTATTTCACCCCATGGAAATGCTCGTAATTGCCGCGCAGCCCCTCCAGGATCGCTACCGCCTCTTCCTCCGTCGGTTCCTTCACATCCACTTTCTGGAAACGACGGCTTAAGGTCGCACTCTTCGCGAAGGCACGTTTATGCTCATCATACGTTGTTGCCCCGATAAAACGGATCTTTCCGGATTCCAGATAAGGCTTTAACATATTGGAAGCTTCCATCGAACCGCTGCCCATACCGCCGGCACCGATCAGATTGTGGATCTCATCGATGAATACGATGGGATCATCCAGTTCCTCCAGGGCGTCCATGATCTCCAGGATACGTTTCTCAAAATCGCCGCGGTACTGCGTCCCAGCCACCAGCTCCGCCACATCCAGCGAATATACCTTTGCGCCCTTCAGCGCATCCGGCACATCCCCGTCCACGATACGTTTGGTCAGCCCGTAGACGATGCTGGTCTTACCCACACCCGGCTCCCCCAGCAGCAACGGATTGTTTTTCTCCTTGCGCAGCAGGATACGGATGATACGGTCCAGTTCCTTCTCCCGTCCGATCAGCGGATGATGATCCGCTACCATCTCATTCATAAGCTTTGCGTACTCCAGCACAAAATCCTCTGCGCTTTCGTACTCATCGTCCATTTCATACTCGTCATTGCCCTCGATCAGAAGCTGCAGTGCCGAGAGGAAATCAGAGATGTTGCCCACTTCCGACTCCAGATAATATGCAGCAAACGATTCATGCTGCTTTGTGATCCCGTAGATCACATGATGAAGGCTGATATGTTTTGCATGTGCATTCTCCGCCGCCTCGACTGCAGTCTCCACCGTAGAAGCAAACGCATCGGAGATACGCTCGCCGATCGGCCGCTCATCCCCGTCGCCTTCCCGCCGCTTCGGCAGCATAGTCGTCAGAAACTCATCCAGATTCTCACGGATCACATCCACACTTCCCTTGCACATATGCACCGCACGGATGAATACCGGCACGTCGGTACATGCATACAGGATATGCTCCGGCGTGACCAGCTGACTGTCACGCTTCGCCGCATTCATCAATGCCATCTGCATCACTTTTTCGGTTATCTCATCAAACACCATTCCTTACTCTCTTTCTACCCGGATATTAAACGGATAATTCTGCGCCCTGGCCAGATCGATCGCCTGCCGCTGCTTCGTTCTGGCGATATCATACGGATAGGTGGCCACCACCGCCTGTCCCTCCTTATGCACCTTCATCATCAGCTCCACGGCCTCCGGCTGCGGCTTGTCAAAGATATGCATCAGGATATCCACCACAAAATCCATCGGAGTGAAGTCATCGTTGAGCATCACCACTTTATACAGTGACGGCTCTTTTGTCTTCGTTTTGGTCAGTCCCCGCGTCTGTCCTTTATTCTGTTTCTGTACTTTTCCGGCCATATTCTCTTTTCCCGTAATGTAATAAAAAGGAACCGCTAATGCAGTTCCTGTTGCACTAACTTTATAAATTGATCCTCTTATATAACTTTATCAATCTTCTCCTTCGTCTTCCACGGCACTGGCAACGGAACTCACCACGGTCGATACCACCGAGATCACTACTGCAAGAATGATGATCAGCGCGCCGCCCATCAGCACTACCAGCAGACCGACCTGCTGCTCGGATCCGGCTGCCGCACTTCCGGCTGCCTGCACCGGCATTACACACATCCAGCACATTACGATCGAATACAGCGCCATCATTGCTCTGCGGATCTTTTTTGTCATCTCTTTCATCGCCCCAAAATCTCCTCTATCGTCTGCAGGTTTCCCGCGTAACTCTCACTTGTTGTATTATACTATATTCTCAGCGGATACGCAAATTCTTTTTCCCTTTTATCGTTTTGGCAAAAATCCGCCCTACTGCTCTTTAATTCTGCGCTCTTTCCTGGATCTCAAGGAGCAGTTTCTCCTGCTTTTTCGTTTCCGAAAAGACCCGGTAATAGAAGAAACCGGCCAGAATAATATAAGGGATCGTAAAAGAACGATAGTATTCATACCATCCTCTGGGGCTGATCGGATCCACAAACGTGCTCAGCAATAACAGCATGATCGCCAGAAGCACACAGCAGATCAGGTATTGAAGGATCATAATCATCAGCGGACTAAGACCGTCGAAAAGCCTGTAAAGATAGAGTACAAAAGTTCCGATCGCACAGGTTACAAACATTACAAGGACATTGATATTATTGGTCTGTGTTCCGGCCAGGATATTCACGATTGCCCCGACCACCGATACCAGTGTATACGCGCAACAGAGTTCCACCAGATACTGTCCCAGTTTTTCTTTCATACTCCCGTTCTCCTTACTCTCTGAAGATACTCGTTAAAACTCTTTTTGTAACTCCGGTTGATGCATATTCTCTCCCCGTTTTCAAAATATGCATATACTTTCATATTCACATCCGGTTTCAGGCGCTTGATTCTGTATATATTGATCAGATTCGATTTGGATACCCGGACGAACCCGTAATTCCACAGGATCTCCTCGCATGCGGAAAGCGTCTCCATGATACGGAAAACGCCGTCCTTTGTATATGCAAACAGCTTACGCTCGATATGATCCAGGTAATCGATATCCTTCGGATCCAGAATCACCGCTTCACCATCATCCAGATCCTCATCTGCCGGGCGTCCGCTCAGGCTCGGCCGGTCCGCCTTTACCGTATCGATCAGCTGCCGGATGACTGGGCGCATATTGGAGTAGTAGATGTCTACATGTTCGTTTGTTGTTGTTTTGTCCTCATACAGATTCAGTTTCATAGTCTCTTCGTAATTTATAATCCCAGCGGCTGCAGAAATCCTTCCACACTGTTCATATATCCTTCCGGATCATCGATCACGCCTTCGATATGTGCACTGTCAAAATGTACGATCGCCTTGTGCTCGCAGGCAACATTTTCATATACCTCTGCCACCTGATCCGGAAGACATACTTCATCTTTATCAGAGCAAATGATCAGGGTAGGGATATGATCATTCGCAACTACTTTGATCGTATCTGCATCATCATAATTGATTTTGTATGCAATGTCCATATAAACCTTGCTGGTGCCGGTCAGATAATTTGCCATAAAGCTTTCCGTATTACCGTCTCCGAACATCTCTTTCAGGATCAGCTCCATACCCGGTACCGGGCTGTCGCAGATCACCGCATCCGCCGCTTCCGGAGTTCCCGGCGTTACATTGGAAGCATAGATCGCTGTCGTCTGCGCTCCCATGGACTGGCCGTGAACCAGCACTTCCTTATTCTCCAGATCCACTCTTGCATATTCTACAATTGCCTTTACGTCCAGGGACTCGAGGATTCCAAAGGTTACCCGGTCATCCGGATTGCTTCCGCAGCCTCTCTGGTCGATGGCGATCACGTCATAGCCTCTTTGCAGATATCCCTCTGCCAGGGGATCTGCGCACGCTCTGTCGCCACCTGCCCCGTGCACCAGGATCACACATTTGTCGCTTCCCATATCGAAATAGGTCCCCGGGACCTCGTTTCCGTCTTCCGCTGTCGCGCTGATCTCCACTCCTGTATATGCAGCATTGAATGCGTCCGTATCGTATTCCCATACTTCCATCTGCTTCAGACTGTTATCATGCGTATCTTTGTCCGCATTCTGATACAGGATCTTATTTGCTACAAACCCGCCCATTGCTATGGAACCGATACCTGCCAGTAGTACCACGGTTCCTGCGGTGATTGCTGCTGCCTTTGCGATCTTGTTCTTTTTCATAGTTTTGATTCCTCCGTTTTTCTTGTTTCGATATGGCTAATTTAGCAGACTGCAAAATCGTCTGCATGAAAATCTGCACAAGTTGCATCTTGTGATGTACAAGTTGCATTTTCGGAAGAATCTGACCGTTTATCAGGAGTTTCTGATCTTGTGTAGCCTGTGTCACATCCCCATGGCTTGATTTTTTCGGGTGAAACCGCTATGATATGCTACTATGAGTGCAAAGTTAAAAAACGGGAAATGGAAATATGCGCTGGCATTATTTGCGGCAGCCTTCTTCTGGGGGACTACCTTTGCGGCCCAGTCTATCGGCGCAGATTACGTCGGACCTTTTACCTATCTGACAGTTCGGAGCTATATCGGAACGGTATTTTTGCTTCCGTTTATCTTCAGCAGATCTTTTTTTGCAAAAAAGAAAAACCCGGACACGACAGATAATACCGAAAAACCGGATCCTGCGGCTCTCTCAAAACCTGCAGAAAACGGTTTTCTGATCCGACATCCCCTGCTGATCGCCGGTGTCTGCTGCGGATTTCTCTTATTCGCGTCAAGTGCCCTGCAGCAATACGGTATCCAATACTCTACCGCAGCAAACGCGAGTTTTATCACTGCGATGTATGTGGTGATCGTACCGCTTCTCGCCTTATTCGGCGGAAAGAAACCCGGAGTACGCACCTGGATCTCCGTAGTTCTGTGTGTCATCGGTCTGTATCTGCTCTGCATGAAAGACGGATTCACCATATCATACGGCGACTTCTTCCTGTTGCTCTGCGCCCTGGGGTTCAGCTTCCAGATCATGACCATCAATCATTTTTCCTCCCGCGTGGACGGTCTGAAACTGGCAGCCTGTGAATTTTTTGCAGAAGCGCTCTTTGCCACGGCAGGGATGCTCCTGTTTGAGCATCCGGACAAAGCTGCTCTGATGAAGGCCATGCCCTCCATCCTCTATGCCGGCATCTTTTCCAACGGGATCGCCTATACCTGTCAGATCATCGGGCAGAAGCATGTGAACCCGACGGTTGCCAGCCTGATCATGTGTCTGGAGAGCGTCTTCGGCACCTTATCGGGATGGCTCATCCTGCACGAAGTTCTTTCGATCCGGGAGATTTCCGGATGTGTGGTGATGTTTGGTGCCATCCTGCTCTGCACGATCCCCGAAAAAAAATAAAAACAGGAGGCACACCTCCTGCTTCTCCGGCTGGCTCTTCTACTGCTCCGGGATTTCTGTATTTCTCTCTGACTTCACACTGCTTACAGATACGTTCATCCGATACCTTGAACAGCCTTGCCCGTTTATCTATTCCTTGGTAAATCGCTCTATCCTGCATTCGTGAACCTTCTCCCTCTCGTCATAGTTTACGCCCACAAAAAGCAAGCCCCCCCTATAGCCCGTTAAGGAATCAAAATACTTCTTCTCCATTATCTGATCCAGAGCACTTTCGGCGCATTTATTATGTTTCAGCTCAATGATCATCGCCGGCAGATCCGGTACATAAGGAATAAAGACAACATCTGCAAAACCTTTACCGGTCGTCATCTCCTTTATTACCGTATATTTATTCAGCGCATAGATATATGCCAGATATATCGCACTCTGCAGAGCATCCTCGTTATTATAACTTCGATTACTTGTCACATGAATATGACTCTCATCCAGAGCCTTAGCGACTGCATCTTCATTCCCCTCTAATGTAGACTTCAGAAGATCCTTTGACGCTTTTATGATCCGGTCTGTGATCTCCTGATCACTCATAACCGCTACTGCATTCGCCCATTCTTTTCTGATCTCAAGATTCGGGATACGACAGCTCTCCTCCGCCTCATTATATGCAAGATAACCGATATGGATAAGATAGGTAAGAGCATCATCAAGGGTAGCAAAACAATCCATTGTATTCAGATACTGGGATACATTGACCGGAACCTCTTCACCTGCGAGCATCCGTATCACGGCATCCTTGGATCCTCTGAAGTTTTCCTCCAGCCTGTCACTGATCACCCGGTACGACGATGTTTTCCCCCAGTAATTTGAATACTTCCTGTCATGCATACTCATAACGACCGATTCGGGATTATATATCTCATATCCGTTCTGGTAATAGCCATCATACCAGCGGCGGCATTCATCATAATCCATCCCCCGTTCTTCACAAAGAGCTCTTACTTCTTCGGGTATAAAGCCTACAAACTCTGTCAATTCCTTTGCATCCAGTATTGTATACTCCCTGAAATTATTAAGTTTCGACTGTATCTTATCCCTGACGACGGGAAGGATACCTGTAAGGTAAGCGAGCGAGATTGCAGGGCGAAGCGTAGCACTCTTAAACAGACCGTTTAAGAAGCTTAGGAACTCATCAAACAGCGGCTGCGGCACCTGTTCGCGTACCAAAACATCGTATTCGTCGATCAGTATGATAAAGGTCTGGCCGATTGTCGAATAAATTCTGAGTATGTTATTTGCCAGGGAATCGCCGGTATCCACATCGCATCCGGCAAATTCTTTTTGCATCTCTTCTGCTATTCTCTTCTCAATGGATGAAATAAAGCTTTCCTTACTTCTGGAATTCTGATACTCACTATTTAAGTCGATCTTTATCACATTAAACTTATTCCGTTTCTCCTCATACCCTTCCGTCTCCGATATCTTAAGAGTTGCAAAGAGATCATGAGAATCACAGCCTTTCGAATAATAAGCAGATATCATTTCGCTCGCTATCGTCTTTCCGAAACGCCTGGGCCTCGAGATGCAGACATAATTATTTCCTTTATCTATAAAACTGTTCAGAACGTTCAGCATCATGGTCTTGTCAACATAAATATCTGCAGCCAGTGTCCTTCTGAAGTTTTCATATCCCGGATTTATATAGATTCCCATGATAAAGCCCTCCTGTGGGTGCCTATATTATAACAAAATCACAGATCTGCTTCAAGCTTCGGGATGATGGCATTCTCCTGAAGAAACGCGCATCCCCCCCGGGGGCTTTTTGCTTTAAAGGAATTGTGAAGCAATTTCCTATAAAGAAAAAATAACCGTCCTCTTCCGAGCGGCGGTTATCCTATATCTTCTTTGATTCAAAATATTTACAGGCTCAGTCCCTTCGCTTCATCGCAGCCCAGCACGATGTTCATACACTGGATGGCTGCGCCGGATGCCCCCTTACCCAGGTTGTCAAAACGGCTGGCTACGATCACGCGGTCCGCATTGCCGGTCACGAAGATCTCCATACCGTCCCAGCCGGCACATGCGTCGGAGAAAAGTGCCCCGCCGGCCTCCACATCCGCACCAAACGGCATCACTTTGATAAACTTTTCATCCTTGTAATAATCTGCCAAATACTCCCGGATCTCCTCCGGCCCCATCTTTTTGGAAAGCAGATCCGTAAAGAGCGGCAGCTGCACGATCATACCGCTGTGATAGTTCGTTGTCATCGGCGAGAACAACGGCTCCCGGTCAATGCCGGTGATCGCCTTCATTTCCTTCAGATGCTTGTGGCTCTGTGTCCAAGCATACATTCTCGCTGCGTCAAACTTTGCCTCACGGCCTTCTTCCTCATAGGCTACGATCAGCTTCTTGCCGCCCCCGCTGTAGCCGGATACCGCAAAGATCGACACCGGATAATCCTTCGGCAGGATCCCGCCCTTTACCAGCGGGTATGCCAGTCCGATGAATCCGCTGGCGTAGCAGCCCGGTACCGCGATGCGCTTGCCCTTTGCGATCGCCTGACGATGTTCTGCGGACAGTTCCGGGAAACCATACGCCCAGCCGGCTTCCGTCCGGTGCGCCGTGGACGTATCCAGGATCACCGTATCCGGATTGTCACACAATGCCACCGCTTCTCTTGCCGCCGCATCCGGCAGGCAAAGGAAGGTGATATCCGAAGCATTGATAAACTTTTTGATCTCGTCCGGATCCTTGCGCTTGTCACTGTCGATCTTTAACAGTTCGATATCATCCCGCACCTGAAACCGCTCAAAGATCCGCAGTCCCGTGGTGCCTTCACTGCCGTCGATAAATACATTTTTCATTCTATGATCCCTCCCGATCTTTTTTATTGCATGCCTGTAACGATTCTGAACATTTACGCCTGCATACCTGTGTACAGACTATAATACTTGCCTTTCTCTGCCAACAGTTCCTCATGGGTTCCGCGCTCGATGATGCGTCCCTGCTCCAGTACCATGATGCAGTCGGAGTTGCGTACGGTAGAAAGCCGGTGCGCGATCACAAACGTGGTGCGTCCCCTCATCAGACGGTCCATACCCTCCTGTACCAGTTTTTCGGTACGGGTATCGATGGAACTGGTCGCCTCATCCAGGATCAGTACCGGCGGATCTGCGATCGCCGCGCGCGCAATGGCCAGCAGCTGTCTCTGTCCCTGGCTTAAGGAGCCGCCGTTTCCGGTCAGTTGTGTATCATAGCCATCCGGCAGACGTGTAATGAAACCGTGCGCATTGGCCAGCTTTGCAGCTGCCTCCACTTCCTCATCCGTGGCATCCAGTCGTCCGTAGCGGATGTTCTCCCGCACCGTTCCGGTGAACAGATTGGTCTCCTGCAATACGATCCCCAGAGAATGCCGCAGATCGTCCTTTTTGATCTTGTTGATATTGATGCCGTCATACCGGATCTTGCCGTCCTGTATGTCATAGAAACGGTTCAGCAGATTGGTGATGGTCGTCTTGCCCGCACCGGTGGAGCCGACAAAGGCGATCTTCTGCCCCGGTTTTGCAAACAGCTTCACATCATGCAATACGATCTTTTCATCGGTATAGCCAAAATCCACGCCGTCAAAGACCACATCACCTTCCAGCGCTTTGTAGGTCGTGGTGCCGTCTGCCTTGTGGTAATGTTTCCAAGCCCACAGACCGGTACGCTCTTTGCTCTCGGTCAGTTCCTGCTCCTGCACCGGAACCACGGCGCTCTCATCGGTCCTGCCGCTGTCCACACGCTTGGCATTGACCAGCGTGACATATCCCTCATCCACTTCCGGTTCCTCGTCCAGCATCTTAAAGATACGGTCTGCGCCGGCTAAGCCCATCACGATCGCATTGAACTGCTGGCTCACCTGGTTGATCGGCATATTAAAGCTCTTGTTAAAGGTCAGGAAACTCGCCAGATCGCCTACGGTCAGCGCATGATATTTAAGCGCCAGGATACCGCCGACCACCGCACACAATACATAGCTGACATTACCGATCTGCATATTCAGAGGTCCCAGCAGATTGACATAGGCATTCGCGCGGTTTGCGCTGCCATAGAGCTTTTCATTCAGTTCATCAAAACGCTCCATATTTTCATCTTCGTGATTAAAGACCTTGACGACTTTCTGGCCTTCCATCATCTCTTCAATAAAACCGTTCAGCTGTCCCAATTGCCGCTGCTGCTCGATGAAGTACCGGCTGCTGCCGCCCGCCACCTTTCCGGTGGTAAAAAGCATCACCACGACCATCACCATAGTTGTCGCCGTCAGGGCCGGGCTTAAGATGATCATACTCACCAGAACACTTACGATCGTGATCGCCGAGTTCAAAAGCTGCGGCAGGCTCTGGCTGATCATCTGGCGCAACGTATCGATATCGTTGGTATATACGGACATGATATCGCCGTGCGCATGGGTATCAAAATAGCGGATCGGCAGTTTTTCCATCTTGGAAAACAGCTCGATACGCAGGTTTTTCAGGGTCCCCTGCGTCACATAGATCATCAGCTTGCTCTGCACAAAGGTCGCCAGAATGCCAATCGCATAATAGCCTGCCATCTCCAGGATCGCATGCAAAAGCGGCGTGTAATCCGGCTGTGGCTGTCCGATCAGCGGCTCAATATAATCATTGATCAATGTCTTTAAGAACATCGTTCCCTTTACATTCATAAAAACCGAAACGAAGATACAGATGACCACGACCGCCAGATGCAGACCGTAATCCTTGACCGCATAGGAAAACACCCGTGCAAAAATCTTTTCCGGATGATCCAGTTTCGGCTTGGGTCCCATAGCGCGTCCGCGCCCCGGCCCCATCTTGATCTCTTTTGCTTTTTCTTCTGCCATAATGCTGCTCCCTTATCTGTCCGCTGCCGGACCTGCTCCCTCCACCGATACTGCCGGTAAGAAGCCGTTTTCTCTTCCTTAAGAACGGAATGGTTCTCTATTTCGGCTGGTCAAAATCTCCGCCACCCGTCTGGGATTCGTATACTTCCCGATAGATCGCGTTATTCGCCAGCAGTTCTTCATGCGTGCCGAAACCATCCACACGTCCTTCTTCCATAACAATGATGCGGTCGGCATCCTGCACGGAAGTCACACGCTGCGCGATGATCAGTTTGGTCGTTCCCGGGATCTCCTCGCGGAACGCCTTGCGGATCTTTGCATCCGTTGCCGTATCCACCGCCGAGGTGGAATCGTCCAGGATCAGGATCTTGGGCTTTTTCATCAGCGCACGCGCGATGCACAATCTCTGCTTCTGTCCGCCGGACACATTGGTTCCGCCCTGCTCAATGCGCGTATGGTATTTCTCCGGCATCTTCTCGATAAATTCATCCGCGCAGGCCATCCGGCAGGCCCGGACGCACTCTTCTTCCGTGGCATCCGGCTTGCCCCAGCGCAGGTTGTCGATCACCGTTCCGGAAAAGATCACGTTCTTCTGCAGCACGACGGCCACTTCATCACGCAGCGTTTCCAGATCGTATTCCCGCACATCCCTGCCGCCTACTTTCACACTGCCGTCCGTCACATCATACAGGCGGCTGATCAGATTCACCAGACTGGTCTTGGCACTGCCCGTACCGCCGATGATACCGATAGTCTCACCGCTGTTGATATGCAGGGAGATGTCCTTGAGCACCGGCGCACCGTTTCCTTTCTGGTAGGCAAAGTCAACCTTTTCAAAATCGATCGATCCGTCCTTTACCGTCTTCACCGCATTCTCCGGATTGGTGATATCGGATTCTTCGTCCAGAACCGCCACGACACGCTCCGCGCTGGCACTGGACAGCGACACCATAACAAAGATCATGGACAGCATCATCAGGCTCATCAGGATATTCATACAATAGGTCAAAAGACTCATCAGCTGCCCGGTCTCCAGACTGCCGGAATGGATCAGGTGCGCGCCGATCCAGCTGATCAACAGGATGCAGGCATACACCGTAAACTGCATCAGCGGCGCATTGATGATCACCATGTTTTCCGCCTTGATAAACATACGGTAGATATTCTCCACCGCTTTTTCAAACTTGTTCTGCTCATGTTCTTCACGCACATACGCCTTGACCACGCGGATCGCATTCACATTTTCCTGCACGGAAGCATTCAGCTCATCATAGCGCTTAAACACCTCCGAGAAGTAACGCATGGCAAAACGGGCGATCAGGATCAGGCAGAGCGCCAGAAAGATCACCGCGACCAGATAAACACTTGCCACGGTCGGGGAGATCAGAAATGCCGCGATCATGGCAAAGATCATGGAAAACGGCGCACGGAAGCACATCCGCAGGATCATCTGGTAGGCATTCTGCAGATTGGTCACATCCGTGGTCAGACGGGTAACCAGTCCCGCCGTGGAAAATTTATCGATATTTGCAAAGGAAAAGGTCTGGATATGATCGAACATAGCCTTGCGCAGATTCTTGGCAAATCCGGTGGATGCTTTTGCCGCAAACACACCACCCAGGATACCGGAGGCCAGGCCGCACAGTGCCAGCACCAGCATCAAAAGCCCCATTTTGACGATATGGTTCATGTCGCCCTTCACGATACCGTCATCTACGATTGATCCCATCAGCACCGGGATCGCCACCTCAAAGATCACTTCAAAGATCATACAGATCGGCGTCAGGATCGACGCCGTCTTATATTCCTTTACCTGCGCCAGCAGCTTTTTCAGCATTGTGCGCACCTCCGTTTCTTTTACTAACCGTATAAAAATATACAGTATATTGTAGCCATTTTGCACAAAAATGTCTAGTAAAAAACTGTCAAACCAATGATCACAAACCTCGAATAATACTTAAGTAATCTTGTCTTTGATCAACTACGGCATAAACCGTAACAAGTTTCCTTTTCTCATCAACTTTATAAAAGACAAGATCTTTTTCCAAAATAAGCACTAAATATCCTTGTCGTTTTAATACATTATACCTTGGAACAGCTCCGATATACGGATCATCCTCCAGACTCATGATAGACTCTTCCAGATAATTCAATTTATCAAGCGCTACTTCGTTGCCAAAATTCTCCGCAATAAAAAGAACTATTTTACGTATCAGAGAATCGGCCGTATCCGTTCTTTCAACTTTATACTTCAAGCCCGATCCTCCCTATAATGTCAAGTGTTATTTCCCTTATTTTATGGGATTTTCACAAACAGTTACCTCTTAAAAAGAGCCGGTGTTATGGATATCTCTATGCATCTGGTACGAGAATAGAGGTTTTTGAGTATACGAAGTAGAAC
>JAGBMJ010000003.1 GCA_017634975.1 Lachnospiraceae bacterium | reverse complement strand
GGCGTCCTGCGGACAGCTGTTGTCTGCCGAGGGCAGCCAAGAGGGGACACTACGTTTCCCCTCCGGTGCTTGCGCACCTACCCCTATGTGTACTTTCCGCTTGGCAAAGCTCTAAAGAGCAGAGCTTCACTAGGCGAAAAGTCTGTCCTGTCAGTCCGTCCATGTTTTGGTATGCCGTTAAGGTGGAAAGTGAGGTGCGGACATGACAGTTAAAAATATTAGCACCCGTGCCAAGATATGTGGCAGGAGTGCCAAATGTACGGGCGGTCATTCTGCCGTTGAGCAATCCTCATATATTAGCAGGGAGAAGATGTACTGCGAGTATGACGGTCAGACATATTATCCGAAGTATTCTGAGGATCTTGTTCATTGCGAAGTTTTGCTACCGGAGAATGCACCCGAAAAATACAAGAATCAGAAAAATCCGATAACAGGCCATCTACAAGTGGATGAGGGGAGATGCTATCCCGGCCATAGATAATATCGTGATCCTGGCAGATATTTTTGGCGTGGGGATTGGAGATATTGTTGTGGTAAGCAGGAAGTGTGCGGAAAAAAGCAAAGAAACAAAACTCCCGAAAGTACCGTAAATAAAGGGAATTTTGAAAGAAAAACAGAATTGTTAGCACTCTCTCTTGACGAGTGCTAATCTGAGTGGTATAGTAAGAGCGTAAGGAAAGGTTCCGAAAGGAACAAGACCTTACGCTTTTACTATGCAGAGGGATTATGAAAAAGCATAATAGAGCTGAAAAGGGAGGTGAAGCTTTATGAATATTCAGAAATTTACGCAGAATTCCGTACAGGCGGTGCAGGATTGTGAGAAACTGGCCGTGGAGTACGGCAATCAGGAGATCGAGCAGGAGCATCTACTGTATGCCCTGCTGCAGCTGCAGGATTCCCTGATCCTGAAGCTCGTGGAGAAGATGGAGATCAACACCGAGCATTTCGTGGAGCGTACAAAGCAGGCGCTGGAAAAGCGTGTGAAGGTACAGGGCGGTGATCTGCGGATCGGGCCGGATCTGAATAAAGTGCTGATCAGTGCGGAAGACGAAGCAAAGGCGATGGGGGACGATTATGTTTCCGTGGAACATCTGATGCTTTCCATGATCCGCTTCCCGAATCGTGAGATCAAAGCGTTGTTTACCGAGTACGGTTTTACCAGAGAGCGCTTCCTGGCGGCGCTGGCAACGGTGCGCGGCAACCAGCGGGTGACCACAGACAATCCGGAAGCGACCTATGATACCCTGACAAAATACGGTTTTGACCTGGTGGAGCGCGCGCGGCAGCAGAAGCTGGATCCGGTGATCGGACGTGATGCCGAGATCCGTAACGTGATCCGTATCCTGTCCCGAAAGACCAAGAACAATCCGGTGCTGATCGGTGAACCGGGTGTCGGTAAGACGGCCGTTGTAGAAGGGCTGGCGCAGCGTATCGTGCGCGGCGACGTACCGGGAGGTCTGAAAGACAAGAAACTGTTTTCGCTGGATATGGGGGCTCTGGTCGCCGGGGCTAAATACCGTGGTGAGTTTGAAGAGCGTCTGAAAGCGGTATTGGAGGAAGTGAAAAAATCCGAAGGGCAGATCATTCTGTTTATCGATGAGCTGCACACCATCGTGGGCGCAGGCAAAACCGACGGTGCGATGGATGCCGGCAATATGTTAAAACCTATGCTGGCAAGAGGCGAGCTGCACTGCATCGGTGCAACCACCCTGGACGAGTACCGCAAATATATTGAAAAGGATCCGGCGCTGGAGCGTCGTTTCCAGCCGGTAATGGTGGATGAGCCGACGGTGGAGGATACGATCTCCATCCTGCGTGGCCTGAAAGAACGTTATGAAGTGTACCACGGCGTAAAGATCCTGGATAACGCATTGGTGAGTGCGGCGGTGCTTTCCAACCGTTATATCAGTGACCGTTTCCTGCCGGATAAGGCAATCGACCTGGTGGATGAGGCCTGTGCGCTGATCAAGACCGAGCTGGAT
Organism: Lachnospiraceae bacterium; assembly: GCA_017634975.1. Lineage (GTDB taxonomy): Bacteria > Bacillota > Clostridia > Lachnospirales > Lachnospiraceae > NK4A136. Next base: position 45,760 of record JAGBMJ010000003.1, on the reverse strand, counting down.
ACTATGCCGACCGAATTGGATGAAGCACAGAGGCGTATCATGCAGATGGAGATCGAGGTGGCCGCACTTAAGAAGGAAGATGATAACTTAAGCCGCGACCGGCTGGAGGATCTGTCGAAGGAACTGGCGGAGGAGAAGGAAAAATTCGAATCGGCCAAGGCACAGTGGGAGAATGAAAAATCGGCGGTCGATAAAGTGTCCAAGATCCGTGAGGAGATCGAGGCGGTCAATAACGAGATCCAGATCGCGCAGCGGGAGGGCAATTATGAAAGAGCCGGAGAGCTGTCCTACGGCAGACTGCCGGATCTGAAGAAACAGCTGGAGATCGAGGAAGAGACGGCAGGAAAGAAGGAGAACCGTCTGGTGCATGAAAATGTATCGGAGGAAGAGATCGCGCGGATCATCTCCCGCTGGACCGGCATCCCGGTAAGCAAGCTGAATGAGAGTGAGCGCAACAAGACGCTGCATCTGGACGAGGAACTGCACAAGCGTGTGATCGGACAGGACGAAGCGGTGACCAAGGTAAGCGAGGCCATCATCCGTTCCAAGGCCGGGATCAAGGATCCGGGCAAGCCGATCGGCTCGTTCCTGTTCCTGGGGCCTACCGGTGTAGGTAAGACGGAGCTCGCCAAATCGCTGGCGGATACGCTCTTTGATGATGAAAGCAATATGGTGCGTATCGATATGAGCGAGTACATGGAGAAGCATTCCGTATCGCGTCTGATCGGAGCGCCTCCGGGATATGTAGGCTATGATGAGGGCGGTCAGCTGACCGAGGCAGTACGGCGCAAACCGTATTCGGTAGTACTTTTTGATGAAGTGGAAAAAGCGCATCCGGATGTGTTCAACATCCTGCTGCAGGTGCTGGATGACGGGCGGATCACGGATTCGCAGGGGCGTACCGTGGACTTTAAGAATACGATCCTGATCATGACTTCCAACATTGGTGCGCAGACGCTGTTAGATGGCATTGATGCCGATGGCAATATCACGCCGGAGGCGGAAGAGGATGCGATGGATCAGCTGCGGGATCATTTCCGGCCGGAGTTTTTGAACCGTCTGGATGAGATCATTCTCTTTAAGCCGCTGACCAAAGCAAATATCAGCGGTATCGTGAGCCTGATCATGAAGTCGCTGAACGCGCGGCTGGAGGATAAGGAAGTGTCTGTGGAACTGACACCGGAAGCGGAAGCTTTCGTGGTAGAGAACGGATACGATCCGATCTACGGCGCACGACCGTTAAAGCGCTATATTCAGAAAACCGTGGAGACGCTCTCGGCGAAGCTGATCCTGTCCGGACAGATCTCGCAGGGCGATACGATACGGATCGAAAAACAGGGCGATGTGCTGGCAGCAGTGAAGGCATAAAGGATATACAAAGGGTGTCAATGGAGACAGTTCTCCCTGACACCTTTTTTGATGTATTCCGGGGGAAGGCGGGGATAGAGATTGCTTGCGGCGGCAGGGGTTTCGTGATAAAGTAAGGAGAGGGAAAGGTAGCACGTATTTATTCTCACAAGGGGGTTCTATGGCGGATCAGATCATCGTCGTGGATGACGATACTACGAATCTGCGTGTCGCAGAGCATATTCTCAGGAAAAATGATTTTGAGGTGACGGCACTCCGCTCCGGAATGGAGCTGTTGCAGAAGATTGAAGAGGGAAGCCGGCCTGAGCTGGTGCTTTTGGACATCAAGATGCCGGAGATGGATGGGTTTGAGACGCTGAGACGTTTCCGTGTGGCGGAACAGGCGCGTTCCATGGAGGAGACGCCGGTCATTTTTCTGACGGCGGATGAAGATGCGGACACGGAAAAACAGGGCTTTGAGGCCGGCGTTTCGGATTATATCAAGAAGCCGTTCGTTCCGGATGTTTTTTTGCGGCGCATCGGGAACATCATCTCCAAACAGCAGAGACTCCTGAATCTCAAAAACGAGGCGACCATAGACAAGCTGACCGGTTTTTTGAATAAAGCAGCTACGGCGGAAGAACTGGGCCGGATGTGTGAGGAAAAGACCGGGTGTCTGATGATGATCGATCTGGATTCGTTTAAGCTGGTCAATGATATATACAGCCACGAGATGGGGGACAAGGTGCTGCAGGGCTTTGCGAAGATCCTGAGCAGCTGTGTTCCGCAGGGAAGCAAATGCGGACGGATCGGAGGAGACGAGTTTGTTGCCTTTGCGGACGGCTATACGGATGCGGCGGAAGTGGCGGATCTGGCGGAAAAACTCAACGAAGAGATCACGGAAATGGCAAAGCAGCTGATGGGCGAGGATATGGATATTCCGCTTGGGGCTTCCATTGGCGGGATCCTGCTTCCCAGACCGGAGAAGAGTTATGATAAGCTGTTGAAACTGGCAGACAAGGCTTTGTATTCCGTAAAAAAGAACGGAAAGCATGGCGGCGCTGTCTACAGTGAAGCGGCGTTTACGGAAGAGGTGGCGGACAGCAATATCCTGAATATGGAGAAGATCTCGGAGATCCTCGGGGAGCGGTCGATCGGTAATGATGCGCTGCAGCTCGACAAGGACTCCTTTTCTTTTGTGTACCGGTATGTGATCCGCTATATCATGCGAAACAGGAAATATGCGGGGAAGGTGCTCTTTACCCTGGGACCGGGAGAGGGAATGAGTGATGCGTCATATCAGGAAGCGTGTGACAGTTTCGGAGAACATCTGAGTGAGTTTTTCCGAAAGACGGACGTGTTTATGCGCTGCCGACCGAACCAGTATTTTCTGTTCCTTACGGATATCCGGGAGAATGCGGTCGCCACGGTAGTGGATCACCTGATCCGGAGATGGGACGAACAGAACGGCGGCGGTCTGCGTATCGAGTTTGAAACGGCACTGGAAGGTGGCAGCGATGCCGCCAGACCGGAATTGCACATTGCGGTGGTGGATGATGAGGTGGCCAATCTGCAGCTGGCCGGAAATGCGCTGAGCAAGGCAGGATTCCACGTGTCGGCGATGCGTTCGGCAGCAGCGCTGTTTAAGTTCCTGGAACAGAGAGTGCCGGATATGATCCTGATGGATGTGATGATGCCGGAGATGGATGGTTTTGAAGCTGTACGCAGGCTGAAGAGCATGGACAAACGATATGCCAATATCCCGGTGGTATTTTTGACCGCGGATATCAGTATCGAGGCAGAGCAGAAAGGGTTGGAACTCGGAGCATGGGATTTTATGCCGAAACCGTTTCATCCGGATCTTTTGAGTCTGCGGGTACAGCATCTGATGGAACTGATCACGCGTCGGAGGAATCAGAACTGATATGAGACCGGGGATTGAAAAAAACGAACTGTTTCAGGCTTCCCAATTAACCATTCTGCTCAGTCATACGATCTTTGCCGTCATACTGGCGATCGAGACTTTTCTGATGGGATGGGAAAAGTGGCCGATACTTCCGATCTTTCTGGGCGTGCTGATCTCATGGAAACTGCACGTGGAACAGACCTTTTCGGATCGTCAGCGGATCTGGATCTATACCGTGATGATCATGTTCAGTTTCTTCTTTTACGGAAGTCATACCACCAGCGTGTATGATACGGTTGCCGTGATGTCGCTGGCGATGCTTCTGTATACGATGACGGGGATGAAATCCCTGATCACGTTTCTGCAGTTTCTGTATTATCTCACGTTTGCCTATGGAATCGGACTGATGTGGATGGAGGGCGTGACCTTTGATGCGCTGATCATCTCCCGCTCGATCCTGCATGTGGTCGTGGTCACCGTCGTGGCCTGGGTAGCGCGGATGATCATATCCAAATGGCTGCAGGTGTTGAATGCATCCACCCGGGAGATCGAGATACTCACGGATGCAACGGACCGGCTGAATGATTTCCTGGCGAACGTATCTCACGAGATCCGTACGCCCATCAATGCGATCATCGGCCTCAGCGGGATCGGGATCGAGGAAGAGCGCGATCCGGAAAAGAAGGCCAATCTGGTGTCGGTACGAAATGCAGGCCTGCGTGTCGCGGAGCAGATCGGGGATATCCTGGACTATTCCGAGATCGACCGGAAACGCCTGGTGACAAATTTTGAGGATTATATGCTCGCGTCCCTGCTCAACGATCTGGTAAACGAACTGCGTCCGTATAAGCAGGAGCAGATCGAGCTGGTGATCGACGTGGATCCGGCCATCCCTTCGGTATTGCACACGGATGTGAGCAAGCTGCGCAAAATCCTGAGACACCTGATCATGAATGGTCTGAAATATACCCGGGAGGGCGGTGTGTACGTACGGATCTGCGCGGAGAAGCAGGAGTACGGGATCAATCTGTTTATTGAGGTGACGGATACCGGCATCGGTATGACGGAGGAAGAATGCGAGCGTATCGCGGAACGCTTTTATCAGGCGGATTCCGGACGCAGCCGCAAGAGCGGCGGCCTGGGACTGGGGATGGCGGTCGTTTCCGGTTTTGTGGCTTCTCTGGGCGGGTTTATGACGCTCAAGAGCAAGCCGGGAGAAGGGACTACGGTGCGGGTCAGCATACCGCAGAAAGTAGTGAATGCCGAGAAATGTATGTCCGTAGCAGACAGCGATCGCCTGGTGCTGGGGGCGTATCTGAATTTTGAGAAATTCCCCCATCCGATCGTGCGTGAATTCTATGATACCATGGTGCGTAATATTGTGGGCGGTCTGCACCTGAAGATGCACCGTGTGGATAATGTTTCCAATCTGATCAAGCTGACACATTCCGTGCAGCTGACCCATCTGTTTGTCGGGGAAGAAGAATATCAGGCGGCAAGAGAACATCTGGAACAACTCACGTCGAAACTCATGGTCGTGGTAGTGGCAGACCACGGTTTTTCGCTGCCGGAAGGTTCGAAAGCACGGATCCTGGAAAAACCGTTCTATTGCTTCCCGGTGGCGGCACTTCTGAATATGGTACCGGGAACGGAGACAGAGGAAGGCAGTATGTATTGCCGTGGCGTGCGTGCGCTGGTCGTGGATGATGAGCCGATGAACCTGACGGTGGCGCTGAATATTTTCCGCCGCTACGGAATGGAGGTATCTACGGCAATATCCGGACAGGAATCCATCGATATGTGCAGGGAAAAGCAGTACGACATCGTCTTTATGGATCATATGATGCCGGGAATGGACGGCGTGGAGGCGATGCGGCGGATCCGTGCGGAGGGAGGGCGTGAGCACGGTGCGGTACCGATCGTAGCGCTCACGGCCAATGCCGTAAGCTCGGCAAAAGAGATGTTTCTGTCGGTCGGGTTTGACGGTTTTGTGAGCAAGCCGATCGAACTGGTGGAACTGGAGCGTGTCCTGAAACGTGTGCTGCCCAAGTCGGCGATCACGTATGAGAGGAAGCCGGAGACCGTGCAGGGATCTTTGGTGGAAACAGCCGAAGTGGAGAGCACTAAGACGGTTGGAGGCGAAGCAGATCCTTTTTCCAAAAAGCTGGCTGCCTGCGGCGTCGATGTCAGCTGTGGGATCCGCTACAGTGCCGGAGATGAGGATTTTTACCATGTCCTGCTGGAGCAGTATGTAAAAGAAGCATCGGACAAGCTGGAAAAAATGCAGCGTTTTTTTGCGGAAAAAGATCTGAAAAATTATCAGATCGTCGTACATGCGTTAAAGAGTACGTCCAGAACGATCGGTAACAGCGTGCTTTCGGATCACGCTAAGGAACTGGAGGATGCTGCGAAGGCAGGGGACTATGATTTTATTGCCGGACACCAGGAGGCAGTGCTGGGAGAGTATCGTGCAGTCGTGGACGGTATTGCGGAAGCGTGCGGAATCTCGAAGGAGCAGGCGCCGGAGAAAGAAGAGATCCTGGAGTTTGCGCCCGCCGGGGAGAACGAAGAAGCTGCAGATATCGAAATTTTGGAATTTGCTCCCGTAAAGGAGAATCATAATGAATCCTAGAAAGATCAAGGCGTTTATAACGGATGGAAAAAGGGATCTGCATGAGAGGCTGTTCGTTCTCTCGATGATCATTATGCTGGTCGTATGGCTTCTTACGCTGGTGGAGATCAGCATAGCCGGATGTTCTGCTTCGGATATCCTGCTTTTGGCCGGCGCGATCCTGCTGACGGCCGGCGTGACCGTATTGTCCGTAAGGATGCGGCATTACCGCATCGGAGCGCTCCTGATCTCGATCGGTATTACGTTTGCGTTCCTTCCGGTAACTTTTTTTGGCGGAGGAGGTGTTTACGGAGATGCACCGCTGTGGTTTTTGTTCAGTATCCTGTTCATCTGTGTGAGTCTGTCGGGCCGGGTCAAGCTGGTCATGCTTCTCTTAAATGCGGTCACGTCGATCGTCTGCTGGAGCATATCCTATCTGTATCCGCAGACGATCGTGGAAAATACCAGATTTTCGGCACATCTGTATTCGCTGGTGGCACTTTTGATGATGGGTGCCGCGGTCGGAATCCTGGTGACGTTTCAGAGCCGGATCTATGCACGGGAGGTATTGCGCAGCCAGGAGCAGAAGCAGGAGATCGAGCAGCTCGGAGAGGCACAGAACCGCTTTTTCTCCAGTATGAGTCACGAGATCCGCACACCGATCAATACTATTATCGGACTCAATGAGATGATCCTGCGCGAAGATATCAGCGATGAAGTGGCGGAGGATGCAGCGAATATCCAGTCGGCCGGCAAGATGCTGCTGCACCTGATCAATGATATCCTGGATATGTCCAGGCTGTCTTCCGGCCGGATGCAGCTGACTCCGGCGCCGTATCATCCAGGCAATATGCTTTCCGAACTGGTCGGGATGCTGTGGCTGCGGGCCAGGGAAAAACAGCTGGAATTTCATGTGAATGTGTCGCCGGAAATCCCTGCGGAGCTGGTCGGCGATGAGATGCGCATCAAACAGATCCTCGTGAATGTTCTTAATAATGCGATCAAATATACCCGGGAAGGATCGGTTACCTTATCGCTGGAGCGTGGGGAGACCATGAACGGACTGACCAATATCATCTATACCGTGACGGATACCGGGATCGGCATCAAGAAGGAGAGCATCCCATATCTGTTTACGGCCTTCCGGCGCGTGGAGGAAGATAAGACACGCTACATCGAGGGCACCGGCCTGGGACTCTCCATCGTGAAGGAACTGGTAGACCTGATGGGCGGAAAGATCACGGTCAACAGCGTATATACCAAGGGAAGCACATTCATCATCGAGATCCCGCAGAAGGCGGCTGTGGATGATCCGATAGGGGAGCTGCATATGGAGCAGCGGAAAGCCGACGGACGCCGAAAGAAACATACGGCGCTTTATGAGGCACCGGAAGCCATGGTACTTGTCGTGGATGACAATGCTTCAAACCTGCTGGTAACGGAAAAACTCCTTCGCGAGACCAAAGTGCAGATCGACACGGCCGCGTCCGGGGCAGAAGCGTTGAAGAAGACACTGAACAGGCATTATCACGTGATCTTTATGGATCACCTGATGCCGGAAATGGACGGGATCGAATGCTTTCACGCGATCCGTTCCCAGACCGGCGGACTTTGCAAAGACTCGAAGGTAGTCATACTCACGGCCAATGCCGGTGAGGAAAACAGGCAGTTGTATGAAAAGGAGGGGTTCGACGGGCATCTGGTCAAACCGATCAGCGGGGATGCCATTGAAAAGGAACTGTACTGTCTGCTGCCGAAAGGACTGGCCGTCGTGACCGGGGAAGAGGAGGAACTTCTGAAGGAGACCATCTCCTGGATGAACGCAAGGCAGCAGCGTAAGGCTGTGGCGATCACAACGGAGAGTGTGGCGGACCTGCCGGAAGAACTGCTGAAGGAATACGGGATCGCAGTACTGCCGCATCTGGTCTGCACGGAAGAAGGAAATTTTAAGGACGGCATCGAGATCGAGACCACGGGGCTGTTGCATTATATGGAAGATGAGGAATGCAATGTCACGGTATCGGGGGCGGAAGTGCCGGAGATCGAAAGCTTTTTTGCAAAACAGTTGACGCTTGCAAATAACGTGATCCATATCTCTATTTCCTCACAGCTGGCGAACAGCGGATGCCCGGCAGCAAAGGAGGCGGCAAAAGCTTTTGACAATGTATCGGTGATCGATACCGGGCATCTCTCCAGCGGACAGGGTCTGGTGGTACTCGAGGCGTGCCGGTACGCGGCGATGGGAATGCGTCCGGAGGAGATCGTGGAAGCCGTAGAGCAATGCAAGGAACGGATACGTACCAGTTTTATCGTGGATAATCTGGATTTTCTGGCCCGGGCCGGACAGGTGAGCAGGAAGGTGGCGAACGTTACCCGGGCGATCATGGCCAGACCGGTGCTGGTATTGAAAAACGGAAAGATGGGTGTGGGGAAGATTTACTTCGGTACGAGGGAAGGGGCCTGGAAAAAGTATATCAAAACGGTTTTACGGCAAAGCTATGCGATCGATCCGGAAAGACTTTTTGTGACTTACGTAGGCCTGAACAGCAGGGAGCGGGAGTGGATCCGCGCGGAGGTGGAGAAATATATGCATTTTGAGCACATTTATTTTTACCAGGCCTCGCCGGTCATCGCCGTGAACTGCGGCAGCGGTACCTTCGGATTGTTGATAAAAATGAGGTGAGATACGGGAAATACACGAATCCGTAAATCTCTGTCATAAAAAAATGGACTTCCTGGAAGGAATTTGGTAAAATAACAGTATATTTGCAACACCCAATATATATGAAATATAAAGGAGATCAAGAAAATGGAACTGATCAAAGTATTGTTTGCGAATATCAGCAGTGAACCGGCATTTCTGACCTATCTGCACCGGTACGGGGAATTGCAGCAGGATCCGGAGAGCGGTATGCAGTTTGTTGTATTCCAGGGAAAGCATGCGCTTGCGGAAGGGGCACTCACCATTACCGTGGACAGTATGGAAGGGATGCGTACGCCGGTGAAACTGATCTTCCCGATGAGTATAATCCTGAAAGTGGAAGTAGAGCAGAGTATGGCACGTACCGGCGGTATCCGGTTATAAGAAAGACAAAGAGAAACGGTTATTTGGGGCAGCAGGTGGTATGCTGCCCTTTTGTGTAGGGGAAAAATCATTATGACAGCGTTGGAACGTTTTTTGGAATATGTGGGTTTTGATACAGGATCGGACAGCAGTAAAGAGGAGTATCCGAGTACGCCGGGGCAGAGGAAGCTTTTGGATCATCTGCGGCAGCAGCTGCGGGAGATGGGCGTGACGGATGTGCGGCAGGATGCGAAGTACGGTTATGTCTATGCGGCAATCCCTTCGAACTGCAAGGCGCAGACGATCCCGGCCATCGGTTTTATCGCGCATGTGGATACCTCCGAGGCAATGAGCGGACATGATATCCGGCCACGCGTGATCAAAGACTTTGACGGGAAGGATATCGTACTGAATGCGGAAGCCGGGATCGTGACAAGAATGGAAGATTTTCCGGAGATGAAGGAACTGGCGGGCAAGACGCTGGTGGTGACGGACGGAACGACGCTTCTCGGAGCGGATGACAAAAGCGGTGTGACGGAGATCATGGAGATGGCGGCATATTTCTGCACGCATCCGGAGGAAAAGCATGGGACGATCTGCATCGCTTTTACTGCGGATGAAGAGACCGGACGGGGTGTGGACTATTTCAATGTGCAGGATTTCGGAGCGCATTATGCCTATACTGTAGACGGCGGAAGACTCGGGGAGCTGTCCGGGGAGAATTTTAACGCAGCCGGGGCAAAAGTAACGGCGCACGGCAGAAGTGTGCATCCGGGGGATGCGTATGGAAAAATGATCAATGCATTACAGGTATTGATGGATCTGCACGCGCTGCTTCCGGAGAAGGAACGGCCGGAGCATACAAAAGACCGGGAAGGATTCTTTCACCTGACGGATATGAAAGGTGATGTGGAATGCGCCGTTTCGGAATATATCATCCGGGATCATGAGGATGCGAAATTTGAGAAGAAGAAAGAGCTGTTCCGACATGCCGTGGATGAGATCAATGCAAAGTACGGAGAAGGCACGCTGACGTTGGATCTGCAGGATCAGTACTACAATATGAAGGGACGGCTGGATGCGCATCCGGAAGTGATGGCAAAGGCACAGGCTGCCATGGAAACGTGTGGCGTGGAAGTGCAGATAGAGCCGATCCGCGGCGGAACGGATGGTGCAAGGCTGACCTTTATGGGACTGCCATGTCCGAATCTGTGCACGGGAGGCGGCAATTTTCATGGAAAGCATGAGTATCTGTGCGTAGAGGATATGCTGACAACGATCGAGATCCTGAAACAACTGGTCAGGGAGTGGGAGGCTTAAGATATGTTAAACCGCTTACGGGCACAATTTGTCGCGGCGGCCACGCTGGCTCTGATGCTGGCGCTGGCAATGATCATGGTGATCGGGTATTATATGGCTTCGGAAGCCTTTGAGGCCCAGATCAACATGATCATTGATGCGCTGCTGCGTAACGAAGGAGAGATGCCGGAAGTGCGTATGGAATTTGAGCCGGTTGGGCGGCTGGTGATCACGCAGGAACAGCAGTACGAAACACGCTTCTTTTCGGTGATACTGGACGGAAACGGGCAGGAGGTCTATGCGAATACGCAATGGGTGGTCTCCGTAGATGACCGGCAGGCGGGAGAGATCACGAAGAGGCTGCTGGCCGGCGGGGATACGGAAGGGCGGATCAATTACGACGGCAGTATCTTCTATTATAAATCCAAGATACGGCCGATGGGGGAGCGCCTCTATGTATTTGTAGACTGTACCTCCAGAGTCTGGCTTTTGCGGCAGGTGCTGCATTATCTGCTGGTGGTATCGCTGGTGATCCTGTTATTCTTCAGTCTGATCCTGATCTTTTTGTCCAAGCATGTGGTGAATCCGTTCATCCGCAACTCGGAAAAACAGAAGCAGTTTATCACTAATGCGAGTCACGAACTGAAAACGCCGCTGGCAGTGATCTCGGCAAATACGGAAATGACCGAGATGCTGGGCGGTAAAAATAAGTGGACGGAATCGACGATGCGGCAGGTACAGCGTATGAATGCGCTGGTATCGGAGCTGGTGACGCTGTCAAAACTGGATGAGAAGGATGAAGTGGTGCTTTCGAACGTGAACGCTTCGGAGATCGTGGAGGAACAGGCGGACAGTTTTGCACAGGTGGTACTGTCGCAGGGGAAGCAGTTTGAAAAAGAGATTGAAGCGGATATTACGATCAGGGCAGAGAAGCGGGGCGTGCAGGAGCTGGCCTCCATTCTGCTGGACAACGCTGCGAAGTACTGTGATGACGGAGGATGTGTAAAGATCACGTTGGCATCAAAGGGAGGAAAGGGAGCGCGGCTGGCGGTGACCAATTCCTATGCCGCAGGAGCAGGTGTGGACTATCGCAGGTTTTTTGAACGCTTTTACCGGGAGGATGAGTCACACAACAGCAAGAAAAGCGGATTTGGCATCGGCTTATCCATCGCGCAGGAAATCTGCAGGAAATTTGGTGCCAAGATACAGGTAAGCTACAAAGGCGGGGATATCACGTTTGCGATACAGTTTAAGTGAAGGCGGACGGGAGCGGACGTTACGATCACGGTACGAAGGGCCGGGAACAGTAATGATCAGACGGCGGTTCCCGGGATCAGGACATAGGCACCGCCGGATTCGCCGGAGATGACCAGTGTGGAGCCGACGGCTCTTAACTTATTGCGAAGAAAAGAAATATACATCCAGACGGCTTCGGCATCGGCGCCGTCTTCGTTTGTCCAGAATTTTTCCAGCAGATCTTCGGTGGAAAAAGCGATCCCGGGGTGGTTCATAAACTGCTCCATAAGGCGGGATTCGCGGACGGCCAGACTGATCGAATTGCGACAGGTAAGCTCGGATTTGGAAGTATCCAGCGTCAGATCCTGCAGGGTCACGACACTGGGGCTGTACTGTCCGCGGCGGCGGGTCATGGCACGGACTCTGGCCAGCAGTTCGCCCATCGCAAAGGGCTTGGTCAGGTAATCGTCGGCGCCGGCATCCAATCCGGCGATCCGGTCATTGACCTCGGTCTTGGCAGTCAGAAAAAGAACCGGAGTGGTGTTTCCGGTTTTGCGGATCTCGGCGACGGCGGTCAGACCGTCCATCACCGGCATCATGACGTCCAGAAGAATAGCATCGTAGGCATCGGTTCTGGTCTTTTCCACGGCTTCCAGGCCGTTGGTAACGGTATCGACCGTATAGCCGGAATGGGTGAGCATAGCGCTGACCACATCGGCAAGATCAATCTCATCTTCGGCAAGTAATATCTTCATAAACAATCCTCGAGAATCACATGGTATTTTAACTTCGTATCAGATCCCGGATCGTCTGCATCGAAACATCGCAGGCGGCCAGCTCATCGGCACAGCGTTTCAGTTCGGCGCTGATCAGTTCCGGGTGACGGATGTCTTTTTTGTATTTCATTTCATGTTCCAGCGCGGCCCAGGTGTCCATGGCAATGGTGCGCAGCTGGATCTCGGCAAAATAGGTGCCGGGGTAGTTCCCGTCAATATCCGGCTCGTCATCCGCTACGGAGAGGATCAGGTGATAGCTGCGGTAGCCGTTGGGCTTGGCAGCCGTGATATAATCCTTCTCCTCGACTACGCTGCAGCCGGGAAGCTTATGGAGTTCTTCGATATTCGCATGGATATCATTGAGAAACAGGCAGACAATGCGGATGCCGATGGCATCGTGGACTTCTTTCAGGGCACTGTGGGCATTCAGAGGCAAACCGTCCTCGAGGCATTTGGAACGCATACTCTCCTCGGATTTGATACGCCAGGAAAGGTGCTCAAAAAGTTTTTTGCCGGTTTTATCCGAATAGGCATCACCATAGTTCCGGATCCGCTCTGTGACCCGATTGGCGATATCGTATAATTTTTTATCATACCCGCTGTAAATACTATCCATAACAATCCATCTGAAATGTAACTGTTCAGAACCCCCTTGTGGATTCACATAACTCCACATTTTTATCATACCATGGCGTGCTAAGGCGGTCAAATGAAGGTTTTGTGAACGGTAAATGTATTGTGAACATATGTAAATTATGGTAGAATGGCAGTGTTTTCAGTAGTTTTTTATTTTCTGGTGAGGTATGGAAAAAGTGAAAGAAAGAGCGATATTAAAGAACCGTCTGTATCTGTATCTGACGGAGTTTTTTGCGGGAATGAGTGTGATGGCGGTGGAGCTGGGAGCGAGCCGGCTTCTGGCACCGTATTTCTCCTCGTCACAGATCGTGTGGACCATCATCATCGGGACGATCATGATCGCGATGGCGTTGGGGAACGTCTATGGCGGCCGGAGTGCGGATAAGGATCCGGATCCGGACAGGCTGTACGGGAGGATCATCATAGCCGCTATCTGGATCGCACTGATCCCGGTGGCGGGAAAATATATCATCATGGGGATTGCTGCAACCCTGATCTTTACGGTGAGCAATAACTTTTTGATCATCGCGGCTTTTGCTGCCTGTATGGTCGTATTTGTATTCCCACTGTTTTTGCTGGGAACGGTGACGCCGTCGCTGGTAAAGTACTGCCTGCTGGTATCGGAACAGCAGGAGGGGGAAAAATCTGCCGAAGAGGGCCGGACGGTCGGCAACCTGAATGCATTTAATACCGTGGGTTCGATCATCGGTACCTTTGTTCCGACGTTTATTTCGATCCCGGCAGTGGGAACAGCGATCACTTTTCTGATCTTTGCGGGGATCCTGCTTGCACTGGCAATCGTATATTTTGCCACATCCAAAGTATTTGTAAAAAAGCTGCCGGTGGGCGCGGGGCTGTTTCTGCTGGCCTGCATCTTCGGGCATGACAGCAGTTTTGCTTTCTGGCAGAAGGATCTGACCTATGAGGGAGAGTCTGTGTACAACTATCTGCAGGTATATGAGAATGACCGGCAGGTGGCACTTTCCACGAATGTACTTTTCGGGGTGCAGTCGGTGTACCGCAAGGAAAAAGAACTGACGGGGATGTACTATGACTATGCGATGGCAGCAGCGTATATGGCCGGCGTGAAGGAGAAGGATCATCTGGATGTGCTGATCCTGGGGATGGGCACCGGAACCTATGCGACACAGTGCCGCCGGTATTTTGGCAATATGGACATCACCGGCGTGGAGATCGATGAGAAGATCACGGCGCTGGCGAGAGAATACTTTGAACTGCCGGAAGAGGTGCCGGTGATCACCTATGACGGCAGGGCCTATCTGAATGCGGATGACGGGAAGTATGATCTGATCATGGTGGATGCCTATCAGGACATCACGATCCCGTTCCAGATGTCCTCGGTGGAGTTTTTTGCACAGGTGAAGGCGCATCTGAAGGACGACGGTGTGATGGTGGTCAATATGAATATGCGCAGCAGTGAGGCCGGAAATATTACGGAATACCTGTCGGATACCATCGCTTCGGTATTTCCGGTGGTCTATACCGCGGACGTACAGGGATCGACGAACCGGGAACTGTTTGCGGCCGCAGATCCGAGGATCGCAGAGCGGTTTGCGGAAGGAGTCGAGAAGGAAGAAGCTCCGGATCTGCGACGGATGATGGGAAACGTGGGGGAGCTGTTTGTCGCCTATGAAGGCGGGGAACATATCATGACGGACGATCAGGCACCGGTGGAGCTCCTGGGGATGCGTGTGATCGACGGACTGATCTCGGAGGAAGTGGGATTTTACCGTGAGGTGTATGAGGAGCAGGGACTGGAAGCGCTGCTGGAGTATTTATAATGGAGATCGAAACGTATCTGCAGCATATCCGGGAAGTCGTGGCAGAATCGCCGACGATCGTAGTGTATCTGATCGCCGGGCTTCTGCTTTTATTTGCGGGTCTTTATGTTTTTAAGGGCGTGCAGTTTGTGATCTGCGCCGTACTCGGCGGACTGCTCGGTATCGCGGTGCTGGATGTGACGGGGCATACGGATCTGTATTATCTGGCCGGGATCCCGGCACTGCTCTTTGGCATCATTGGCGTCTGGAAGTACAAGGCAGCTTTATATATTGCCGGCTCTCTGTGCACGTTCGGGGCAGTCGCACTGTGGTTTTTGAAACAGGCATATGCGATGGTGCGGAAGAGTGTGGCAGCCATCCCGGATACGGATACACTCCTTCGCCTGTGGGTAGAGCAGGTGAAGGAAAAGGGGGATCTGGCGGCAGCTGCTAAAGCGGTGATCGGTGAGCAGACGGCTCCGGTGATGAATGAGCTGAAGGATGCGATGCAGTTTTTGGAGAAGGGGCTATTGACCGCGTTCCTCGCAGGTGTGGTGATCGGTGTACTGGCGCTGCTTTTGGGGGATTATATCATTATCCTGTTTACGTCTGTCAGCGGAGCGATGCTGGTAGTGAGTATGGCGGACCGGATCTATGAACTGCCGGATCAGACCTACAATATCGCGCTCGGTGTACTGGCGTTGATCGGACTGCTGCTGCAGTGCATCCACAAATGGGACCGGAAGAATGTGAAAAAGGATAAAAAAGAGAAGAAAGAACGCAGGAGATAAAGGACTATGGAGCATAAAAAAGGCTGGAATCCGTTCATGGAAGAGAACGGGATCGAGATCGTATCGGAATCGGCGGAGCGAACGGTATTGCGGGTGATACCGCTGAAGAAGCACAGGAATCCGTATAATATGATCCATGGCGGGCTTCTGTTTACGATGATCGACTGTGCGGCCGGGATCACAGCCAGGGCGGACGGAAATGCGTATGTGACGCAGAATTCGTATGTGAATTTTCTGAACAATACGGATCAGGAGGAAGAGGTACTGGCGGAGACCGACGTGATCCGCAGAGGTACGACGATCGTGGTGGTGCATGTCGTGGTACGGACTTCCGATGGGAAAAAACTGGCAGATGCCGTAGTGGATATGTTTCGTGTGACCGGGATGCCGGATATGAGACGGTAGCTGAAACAGAGTGGGCAGAAATTGTTCGAAAAAACGGATGGTTCAGGAATGCCGTTTTTTCTGTGTTGTATTGTGATATTTGGAAAGAAGTGATATACTTTTATAAAGTATTTAGAGAAGGCAGTGGCATTTTGGGGGCTACTATGTATTCGGAAGAACAACTGAAACGATTTCCATATTTCGAAAATGAATTGAAGACAACCGCAAAGGAGTTTCTTCTGGATCCTTTGACGGGGATCGTGTCGCGCCCGTATATTCTGGGATTTGCCAAGTATCTGATCGAAAACGATACCCCGTTTACCTATGCGATGCTGGATCTGGATAATTTCAAGTTTATCAATGATACCTACGGGCATAAGGCAGGGGACGGTGTACTGATGGCGGTTGCTGCCGGGCTGATCGATTTTATGGACGGATTCGGTATCGTCGGGCGTTTCGGCGGCGATGAACTGTTGATCATCAATCTGCGGGACATGGAGTATGATGATAAGAAAAAATTCCTGCTGGCCTTATATGAAGAGGGGCTGGTACTGCGGAAGAACATTCCGCTGGAAACCTGCAGTCCGTTTATTACGGGGACACTGGGATGCGCTTCCTATCCGACGGATGCCAAAGATTATGACGGCCTGTTTTCTATTATGGATAAGGTGCTGTATCGTGGCAAGACCAAGGGGCGCAACTGTTATATTATCTATGTCGAAGAAAAACACAAGGATATCGAGATCAGCAAGCTGCGCAAGAGCGGGATCAACAACAGTATGCAGGCATTGGTGCGTCAGTTTGAGATGGTGCCGGGGCTGAAGAACAAGCTGCATTCCGTATTGCCGTTATTAATGGAGGAGTTGAACGTTTCGGATCTGTTTTATGTGGGTAAGGACAATATATTCCGTGCTGTCAGGGATTTTACGCTGCAGGTGCCGGTGGAAGATATATCAAGTGTGACAAATGATGATATGTTCAGTACGAGCATATTGGCGGATATTGAACAGAAAAGCCCGGTATTTTACAGTGCTTTGAAACGGCGTGGGATCGAGACGCTTCTTGTGGTACGGGTCGGCATGGATGCGGAAACGGACGGATACCTGGTCTGCGCGGAACCGAACAGTCACCGGATCTGGCAGGAAAGGGAGTGTGCGCTTCTGTATTTTCTGGCGAAGCTGATCGCGTACCGTATCCGTGTAGACGGAGATAAACTGGGAGAAGAGTGACCTTTATATAGTAGAAAGTCGAAAAAAGCCTTGTTCATACGGACAAGGCTTTTTAGGTGTTTGCGATAATGTTTGAGATGGAATTCTGCGCAAGAGCTACCATCAGGTCTCGGCCGGATTGGGTGGTCAGGTAGGACTGGGCTTTTTGCGCATCGGTAAGGATGCTGTTTAAGGTGTCTGTCGATGAGGGGGTGGTGAAAGCGTTCGTCAATTCATCTTCCTCCTCTTCCTGAAAGATCAGATCCAGTATGTCTTCAGAGATTTCACCGGAATCGTCGGTTAAGGATCGGACCAGTTCGTCCGGCAGTGTGTCGGCATTCAGGGCTTCACGCAGCAGGCTGCGTGCATCTTTTGCGGAAAGCGTGGCTGTTTCCGGTGCGGATCCGCTGTCTTCACCGACATTTTGTGCCGGCTGCCCCTGATGTTTTTCCGTCAGTGCGGCGAGTACTTCCGAGAACTGCGGACCTTCGGAACGATCGGCACCCAAAGAAGCCGGGCGGTCACTCCGGCGGGTACTGCGCAGGCTCAGGATATCGGTGCTGCTGATGCCGGCGCGGTGATATAAATTGGAAGAAAGTTCCGTTACGTTCATATCGTATTCCTGTGATCGTTATGGTTACATAAAGTATATCGGATGCAGCAGGGCATATGATTAGGATTTTTTATGCCGGGGTCCAGCGACCGGAAGCGCCGCAGGGCAGTATCAGTCCTGTCCCGGTGATGGGAAGGCCGATCTCACTGCTTTCCACTTTGCCGCCATAGTGTGCGCCAATGGCGAAATTTAACATATAGGTCAGTACCGCCGGCTGCAGACCGGTGGTATAGGAATTGATCAGGAAGAAAAGCGGACGGTCGGAAAGAAGCTGTGCAGCCAGCTTGACCAGCGGCCACACCGACTCTTCGATCTTCCAGATCTCGCCTTTTGGCCCGCGACCATAGGAGGGCGGATCCATCAGGATGCCGTCATAGCGGTTGCCGCGGCGCAGTTCGCGTTCTACAAATTTAACGCAGTCGTCCACGATCCAGCGGGTATTCTCTTTGGGAACCCGGGAAGCGGCGGCATTTTCTTTGGCCCAGTTGACCATGCCTTTTGCGGCGTCTACGTGGGTAACCTGTGCACCGGATGCGGCAAGTGCTGCGGTAGCACCGCCGGTATAGGCGAAGAGATTCAACACTTTGATGCTGCGGCCCAGAGCCACCTGTTCGGAGACCAGATTACTCATCCAATCCCAGTTGACGGCCTGCTCCGGGAAGATCCCGGTGTGTTTGAAGGCAAAAGGTTTCAGGTGAAACATCAGAGTATGATCGGTGGGCAGGGTATAGGAGATGGTCCATTCCTTCGGAAGATTAAAAAACTCCCAGTCGCCGCCGCCTTTCGTGCTGCGATGGTAGTGGCCGTTCTTTTTCTTCCAGGCAGGATGTTCGTGACCGGTTTCCCAGATTACCTGCGGATCCGGCCGTACCAGGATATAGTCGCCCCAGCGTTCCAGCTTTTCGCCACCGGTGCAGTCCAATACTTCATAATCTTTCCAGTTTTCCGCGATCCACATGTTGTTCTCCCACGCTTCTATATAATATAGTAAACTTACACCAGACTTGCGTAAATTACTCTCCCTATGGTACAATATGCTCCGGTGTTTGGCAATATGATTTTGCAACGTGCCGGAATTCGCCTGGGTGTACCTATATTATAGAAGAAACGGTGCCTTGGTTTACATAAGTGGACAAAACGGTACAGAATAAAAAAATAACAGAAAAAAATTACAAAAATTTGTAAAAAATGCTTGCAATCAAAAAATAGCTATAGTATAATCACCATTGCTGTGACATTGATAGCTGTGAAGCGTGAGGTTGCCGCAATGCTCAAAATACAGAGCGTGCGGGTTTTCCGTGGAGCGAATGTCAATTCATCTGACAACAAGTCACTGTACGAAAAACAGTCTGTGTACTTAATAAATTAAGAGATCACAGAAACGACGTGTTTGTTTGTGCAGCCCTGATGTCTTTTGAACACAGGGTTTTTTAAAAGGAAAAGCATGACACACACGGGAGAGTGTACAGTCGCCGCTTGTAGTAATTAAATGAGAGGAGACTTTTTTTATGGCAGCAGGACAGAAAATGAGAGTAACATTGAAGGCGTATGACCACAAGCTGGTTGATGCTTCTGCACAGAAGATCATCGATACCGCAAAGAAGAGCGGTGCAGCAGTGAGCGGTCCGGTACCCCTTCCGACAAAGAAGGAAGTCGTAACCATCCTTCGCGCAGTACACAAGTACAAAGATTCCAGAGAGCAGTTCGAGCAGCGCACACACAAGCGCCTGATCGACATCCACAATCCTTCACCGAAGATCGTTGAAGCGATGCAGAAGATGGATCTGCCGGCTGGTGTTTATGTAGATGTGAAGATGCAGTAAACCGGATAACTGCCCAAGGCGGTTATGGTAAATAAAAACCTCTACTAACTTTATGTACGCATCGCCGTACCGCTTTAGTAGATCAAAAGGAGGCAAATGTATGAAGAAAGCAATCTTGGCAACTAAGATCGGCATGACGCAGATCTTCAAAGAAGACGGGACGCTGGTTCCTGTAACGGTACTTGAGGCCGGCCCTTGCGTGGTTACTCAGGTAAAGACTGTAGAGAATGATGGCTACAGCGCTGTACAGGTAGGCTTCGGCGAGAAGAAAGAGCGTATCGTCAACAAGGACAAAGCCGGAAAGAAGGAAATTGCTCATCGCCACGGTGTAAACAAGGCGCAGCAGGGACACTTCAAGAAGGCTGGTGTCAGCGCAAAGAGATATCTGCGTGAGTTCCGTTTTGAAAATGCAGATGAATATGCTTTGGCTCAGGAGATCAAGGCAGACATCTTTGCAGAGGGCGACAAGATCGATGCCACAGCTATTACCAAAGGTAAAGGCTTCCAGGGCGCGATCAAACGTCACGGACAGTCCAGAGGACCGATGGCTCACGGCTCCAAATACCATCGCCACGCAGGCTCCAACGGTGCTTGTTCTTCCCCTTCCAGAGTATTCAAGGGAAAGAGAATGCCGGGACATATGGGATCCGTACAGGTAACAGTAAGAAATCTTGAGGTGGTTCGTGTAGATGCGGAGAAGAATCTGCTCCTGGTAAAGGGTGCGGTTCCGGGCGCTAAGAAAGCGCTGATCACCATCAAAGAGACCACTAAGGTAGAAGCTTAAGCGAAAGGAGGATGCACTTACAATGGCTAAAATATCTGTTGTAAACATGGAAGGCAAGGAAGTTGGCACGATCGACTTAAGCGATGAGATCTTCGGTGTAGAGGTAAATGAACACCTGGTACACCTGGCAGTAGTGCAGCAGCTTGCAAATAACAGACAGGGAACACAGAAGGCTAAGACCCGCTCGGAGGTATCCGGTGGCGGACGCAAGCCTTGGAGACAGAAGGGCACAGGGCACGCAAGACAGGGTTCCATCCGTGCTCCGCAGTGGAAAGGCGGCGGTGTTGTATTCGCTCCCGTACCGCGTGATTACTCTTTTAAGATCAACAAGAAAGAGAAGAGAGCTGCTCTGAAGAGCGCACTGAGCATTAAGGTTGCAGATCAGAAGCTGATCGTTGTTGATGAACTGAAGTTTGATGAGATCAAGACCAAACGTTTTGCTGAGGTCCTGAAGAATATCAAGGCTGACAAGGCTCTGGTAGTTCTGAATGAGAAAGATGACAATGTGATCCTTTCCGCAAGAAACATTCCGGATGCAAAGACAGCACTGACAAGCACCATCAACGTATATGATGTGATGAACGCAGGCACCGTAGTCCTGACAAAGGCGGCGGTTGCGACCATCGAGGAGGTGTATGCATAATGGCTAGTATCATGTATTATGACGTCATCCAGAAGCCGCTCGTTACCGAGAAGAGCATGGATGGTATGGGAATGAAGAAGTATACCTTCCTGGTTCATCCGGAAGCAAACAAGACCCAGATCAAAGAAGCGGTTGAGAAAATGTTCGAAGGCGCTAAAGTGGCAAAGGTCAACACCATCAATATGGATGGCAAGAGCAAACGCCGCGGTCTGGTGATCGGCAAGACAGCAAAGACCAAGAAAGCGATCGTTCAGCTGACAGAAGACAGCAAAGACATCGAGATCTTTGCGGGACTGTAAAAAAACGGTCCGCCTATACACAGAAAAGTGTGACATTAAACGAGTAAAGGAGAAACGAAAAAATGGGAATCAAGAAGTATAACCCATACACACCGTCCAGAAGAAATATGACGGGCTCCGATTTTTCCGAGATCACAAAAACAACTCCGGAAAAGAGCCTGTTAGCAAAGAAGGGTAAGACAGCTGGACGTAACAATCAGGGTAAGATCACGGTGCGTCATCACGGTGGCGGTAACCGTCAGAAGTACAGGATCATCGATTTCAAGAGAAATAAGGATGACGTACCTGCAAAGGTAGTAGGCATCGAGTATGATCCGAACCGTACCGCAAACATCGCACTGATCTGCTACGCAGACGGCGAGAAGGCATACATCCTGGCTCCGGAAGGACTGAAGGACGGTATGAAGATTATGAACGGCCCTCACGCTGAGATCAAAGCCGGTAACTGCTTACCGCTTTCCGAGATTCCGGTAGGTACTCTGGTGCACAACATTGAGCTGTTACCGGGCAAGGGTGGCCAGATGGTTCGCGCAGCAGGTAACTCAGCACAGCTGATGGCAAAGGAAGGAAAGTACGCAACGCTGCGTCTTCCGTCCGGCGAAATGAGAATGGTTCCGATCGAGTGCCGCGCATCCATCGGTGTGATCGGCAACGGCGATCACAACCTGATCAACATCGGTAAAGCAGGACGTAAGCGTCATATGGGTATCCGCCCGACCGTAAGAGGTTCTGTAATGAACCCGAACGATCACCCGCACGGTGGTGGTGAAGGTAAGACAGGTATCGGACGTCCGGGTCCTTCCACTCCGTGGGGCAAGCCGGCACTGGGCCTGAAGACCAGAGCAAAGAAGAAACATTCCAACAAGCTGATCGTGAGAAGACGCGACGGCAAGGCGATCAAGTAAGCGGGATTAAGGAGGATATAAGAAATGGCAAGATCATTAAAGAAGGGTCCTTTTGCAGATGCGAGCCTGCTGAAAGCAGTTGACAACATGAACGCATCCGGCAAAAAGCAGGCAATCAAGACCTGGTCCCGCCGGTCCACGATCTTCCCCTCTTTTGTAGGGCACACGATCGCTGTACACGACGGACGCAAGCATGTTCCGGTATATGTTACGGAAGACATGGTAGGTCATAAGCTCGGCGAGTTCGTGGCTACGCGTACCTTCCGCGGCCACGGCAAAGACGATAAGAAATCGAAAGTTAAGTAAGATAGGAGGAGGAACAAATGGCTAAGGGACATAGATCGCAGATTAAGCGAGAAAGAAACCGGGAGAACAGAGAGACAAGGCCCTCCGCAAAGTTATCTTACGCAAGGGTTTCCGTACAGAAGGCGTGCTTCGTTTTGGATGCGATCCGCGGTAAAGATGTGACAACAGCAAAGGCGATTCTGGAGTACAATCCGAGATATGCTTCTTCACTGATCAAGAAGCTGCTCGAATCCGCTATCGCAAATGCAGAGAACAATAACGGTATGAATCCGGACAACCTGTACATTGCAGCGTGCTACGCGAACAAGGGACCGACGATGAAGCGGATCCACCCGAGAGCACAGGGCCGTGCTTACAGGATTGAAAAGCGCGTGAGCCACATCACGATCGTTCTGGACGAGAAAGGAGCTAAGTAAGTATGGGACAGAAAGTTAATCCGCACGGTTTAAGAGTCGGCGTTATCAAAGACTGGGATTCCAGATGGTACAGCGAAGATAAGTTCGCAGAGTATCTGGCTGAGGATTACAAGATCCGTAAGTTCCTGAAGAAGAGGCTCTACTCCGCAGGCGTATCTAAGATTGAGATCGCAAGAAAGGCTGAGAAACTGGAAGTTGTAGTTTACACCCAGAAACCCGGCGTAGTGATCGGCAAGGGCGGTACCGGCATCGAGACCACCAAGAAAGCACTGCAGAAAGAGATCGGCCGCAAGGAGATCTCCCTGGATGTGCAGGAAGTTAAGAAGCCGGATGCAGATGCTCAGCTGGTTGCAGAGAACATCGCACAGCAGCTTGAAAACCGTATTTCCTTCCGTCGTGCAGTGAAGTCCTGCATGATGAGAACTATGAAGAAAGATAACCGTGGTAACTCCCTTACCGGAGCACAGGGTATCAAGGCTGCAGTATCCGGCCGTCTGGGCGGTGCTGATATGGCGAGAACGGAGTTCTACAGCGAGGGTACCATTCCTCTGCAGACACTCCGCGCAGATATTGACTATGGATTCGCAGAGGCGGATACCACATACGGAAAGATCGGTGTAAAGGTTTGGATCTACCGTGGAGAGGTACTTCCGACCAAAAGCAACAGCGAAGGGAAGGAGCGATAAATCATGTTAATGCCGAAGAGAGTAAAGCGCCGCAAGCAGTTCCGCGGCACGATGACAGGCAAGGCAATGCGCGGTAACACACTGACCTACGGTGAGTACGGAATCGTTGCAACAGAGCCCTGCTGGATCAGATCAAATCAGATAGAAGCAGCCCGTATTGCAATGACACGTTACATTAAGCGTGGCGGTCGCGTATGGATCAAGATC
The DNA here is from genome assembly GCA_017634975.1 of Lachnospiraceae bacterium. GTDB lineage: Bacteria > Bacillota > Clostridia > Lachnospirales > Lachnospiraceae > NK4A136. The sequence continues at coordinate 22,039 of JAGBMJ010000003.1, read as the reverse complement.
TTCCCGGATAAGCCGGTAACCACCAAACCCGCTGAAACCCGAATGGGTTCCGGTAAAGGTACTCTGGAGTACTGGGTAGCTGTTGTTAAGCCGGGCCGTGTGATGTTTGAGATCGCAGGCGTTTCCGAAGAAGTGGCAAAGGAAGCATTACGTCTTGCAACACACAAGCTTCCCTGCAAGTGCAAGATCGTTTCCAAGGCTGACCTGGAAGCAGATCAGGAAGGCGGTGTAGTAAATGGCAACTAAGAAGACCAAAAAGTTTACAGACGAACTCAGAAATAAATCTGAAGCAGAGCTGAACCAGGCTCTGGTGGATGCGAAGAAGGAACTCTTCAATCTGCACTTCCAGAATGCCACAAATCAGCTGGACAACACAGCACGTATCGGCGAAGTGAAGAAGAACATCGCTCGTATTAAGACGGTGCTGAGTGCTAAGCAGAAGGCAGAAGCATAAGGAGGAGCAAGATCGTGGAAGAAAGAAACTTAAGAAAAGTCCGTACAGGCAAGGTCGTAAGCGACAAGATGCAGAAGACCATCACGGTCGCAGTAGAAGACCATGTAAAGCATCCTCTTTACAATAAGATCGTAAAGAAGACCTACAAGCTGAAAGCACACGATGAGAACAACGATGCAAAGATCGGTGATACCGTGAAGGTCATGGAAACAAGACCGCTCTCCAAGGATAAGAGATGGAGACTTGTAGAAGTTGTTGAGCGTGCGAAGTAAGCCCACGAAGGAAGGAGAAAGATCATGGTACAACAGGAAAGCAGACTGAAAGTCGCTGATAATACAGGCGCAAAGGAAATCCTGTGCATCCGCGTGGTCGGCGGCTCCACCAGGAGATATGCCAACATCGGTGATGTGATCGTTGCTACGGTCAAGGATGCAACACCCGGCGGCGTTGTAAAGAAAGGTGATGTAGTAAAGGCTGTTGTGGTTCGTTCCGTAAAGGGCGCTCACCGCAAGGACGGCTCCTACATCAAGTTTGACGAGAACGCAGCAGTCATCATCAAGGATGACAAGACCCCGAGAGGAACTCGTATCTTCGGGCCGGTTGCGAGAGAGCTGAGAGAGAAACAGTTCATGAAGATCGTTTCCCTGGCTCCCGAAGTATTGTAAGAGGAGGACGGGCAAATGACAAAGATTAAAGTTGGCGATACGGTCAGAGTGATGACCGGCAGCACAGAGAAGGGCAAAGGCAAGGAAGGCAAGGTCCTGAAGATCGATCACAAGAACGGTAAAGTTCTGGTAGAAGGGATCAACATGATCAAGCGTCACTCCAAACCGTCTGCACAGAATCAGACCGGCGGGATCATCGAGAAGGAAGCACCGATCGATATCTCCAATGTAATGTATGTGCACAAGGGCAAGCCCACCAGGATCGGATTCAAAGAAGTGGATGGCAAGAAGGTTCGCTTTGCAAAGTCCACCGGCGATGTGATCGATTAAGCGAAAGGAGCCCAAGACATTGAGTAGATTAAAAGATACTTATACAAATGAGATCGTTGACGCAATGACCAAGAAGTTCGGTTACAAGAATGTGATGGAAGTGCCGAAGATTGACAAGATCGTGATCAACATGGGCGTTGGCGAAGCTAAGGAGAATGCAAAGCTTCTGGAAAGCGCCGTTTCCGATATGGAGACCATCACAGGCCAGAAGGCAGTTGTGACCAAGGCAAAGAATTCCATCGCAAACTTCAAGATCCGTGAGGGACAGGCGATCGGCTGCAAGACGACTCTTCGTGGTGACAAGATGTACGAGTTTTTGGATCGTCTCATCAACCTGGCATTACCTCGTGTGCGTGACTTCCGTGGTGTAAATCCGAACTCTTTTGACGGCAGAGGCAACTATGCACTGGGCATCAAAGAGCAGCTCATCTTCCCGGAGATCGAATACGATAAGGTTGATAAGGTACGTGGTATGGATGTCATCATCGTTACTACGGCCAAGACCGATGAGGAAGCCAGAGAGTTACTGACACTGTTCAATATGCCGTTTGCAAAAAACGCCTAAGTATAGGAGGAAAGATAGATCATGGCTAAAACAGCAATGAAGATTAAGCAGTCGCGCAAGCCGAAGTTCTCTACACGGGCATATACCCGTTGTAATCTCTGCGGCCGCCCGCATTCCGTACTGCGGAAGTATGGCATCTGCCGTGTATGCTTCCGTGAGCTGGCTTACAAGGGCCAGATTCCGGGCGTGAAAAAGGCGAGCTGGTAAGAAAGGGAGGAGGAAACGAAAATGACAATGAGCGATCCTATTGCAGATATGCTTACAAGAATCCGTAATGCAAACACTGCAAAACATGATACGGTTGATGTTCCTTCATCCAAGATGAAGCTTGCAATCGCACAGATCCTGCAGGATGAGGGCTATATCAGAAAGTATGAAGTAGTAGATGACGGTAACTTTAAGGCAATCCACATTACCTTGAAGTACGGCGCTGACAAGAATGAGAAGATCATTACCGGTATCAAGAGAATCTCCAAGCCGGGTCTGCGTGTTTACGCAGGTAAGGATGAGCTTCCTCGTGTATTGGGCGGTCTGGGTATTGCGATCATCTCCACAAACCAGGGTGTGATCACAGACAAGGAAGCCAGAAAGCTGAAAGTCGGCGGCGAAGTTCTTGCTTTCGTATGGTAAGCATTGAATAATAGAAGAACACGAGCAATTTTATAATAATAATCAGGAGGTACGGGCATGTCACGAATCGGAAAAATGCCAATCGCAATTCCTGCCGGTGTAACGGTAGAGGTTGCAGAAAATAACAAAGTGACTGTAAAGGGGCCGAAGGGCACATTGGAGCGTACAGTTGCTCCGGAATTGGAGATCAAAGTTGAAGGTGCTGAGATCACAGTATCCAGACCGAACGATCTGAAGAGAATGAGATCCTTGCACGGCTTGACAAGAACACTGATCAACAACATGGTTGTTGGTGTTACCAATGGTTTCGAGAAGAAGCTGGAAGTAAACGGTGTTGGTTACAGAGCAGCAAAGCAGGGTAAGAAGCTGACCTTGTCTCTGGGTTATTCCCATCCGGTAGAGATGGAAGATCCGGAAGGCATCGAGACAGTAGTAGAGCAGCAGCAGAACAACTCCAGTCTGATCACCGTTAAGGGTATCGACAAGGAGAAGGTTGGCCAGTTTGCAGCGGAGATCAGAGACAAGAGAAGACCTGAACCTTACAAGGGCAAGGGTATCAAGTATGTTGATGAGACGATCCGTCGTAAAGTTGGTAAGACCGGTAAGAAGTAAGGGAGGGGCTAGGAAATGGTAAGCAAAGAATCAAGACAGAAGGTTCGTGAGAAGAAGCACCTGAAGATCCGTAACCGTTTCAGCGGCACAGCCGAGAGACCCCGTCTTGCGGTATTCAGAAGCAATAATCATATGTCAGTGCAGGTGATCGATGACGCTGCTGGTAAGACACTGGTAGCTGCATCCACAATGGAGAAGGACATCAAGGCCAAGCTGGAAAAGACAAACAATATTGAAGCAGCTAAGGCACTGGGCGAGATCATTGCAAAGCGTGCATTGGATAAGGGCATCGAGACCGTCGTATTCGACAGAGGTGGTTATATCTACCACGGTAAAGTAGCAGCATTGGCTGAGGCGGCTAGAGAAGCCGGCTTACAGTTCTGATCGAGGAGGAAGAGAGTACATGAGACGTGAAATCATTGATGCCAGCCAGTTGGGTGAATTAAAGGACAAGGTCGTAGCCATCAAGCGCGTTACCAAGGTTGTTAAGGGTGGTCGTAACTTCCGCTTCACAGCACTGGTAGTAGTAGGTGATGGTGCCGGCCACGTAGGTGCCGGACTGGGTAAGGCTTCCGAAATTCCGGAGGCGATCCGTAAGGGCAAAGAAGATGCAGCAAAGCATCTTGTATCTGTAGCACGTGATGAGAACGAATCCATCACACATGATCAGATTGGTAAGTTTGGTTCCGCTTCCGTTCTGCTGAAGAGAGCTCCGGGTGGTACCGGTGTCATCGCAGGCGGTCCGGCTCGTATCGTTTGCGATATGGCAGGTATTAAGAACATTCGTACCAAGTCCCTTGGCTCCAACAACAAGCAGAACGTTGTATTGGCAACGATCAATGGTCTGTCTGAGCTGAAGAGCCCGGAGGAAGTAGCATTGAAGCGCGGTAAGTCTGTAGACGAGATCCGGGCATAAAAAGATTGGAGGAAACAACCATGGCAGAGAAAACTTTAAAGGTGACCCTGGTAAAGTCCCCGATCGGTGCGGTACCGAAGCATAGGAGAACGATCGAGGCTATGGGTCTTACCAAGATGCACAAGACCGTAACGCTCCCGGATAACGCGGCGACAAGAGGACAGATTCAGCAGGTTGGTTATATGCTGAAGGTAGAGGAGGCTTAATCATGGAATTATCAAATTTGAGACCTGCAGACGGGTCAAAGCACAGCGACAATTTCAGACGCGGCCGCGGTCACGGATCCGGAAACGGCAAGACCGCTGGTAAGGGCCATAAGGGACAGAAAGCTCGTTCCGGCGCACCGAGAATCGGTTTCGAAGGTGGTCAGATGCCTTTGTATCGCCGTATTCCGAAGCGTGGCTTCAAGAATCGTAACACTCTGGATATCGTATCCATCAACGTAAGCCGTCTGGATGTATTTGAGAACGGTGATACTGTTACGGTAGAGAGCCTGATCGAAAAAGGCATCATCAAGAATTCCCGTGATGGTGTGAAGATTCTTGGCAACGGCGAGATCACAAAGAAGCTGACTGTGAAAGTAGATGCTTTCAGCGCAACCGCAAAAGAAAAAATCGAAGCAGCCGGCGGCAGCATCGAGGCAGTCTGAAAAGACTGCTTCTAGCCGCTATGGAGGAATTCTATGTTCCGGACTATAGTTAACGCATTTAAGATTAAGGATGTCCGTAAAAGACTGCTGTACACTTTGATCACCCTGGTGATCATCCGTCTTGGCAGCCAGTTGCCGGTACCCGGTGTAAACCGCAGTTACTTTGCAAATTGGTTCGCACAGCAGAACGGGGATGCATTCAGTTTCTTTGACGCATTCACCGGCGGTTCCTTTACCAGTATGTCAGTCTTTGCACTTGGTATCACGCCGTACATTATGGCGTCGATCATTATCCAGATGCTGACGCTCTCGATTCCGAAACTGGAAGAGATGAGCCGTGAAGAGGACGGACATAAGAAGTTGAACGAGGCTACCCGATATGCGACTGTAGGTTTAGCGTTGTTTGAAGCAATCGGTATGGCGGTCGGTTTTGGACAGAGAGGTCTTTTGGATCCTCAGAATCGTACTTTCTTAAACTACGCAACCGTGGCATTGGCATTGACAGCAGGTGCAGCGTTTGTAATGTGGTTAGGAGAGCAGATCACGGAAAAAGGTATCGGTAACGGTTCTTCCATCATTCTTGTGTTTAATATTGCTTCGAGAATCCCGAGTGATATCTCCGGACTGTACAATCAGTTCGTTGCAAGCGCAAGTAATGTGGGAAAGGCAATTCTTTCCGGAGTCATCATCATTGCGGTGATCGTACTCACGATCGTTCTTACGGTATTGTTAAATGCCGGTGTAAGAAAGATTCCTGTTCATTACAACGGACGCAGCAATGCAAGTCGTATTGCAGCAATGGGAAATACAAATAATATTCCGTTGCGTATCAATACTTCGGGTGTTATGCCGGTCATCTTTGCATCTTCCCTGATGCAGTTTCCGGTGATCATCGTGAGTATGTTCGGTATCGAACCGGGGAATACGGCTTCATCTATTTTGAAAGCACTGCAGTCCAGTTACTGGTTCAACGCAGAAACACCGATCTATACATTAGGTCTGCTGCTTTATGTGGTACTGGTTATTTTCTTCGCTTATTTCTATACAGCGATCACATTTAATCCGGTACTGATCTCAGATAACTTAAAGAAGCGTGGAGGATTTATTCCGGGTGTACGTCCGGGTAAGCCGACCACAGAGTATCTGAACAATATTCTGCAGTACATCATATTTATCGGTGCAGTAGGCTTGTTTATCGTAGTAACGATCCCCATCGTATTCAACGGCCTGTTTGGTGCAAGCGTTACATTTGCCGGCACCAGCCTGATCATTATCGTTAGCGTTGTATTGGATTCGATGCGTCAGGTAGAAACCATGATGGTAGAGCGTAACTACAAGGGTTTTCTGAATTCATAAGAAGTTTAAACAGATCACTACATCGGTTTAGATTAAGCCGGTGTAGTGTTCTTTCGTAAAAAAGTCAATTAGAGACGAAGGAGAAGGATATGAAAATTGTTATGTTAGGAGCACCGGGGGCGGGCAAAGGTACACAGGCAAAAATGATCGCAGAGCAGTACGGGATACCGCATGTATCCACTGGCGATATCTTTCGTATGAATATCAAGAACGGGACGGAACTTGGAAAAGAAGCAAAGACGTATATGGATAAGGGAGAGCTGGTTCCCGATGAGCTTACGGTACGGATCCTGCTGGATCGTGTGGCACAGGAGGATTGCAAGAACGGATATGTTCTGGACGGTTTCCCGAGAACCATTCCGCAGGCGGAAGTGCTGGATGCAGAGCTGACCAAACTGGGAGACGCGATCGATTATGCGATCAATGTAGATGTACCGGATGAGAACATCGTTCGTCGTATGTCCGGAAGAAGAGCGTGCGTAAGCTGTGGCGCTACCTATCATATCGTTCATATCCCGCCGAAGAAGGAAGGCATCTGCGATAAGTGCGGTGCGGAACTGATCCTTCGTGATGATGATAAAGAAGAGACCGTAAAGAACCGTTTGAGCGTTTATCATGCACAGACGCAGCCGCTGATCGACTTCTATACAAAAAAAGGTGTGCTGAAAACGGTAGACGGTACGGTAGATTCTGCAGATGTATTTGCAGCGATCAAAAAGATTCTGGGATAAATATTATAGGCGTATTCCGATTCCCGGCGGAGATACGTGATCAAGAAAACATTCAATATAAGAAAAGAGGCGTTTAAATTGTCAATCTCTATTAAATCTGAACGGGAAATCGCATTGATGCGGGAGTCCAACCGACTGCTTGCCATCATGCATCTGGAACTTGAAAAAATGGTTACGCCGGGGAGATCTACCTGGGATATCGATATGGAAGCCAGACGTTATGCAAAAGACTGCGGATGCGGTTTAAGCTTCCTGAATTATGAGGGCTACCCGGCAGCATTGTGTATTTCGGTAAATGAGGAAGTGGTACACGGGATCCCGAGAAAAGATAAGATCCTGCAGGAAGGCGATATCGTATCGATCGATGCAGGACTGATCTATAAGGGATATCATTCCGATGCGGCCAGAACCTATGGTGTAGGAACGATCTCACCGGAAAAGCAGAAACTGATCGATGAGACCAGAAACAGCTTTTTTGAAGGAATCAAAATGGCAAAAGCGGGAAATCATCTGTTTGATATCTCCAACGCCATTGACGATTACATCTCTCAGTTCGGTTATGGTATCGTGAGAGATCTGGTAGGGCACGGTGTGGGATCCAGTCTGCATGAGGAACCGCAGATCCCGAACTTCCGACAGAATAAGCGTGGTCCGGTATTGCGTCCGGGTATGACACTGGCGATCGAGCCGATGATCAATATGGGACGCGGTGATGTGGAATGGCTTGATGATGATTGGACTGTGGTTGCCTGTGACGGATCACCTTCAGCACATTACGAAAATTCCATCCTGATCACGGACGGCGAACCGGAAATACTCAGTTTGATCTGACGGAACCGGATTATGACAGAAAAAGAAATCGTTGGAACGCTGGTATGTTCGACCGCCGGACACGATAAAGGAGAATACTACATCGTGGTCGGTGCAGATAAAAGAGAACTGTATGTTGCAAATGGTAAAGAACGTACCTGTGATTCACCGAAAAAAAAGAACAAAAAGCACCTGCAGCCGGCAGACGGAGACTGGGATCCTGAAATAGGGAAAAGACTTCGCGCCGGTGAGAGCGTGCGGGAGGAAGAGATCAGGAAACTGATCGGCAATTATATAAGGGAGAATATTACATGTCAAAAGCGGATGTCATCGAAATCGAAGGCACAGTAACTGAAAAGCTGCCGAATACAATGTTTAAGGTGCAGCTGGAAAACGGACACGAGATCCTGGCACATATCAGCGGCAAGCTTCGCCAGAATTTCATCAAGATCCTTCCGGGAGATAAAGTGACGATGGAACTTTCTCCCTACGATCTTTCCAAAGGCCGTATAGTCTGGAGAGATAAATAAGAAAACAGAGATCAAAAATCGATTGAAAAAAAGCTTGCAAAGAAATTTGCTGCGTGATATAATCGACAATGGTCTTTTGTCAGAGGGTGTATTATGCTCTCTATATGGCGTACTTAAAGGTAGGAAAGGAGGATTGCCATGAAAGTAAGATCATCTGTAAAACCGATCTGCGAAAAATGCAAGGTCATCAAGAGAAAAGGGAGAATCATGATCATTTGTGAGAATCCTAAGCACAAACAGCGTCAGGGTTAATGATAGGGCGTTGTGAACAATGAGCGGCTGTGGCAGACATTCCGTCAAATGTCTGGCCAAAATCGATAAATGCAGTTAGGGGCAACCCTCGAGGTGTGGCTTCACCGGGCATTTACGATTGATACTCTTGCGGATATATTCCCTATCCGGAAAGAGGCAAGACCGGGGAACCGGTCGGGTGGATAACACCCCAGTCAATTAGTAACTGTTAACAAAAGCAAAATGTAACCGAAAGGTTACACCAAGACAATGGAGGAAATGAAGAAATGGCTCGTATTGCTGGTATTGATTTACCCAGAGACAAACGTGTCGAGATCGGCCTTACCTATATCTATGGTATCGGCCGCGTAAGTGCAAACAAGATTCTGGATGCAGCAAAGGTTAACCCGGATACCCGTTGCCGTGATCTGACGGACGACGAGGTAAAGGCGATCAGTGAAGTGATCGATGGCGAGTATATGGTAGAAGGTGATCTTCGCCGTGAAATCGCACTGAACATCAAGAGACTTCAGGAAATCGGCTGCTACAGAGGTATTCGTCATCGTAAGGGCCTGCCGGTTCGTGGTCAGAAGACCAAGACCAATGCACGTACACGTAAGGGACCGAAGAAGACGGTTGCAGGTAAGAAGAAATAATTAAACACTGGTAACTATTCATATTAGAATATTAAAGAAAGTAGGTTAGTTTTATGGCAGCAAAGAAAGCAGCTCCGGCAGCTAAAAAAGCAACAAAAAAGCGTGTCAAGAAAAACGTTGAACATGGACAGGCACACATTCAGGCATCCTTCAACAATACGATCGTAACGTTGACGGACAACGAAGGCAATGCTCTTTCCTGGGCATCTGCAGGTGGTCTGGGCTTCCGCGGTTCAAAGAAATCTACTCCTTATGCAGCACAGATGGCAGCTGAGACCGCTACAAAGGCAGCGCTTGTGCATGGGCTTAAGACAGTAGACGTATTTGTAAAGGGCCCGGGTTCAGGTCGTGAAGCAGCGATCCGTGCATTAAACGCAAATGGTCTTGAGGTAACAAGCATCCGTGACGTAACACCCGTTCCGCACAATGGTTGCCGCCCGCCGAAGCGTCGTCGTGTATAATCATTAGGTCATTTAGTTGGAGGATAAATAACAATGGCAGTAAACAGAGTACCTGTACTGAAAAGATGTAGAGCGCTGGGCATTGATCCTTCCTTCCTGGGTGTTGAGAAGTATACTCACACAAAAGAGTGGAAGAGTGAGGTTGATGGCCGCAAGAAGAATATCAATAAGAGACTGGATCGTCACGTAAACGAATCCATCCGTGCTACCAGAGGCGCAGGCAAGAAGGTCAGCGAGTATGGTATGCAGCTGAAAGAGAAGCAGAAAGCTAAGTTCATCTACGGCGTTCTGGAGAAGCCTTTCCGTAACTACTATGCAAAGGCAGACCGTATGAAGGGTATGACCGGTGAGAACCTGATGATCCTTCTCGAGAGCCGTCTGGACAGCGTTATCTTCCGTATGGGCTTTGCCCGCACTCGTAAGGAAGCTCGCCAGGTAGTTGGCCACAAGCATGTATTGGTTAATGGCAAGAAGATCAACATTCCTTCTTATCAGATCAAGGCAGGCGATGTGATCGAGCTGACCGAGAAGGCAAAGGGACTGCAGCGTTTCAAGGATATCATTGAAGTAACCGAAGGTCGTATCGTTCCGGGATGGCTGGAAGTTGATTATGAAGCAAAGAAGGGTACCGTGAAGGAGCTTCCTACCCGCGAAGCAATCGATGTACCTGTAAACGAGATGCTGATCGTCGAGTTGTATTCCAAATAATCCGTAACCGGGTTGCAACAATAGGAGCACAACTTCCATCATAAAAAGGAGAAGAGCTACATGTTAGAATTCGACTTTGATAGCCCCAATATTGAAATTGTGGAGATCTCCGAGGATAAGAAGTACGGCAGATTTGTAGTGGAACCTCTGGAGAGAGGATACGGTATCACTCTTGGTAATTCCTTAAGAAGGATCATGCTGGCATCTTTACCCGGTGCAGCAGTGAGCCAGATCAAGATTGATGGTGTGCTGCATGAGTTTTCGTCGATTGACGGCGTGAAAGAGGATGTTCCTGAGATCATTATGAATATCAAATCTCTGGCTATCCGTGATAACAGCGACAGCGACGAACCGAAAAAAGCACATATTGATTTTGAAGGAACCGGTGTGGTAAAGGCTTCTGATATTCAGTTTGAAGATCCGGAAGTGACTGTGATCAATCAGGATCAGGTGATCGCTACACTGAGCGGTTCCAAAGATACCAGGCTGGAGATGGATCTGCTTGTGACAAAAGGACGCGGTTATGTGAGCGCCGACAAGAACAAGAGAGATGATTGCCCGATCGGAAGTATTGCGATCGACTCGATCTACACTCCGGTAGAACGTGTGAATATGACCGTTGAGAATACTCGTGTCGGTCAGATCACAGACTATGATAAGCTGACGCTGGATGTTTACACCAACGGTTCGCTTTCACCGGATGAGGCAGTAAGTCTTGCTGCAAAAGTGCTGTGCGAACATCTGAAGCTGTTCATCAACCTTTCTGAAAAAGGAAGGGGGGCAGTGATCATCAGAGATCAGGAGAATGATCAGCAGAAGCAGGCAATTTCTTTAAATATTGACGAACTGGAATTGTCCGTTCGTTCCTACAACTGTCTGAAACGTGCAGGAATCAATACGGTGGAAGAACTGACCAATAAGACACCGGATGAGATGATGAAGGTTCGTAACCTTGGTAAGAAGTCTCTGGACGAAGTGCTGGAGAAACTGAAGGAACTGGGTCTGCACTTAAGAGACAGCGAAGAGTAAGAGGTAATTCAAGAACAGTAATGCACGACCGGTAAGACCGATGAGCACGGAAGTGTATAGGCTCCCGCGTCACAGTAAGTCCGATGAGCATGTGATGCAGGATCAAAAAGAAGGGAGATAAAACCATGGCAGAATACAGAAAATTAGGTAAGACTTCCAGCCAGCGTAAGGCGCTGCTGAGAAACCAGGTAACGATGCTGATCCTGAACGGCCGCATCACTACTACCGAGGCTCGTGCCAAGGAAGTAAAGAAGATCGCAGAAAAGCTGATCGCGCTGGCAATCAAGGAGAAGGACAACTTCGAGACCACTACCGTAAAGGTAAAGGTTCCTCAGAAGGATAAGGATGGCAAGCGTGTAAAAGAGGAAAAAGACGGCAAGAAAGTAACCGTTTTTGACGAAGTTGAGAAAGAGATCAAGAAAGATCTTCCTTCCAGACTGCACGCACGTCGTCAGATGCTTCAGGTACTTTATGATGTAAAGGAAGTACCGGCAGAGAATGCAGGCAAGAAGCGCAATACCAAGAAGGTAGATCTGTGCGGCAAGATGTTTGATGAGATCGCACCGAAGTATGTAAACCGTAACGGTGGTTTCACCCGTATCGTAAAGGTTGGACCTCGTAAGGGTGATGCTGCGATGATGGTAATCCTTGAGCTGGTATAAGTTTTCAAGGCAGAAGTAATTGTAGAACGGCTGTATCATTCCGATGCAGCCGTTTTTCACTATATAAAAAGACCACATCATTAAATAAAATGATATGTTTGATACGGATACTATTTTCCGGGTGCTAGAAAACGGAATTCATAATATCATAGAACATTTCGGGAAGATGGATTATATTCATCTTTTGTTGATGACTGCTCTTGCGGTAACCTTCGCAATCGTGATCTTTGGTGTGATCCGTCAGGCAATCCGTAAAAAAATGGAGTTCTTCTGGGGAACACTGGCGGCAATCTGTGCCGGACTGGTGCTTTTTTTCTGTGTTATGGCATCTTCTGCCGGAACGGTAGTTTTTCTTCCGGATGAAGACCCGGAAAATGTGGCGTTCCGATTTGCACAAAGCTGTATGGATCCGGAACAGCAGAGTGATCTGAAGATGAGCGTGATCCCGGAAGGAAATGATGAAAATGAAAAGCTGGTCTATGACGCATTACGGAGCAGCTTTTCGATACAGGCAGCCGGTGAGATGCAGGTAGACGGAAGACATGCGCAGCAGGAGCTGCAGGTAACCTATCTGGATCTGAAGCAATTGATGATCCCCGTAAAGACGCAGACGGAGAAATATATAGATGAATACGTAGAAAACCACAGTAATGCGGAAATCTACGATGAAGACGATAACTATAAACCGGAGATCATGGAAAATGCATACAGCAAGGCGCTCCGCAGTACTTTATCAGACGTATCGAAATACTACACCACGGTAGAATTGCCGTTGCAGCTTTCCTATGAGAACGGACACTGGCAGACGCAGCCGGATGAGCAGATGCTGATCGCATTTTCCGGCGGAGTCACTACGCTGGATACTTTTGCAAACAATCTGAAGAGTGAGGCACTGTCGGAGATCATATATATCCCGAAACGTTATACGATCGCCGAAGATGCGCTTCTGGCTCCGGCGCCGGATCCTGCGAAATTCGGATCCACTGCAGATATTGAAGAGATCAGGGCATTGTACGCCTCTTCCAAACTGACGGAGGGCAGGACCATCTTCTGGGATGAAAATGCGAACTTTAAAGGAAAAGAGTTTCGCTATTACATGGACGAGACGATCTTCTTTGTAGCATGGAAGGAACTGTACCAGGGCAAGTACTGTGCCTTTGCAGAGGTCTTTATCGCAGACCCTTCACAGTTTCGGCGCAAACTGGCTGCGGATATGTACGGCTCGGGGATCCAGAAGAAGGCATCGCAGCTGGCAGCGGAGACCAATGCCGTGATCGCGATGAACGGAGATTATTACAAATACCGTTCCGAGGGGATCACTGTTTACCAGAGGGAATTGTATCGTTTCCGCCCGCATAAGCTGGAGTGCTGTCATGTAAATTCGGCCGGGGATCTGCTCTTTACATATGCCGGAGAACTTTCCTCAGAGGAAGAAGCGCGGGATTATATCGAGCAGAATGATGTGCTCTTCACCCTGACGTTCGGCCCGGTGCTGGTGGCAAATGGTGAGCTGCACAGCTTTGCACGGGATTACCTGCTGGGACAGGGAACACAGTATTATTCCCGGTCAGCGATCGGACAGAGCGGATCCTGCCATTATCTGCTGATGAATCTGAATTACGGCTATGGTTCCCGCGGAGCGACACTTGCGGAGGAAGCCCGGATCATGCAGGGGAAGGGCTGCGAAAATGCATATGCACTGGATGGCGGACAGACAGCGGAGATCGTGATCCAGAACCGTGTGTTTAATGCGATCGATTACGGAAACGAACGACTCGTAAGTGATATCATATATTTTGGGACGGCATTGCCGGAGGAAGAGAACAGATAATGGAACCGATCTCGATCATCGTCGGTACAACAGAAATCCCGTGGAAGAGCATCCTGCTGATACTGTCGGTACTGGCAGCGTTCTTTTTGAGTTATTCCTTATATGCGGCACATAGAGGCGGAAGGATCGGTATGTGGCTGTGGGCGCCGCTTGCCGCCTTTTTATCCCTGTTTTTCTGCAGGACGCTGTATTGGTATTGTAATCGTGAGCAATACAATGATTTTCACGCGGCTATGCATGACTTCACGCCGGATGGCTTTGCCATGCTTGGGATCATACCCGCAGTTATACTGGCGGCTGCATTCATACGGCTGATCCGTCTGGCCAAAAGCCTGCCGGCGATGCTGGATGCGATCGCTCCGGGCATTTCTCTGGGAATGGGACTGTCTTATCTGATGTGTCTGTTTGATATACGCTGCAGGGGCAAAGTAGTGGTCACTACACCGGTTTTTTGCCATCTGCCGTTTTCGGCACCGATGGTGATGCCGCAGGGGGGCGTGGAATATCGCTTTGCCACGTTTTTTATCGCTTTTCTGGTGATGCTCGGTATCATGAAACTCTGTATGGAGTTTTATGCGGCTCGAGGCGAGGAAAAGGGATGTACGGCGGCGCTGTTCCTGCTCCTGTATTCCGCATCCGGTTTTATACTGGACAGTACACGATACGATGCCGGATATTTTCCGTTTAACGGATTTGTCAGTGTACTGCAGATCTTTGCGGGGCTTTCCATCCTGGCACTGGCGATCGGCTTTTGTGTAAGAATGCTCAGGAGGCGTGGCTTTGTCTGGTATGTGATCCCCTGGTGGGTGGCAATGCTGCTGTCGATGGGAGCGACAGGGTATCTGGAGTATCTGGTGCAGCGCTACGGCGACCGGTATGTGCTGTTGTACAGCCTGATGATGCTAAGCTGTCTGGCAATGGTACTTCTGGTGTACGTGATGTACGCGCTGGGGCGGAAGCAAACGGAAATGATCGAAGAGATCAAAGAACCGCAGCAAGAGGCGGATACCGAAAAGGCAGTGGCTGCGGAAGAGCGTGCCGAGACCACCGTAGAGGCAGAGAGCGATACCGAAGAGGAAGCGGAGAATCCGGCGGTGGTTCCGGCCGGGCTGGCAGCGCTGAGTGCGGTACTGGCAGCGCTTGGTTTTTCGGCACTGCTGTATTCAAAGAAAAAGAAAGAGTAACGATTCAGAATACCGCGATCGATACAAGAAGGATTTATAAATGGGGATCATCCATATCAACAAAGTCAAATATGAATATATCCGACGGGATGAAGAAAATAACGTAGAAGGCATCACGACTGCCGTGGATGGCGTGAGCCTTGCGGTAGAGCCGGGCGAGTTTATTGCAATCCTGGGACATAACGGCTCGGGCAAATCCACGCTGGCCAAGCATATCAATGCGATCCTGTATCCTTCCGAAGGCAGTGTGATCGTAGACGGTATGGATACGCAGGACGAAGAGCATCTGCTGCAGATCCGGCAGACCGCAGGGATGGTCTTCCAAAATCCGGACAACCAGATCATCGGGCAGATCGTGGAAGAGGATGTAGGCTTCGGCCCCGAGAACATGGGGGTTCCGACGAAGGAGATCTGGGAACGTGTGGAAGAGAGCCTGAAGGCGGTAGGAATGTATGAATACCGCAGCTATTCGCCCAATA
This sequence comes from Lachnospiraceae bacterium, assembly GCA_017634975.1. Lineage (GTDB taxonomy): Bacteria > Bacillota > Clostridia > Lachnospirales > Lachnospiraceae > NK4A136. Next base: position 6,550 of record JAGBMJ010000003.1, on the reverse strand, counting down.
AGCTTTCCGGAGGCCAGAAGCAGCGTGTATCCATTGCCTCGGTGATCGCGATGCACCCGAAATGCATTATCCTGGATGAGCCGACGGCGATGCTCGACCCGATGGGACGCAGAGAAGTGATCCGTGCGGTACGGGCGCTGAATGATGTGGAAAAGATCACGGTGATCCTGATCACGCACTATATGGAGGAAGTGATCTATGCCGACCGTGTCTTTGTGATGGACAAAGGCAGGGTGGCAATGGGGGGAACCCCAAAGGAGATCTTTTCTCGGGTATCCGAGCTGCGGGATCTGCGTCTGGATGTACCACAGGTGACGGAGCTGGCGTATGAGCTGAAGTGTGCGGGACTGCCGCTGCCGGACGGGATACTGACCAGAGAGGAACTGACGGAGGCATTACGGAAGGTGAAGAAGATGCGCGATCCGCGATCATAAGGAATACGTTATGGAAGATATGAAACTCATCGCAGACCATCTGGTCTATGAATACAATAAAGGAACGAATCAGACGGTACGTGCGCTGGATGATGTGAGCTTTGTGATACGTCCGGGCGAGTTCATCGGGCTGATCGGACATACGGGATCGGGCAAGTCCACACTGGTACAGCATTTGAATGCACTGCTCAAACCGGATGGCGGCACGATCTACTATGACGGCGCGGATGTATTCGAAAAAGGATATGACCGCAGGGCATTGCGCGGTAAAGTCGGTCTGGTCTTTCAGTATCCGGAGCATCAGCTTTTTGAAGAGACGGTCTTTAAGGAAGTCTGCTTTGGCCCGATCAATATGGGACTGGAGACCAAGGAAGTGGAGCTGACCGCCTATGCTGCGATCAAGAGAGTGGGACTGCCGGACGAATGCATCGACCAGTCACCGTTTGATCTGTCCGGCGGACAGAAGCGCCGCGTGGCGATCGCCTCGGTGCTGGCGATGAAGCCGGAGATCCTGGTATTGGATGAGCCGACGGCCGGCCTGGATCCGAAGGGCAGAGATGAGCTGCTCTCGATGATCACGGAGCTTCGGGAAAAGGAAGGCATTTCCATCGTACTGGTTTCCCACTCGATGGAGGATGTGGCGGAGTACGTGGATCGGATCATCGTGATGGACCGTGGAAGGATACTGTACGACGATGTGCCAAGGGCAGTCTTTGCGCATGCGCAGGAACTGGAAGCCATCGGCCTTTCGGCACCGCAGGTGACTTACATCCTGAAGGAGCTGAAAGAAGCCGGTCTGGATGTCGATACGACCGGGATCACACTGGCAGAAGCCAAAGAAACTATTTTAGAAGCATTACATTGGAAAGGATAACCGGAAACTTTGTTACGCGATATCACCATCGGACAATACTATAGCACAGACTCTGTTCTGCACCGGATGGATCCGCGGACCAAACTGCTCGGCACACTGGTCTATCTGGTGTCGTTGTTTCTGTTTGACTCGCTGCCGGTCTATGCGCTGGCAGCAGCGTTTCTGCTCTTTGTGATCCTCCTCTCAAGGGTGCCCTTCTCCTATATGGTAAAAGGGCTGAAACCGATCATGTTTTTTCTGGTCTTTACGATCGTGATGAATATGTTTCTGGTGAAGGGAGAGGTGATCTGGACATTTTGGAAATTGCAGGTAACCCGGGAAGGCCTGCGGCAGTCAGTTTTCATGGCTGCGCGCCTGATCATGCTGATCCTGGGATCGAACCTGATGACACTCACGACCACACCGACCCGCCTGACCAATGCGATGGAAGCGGTAATGAAGCCGCTCAAGCTCATCAAAGTGCCGGTACACGAGATCGCGATGATGATGTCGATCGCACTGCGCTTTATCCCGATCCTTCTGGATGAGACAGACAAGATCATGAAGGCGCAGATGGCCAGAGGTGCGGATTTTGAAAGCGGCAATCTGTTCAAGAAGGCCAAAAGTATGATACCGGTGCTGGTGCCGCTCTTTATCTCGGCCTTCCGCCGCGCCAACGATCTGGCGATGGCCATGGAAGCGCGCTGCTATCACGGCGGCAAAGGGCGCACCCAGATGAAACCGCTTAAGTATGCTGTACGGGATCTTGCAGCGTATGGCATATTGATCGCGTATCTGGCAGGCGTGATCCTGCTCGGTAAGTATAGTACGGAATTATGGAAGATAATCCCCAAATAGGGGGGTGTCACACCAGCCTGATCCATACTACTTTGCGTGTGTGTTAAATCACTGTTGGAGAAGGGGAAGATACGATGGAAAATATGGAGGAAGAGAAAAAGAGCATCCTGGACCGTATGCAGGGTAAGTGGTACGAGCAGCGTGAGAACGGGGCTGTGATCACCATCGAGAAGGACCATATTACTTATGAAAGCAGCGGGGAAAGTACAAGCGGTTCCTTCCGACTGCATCGGCCCGAAGAAGACGGGGACGACTGGGATATCCTCACGGGCGGCGGGTTCAAAACCAAATGGGACATGTTTGAGAAACTGATCTTCCACGCTTCCCGGCGGGAAGAAAGGGATTGGATACAGTTACGTCTGAATATGCTCATATATGATATGCAGTATACGCCGCGAAGCTTTGAGCGTACGCCCTATGAAACACCGAAATATGGCGAGGTGCATATCAAAACCAACGAGAAGGCGATCAAGTGGTTTCAGGATTACCGCGTCAGAAAGCTTTGCTTAAAGGTGCAGGAACCGCAACGTCCGAGTACCGGGATGATGGCGCCGATGCCGCCGTATGCAGGCTACTATACCTTTGAGATCGAGCGTACCGAAAACGATGGCGGTATCCTTCGGGCTATGCTCGATCGTGGCGGGTGTGCACCCGACGCCGTTGGCACGATGGGATTTGCGGCTGGGATGATGATGATGGGGATGCAGGATCGTGGGGTGAAGATCCCGGATGTAGAGGTAAGCCCGGCGGAGATGAACGAGCTGGCGCTGTGTATTGCAAACGGAAAGCTCGATCAGTTGAACGGTCTGGATGCCTGGCAGGATGGTGTCCCTGCGGGAACGGAGAGCTTTGATCTGTCAATCCGTTTTTTTAAGGAATCCTATCACGCAAGAGCCAACCATATCTTTGTTCCGAAGGAATGGCAGGTTGACGGCAAAAAGCTGCATTTATTCCTCCTGAAACTGCTGATCAGGGCAGGCCTGGATTATGGCCGCATGGAATTCCACAGTACCAAAGCGTTGCTGCGGATCAAAACCGTGAGCAGGGATGCGGCATACTGCATCACACTCAGTCAGGAAGGCAGGGAGAAAGAAGAGGTCAGCATGCAGGGTGAGGCATATGCTTATGAAGTATCCTATCCTGTCGGCAGATGGAAGATGAGCGGAGAAGTACCGGAGGCTCTTAAAAATGCTCTGGATGCGTTGATGCAGCAGATCAACAAAGAGGAGAAAGCCAGAGGACTGTGGTTGTATGATGCCATGGCAAAGATCGGACAGGACGTGCGGGAGGCGAAGAGGCCGCCGTATTACGCCAGCCGCCTGCTGGGGGATTTTGATGGGGAGTACGGGAAAAACTTTTTCTGGTTCCGTATGCTGCGGGCAGAGTCGTATAGCCTGCCCATAGAGGGAGGGCTTCAGAATAAAGACCCGTTCGGAGATCATAAGTCCTATTGCTTCGATACCGAAGACGGGCATTTTATGAGCGTGGCGGATTTTTATACCGATGTGGAAAAACTGATCGACATACTTATTGGGAAGGTTTCCGGAAATTATTCGGAGGGAAATCCAATGTATAAAAAGCTGGTCAGCCCGGCGTATCGTGAGACCTTACGGCAGCGCCTGACCACCCCGGAAACTCTGGGTGGTATGGGATTTTGCCCGGGGAATGCGGGAATGAACATTTCTTTTCAGAATGATCTGGATGAAAATCGCAGCCCCTGGATCACCGACTGTAACATACTGTATGAGGAAACACAGGAGCTCTTAAATCCGCGTTATGCCACTATGGCGGTCGGAGAATCGTATATGCCCTTTTATGGGATGATGTAGTAAAACCGCATGAGAGGAGCGGGACATTTCTATGAGACGCATCTTATTGCGAGTGGCCTATGACGGGACAAACTATCATGGTTGGCAGAAACAGAATAACGGGATCACGGTGGAGGAAGTGCTGAATGACGCATTGTCCGAGCTGCTGGGCGAGGAGATCGCCGTGACCGGCGGCTCCCGGACGGATGCCGGCGTGCATGCCCTGGATAATGTGGCAGTCTTTGATACGCAGGCGCGGATCCCTGCGGAGAAGATGCCCTATGCCTTAAACCGCAGGCTGCCCGACGATATCCGCATTATGAGCGGGGCGGAAGTAGCGGAAGATTTTCATCCAAGGCATTGTGACAGTGTAAAGACCTACGAATACCGGATTCTGAATGCACCGTTTCAGATCCCGCAGTACCGTCTGTATCACTACTGGACCTATGTGCCGATGGAGGTGGAAAAGATGCGCACGGCAGCAGCGCCGCTCATCGGGGAACACGACTTTACCTCTTTTTGCAGTCTGTATGCGCAGGCGGAGGATCACGTGCGGACGATCTACAGGATCGATGTGGAAGAAGTGCCGCTGCGCGCCGGCAGCGGAATGCCGGATGCGCGAGAGATCGTGATCCGTGTGTCCGGCAACGGTTTCCTCTATAATATGGTGCGCATCATCGCGGGGACTTTGATGGAGGCAGGAAGAGGTCGGATGACCGCAGAAGATGTGGCGCGGATCCTGAAAGCACAGGAAAGACATCAGGCCGGCCCGACGGCGCCGCCGCAGGGACTGGTACTTGCGGAATACCGGTTTCTGTAAAAAATGTAGTTGACACGCTCGGGTGCGTGTACTATAATAAATTTCCGTGGCGAAGGGAGTATTGTGCTCTCTTGCAGTACCGGAACATAACCGGTGGTGCCGCTGCGAAGGATTGAAGTTCCCGGCGGGAGACCGCAGATTTTTCGGAAAGCGCTGTATGTGCCCGGACATCCCATACAACTGCCGGTACGGAGCAAACGGGATAACGGAACAAAAATTTGGAGGAAACAGGAATGAAGACTTACATGGCTACACCGGACAGCATCAACCGTAAATGGTATGTTGTTGATGCAAACGGTTTAACATTGGGCCGCCTGGCATCTGAAGTTGCAAAGGTGCTGCGTGGAAAGAACAAGCCGGAATTTACACCGCACGTAGATACCGGTGATTTTGTGATCGTTATCAACGCTGAGAAGATCAAAGTAACCGGCAAGAAGCTGGATCAGAAGGTTTACTACAAGCATTCTGATTATGTAGGTGGTATGAAGGAAGCTACTCTTCGTGAGAAGCTGGCAAAGAAACCGGAAGAAGTGATCGAACTTGCTGTAAAGGGTATGCTCCCGAAGGGACCGCTGGGCAGAGATATGTATCGTAAGCTCTTTGTATATGCAGGACCGGAGCACAAGCATGCAGCACAGCAGCCGGAAGAGCTGAAGTTCTGAGGAGGAGATAAGAGATGGCAAAGAAAGCAACAGAAAAATATTACGGAACAGGCAGAAGAAAGAAGTCTGTAGCACGTGTATTCCTGGTACCGGGCAAGGGCAACATCACCATCAACAAGCGTGACATCGATGAGTATTTTGGTTTGGAAACGCTGAAGGTGATCGTTCGTCAGCCGCTGGCTGCACTGGATGCAGTAGGTAAGTATGATGTGATCGTTACCGTTAAGGGCGGCGGTTACACCGGACAGGCAGGCGCAGTTCGTCACGGCCTTGCAAGAGCACTCGTTCAGGCAGATGCTGAGAACAGACCGGTTCTGAAGAAAGCCGGATATCTCACCAGAGATCCGAGAATGAAAGAACGTAAGAAGTACGGTTTGAAGGCAGCGAGACGTGCACCGCAGTTCAGCAAGAGATAATCTGCGCGAAACAACGAGGCACACAAATGCAAAAGAATACGCCCTTGGAATGCTTGCATTCCAAGGGCGTTTTTTTCTTTACAGGAAATTCATGATTGACAACAGAGAAAATAGTGTATATATTCAATATATACAATTGTAGAAGACCAAGGTGTAGGATAGGATGCGCAACTATCCGAAGCCGGCGCGCAAGAAAGGCAGTATTTTATGGATATCCTAATCAGCAATGCTTCCGGTGTGCCTATTTACGAGCAGATCGAGGAGCAGATCAAAAGTCAGATCATGACGGGAGAGCTGGCAGCGGGGGACGCCCTGCCGTCTATGCGTATCCTGGCGAAGGAACTCAGGATCAGTGTGATCACCACCAAGCGGGCCTACGAAGAGCTGGAACGGGACGGCTATATCGAGACCGTGGTCGGAAAAGGCAGTTTTGTCAAAGGTGTGAGTGGTGAGATTATGAAGGAAAGCATGCTCTATGCGATCGAGGAACTGCTGGATAAAGCAGTGGATAAGGCGATGCTGGGAAAAGTATCCCTGTCCGAATTGCAGGAGATGCTGGGCATCATTTACGAGGAAAAGAAGAATGGATGAAAATATGGAGATAAAGAACGTGATCGAACTGGAACACGTGACGAAAGACTACGGGGACTTCAAGCTGGATGATGTTTCGTTCGCTGTACCGGAGGGATCGGTGTGTGG
>JAGBMJ010000065.1 GCA_017634975.1 Lachnospiraceae bacterium | reverse complement strand
TCCACGGCCTGATTTTAACGTGCAAAACAAAAAGTACGCAAAATACCAAAAAGGATAGCATTTTTGGTATTTTGTGTACTTATCATCACCATTATAGCAAAAGTTTAACATTGGTAATAGATCCGATTATTTGACGCTTACTCTCAAACATCTTGATATCCTCCAACATAAATCTCTGTTTTCCTATAAAGCAAAAACCGCTTATCTGTATTCAGCATAAGCGGTTTTGTAAAATATGTAAAATATGTAAAATCAAAAAAGCTGCGAGGCAACGGAGTGTACGTTATGATCCCTCCGCTGTTTTTCCCTGTTCCTTTGCCAGGATCCAGCCACGCTCCGTCTCCTCCGTGACCGGTCCGCCTGCTTCGGCATCCTCCCCGCATACATATACCATCCCGGCCTCCGTGATCGCGCTTTGCATCTGCGCCTCCGTATAGCCACGCTGCAGATGTGTCTCATCAAAACGCCGGTACCGGCCGTCTTCCTCTTCCACATAGACCGTCAGATCATATTCATTGATCTCGTCTTCCTCGTGCCAGGTATTCTCCCAGATGAAGCTGCACTCGCCGCGGTCCTCCGCGATCACCGTATCGCCGATCACATCCCGGTATTTATGCACCGTGTTGTAATCCATGATCAACAGCCCCTTCGGATCCAGATAGTTGTTCACCAGTTTAAAGACCTGCGTCAGTTCCTCTTCCTTCAGGATGTAATTGATGCTGTCGCAGACACAGACCACTGCACGAACCGTACCGTACAGTTCAAAGGCGCGCATATCCTGGCACAGGTAAAGGATGTCATGCCCGCTCTCCACCTTTTTGGCATTGGCCACATCCAGCATCTCCGGCGACAGATCCACACCGATCATATCATATCCGGCCACCGCCAGCAGCTCCGTCAGGGCTCCGGTTCCGCAGCCCAGATCCAGGATCAGGCCGTCTTCGATCCCATTCTCATGCAAAAGACGGATGATGTGCTCCGCCCAATCCGCATAGGGCACATCATCCATCAGCATATCATAGACTTCCGCAAAATCCGTATAACTGTTCATAAATTTTCCTTAACCTGCTGCTGCCAGGATCCCGCTGGCCACCAGATAACTGCCGACACCCATGATCACACCGGCCAGGGCTACACCACCCACAACCGCCAGCACGCTTTTCTTAAAGTCCATATCCAGAAGACTCGACGCCAGCGTCCCGGTCCACGCACCGGTGCCCGGCAGGGGAATGCCGACAAACAGAAGCAATGCAACGTACACACTGCGTCCCGCCTTTTCCTGCAGTTTCAGTCCGCCTTTGCGCCCTTTCTCCAGACAGAAGGTAAAGAATCCTCCGATCACTTTTTTGTCTTTTCCCCATTCCAGTACTTTTCTGGCGAAGAAAAAGATGATCGGCACCGGGATCATATTGCCGATGGCAATGATGCAGTATGCCAGTACCATATTAAACTCAGGGTTCATCACCTTAAATACCTGTGCAATGGGGATCGCCCCACGCAGCTCGATCAGCGGTATCATCGATACGATAAAACAGGAAAGATACTGCGTTATGATATTGCCGCCAAACGTAGTTACGATAAAATCCTTCATCCGAGCAGTTCCTCCAGTGCATCGATCAGTATTTTTGCTTCCTCGTCCGTTCCCACGGAAATACGCAGGTAATTATCGATCCTCGGAAGGTTCCAGTGGCGCACAAAGATCTGTTTGCTCCGCAGGCAGGTAAAGATCTCCTCCGCCGATCTGGTCTTGTGGGTCGCAAAGACAAAGTTGCTCTTCGAATCCGGAAAGGAAAATCCCAGACGGGTCAGCTCTTTCTTCATCCACTCCCGGGTGTTGATCACCTTGGCCAGCGTATCCTTAAAGTACGCATCATCCAGCACCGCCTCCCGTCCGAGCAGCAGGGACGGCATATTCATCGTGTAGGAGTTCACGGAGAACTTCACATCATTCAGATATTTGATCAGCTTCGGATTGCCGATGGCAAAGCCCACCCGCAGTCCGGCCAGTGCACGGGACTTGGAATACGTCCGGATCACCAGCAGATTCTCATATTTATCAACCAGCGGAAGAGCACTCTCCCCGCCAAAATCCACATACGCTTCATCCACCATCACCACGCTGTCCGGATTGGACCGTAGGATATCTTCCACCAGGGCCAGCGGCTCTTCCACACCGGTCGGTGCATTCGGGTTCGGGAAGATGATACCGCCGTTTTCCTTCTTATAATCCGCTGCAACCATACGGAAATCCGCATCCAGCGGCTGCGTTTCGTACGGAATCCCATACACATCCGCCCAGACCGGATAAAACGAATAGGTCACATCCGGGAACAGGATCTTCTTTCCGCTGTGGAAAAAGGTCAGAAAGGCCATGGAGATCACGTCATCCGATCCCACACCCACAAATACCTGCTCCGGTGCCACCTTGTAATACTCTGCCAGTGCCTCGGTCAGGATCCGCGCATCCGGTGCCGGATACAGACGCAGGTCCTGATACGGCATTTCCTTTAACATCTTCTGTACGCCCGGTGCCGGCGGATAAGGGCACTCATTGGTATTGAGTTTTACCATCTTATCAAATTTCGGCTGTTCTCCCGGCGTATAGGGCACTACTTTTCGTACATTATCTTCCCAGCTCATGATCGTTTCCCCTCTTCCTTCTGTTCTTCCGCCGCTTTCTTTTCCCGCTCTTTCTTCATTCGCAGCAGAAAATCCGGCGTAAAATCATAACCTTCTTTTTCTTTCACTTTCGGAAACTTCTCTTCGTATTCCGTCTCATAGTCAAAGATATAGCTTTCATATCCGTTGATGATGAGGGTATCCCGATAGCGCTTCAGCCTCGTATATTCCCTGGAATAATTCGGATGTACATGCCCATGCAGGTAATACCTGGGGCGGAACTCATTCAGAAGCCCCGTAAATGCCCGAAATCCCTGATGTGGCCGGTCCTGTCCGTCTCCGACGCCTTCCGCCGGCGCATGGGTGACCAGGATATCAAAACCGCCATGAAGCTGCAGCGTAAAAAACAGCCTCCGTATATGGGCATCCATTTCCTCCTGCTCGTACTGATAGGATCCCGGCCGGTAGCGGAGTGCTCCCGGAAGTCCCAGGATGCGCACGCCCTCATAGACAACGATCCGGTCATCTAAGCATTCACAGCCGTCAGGCGGCTTTTTCTCGTATTTTTCATCATGATTTCCGTGTACATAATATACAGGCGCATGAGTAAACGTCGCCAAAAAAGAGAGAAACGCCGGATCCAGATCCCCGACCGAGATGATCAGGTCGACCCCCTCCAGCTTCTCCGGTTGAAAGTAATCCCAAAGCGATTTCGATTCCTTATCCCCGATCGCCAGGATGCGCATACTTGACCGTCCTCCTTACATTCCGGCCGGTTTTCCTCCTTTTCACCGACACGGATCTTTCTCCCTGCATCCGCCTGCACAGTTTCAAACGACAGCCGGATCCTTGACTCCCTGCAGCTTCACGAGTTCCACTGCTTCTTCTTTCATTTCCGAAATGTCCGGGATATATCCTTCGATATTATCCGCCAGCCAGTCGATCTGTACGGCTACTTCTGCCGAGAGCTCCTGACCGTCTTCACACTTCAGATTTCCCTCCTGGTCATATACCGGGCCGGTGAACGGGTTGATGTTCATCTCCCGGATGCCGGATCGCAGATTGCGAAGCAGCCGTACCGGTCCGACCGGCAGGTTTCTGGAGTAGATCACATCGATCGCCCCGGAGCTCATGCCCCAGAAATAGTTCAGTGCCTGATCCCCGAATACCGTTGCATCGTTTTTATATCCGCCCTTTAAGATGGAGCTGATGATCTCTTCGTACAGCTTGCCCCAGTGACGTACCGGCATCGCCAGATTGACATGCGTGCCTTCGTTGTAATTCATTTTATACAAACCAAACTCACGGTTGCCGCTCATTGTCGCATTCATATCACGGCCGGAGATCAGCGTTACGTTCCTGGCCTCCATCTCTGCCATCGCATCGTGATCCTTGAGCATCGACCAGTCCAGATACACTTTGGCATTGGGATTGGTCATCTGCACACCCATGGCGAAGGCATTGATCTCTGCCGTCGTACCATGGATCGGATAATCCGACAGATACCCGATCTCTCCGTCCGTCTTCATCGCCCCTGCGATCGCACCGATGATGAATTTGGCTTCATACATCCGAAGATAATAGGAACGTATCGTCTTATGCCCCATATTCATGGAGCAGTTGAGGATCGTCACTTCCGGGTGTTTCAGAGCCGAGCGCAGTGCCGGTGCCATCAGCTTCGGTGAAGTCGCAAAGATGATCTTATTCCCTGCATTCACCGCCGCATCAAAGACTTCGTCCGCCACACTGGCATCCACGCCTTCCACCTCGGATACTTCGATCCGGTCGCCGAACTGATCCTCGACATACTTGCAACCGAGGGTATGCCCGTAGGTCCATGCCGACTGCTGCGCGGTCTTGTCGTGCAGAAAGGCGATCCTGGTCGTCGCAGATCCGCCCGGCAGGAAATGCATAAACGATGTTTTTTGTGACTCACGCGTCGGATGCAGTACAAGGGTTAAGTTATCCCCGTTCTCGTAATTGACCAGCTCGCTCCAGATTCGCTCAATATCCTTGCGGATCTCCTGCTGGCTGTGATCGAGCACTTCCCGGTATTCATAAATGCTCAGATAGACGCATACCGCATCCCCTGTTTTGATGGAAAACTTTTTGCCGCCTTTTTTGGCAGCGTATTCCTGCTCAAAAAACGTAAAGAACGCCCGGAATTCCAATTCCTGATCCTTTGACCATTTCGCCACACCCTCATAGGTCTGGTTTAAGAGCCGCCGGTAATTTCCTTCCCTCGTCATCCTGAGATAGTTGATCCCGGTAACCTCATAAAAATCCAAAAATTCATGATAGATCTTATTTTCTACTCTATCATCCCGTTTGGGGATCACACGCGTTACCTGCGCTTCGATACTCACGGCATCCATGAATTTCGAAACCGAGACACGCTTGTTTCCTTCCATAACATAGAATTTATTGCGGAACTCATAGGCAATGATCGGATCCCGCAGCCCTTCCTCTTCCATGGAGTCGTATAATTGGGCCCATTTTCTCGCAAATTCGGATCCCGGCTCCAGAATGGGCATAAAATTTCTGGCAAACGCGTGGGTACGCCCCTCACTCTTGGTTCCCACCACATATTTTAACGGGATCTGCACCAGTCCCAGAGGCACCTGCGCCTCGATATCCTCATGCGCCGTGATCTCATCCAATACCGGCAGATACGCCGCCAGATCGTCCGCTTCCAGCCGTCTGCGTTCACGCTCACCCAATTTCAACGCTTTTGTATACTCTGTCAACGACATCCTTTTTCTTCCTCCACTATACAGCCGGCTGCGATCCCCCCTAAACGGAATCCGCTGTATCTGCATTATCTCCTGCTTTTTCTCCTGATCCTCTTCAATACCATTCTACCCCGAGGTATCTTGCTTGGCAATGCGTGAAATGCTAAACATTTCCGACCAATGCATCATGGTTTATTGTTATTTTGTACAAATATTGGCGCTGTTTTTTGATAAAATCTTATAAAAAACAAGACCGATCACGATATAAACCACGCTTAAGTACGGTCTGGTCATAACCTCCTGTATCCCTTTGGGTAAAAACCCGCATAAAAAGATCCCGGCATTGGCCGACAGATGGAAGATGTACGGTGCAGACACGCACTCTTCCCCGATGCAGAGCACCGCCATAACCAGCCCCATCAGAAACGCATATACGCCCTGCAGCAGATTGCCATGATACCAGCCGAAAAAGGCGGCCGTGACGATCACGGAGATCCCTGCCGGAAACACCCGTGAAATACGGTTCAGCAAAAGCCAGCGAAAGATCATCTCTTCCAGAAGCGGCGTGACAAGAACAAACAGCAGTATGCCCGGAAGCAGCGGCGTCGCATTTTCATAGCCAGCCTTTTTAAAGAAGTTTTCCAGCGCTTCCCCCTGAAGGAAAACCGGCGCCAGCAGCGTCGCCAGAGCCGTCAGAAGTATGTTCAGGCCAAGGGAAAGCGAAATGCCCAGACCGGCGATCTGCAGATCCCGTCGTATACGTTTTCCCTTCTCCAATGCCACCGGCCGTTTCCATTGCAGCGGTTCCCAACTCTTATACAGCAGATATAAGGCGATCACCGTCCCGGCATTGATGATCACCGAAACGACCGCCTGGATCACCACCGCATTTTCACGCTCTGCCCCTGTGGCATTCAAAAGCATCTCCCGCAGTTGTATCTGACTTATTCCGGTCATAAGATTCAGCAACGAGTATACGATCATACTGATCAGTTCGTAGAGCAGAAAATATGCCGCAAACGGTGCCACCATGTATACGGCTTTTAAAATCGATTTTTCAGGCACCGGCTTGATCTGTATCTTATTCTCCGCACAGTTTTTGTTCCCGCCCAGCAGCAGTTCTTCCAGTTCTTCCACATTTCCGGCGATAGCATCCGCTCCGGCCCGCGCCAGTTCCCCTTTCTCTGCATAGCCGTACGACACGCCGATGCCATCCACGCCTTCGCTCCGGGCGCCTTCGATATCAAACTTCCGGTCTCCGACCATGGCGGTCTGCATCCGGCATTCCTCTTCCGACAAACGCCTGCCGTACTTCCTGTACAGCTGTTTCAGAGTTTCCTGCACGACCTCCTCTTTTTTACTGCGCCTGCCGTCCAGCTCACTGCCCACGATCACATCAAAATACTTGCGCAGCCCAAAATACTGCAGGATTTTTTCCACAAATACCTGCGGCTTGGAGGATGCCACCGCCAGCCGGGCTCCCTGCTGCCGGCAATGTGCCAGCATACGGTCCACGCCGGGATAGGGGATATTCTCCTTCCAGCCCACCTCGGCAAAACGCTCACGATAGTCCTTCACGGCCTGCTCGGTCTGTGCCTCATCCATATGATAAAATTCCCGAAAACTGTCCTTTAACGGCGGTCCGATAAACGGTGTCAGTTTATCGATCTCCGGCACGGTAATCCCCGCTTTTTCCAAAGCATGCTGCACCGACCGGCAGATTCCCTCCTTCGGGTCTGTCAGAGTCCCGTCCAGATCAAATAAAATATAACGATACATGTTCCACCCTCTATGTAAATGCATATAAAAATAACGGGATGCCCGCCGGCGATCTCGTTACTTTATCGGATACGGTATGCCCGCCCCATCCTGCTGCTTAAAACGGCTTTGCATCCGCCTGCAGCAGGAGTGGTGAAGTCTCTTTTACAAAGTGTTCCATCATATAGTCGGACAGGATCGTTACGATCTTCTCATCCAATTTGCCCCTCTTGGCCAGATCTTTCAGGATCTTGATCGCCTGATCCAGCGGCATCGGTCCTTTGTACGGCCGGTCCTCGGCCGTCAGCGAGTCGAAGATATCACATACCGTCAGGATCCGTGTCAGGATATCGAGCTGCTCTGCTTTCAGACCATTCGGATAACCGCTGCCATCCAGGTATTCATGATGATTCGCTGCTATGGACTGCACCTTACTGTACTTGTCCGTAAACTTGATCTTATCCAGGATACGGTTGGTGTAGACCACATGCTCCTGGATCTGTCTGCGCTCCTCGTCCGTCAGGGTGCCCTGTTTGATGTTCAGCGCTTTTTTCTCATTTTCATTCAGGTACGGGAAACGTTCCCCGATCGGGCTGACGTAGACCCGCCCCGCCATATCCTCGATACGGTCCAGATCCGTCTTGGTCAGCATTTCCGCAATGTTCATACGATGCAGATCCCGGCAGAAATTGGTCAGTTTGATGTCTTCCATCGCCCAGGAGGATTCGTCAAAGCGTCCTTCCAGCATATCGATCTTGAGCATCAGCCGGATCCACTCCAGTTTGTTGTAGAGTTTCTCGTATTCCAGCTCCGACAGACGCGACGCCTTATCCAGAATACCCCGGTGGATCACGATCTTACCGATATCATGCAGCATCGCTGCCATGTGCAGCTGTTCCTTGTCATTCTCGCTGATGAAGATCTCGCATTCCCCTCTGGTATGCAGGGCATTGATCTGCTCGCAGATCTCCATACAGTACTTTGCCACATGTCTGGTATGATTGGCATTATACGGCGTCTTGGTATCGATCGCCGTGGTCATACATTCCACAAACGACCCCAGCAGTTCCTCCAGATCCTGAATCAGGGTCATATTGGTCAGGTTGCTCGCCATCTGGGACGTCAGGGATACTACGGCACGTTCGCATTCCCAGTTGAACGGAACGACCTCGCCTTCCTCGTTCCTGCAGTTATAAAGCATCATCACACCCAGTACCGCACGGTCCTTGATCGAGATCGGTGCCATCAGCACCGACTTGGTACGGTATCCGTTCCTCGCATCAAACTCCCGGATGGAGATCACGTCAAATTCCTTAACCGTATAGATATCCGCAATGTTCAAAAGCCGGTTGTGATGATAGGTATAGGTAAAGAGATTGGTTTCCTTGTCCTCGGCCATCTGCATATCGGCCTGGGCAATGGACTGCTTGGAACCGAAATCCAGCTGATGGTTTGCGTCCAGCAGATGGATCAGATTCTTGCTCTCCTCGTCCACGATATAAAGCGAACCGCCGTCGGCATTGGTAAATTTCAGACACGACTCCAAGACCATGTCAAAAAGATTGACATAGCTCTTTTCCGTTGCCATATTATATCCGATCGTTAACAGATCGTCTTCTGCATCCGTCGGCAGCATTGCCTGCTCTCCTTTTGTGCAAGAACTTACAAAAACACCAAATGCATTATAGCAGATTACTCTTCAAAAATCTATCCGTTTGATGACAGAATCGTATTGAATCGCGACCGCTTGTTACCTTTTATACCGTGATCGTCCGGTCCAGGGCAAACGAATAGATCAGCCGCTCTTTTACGTGGATCCCGCGGATCTGCGTAAGTGCCCGCGCATAAAGCTCCAGCTGCTTCTGGTAACGCGCCACCAGCTCGTCTCCGCTGCTTACCCGGTCGGTCTTGTAGTCCAAAAGCACCAGTCCGTCCTCTTCCTCCAGATACACGTCGATCACCCCCTGAATGATGATCTGCTCATCCTCCGGGTAGGATGCTTCCAGTTCGTTGGCCTGCACGCCCATAAAGAAGGGCTGCTCCCGAAACAGCTTCCCCTCTCCGGCTGCTTTTGCCATTCTTCCGGCGATCTCCTGCCGCAAAAACTTCTCCATGGCCGGCAGACGGATCAGCCCGGTATATTCCTGCGACAGTCTTCCGGATTCCCGCATCTGCTGCAGGTTCCGCTCCAGCCAGCCCTGTATGTCGGCCGGTGCTGCCGTTCTCTCCGGCATCCTCTCATACGGCAGCAATTCCAGAAAGCGATGGTAAGCACTGCCTCGTCCGGTACCGCTGCTCTCTTCCCCGTCTTCCGTCCTTGCGAAACGCGGTATGTATGCCTCTCTTCGCTCGGTTTCAAAGACGCGTCTGGCTTCTTCCTCATCAAATGCCGCATGCTTCAGTTCCGATACGGACGTCTTGGTATACAGCCCCTTCAGTTCCGGATGGGAATAGACCCGCTCGGCCTCCTGCCGCAACCGCTCCCGAAGGTCTTTATCCAGAGCATATCGTCCGCTGCGCAGCAGCTGTTCATCCACGCTTGCTTCTGCCGCCTCCTTTACGATCTGCTGCTTCAGATCCTCGGGGTGCAGGATGCTTACACACCGGATCAGCTGTCCCTCCGCCGCCAGCGCCATACGGATCAGCTGCATTGCATTGGTGGCTTTTTTGATCGTGAAGGTATCCGCCGCATCTTCCTCCTCCCCCTCCTGTGTTTCCCGCACATCGGTCAGGATCAGTTTTTCTTTTGCTCTTGTCAGAGCCACATACAGGATACGCATCTCTTCGGCCAGCGC
Organism: Lachnospiraceae bacterium; assembly: GCA_017634975.1. GTDB lineage: Bacteria > Bacillota > Clostridia > Lachnospirales > Lachnospiraceae > NK4A136. The sequence goes on along the minus strand of JAGBMJ010000065.1, from coordinate 13,267 downwards.
ATCTTCCCTGTATTTTTGTGCCAGCACGCTCCGTTTGATCCCGCGGATCCTGCATCGGCGCACCGGATCCACCGCATCCAGTCCGATCCCCAGGTCGGAATCCAAAAGCATTGCAGCCGATGCATCCCTGAAATTGAATTTTTTGTACAGCCCCATGCAGATGCAGACCGGGAATTCCAGCCCCTTGCTCTTATGGATCGTCATCATCCGTACGACATCTGCCGACTCATCCATCATCCCCGCCTCGCCAAAGTCTACCTCCCTGCTCTTTAACTGGCTGACATAGCGCACGAAATGGAACAGCCCATGATAACTGCCGTTCTCATATTCCGATGCACGTTCCAGCAGCAGTTCCAGATTGGCTCTGCGCTGTGCTCCTCCCGGCAGGGCGCTCACATGGTCCAGATACGCGCTTTCCGAAAGCAGCATCTCCAGAAGTTCCCGGACTCTGCGGTATTTTGCAAGCGCCCGGTAACGTTCAAGCCAGTCAAAAAAATACTGCAGCTTCGCACCGATCTCCGGATCCGCCTCCCCGCTTTCCGGATAAAGACGCAGCAGCTGATACAGACTGGCCTGCTTCCCGGCTGCACGGAACGCTGCGATCTCTTCCTCGGTAAACAATTTTAAAAAAGAGGTCAGGCAGGCATACAGCGGCTGATCCTGCTGCGGATTGTCGATCACCTGCAGTGCGGAAAGGGTCATCCGGACTTCCAGCGTCTCAAAATAACCGGCCTGCGTCCCGCAATGCAGAGGTATATCATATTCCTCACAGACCTGCCGCATGGCTTTCTCATAGTCTTTGGTCGAGCGTACCAGGATCACGATATCACTGTAACGGATCGGCCGCAATGCCTTCTGTTCTCCATCCCAGACAGGAAAACCCTCCCGTACCAGACGATGGATCCGGTCCGCCGCAAGCCGGCATTCCTGTTCCCGTTTGGTCAGTTTTCTTTCGGGATCCTCCGCAATATCTTCTTCCTCCTCTTCGGTTTCCGGATCCGCCGGTTCTTCCCTCGGATCCAGGATCAGCAGTTCTGCCCTGTATCGTCCGGTATCGTCCCGCGGATAGGTTGCCCCCGGGTGAAGCGCCGCCCGTTCATCATAGTCCATCTCTGCCGTCTCCTTATGCATGATCTGCCGGAAAATGGCATTGACAAAATCAAGTACTTCGGTGCGGCTGCGGAAATTCTGATTCAGATCGATGCGCCGGTGGATACCGTCTTCACCGAAACGATCGTATTTTTCCAGAAAGATCTCCGGCCGCGCCAGACGGAAGCGATAGATACTCTGCTTCACATCCCCGACCATGAAATAATTATCCTCGCGGACAATACTCGTCAGCACCGATTCCTGCACATAATTGCTGTCCTGGTATTCATCCACACAGATGTATTCAAAATAGTCCCGGAATTCCTCTGCCGCCCGGCTCGGGATCTGTTTTCCGTCCCGTTCCTCCAAAAGGATCTGCAGGGCAAAATGCTCCATATCCGTAAAGTCCAGCGCATTTTTTTCCCGCTTGACCTCCGCAAAGCGTTCCGCAAAAGACAGCACCAGCCTGCAAAGTGCGGTAGTATTAACCGCGATTTCCCGCTGCGCCGCCGCATACTGCCCGGCATCCAGACTGTACTGCTCCCGCAGTTTTCCGATCATTTCCTTGATCTGATCGATGCGCTGCCTGGCCAGCTCACGTATCGCCGGATCCTCCGTCTTGCTCTTTTTCGATGAAAGTTTCGGGATCTCAAATGCTGACAGGATCTCCCTGCGCCGTTCATACTCCTTCTGTTCCGAAAGGCGTTCCGTAAACAGCCGGTAATCCGAAACCGCTTCCAGATACGCTTCCGGTCCGTCCGGTGCCTGTACCATTGCAAGCGTCTCCTCCGCGGTCTTTCGCATCTGCGCGATCATCTCATCCGCGCTGTCGGTAAGGCGCTTAAACCATGGTTCGTCTTCCGCCTCCGCCAGATCTGTCACCGACGCATCCTTCATCGCTTTGCGTATCCACTCTTCCGGCTGCGGAAGACTCATCGCAAAATCAAACAGGCGCTGTATCATAGAGATGACATCATTCTCCCGCCCTCCCGGCGCATAGCTTTCCATCAGATGGATAAAATCTTCCTTCGCTGCAGCGTATTCGTCCTCCAGCATCTCCTCCATCACATCCTGCATCATCAGAGTGCGTTCGCCGGTATCCAGGATACGGAAGCCCGGATCCAGATCGATATCCGCAAAATTGTTTTTCACCACATACAGACAGAAACTGTCGATCGTCGTGATCTGCGCATTATGCAAAAGCGCCGCCTGCCGGTCCATACGCAGGTCTTCCGGATGCTCCGCCACATATTCCGCAATGACCTTGCCGATACGCTCACGCATCTCCGCCGCTGCGGCTTTTGTAAACGTTACGATCAGCATACGGTCAATATCGATGGGATGCTCCGGATCGGTCAGCAGCGAAAGGATCCTCGCCGTCAGTACCGCCGTCTTTCCGCTGCCGGCAGCCGCCGAGACCAGAAGGTTCGCATTTCTCGCATCGATCACGGACTTCTGTGCATCCGTAAAATTTACCTTAGCCATTCGTTTTGCCTCCCTCGTCTTCTCTGCCCATCTTCTTACGGATCTCCTCCCATGCCGCTTCCTTATCCAGTTTCGCTCCCCGGTAGCGGCAGCCGGGCAGTTTTCGGTCAAACAAACAGATTTCCCTGTGTGTACAGTACTTGCAGCTGTCCTCATCAAAAGGTGCCGCTTCTTTTTCGCCGGCCCGTATCCCACTGCCCAGCTCCGTCACCTTGCTCTCCACATAATCCATCAGCAGCTCCAGATCCTCCGCCGGTACCACCTCGGAATCCTTATAATAGCTGCCATCTTTTTTTCGACGCATACGGATCACATCGGATATGCTGCCCCCTGTATTGTCCAGACCGCGCACCACGGCGTCCTCCGCACGTATCATACCGGTCACGCGCAATTCCTTCCGCAGTTCGGCTTCGATCACCTCTTCCGCATTCTCCGTTCCCGACTCTTTCAGATCGATGATCGGATCCTTCAGAATGTAATAAAATGCCGCCGCCGGGATCACCTCTTCCCCCGGATGCTCCTTCTTTGCCTGCATAACCGCCTCACGCAGATACAGCAGCAGCTGCAGCTGCATTCCGGCGCAGATATTCCTGATGTCCAGCGTCCGCTTTCCGGATTTATAGTCGGTCACCTTCAGGTACTGTCTGCCATCTTCTTCCATCCTGTCCAGGCGGTCGATCTTACCCACCAGCTGCATCCGTCCGCCATTCCCGTCCAGTTTAAGCTCCCGCTGAAATCCGCTCTCGTATTTCACCGGAACGAACCTTCCCTTGGACAGCTGGTACTTTGTCATCTGCAGGGTACGCAGCAGTACCCGCTCCATACGTTTCCACTGGTACGCGGTACGCGCATCCTGCGTCAGCCATTCCGTGCCGTATGCTCCCAGCGCCCGTTCTGCAGACTGCGTAAGCAGCCTGCGGATATCTGCGTCCGTAAGATCCTGCCAGTCCGTCCCTTCCTCTTCCATGCCGCGTCCGAACTGCTCCAGTACCGCATGATAGAGATTACCTATATCAAAACTCTGCAGCGTATGCGTTTCCCGCTCCTGCAGCCGGATCCCGTATTTCAGATAATGTGCATAGGCGCACTCCGCAAACTGCTCCATACGGCTCACGCTGTTTTTCAGCACCTTGCCGTACAGATTTTCACTAGCCTCTTCCGAAAGCTTCTGCGGATGATAACGATAAAAGGCCGCTTCGGTCAGTGCTTCTGCCAGTTGTGCATCTTCCTCATGCAGCATATCGTAGACGGTAAAAAAAGCTGTTTTTTCCGTATCCGGCATCGCTCCTGCCGCAAAGGCCGAAAGCGCGGATGCTACCTTTGCCGTCCGCTGTCCCGGATCGGAAATCTTCTCTTCTGCTATTTCGATCCGCAGCTTCGGGTACATCTGCCGCAGCACGCCGATCAGATAGGACGGTCGTATGCTCTCTCCCTTAGGATCCATCTGCGCAAACGATACGATCAGCTGTTCCGCCGGCCGGCTCATCACATGGTACAGATAGAGCCGCTGGATATACATCTGCTGCCGTGGCGTGGGTGCCAGCGCAAAACCGGATGCCGAGAGATACTCACGGTCCGGGTCCGAGATCATGCCACCGCTGCCTCCGGCTCTGGGTACCACACCGTCATTCACCCCCGCAAAAAACAGTACACGGATCGGCTTTAATCGTGTACGCTCCATATCGCCGATCACCACGCGGTCTACATCCAGCGGCAGTACGCCCACCTTGATCTCACCGATGCCGGCTTCCAGGATCTCCTGATACTCCTGCAGACTCAGCTTCTCGTCCTTCAGCAAGCCGGCGATCTGCTCCAGCAGCTCACAGATATAGCGATAGATCTGGGAATATTCCTTCTCCCGTACCGCATCACCGTTTTCGTGAAAGAATGCCACATAGTTCTCCAGCTTGGCAAAGATCCCGTTTTCCGTAACGAAACGGTATACCGCTTCCGTGATCTCTTCTGCCGTTCCGCCCTTTTTGATCTGTACCAGAGGCTTGAGAATCTCATAGACCGCGGCTCTCGTTGCATCGAGCTGCTCCAGTTTCGCCGTATCCCCTTTCAGATAACGCGGGCATCTTGTAAACGGCTTTGCCCATGCCCGCTCCCCGCGCAGACCGGTTGCAAGCAGATAGTTCTCCAGTGTATCCACCTCTTCCGGATCCACATCCGTCAATCCGCACTTTAAGAAGTGCATCACGCTCTCATAAGGGAAATCCCGTACCACGATCTCAAAAGCACTGCGCAAAAACTCCACAAACGGATTCTGCTCGAGTTTCTGGTTGTTATCCAGGAAAATCGGGATCTCATACTGTGCCGCCAGCTGCTCCGCATATGGCGCATAGCGCTCCAGATCCCCGCTGACCACCGCGATATCCCGATAGGCCATGCCCTGTTCACGGGTGAGCTGCCGTATTCTGCGAAAGATCTCCCGCAGCTCTGCCTTCGGATCCTTTGCCGTGATGCATCTCAGTTCTCCTGCCGGCTCCTCAGGGTATACATGCTCCCTGCCACGGAACAGATTCTGCTCCAGAAAATCCAGCACCGGCCGCCCCTTGTACCGGTGTACCGTTCCTTCCGGCATGAAAAGATCTTCGCCCCGTCCGCAGCCGGCATTCTGCGCCAGCTGTTCCATGGAACGCATCGTCCTGTCGCTCAGCGCAAACAGCAGGTGTTCTTCGGGATACCTGCGGTATCTCTCCAGTTCGGCCGCAGGCATGATGATGGTCACGATCACTTCACTGCAGACACTCATCAGCTGTGTGATCACGTTATCCTGTACCGGTGTAAAGCCCGTAAAACCGTCAAACGCCACCACGCTGCCTTTCAGTTTTTCCGATTTCAGGATATCCCCGGCAAGGATATCCATCCGTTCTTCCTTGGCGATATAATCCTGCCCCAGCCACTCCTGAAAGGCTGCATAGATCTTATTGATATCCTTCAGTTTGGCCTGCAGCAGTTTCTTTCCCTGCGCATAATCGATCAGGCGCTGCACCTCTTCCACGCCCAGACCATACTGCATAAACTCCGAGATCACGGACTTTACTTCATGGATATAACCGCTTCGCTTCAAGGAACTGCCGATCGTCGGAAGCTCTTCCGAGAGCTGTCCCGCGATGCGCCGCAGCAGCAGGTTCTTTCCGGTATCGTCCAGCACGATCCGTTCCGTCTCACCCACTTCATCTGCCAATCGGTGGCAGAGACGCCCGAAGCTCTGCACGTCGATGTTCATGATGCCCTTCCGCGGCGTTCGCTCCACGATCTCTTTCTGTGTCTGCATGGTAAACTGATCCGGTACGACAATGATAAACTGCCGCCCCGGCTCTGCTCCCGCACGTTTGATGATCTCTTCCTGCAGCGCGGTACTCTTTCCCGATCCCGAACCGCCAATGATAAATCTGAGTGACATGAATTGCTCCTCCTGAGATGTACTGCTACCAGTCTGCCATATTTGATGTACAAAAAAACACCCCTTATCCGCCGCCTGCGGCGACACCTTCCCCCGGAGAGGAAGGCAGGGGTATTTTTTCCTGTTATGCTACGTCAGGATTTTTCGATGACGCCGATGGGCAGAAAAACAAGGCCGATTGTAAAGTTACTTTGTAACAGTTCCTAATTTATAACAGTTCCTTTAATACACGGTTGATCGTGGCGGGATCCGCCTTTCCCTTTGCTGCCTTCATGGTCTGTCCAACAAGAAAACCGAGCGCCCGGTCCTTCCCGGCCTTATAATCGGCAACGGACTGCGGATTGTCTGCCAGCACCTGCTCGCAGATACCGCGGATCGCCCCGGCGTCGTTCTCCTGCTTCAGGCCCTTTTCTTCCACATACCGCACGGGATCGATATCCTGCGCGAACATCGCTTCAAAGACTTCCTTCGCCACATTGGTATTGATGATCTTATCATCTACCAGTCCGATGAGCGCCGCCAGATGCACCGGCGAAAAACAGATATCCTCCGGATCCGCATCGTGTTCTTTTAAGAGCCGCAGTGTCTCACCCATCAGCCAGTTGGAGACTTTCTTCGGCTGGCCGCAGATCTTCACTGTCTCTTCAAAAAGCTCTGCCATATGCCGGCTCTGTGTGATGATGTCGATATCATACTCCGGAATGTCATATTCCGCTTTGTACCGCGCCATCTTCTCCGGCCGGAATTCCGGCTGTTCTGCACGGATCCTGTCGATCCATTCCTGCGTTATTTCCACCGGCGGCAGATCGGGATCCGGAAAATAACGGTAGTCCCTGGCATCTTCCTTGCTGCGCATCGGATAGGATGCCCCTTCCCGGTCGTCAAAACGTCTTGTCTCCTGCACGACAGCACCACCTGCTAGCAGGATCGCGATCTGACGCTCTCTCTCATCTGCGATCGCATGCCGGATCGCCGTATACGAATTCAGATTCTTCATCTCGGTACGGGTACCGAATTCCGTACTGCCCGCCGGCCGTACCGACTGATTCACATCCACCCGCATCGAGCCTTCCTGCAGCTTACAGTCCGAAGCTCCCAGGTAGCGGATGTACATACGGAGCTTTTCAAGGTATGCGATCACTTCCCCGGCATCGCGCAGATCCGGTTCTGATACGATCTCGATCAACGGTACGCCGGCGCGGTTATAATCCACCAGAGATACCCCCTCCCGCTCATCATGGATCAGTTTCCCCGCATCCTCTTCCATGTGGATCTCATGGATGCCGATCCTCTTTTTCCTACCGTCCTCCGTTTCGATCTCCATCGATCCGTTCCGGCAGATGGGCAAATACAGCTGGGAGATCTGATAATTCTGCGGATTGTCCGGATAAAAATAATTCTTCCGGTCAAACTTCCCATACCTTGTGATCTCACATCCCGTTGCCAGTCCGACCGCGACTGCGTATTCCACGACCTGCCGGTTCAGAACCGGCAGCGCCCCCGGCATCCCCATGCATACCGGGCATGTATGTGCGTTCACTGCCCCGCCAAACCCGGTGGAGCAGCCGCAGAAGATCTTGCTTTTGGTTGCAAGCTCCACGTGCACTTCCAAACCGATGACCGTCTCGTACTCCAAAGACAGCGTATTTCGCTCCCTGCCGGCCGATCCTTCTTCTGTCCTATTGTGAGAACTCAATCTTCGTCCTCTTCCTTATTCTCGCAATCACAGCCACAGCCGCATTCACATTCGCTATCGCAGTCCTTCGTCTCACACTTGCCGATATTGTTGTTACCGTTTCCGCAGCCCAGCTTCACTTTGCGGGGCGGCGCGAGCAGAAATCCCAGAATGATGCCCGACAGAACACCGATCAGGATCTGCATAAAGACTTCCCTGCGGGTGGTGATCACTGCATCATCCATTCCCTCAAAATACGCGCATACTGATTTTTTGATCTTTTCCATTTTGATTTCCTCCTGTGGATTATAATATCTTTTGTGATTCAAAGCCCCCTCGTATCTTTTCATACGTATAGGCGGTACGAAGCAGGATATCCTCCCGGAAGCCGTCCGCAGTCAGCTGCAATCCGACGGGCAGACCGTTTCGGTCTTTTCCGCAGGGCAGGCTGATCGCAGGCAGCCCTGCCAGATTTGCCGGAACCGTGTAAATATCACTTAAGTACATCTTCAGCGGATCCTTCAGGCTCTCTCCCAGCTTCGGTGCGGTGGATGGGGTTACGGGTCCCAGAAGCACATCGTACTTCGCAAACGCTTCGTCAAACGCTTTTTTGATCTGCGCCCTCACCTTCAGTGCTTTCCGATAGTATGCATCATAATAACCGGAAGACAATACAAATGCCCCCAGCATGATACGGCGTTTTACCTCTGTGCCAAAACCTTCGGAACGTGTCTTTTTGTACAGATCATGCAGATCCGTATACTCCGGTGCACGATAGCCGTATTTGATACCATCAAAGCGTTCCAGGTTGGAGCCTGCCTCCGCATCCGCGATCGTATAGTACGCCGGGATCGCATACTCCGTATACTTTAAGTCAAACTCTTCCACAACCGCTCCGGCGGCTCGCAGATCCTCTGCCGCTTTTCGGACCGCGGCTGCCACTTCCGGATCCAATCCTTCCCCGAAATACGCCTTCGGGATACCAATCCGTATCCCTTTTACATCTTCTCTCAGCGCCGCGGTAAACTGCCTGTCCTGACGCCTGAGGGAAGTGGAATCCTTCTCATCATACCCGCTGATCACTTCCAGGATCGTCGCCGCATCCGTCACATCCCCTGCCAGCGGTCCGACCTGGTCCATCGAAGATGCATACGCCACCAGACCATAACGGGATACCGTGCCATAGGTCGGCTTGATCCCGACCACGCCGCAATGCGCTGCCGGCTGGCGGATAGAGCCTCCGGTATCGGAGCCCAGCGCGCACAGACATTCACCGGCTGCCACAGCCGCCGCAGAACCACCGGAAGATCCTCCGGGAACACAGCTTACGTCCCACGGATTTTTCGTCACGCCATAGGCCGAAGTCTCCGTCGTGGAACCCATGGCAAATTCATCCATATTGGTCTTGCCGAGGATCACCGCTCCGGCCGCCTGCAGCCTCTCCACTGCCGTCGCCGTATAAAACGGCACAAAGTTGTGTAATATCTTTGAGGCACAGGTCGTCTTCCGCCCTGCCGTACACAGATTGTCCTTGACGGCAACCGGTACCCCCGCAAGCGGTCCACGCAGCGCACCGGTATCGATCCGCTCCTGTATGCCCACGGCCTCCGCAAAGGCCTTTTCTTTATCGATCGTGATATAGCAGTGATACTGATCCTCCACAGCATCGATCCGTGCAAACACCGCATCCAGTGCTTCCCGCACTTTCACATCCCCTGCTGCGATCCTTCGTCCCAGCTCCGCTGCTGTGAGTCCTGACAATTCCAAATACTTCTCCTTAAAAAATACCGCCCCCGATCCGGGGGCGGTATCGGTCTTCATAAAAATTTACTCCACCCTAAAGTAGCTGACCGTATCCTCCAGTTCCGATGCCAGTGTCTGCAGCCGGTTCGCCGATTCACTGATCATCGTAAAGGTCGCATTGAGCTCCTCCATCGAAGCATTGGTCTCCTCCGTAGATGCCGCATTCTCTTCCGAGATGGCGGACAGATCGGAAATGATCTCCATCAAGCCGTTCTTCGCATCATTCAGCGACAGGATCCGGCCGGAGATATGTTCGGAAGTGCTCTTTACATTTGCCACATTACCGGACATGGTTTCCATATTCGTTCTGGTCATATCCAGCTGTTCTTCCTGAATGCCGAAACTCTCGTTGAGTTTCTCCAGAACGCTTACGGAAGATGCCGAATCGGCAAGCAGTTTTTCTACGATGCCTTTGATCTTGTCCGCACTGTTACTGGACTGGTCTGCCAGCTGACGGATCTCGTCGGCAACGACTGCAAATCCGCGGCCCGCATCACCGGCACGTGCTGCTTCGATGGAAGCATTCAGTGACAGCAGGTTGGTCTGCGTTGCGATGTCCGTGATCGCCTGTGTAAATTCCGAGATCGTCTTGGCGGATTCGTTGGTCGAATTGATGGTATCGCCGATATCTTTTACGGAACGGGTCACTTCATTGCTCTGGCGGATCAGCTTATCCAGCGCATCCATCGCTTTATCGCAGGCCTGCTTCATCTCTGCCGCATAGTTATCCATACCCTTCACGTCTTCCGTGATCGTCTCGATATTCTTGCCGATATCATCGGTATTGCCTACCGCATTCTCTACACTTTCTGCCTGTGCTACCGCGCCCTTGGAGATCTCGGTTACCGCATCGGTCACCTGTTCGGAAGCGAGCGTCGCCTGATTTGCACTGTCTGCCAGCTCCGTACCGGCCATCGTCAGCTCATCGGACATCTGTCTGGTCTTGCCCAGCACTTCGCTCAGTTTTTCCGTCAGACGCTTTGCACTTCTGGTGATCCTTCCGATATCATCTTTACCGATATCACGATCCTCCGGATATTCCAGCGTCAGATTGCCGTTTGCCAGCTCATCCAGATCCCCGGTAACTTTCCGGATACCGATACGGATACCACGGATCACGGCTACCACGATCACAGCCAGCACCAGGATCAGAATCGTAAAGGTCGACACTGCGGCCACTACCTTAGCCTGAATCGCTTTGGCCAGTGCATCATGCCTTGCGGCTGCCCAGGTCTCCGTGATCTCCTGCAGATCATTCAGCCCTTCACGCGCCTCAGAAAATCTGCTATGGAACGCTTCCCAGTCACCGGTATTGGACTCGAGATCATAGGAGCTTTCCCATACATTCATAGCATCACGCCACGCCACCATGACATCATAATAGGAACGTCCGTCTTCGGTCTTTGTGTTGTTGTAAAGATCCGCATCCTTACAGGCGATCTCTTCCGCCGCTGTAACGCGGTCATATACCTGCTGCCTGTTGTCCGCAAAATCCGCCAGATTGCCCGGCAGCATCGTCTGTACAAAATCTGCCGGTGCCCCGGTATAACCATTGGAAAAATCGTAATACTGCATCGCCGCCTCCATCGCCTGATAGAAATCGCGGTCTGCATTGAGCAGATTGCTGTTTACCTGATACAGCGTATCAAAATAAACTGCTGTTATCTGACTCTCCGTGGATTTCAGTTCCACCCCCATAAAGATAACCGAAACGATCAGAGCCACCGCCAGCGGGATCGTAATGATCATCAGTTTTGCCCTTACACTAATGTTGTTCAGCCATTTCATCTTTTTGCACCCCGTTTCTTAAATATTTTTAAGAACCTTTTCCCTAATCCGCCTCCCACATCCCGCCGGGTTCCTAAATTCAGAAATACCTTATTCAAACGTTCTCGGAACAACAAACGCTCCGTCTCTTACCTCCGGTGCATTTGCCAATACCTGTTCCCTGCCGTCTCCGTTTGTCACCGTATCCTCACGGAAACGATTGCTCTCCGGATACACATGGCTCATCGGCTCTATGCCTTCGGTATCCAATTCCCCCAATCGATCGATATAGCCCAGCATTTCCGCCAGATCCTTCCGGGCCTGTTCCTTTTCCTGCTCATCCGGCTTCAATTTGGCCAGAATGCTGACATATTCGATCATTTCATCGCTGATCACATGTGTCATGGATCACACTCTCCGCTTTTATCTTTTATTCCTTTCCGTCCCAGCAATAGGTACAGAGCTTGTCACGGTCGATCCCTACCGCTGCCATCATATCATCCAGACGGTTGAATGCCAGAGAGGTGAAGCCCATCTGCTTACGGATCTCGTCAAGCATCTTGTGATACCGGTCGGAATCCGGATTGCAGTAATCCTCCAGGATCGTGCGATCCACTTCACCGCCTTCTTCCTGGCTCACCACTCGCCGTGCGATCAGCTCCATCTCGGAATTGGAACGCGAGAAATTGATATATTTACATCCGAACATAATGGGCGGGCACGCCGGACGCACATGCACGGCTTTGGCACCGCTCTTGTATAAGAACTCCGTCGTTTCCCGCAGCTGCGTACCACGTACGATGGAATCGTCGATCAGTAAAATGCTGTGTCCGTCGATCAGTTCATGTACCGGCAACAGCTTCATCTTGGCGATCAGATTGCGTTTTGTCTGAATGGTCGGCATAAAGGAGCGCGGCCAAGTCGGTGTGTATTTGATAAACGGTCTGGAAAACGGAATGCCCGATGCATTCGCATATCCCACGGCATGTGCCGTTCCGGAATCCGGAACACCGGCTACGATATCCGCATCCATCTCGGTTTCCTTATCTCTTTCCGCCATCTTGGCACCGCAGTTGTAACGCATCTGCTCTACCGAAATGCCTTCGTAAGAGGAGGACGGATAACCGTAATATACCCACAGGAACGTACAGATCCTCATCTTGCTGCCCGGTTTTGCCAGGGTCTGTACACCATCCGGCGTCATCACGATGATCTCGCCCGGTCCCAGTTCACGCAGATCGGTATATCCCAGGTTCAGATATGCAAACGATTCGAACGACGCACAGAAGCCTTCCGCTTTCTGCCCCAGCACAATGGGGGTTCTGCCGAGTTTGTCACGAGCACAGTATACCCCCGTCGGTGTCAGCAGCATGATGGACATGGAACCTACGATCTTATCCTGTGCATACTGAATGCCCTCGATGATATTGTCTTTCTGGTTGATCAGAGCCGCTACCAGCTCGGTCGCATTGATCGTACCGCCGGACAGCTCCATGAAATGGCTGCCGGTCTTGATGATCTCGTCAGCCAGCGCATCTGCATTATTGATCTTGCCTACCGTCGTAAGCGCATAGGTTCCGTGATGGGAACGCACGATCAGCGGCTGCGGCTCATAATCGGAGATACATCCGATGCCCATATAGCCCTCCATCTCATGCGTGTCTTTATCAAATTTGGTACGGAACGGTGCGCTCTCAATATTGTGGATCGCGCGGTTGAAACCGTTCTTTCCGAAAACCACCATACCGGCACGTCTGGTGCCCAGGTGGGAATGATAATCCGTTCCGAAATACAGATCGAAAACACAATCCTCTTTTAATGCTGTTGCAAAAATACCGCCCATCTTGTTCTTTTAAACTCCTCTCCTATCGCTATTCGAAATAGCCTTCTTAAGATCATGTTACTATTCACAGCCCTTCGTGCTGTGATAGTAACGGTTTTGCCAATGAAAATCGCCTGCGGCGATGGGCAAAACCCATATCGTTCGAACTGCTTTGGGTCGCAATCGCGCAGCAGGTGCGCGATTCGACTGTGAATAG
>JAGBMJ010000064.1 GCA_017634975.1 Lachnospiraceae bacterium | reverse complement strand
CTCCTGCAGTTTTTCCGGTTCCAACGGTACAAACAGTTTGCCGCCTGCGCGTTCCCGTAACAATTCCGGCAGGATCTCATCCGTCAGCTCTGCCACCGCATTGACTACCTGTTCTGCCGGATCGGCATCTCCCTCCTGCTCCGGATCATAAGGCACATCCTGCAGCTCCTCTTTCAATACCGGTGTGATCGCGAACAGCCCATCCCCGCCATTCGGTGCGATCTGCCCCAACAGATCATAAATGGAAAAAGGCCGGATCGTATTTCGTTCCATCCTGTCCGCATACAGATTGATATAATTTACGGCATTGAAGAAATCCGCTGTATAGCCTGCCAGTTCTTCCCGGATCTCGCGGAAATGCTCCATCGGAAAATCCGGAAACTGACCGCTGCCCTTTTCTGCCACCGCATCACACAGATCCATCATATCCGCATTCAGATCCATATACTTCGTACCCAGATCCTCGATCTCTTCGCGGCATAAATAACGCAGCCTGCCATCCGCATCCGGTATATAATAGGACATCGCTGCCGTAGCGCAGTCATAGGATTTGGTCAGGATCATCTCAAATTCCGCCTGCAGGTTGCGCGTCTCCCCTCCCACAGTCACTTCTTCCGGCAGTCCCTTACGATTCAATGCCATCAGTTCCATAGTCTGCTCTGCCAGAGCAAATCCGTCAAAGGCAGGATTGCTCTCCAGACGCGCCCGCAGATAAAACTGTTCTCTGGTCTGCAAGCCATATTCTTCCATCAGTTTCTGCATGCCCATCCTCTGAAAGTGGTCCTGTATCTGCGAAAGATCCTTATTCTGCCAGTCTTCCCAACGGTCGTAACGAACCGTATCCAGTGTACATCTTACATTTTCCCAGATTCGCCCTGCCAGTTTTTTCAGCCGTGTCGCATAGGCCGCAGCATTGGTACTCGACTCCTGCATTTCTTCCGCCAATGCACACATCGCATCCTTCTGGTAATCGTCCAGCATATCGAGAAATGTCCGTACCTGCTCGTCTTCTCGCAGAACATATCGATTTTCTTCAGGGATCATATTTTCGTAATAAAACTCCTGAATGCAGCTCACCAGGCGAAGGACCGCTGTCCGGTTGGCCGGTTGCAGTTCGGTATCCTCATAGACTTTTTGGGCAAAGAGGATCAGTTGCTCCACATCCTGATAGTGCTCCCGGTTCAGTGTAACTTCAGAGTTTTCATCCTCCCCCTGCAGATACTTTTTTTGTTCCGCACTCAGCATCTGTTGAAAACTGTCCTGTTTTCCCGCAATAAAATCATAAAACGCCTTTGCCTGCGTTTCGTCATATCGTAATTGTACATTGGATACACTTTGTGAAACGAGATTTTCCAGTTCCGTCAGAGCCTGCTCGGTATGTTCGCGCAGATTGGCTGCGGTCTTCATCAGTTGCATGGAGGGATTGGTATACTCCAGCAATGTACGGATCTGACGGTCCAGCACCGGCTGTAACTCTTTAAACCGCACCAGTCTCGGATCCCCTTCCTGTAAGGTATCGATTTCCTGCTGTTCCCCCAGTTTTTCTTCCAGATGCAGCCGCACCAGTTCATCCAGCGTCTCATAAAATGCTGTCAGCAATTCCTGACCATTCGGGTTGTCCGGATCATCAGCCCCGGCTTTCCGCAAAGACAGCGACAGATGATATGCCTCTTTGATGAAACGCCGGTAATGCTCCGAGTATTTCTCCGGTTCGTCACACAGTTCCAGATCCTGATAAATTTCCTCAAGAGTATTATGATCCATACCGAATTGCCCCCTTATACTTATTTTCGTTTATCTTCTGCCAACGCCCTTTGCCGGATACATTGCCATTTTTTTTTGACTTAAAGCCACAGGATTGATGATCCTGTGGCTTTTTGATCATTTCTTTACTGTACCACCCTTTACCGGTTCCTTATGAACATTTTGTTCGTTCTGCCGCTGCTCCGCGCGTTTCTGCGCACCCATTTTGATCTCTTCCTTCCGGTCGGCTTTTTCCGGTCCCTGCTTCGACTTTTTTTCTTCTTTCAGATCCCTGACAACACCATCCTGTTTCCGGATATTGGCTTCGATACTGATATCCGACTTCATCCCCGTGCATTTTTCTTTAAACACTTTCATCTGGAATCTGCCCAGTTCACCTGCTTCCTTCGCCAGTTTGAGCCTTTCCTTTCCACTGCCGATAATTCCCTGGAAAAGACCATTATGGCTGTTTTTATACGCCTCTCCCGCTTCCTGCAACTCCCTCATGGTATTTCGAACATCTCTCGGGGTGCTGCTTTCATTCAGCTGGCTGGCCTTGGTCAACGCGTCTTTTAAACTCTTATAGCCCTTTTTATCATTGCCCTCTCCGGCCTTCTCCAGCCTTTTTAGAAGATCGCCTGTTACTTTACTTATCCGTAAAGTATCCTGCTTTACCGCCCCCATCATTCTGCGCGCATCTTCTGCATCCGTGATCATTTCGTCGATCGGATCCTTAGCTTGCAATTCTTTTTTCTCTTTTTCCACTTCCTTCGGATCCCGGGCCGTAAACAGTTTCTCAGCCTCCTTTACATTTTTCGGCGCATCCAGTTTTCGCCCTTCCGATTCCAATAGATTATAATAAGTCGTCCGCTTAAACGCATCCTTCTTCTCCTCGCCTGACTTTCCCTGCAATGACATACGTTCTTTTACTTCTTCCGGTTTCAACAGATTGTTTTCATCGATGGGCCCATCCGGATCCTTGAGGAATACATGACGGTATGCAATATTAGTATTCTCTTTATCCTTGTTCTCCCGATAGGTATACATGGTCATACAGTTGTTTTTTACTGCATAATTTACACGAATGCGGTCTTTGAGCTTATCCGGCTTGTCAATATAATACTGTGCTTTTCGATAATTCGTTGTTCCTTCCCGGAATCGTTCCTGTTTTTCCTGCACCATATATTTACGCTCATCCATCTTTACATCAATGTAGCGTTTACCTTTTTTATCCTTATCGGCTTCATTTTCTTTCTTTCCGTCTACATATTCTTTATCTTCCATCTTCATCTGACTGTCGATGGATTTCTTTGCCGGATTCTTCCCTGCCAGGTGTTTGGCCACATAATTTGCTCCAAACCCGATACCTCCGACCACGCCTGCAGCAATCGTAACCGGCAAGCCTACCGTAGTCGCTACCGCCGTAACCCCCAGGCCAAAGGATACACCCGCACCCACGCCCGCGACAATATACATATTTCTTTTATTCTTATTGTTGCTCTTGGAAACCTTTACAGCAGCATTTACCTCTTCTGCTTCCTTTGCATCCTTTTTCTGTTTCTCCGTAAGATCCTTCCGATCCTTATCCTCCTTTTTTAAACGATTCAATTGATTTGCTTCTTTTACGGTTTCGGCCAATTCCTTGCGTCCCTGAGAAATCAAAGCCATAGCACCGCTTTTTATCATCGTCACACCGGAATTTCCGGCACCGATTATCCCAAATGCCGTTCCGGCCGTTGCCATGCCTTCCTTGGCCACATCATAAATATCCGTGATGGTCTTAATACCGGTAAACCCAAAACCGGCTACGGTAACCCCCAGTGTGGACAGATCCGTATACTCATTTATTTTGTCGGTCAATCCCTGTTGCAGAGTCGTAAGGTCAATTGTTTTGACATTCTTTTCAATATGCTCCGTAAACTTCGCGAGCAGTTCGGATTCCGCACGTTTTTTCGGATCATATCCAAATTCCGCATCTTGAGCATTCTGCTTATATAGCTTCTGCAGTTTATGTCCCAATTTCACAACTTTTTCATAGGTATCATCCGTCGGATCTTTCGTATAATCTTGCAACGCCGCAAAATAATCAATACCGGCACTGTGGATCTGCTTATACATCTTTTCGCTGTTCTTTTTTGCATTCTTGCCCCAGTTTTTCTCAGACTTTCGATCTTTTTCCACCTCCGGCGCTTTTTCTTTTTCTTCCGCTTTATGCTCCTGAAATTCATCATATCCCTTCGCGATCTGCTCACTCATATCATCGGTTCTGTTGAGCGCACGTTCCATACGGCTCCAGTAAAAGCAATCCCCGGTCATCTTTTTCCAATGACGATATGGATTGACCCAGCCGCGTACCATTTTATCTTTAAAGCTTTTCAGCGAGGGAACATAACCATCCGACATAGCAATCGTTTCCTGTAAGCCGCTTCCGTCTTTGATCTTATAACGCCCTTTTTCTACCTGGTATAAAGTGTTTATCTGCTCCGTAACCGGGCGTTTCCCGAAGGAATCAATATAATTCCGTTTGGTTCCGGTTTCATTGAGCATACCGCTCTTGGAACAGTTACGATACATCCATTTACGGCAATCCCTCAGTCCCTGCTTTTTTTCATCCGAAAAAACACTGTTATCGATCAGAAAATCCTTTTCCTTTTCATCCAGCGTCTGTTTGCGGAAGTCCTGCTCCGCCTTTGGCTCCTGATCTATGATATTGTCATAGGTGCTCTTCTCGACTTTTCCGTTGATATGCTGATAGGTCAGGTAGTCCTTCATCATATCAAACACGACGCTTTTCTTTGTTCCTGTCGCTTCACGAAACTGTTCACTGGTCAGATAATCAAACTCATGCTCCCCTTTTTCCAGATGATATTTCTCACGGAATTTCTCATGAATTTCCTGAAACTCTCTTTTATAAGCATCGACAAATGCCAGCCGGCTGCGAAATTCTTCTTTATTATCCAGACCGGAGATCAAAAAATTCTGATGATCCAAATATTGCTGCACAACCTGTGGCTTGAAGAACCGCGGCGTCAAATCCCCAATTATATTCTCCAGTTCTTTTTGATCCATCTTCATACTCTTATACCTCCGCAGTCACTTTCGTACGCTCTATGCATTCCTCAAAACCGAGCGTGCCGTCGTTCAGTCCCATCAGCACATCAATCCATTCTGTGACGATAACCAGCGATTGAAGCACGCCGATCGCAGTAACACCGGCAGCTGCATCATCCCCCAGCTCTTTATGGATCTGTATCGAATTACGGTAAAACAGAGTAGTCTCATCTTCCGAAACCGCAAACGCTCCTATAGGGATCCTGGCATTGATCCGGTTCACGATCTGATACAGACTTGTCATACCAATGGGATTTAAATGATCTGTCAGCGTCAGAACTACCGACAGATAACTGCTGGGATCCTCCGGATCATCCGGTGCAAAACTGTACAGTCCGTAAGCATCATAGCTGTCTTCTCCCAGATCCGCATAATCGATACTCACCACATTTCCGACCATATCGATCATTTTTTTCATCTCCTCCGGCACATCTTCCGGCATTCCCTCTTTTGTCATAAGGTCCGAAAAAGAATGTTCTCCATCCTCGGTATCTGCGATCTTCTCCAAAATATAATCTTTGTTAAATGCCATCTCTTTTTCCTCCTATTGTGTGGTTTAATGTACCATTTCAGGACGCATTTCGCCCATTTGCATTATCATACCATGCAAAGTGCAAGCAAAGTGCAAGCCACAGGGACGGTTCCTTGGCTGTTTTTAACCAAAAAAGAACGGTTCTGCGCAACTCGCACAAAACCGTTCACGTATTCTATACATTTTCCACAAATATATCTTATTACTTATCCAAACGCCTGCAGATTTCTTCCACGGAGCAACCTTTTTCTTTGGCAATCCCCGCGACATCTTCATATTCCCATTTGGATCGTTGTTCTCCATAACCGGATACCGTTTTTTTATGCACTATCCCAAAAGCTGTCTCTACTTCCCTGATCTCCCGATCCAGCACATAACGGTCTTTTTTAGCTTCCCGTATCCCGATGGTAGTTGTATATTTAAAGATCTCCCTCACCATCCGTTCCCGATCTTCCTGCGCTACCAACACCGTAAGCATCGTCCCCGGACGATTCTTTTTCATATACACCGGTGTGGTAAATACCTCCTTTGCTCCTGCAGCAAAAAGCCGCTCTGTCGCAAATCCGATCTCTTCCCCGGTCATATCATCCATATTGCATGACAGTTCATACACACCATCCTGCGCATCTTCCGTTTTCCCGAGAAACGCACGCACACAGTTCGCTCTGTCAAAATCTTTTTTCCCCAGTCCGTAACCCACGCGTTCCGTAATCATAACCGGCATCTGCTCAAAACGCTGCACAAAGTATTTGAGAAGTGCTGCACCCGTTGGCGTGCACAATTCTGCCTCGATCCTTCCGGCATAGGACGGTATCCCCTGCAGCAGCAAGGCCGTAGCCGGTGCGGGTACCGGCATGATTCCGTGCGCACACTTAACAGCGCCATACCCGGTCGCCACCGGGGAAGCGATCACCTGCTCCGGCGCCAGCTCCTTCATCAGCATACACACCGCTGTCACATCCGCGATCGCATCCATAGT
>JAGBMJ010000063.1 GCA_017634975.1 Lachnospiraceae bacterium | reverse complement strand
GGTTGGCGGAGATATGACTTCCATACATCTCGGAAATGCGGTTGTGGTTCTTGCCTCACTGATCATCGGCGGACCCCTTGGTGGTCTTGCAGGCGCAATCGGCATGAGTATCGGAGATTTCTTTGATCCGGTTTATGCTCCACTTGTTCCGAAGACTCTCATCTGCAAGTTATGCATCGGTCTCATCACAGGTTTCGTTGCTCACAGGATCGGTAAGATCACTTCGAACAATGATGAAAAATACGTACTCAGGGTTTCGGCTATCGCTGCCGCTTTAGGTCTTCTGTTCAATGTCATCGCAGACCCTATCATCGGCTACTGGTACAAGATCCTGATTCTCGGAAAGCCTGCCGCAGATCTTTCACTGACTATCAATTTTGTTTCATCCGGTATCAATGCTGTTATTTCTTTGATCGTCTCTGTAGTGGTTTATATGGCGCTTCGCCCGGCACTTAAGCAGTCAGGATTCTTCCTGAAGCTTGCAAATTAAAGCTAATAAAAGGGGCTGTGAAAAAAGAATAGCCCAGAAAGAAAGGACCGCAGGTTCATAAAGAGCCTGTGGTCCTTCTTTTACGCAATATGAGCAAACATCGTCCGGATCATCCGCGGTATCCCGTACCGCTGGATTCCTTGATGAGCAGCTGCGCCGGCATAATAATATTCTTCGGCTTTGCCTTTTTCTGGATCATGTCAAACAGAAGATTTACCGTTTCCTCCGCCATCTGCTCCACAGGCTGCC
The DNA here is from genome assembly GCA_017634975.1 of Lachnospiraceae bacterium. Classification (GTDB taxonomy): domain Bacteria; phylum Bacillota; class Clostridia; order Lachnospirales; family Lachnospiraceae; genus NK4A136. The sequence continues at coordinate 5,750 of JAGBMJ010000063.1, read as the reverse complement.
GGACCGTCGTAAGCTTCGGGATGTAATAATCCCCTTCCTCGATCCCGTCGAAACCGACAACGGAAACATCCAGCGGGATCCTTTTGCCTCTTTCCACTACCGCGCGGCAGACACCGAAGGCCAGAACGTCCGAAATACAGAAGAACGCGGTGATCTCGGGATGCGCCGAAAGAAGGCTGCGGGCGGCCTTGTATCCGTTCGGCCTGGTATAATGCTCGGTCCCGTCGTTCACTTCGTAGACAAGTTCTTCCCGGTAAGGGATCCCGTGGGCTTCCAGCGCCTTCCGGTATCCCCGGAAACGGAGCTGTCCCACCGAAGGGACATGGAGTGCATCTGTTACGATGGCAATATTCCGGTGCCCCTGCTGGATCAGGTAATCTACGGCTTCCCTGGATGCTTCCACATCATCGACCGCGATATTGGCGATCAGATCATCGTCATTCGTGTTCTCGTTAACATTACCGATCGTACTGAAGATGTACGGAACGCCCAGCTTCTTTAGGGCTTCTCCGTCATGGGTGAAATTCCCGCCCAGGAAAATGATCCCCTTAAGGCGTCTTTCCCGGACGAGGGAATAGGCGACCGCGACCTCATCCTCGTTGGCGGATACATGCCGGAGGATCACGGAATATCCTCTCTTCTCTGTCTCCATCTCCATGATCCGGATCATTTCGGAAAAGAATGGATTGCTGATTCCCTTTACAAGAAGCGCCAGGGAATTGGATTCACTGCGCTTTAAATATCTGGCGGAATCATTCGGAACAAAGCCCGTTTCCCTGATGACCTTCATAATCATCTCCCGGGTCTGCGGATTGATATCCGGATGATTGTTCAGTGCCCGCGATACTGTGGAAACACCGACACCGCACTGTTTTGCTATATCCTTGATCGTCACGGACATCGTTTATCAAAATCTCCCATAAGTCTTCGCCAAGATGCACATCTGCCCGGCCAGTTCCTCCGTCAGGGAGCCGCGGTCCATCCTCCACTCCCAGTTTCCGCCCAGGGTGGAAGGCGTATTGATGCGGGCTTCATCTCCCAGCTTCAGGTAATCCTGCATGGGAATGATCGCCGTATCCGCTACGGACACAAAGGCCACACGAATGAAATCCCAGGATATATTCCTTTCGTCGGTGATTCCGATATAGCGTTTTGCAAAGAGCCGGTCTGTTTCATTTACATTCTCATACCAGCCCTTCATGGTCTCATTGTCATGGGTCCCCGTATAGACCACGCAGTTGCGCTGGTAATTATGCGGCAGGTAATCGCTCTCCTCTCTGGAATCAAAGGCGAACTGCAGCACCTTCATGCCGGGATACCCGGTCTTTTTCACCAGCTCGCTCACGGATTCTGTCATATATCCGAGATCCTCGGCAATGATCTTCCGTTCTCCCAGTGCCTCCCGGATCTTTACAAAAAGATCATAGCCGGGGCCCTTTTCCCATCTTCCCAATTCTGCCGTCGTATGGCCGTAGGGAATGGCGTAATATTCATCAAAGCCCCGGAAATGGTCGATCCGCAGAACGTCATAGAGCCGGAAGCAGTATTCGATCCTTCTGATCCACCACTCATACCCGGTCTTCTTATGGTAGTCCCAGCGATAGATCGGGTTCCCCCACAGCTGGCCTGTCGCGGAAAAACCATCCGGCGGGCAGCCCGCGACCTTTGTGGGAAATCCTTTTTCATCCAGGCAGAAAAGTTCCGGATGACTCCAGGTATCCGCCGAATCAAAGGCAACATAGATCGGGATATCCCCGATGATTTTGATGCCTTTGCCGTTGGCATAGTTTTTCAGTTCCTTCCAGTGACGCACAAAAAGAAACTGCAGGAACTCATAGAAACGGATCTCATCCGCCAGTTCCCCTGTATATCGCTCCATGGCTTCGGGCTTTCGAAGACGGATGTCCTCGTCCCATTCCATGAAGCTGACGGAGCCGAAATGATCCTTGACCGCACAGTAGAGTGCATAATCCGAAAGCCATTCTTCGTTCTCCCGAAGGAAAGCGGCAAAAGCCTCCCTGTCTGCGTCATACGCTCCGCCGCGCCATACAGAAAGCGGCTCCAGAGCAAAAGGACTGTTATGATACGCCTTCCGAAGAAGCGGATATCTCGCCGCATACACCTTGGCATAGTCGATATACCGGTCGTTGTCTCCGAAGTCCCAGGCATCAGCTTCTTCTTTCGTAATGTATCCGGCTGCCATCAGTTTCTCCGGATCGATAAAATACGGATTGCCGGCAAAGGTGGAGAAAGACTGGTACGGAGAATCTCCGTACCCGGTCTGTCCGAGGGGCAGGATCTGCCAGTAGGTCTGTCCGGCCTCTGCCAGGAAATCCACGAATTCATATGCCTCTTTTGAAAAGCTACCGATCCCGTACGCTGAAGGAAGGGATGTTACGGGAAGCAGTACGCCACATTTACGTTCCATTTCGACTCCAATCTTACAATAGATCAGCCCTTGACTGCGCCTGCCACGACGCCTTCGATGATGTGCTTCTGGCAGACCAGGTACAGGACGATGACCGGAATGATAGTGATGACGATACACGCCATCATGGGTCCCATCTGGACGCTTCCGTAACTTCCGCGGAAATACTGGATGTCCATGGGGATCGTACGATATTTCTTGATATCCAGGACCAGGGTCGGCAGCAGATAGTCGTTCCATACCCACATGGTCTCCAGAATAGCGGTGGAAATCGTCGTGGGCTTGGTGATCGGCATGACGATCCTGAAGAAGATCTGCAGAGGGCTGCAGCCATCGATCATGGCCGCCTCTTCGATCTCCAAGGGCATGGACTTCATGAAACCGGTGAACATGAACACCGCAAGACCCGCGCCGAATCCAAGATAGATCACACAGATATTATAAGGAGTATTCAGTTTCAGTGTATCCGCCGTTTTGGAAAGCGTGAACATGACCATCTGGAAAGGGACGACCATGGAGAACACACATAAATAGTAAACGGCGCTTGAAAACTTTGATGTCACCCGGGAGATGTACCATGCGCACATGGAGCAGCACAGGATGATCAGTGCAACACTGGAGACTGTAATAAAAAGACTGTACCAGAAGGAGGACATAAAGTCCATCTTTGTTACGCCGTATATGAAATTCCGGAATCCGTTGAACGCGTTCCCTATGGGCAGCTCAAAGATCCGGTTCGTACTGATTGCGGATTCGACCTTCAGGGAATTGAATACGATCAAAAGGATTGGGTACATCCAGATCACGCAGACGATCAACATGATGACCGTGATTACAGAGTTGATGCTCTGCTGTTTTCTTCTTACGCTCTCTTCTTTCGTCATTTGCTGTGCCATTATGCCTGCACCTCCTTAGATCTGGTAAAGCGAAGCTGTACCAGTGATATGACGACCACGATCAGGAAGAAGACGACAGCCTTTGCCTGTCCGATACCCTTCCAGGAAGCGCCGCTTCTTGCGTAATAGGTCTCATAGATATTCAGTGCCAGCATCTGCGTGTTCTTGGCCGGTTCACCATTCGTAAGGGAAAGGTTCTGGTCGAAGAGCTTGAAGGAATTCGTCAGTGTAAGGAACGTACAGATCGTGATACTGGGCATGACCATGGGGATCTTGACGCTCTTAAGTACCTGCCAGGAGGTCGCGCCGTCGATCTCGGCCGCTTCAATCAGATCCGGTGAGACATTCTGAAGACCTGCGATATAAATGATCATCATATAACCGATCTGCTGCCATCCCATCAGAATGACCAGGCCCCAGAAACCTTCTTTTGCGGAAAGAGCCAGAAGGGGCATTCCCCATTTGCTCAGAAGTCCGTTCAGAAGACTCTGCCAGATATAGCCCAGGACGATACCGCCGATCAGGTTCGGCATGAAGAAGATCGTACGGAATACGTTGGTTCCCCTGGCCTTGCGCGTCAGGAGCATAGCCAGGAAGAATGCAAGGATATTGATGGTCAGGGTGGAAACGATTGTAAAAAGCGCCGTGAAGCCGAATGCATGCACGAAGGTCGCATCTTCAAAGACCTTCGTATAGTTGGAAAGGCCGATGAACGTGACCTTTTTCAGGGTCTGGAACTTGCAGAGCGACAGGTACAGACCCCAGATAAACGGCCAGATAAAGCCGATCGTAAAGGCGGCCATGGTGGGAAGCACGAAGACCGGCCAGTATTTTCTTATTGATTTTTCCATTTTGTAACTCCCGCAATGAATCGTGATTTAAGGCAAAAGGCGGGCAATCAAGCCATGAGAATTGCCCGCCCGTGTTGTTCAGATCTTATTTGGGCAGTTCAGATCATTCGATGGTACGAATGTTTTTCCGATCACTCATTCAGAGCATACTCTGTTGCCCAGCCGTCAACAAATGCCGTTACAACTGCATCCCAGTCGCCTGTGCCTGCTGCATATGCAGTAAGGGCAGAGCCTACGTCGTTCTTCCAGTTCTCGGAAGGCATGGTCGTGAAGTTCCATGAAACAGGAGTCTTGCCACCGGCTGTCATCTCGTTGTCCTGCTTTACGAATACGTTGGAGGACTCGACTGCTGTCTTGAAAGGAATGACAAAGCCCATGTCGTTCGCCATGCATGCAGCACCGGTCTCGGAGGATGTGCACCAGTTGATGAAATCAAGTGTTGCCTGGATGTCATCATCAGATGCTTCCGCATTTACACACCAGTAGTTCTCTGTACCTGTGCAGAGGCCCTGGTTCGCATCGTCAACACCGAAGTAGATCGGAATCATCGCGATCTCATCATCCGTGAACTTCTCAGCAAGGCTGGAATACTCCCAGGAACCATTCTGATAGAATACCGCTTCGCCGTTCAGGAACTCATTGCGGGCGTCATCGCCGGTCTTTGCGGAAAGTTCCTTGGGATCGCAGGTGGAATCTGTGATGTACAGATCGAATACGTTCTTGTAGTTGTCAAGGAAATCGCCCTTGATGGCATCGGTCTGGTCAATGCCGTCTGCCTGATACTCATAATAGATGGGAAGGTTTGCAAGGTGGGTCTTGAATCTCCAGTCGGAGGAACCATCCATACCGGTGGAAGCGAATGCGCCCTTGACGCCGATCTCATCCTTACGGGCCTGGATATCGTCCGCGATCTTCTTCAGATCGTCAAAGCTCTTGATATCGTCAACTGTGTAGCCGGCCTTCTCCAGAAGGGTCTTGTTGGTGATGATGCCGTAAGACTCGATAACATATCCGACACCTGCGATGCTGCCGTCTTCGTTCTTAAGCTCGAAAGCGTCACTTGTCAGGTTGTTCACGATATCGGAACCCGTAAGATCATAGCAGTAATCAGCCCAGTTCTTGAGACCTACCGGACCATTGACCTGGAACAGTGTAGGAGCATCGCTTTTTGCCATTTCAGCCTGCAGTGTTGTCTCATACTCGCCGGATGCTGCCGTAACGACGGTTACCGGAACACCTGTCTCTTCCGTATATGCTTTGGCAAGTTCCTGCCAATGCGGATCTGCTTCCGGCTTGAAGTTCAGGTAATAAACCTTGCCGGCACCTGCCTCTGCCGCAGGAGCAGCTGCTTCTTCCTTCTCTTCCGCAGGAGCCTCTTCCTTGGCTTCTTCCTGAGCTGCAGGTGCAGCCGCGGGTGCGCTTGCGCCGCCGCAGCCGGCGAGGACTGTCGCCGCCATGGAAGCTGTTAAAAGAACACTTACTAATTTCTTCTTCATATGCTTTTCCTTTCTGTTCTGATTGAATACAATGTAACTCCAACTCCGGAATAGATCTGCTGCCGGACTGCCGTTCAGT
>JAGBMJ010000062.1 GCA_017634975.1 Lachnospiraceae bacterium | reverse complement strand
CCCGTCGAGCCACATCCTCATACAACGGTACGAAGCATCTCTGATACAGACGTTTCTCCACACAGGTATTGATCCACAAACAGATCTCGTGTTCTTTCCCGGTGAATGTCCGGATCACATACCACATATCTCTTTCTTCCTTATGTGCAGATTAAGACGGTCAAAAACAGCCAAATCAAAAACCGGTCTTCTTTTCCCGATACTCTTCCGCAGTCATCTTCGCCACGACCTGCAGTCCCACTTTCATGGACTTGCACACTTCGAAGAGCGGCATCTCCACATCCGCCCACCGGTCGTGTCTCTCATATTTTCTTACTCTGCCTTCCAGGCCTTTGAGCGGTCCTTCATCAACGATCAGTTTCCCGTCTACCACGTTGCCTACCGAAGCTTCGATCAGATCATTTTCATTCATCATCCGCAGGAGCACATCTTCCTCTTCTTTTCGGATGGGGTTGAATCCTCCGCCGATCCGCACCGGGGTGACCACGCCTGGTATTCTCGAGAGCATTTCTTCCAGTTCTTTTGGTGTGTCACTGTCGATAAAGAAGTATCCCGGGAATGCCACATTTTCGATCAGCTTCGACTCTCCATGCCAGCGCCGGTTGAACTGGCATTTAGGCAATATAAACCTCTTAGCCGTTTCTCCCACAGCGACCCTGCACTTCTCCATCGCCGACTCTTCCCTGCCGGACATTGTATGTACCACATGCCACATAGCGCCCTCCGTTCTGCGCAGTCGCTTCGCATACAGCGAACACAACTTTCTGGTTGCGCAAAAGCCACTCCAAGAAAGTATACTTTTTGGAGTGGTGTCCTAATTGGAAATCAATGGCAATGTAGACAAAGACACATCCGCGTAATTGTATATATTTGTGCATTTTTATGCTGAAAATTAAAAGAAAAGTATGATAGAATTATATTCTAAAAAGTATACGTTATTAGAGTTGTCTCTGCAAAATCTTTCCGATACCCACAATGAACAATAAAAAAGCACCTGCCCATCCTCAATGCATCGAGCAGATGATAATCTTTACAGAAAAGCTGTCGATCCGGATCATTGACCTGACCGAAATCGACCTTGCGACAGAAGAAGATAAACGGTATAATATCGACAGATGGGCAAGGCTGTTTAAAGCGCAGACATGGGAGGAGATCAAGATGCTTGCTGCACAGGATACCATAATGGAAGATGCTGCAACAACCCTGTATCAGTTATCGGAAGACGAGCGTATCCGTATGGAATGTTGGGCCAGGGAAGACCGTCTGAAGCGTGAGCAGGCGCGGGAAGATCTCATCGAAGAACAGAAACAGGCGCTTGCCGAAAAAGAGCAGGAATTGGCAGAAAAAGATCTGGCGCTGCAAAGCAAGGATCAGGAGTTGCAGAGCAAAGATCAAGCGCTTGTTGAAAAGGATAAAATCATTGCAGAATTACAAGCGAGATTAACGGCCGGGAATTAACACACGGCGCATCCCCCCGGGGGGCAGCCCCTGTGTAGAAAAGTTGATGACCGCGTACCCACATTGGGCTCAGCCCCCGTGTAGCGGGAACAGACACAGGGACATTGGTAGCGGATTTCAATAAGCTCAAGAAGGAGCAGAGAGACAGGCTTCTCGGATATATAGCGGCATTGATTGCAATGCAGGAGGAGAAGGTAAATGCCGAAAAACCCCAATAAATAAGGGAAGTTCCAGTAAAATCAGAAACTTCCCTAAAGTGGGCCCAACAGGGCTCGAACCTGTGACCTTCCGCACGTGAAGCGGACGCACATCCCAGCTGTGCTATGAGCCCACGTTCTTAACGAACATCCATATTTTATACCAATTCCGACAATTATGCAAGTGCTTTATCGTCTTTATTTGCTTTCTGTTTTGCTTTCTTTCTGCTTTTCCTCAAAGAACTGATCCAGCTTGTTTAAGCAGTTCATCAGTGCCTGCATCTCGTCCTCTTCCAGCCCGCGCACCGCCGCATGGATCATCGCCTTGTGGTAATCCCTGTGGTGAAAAAAGGCTTTCCGGCCCTTCTCCGTCAGCGTCACCAGCACCACCCGCTTATCCTCGGTACTACGCTTGCGCTCCACATAGCCCTTTTTCTCCAGGTTGTTCATATTGACGGTCAGCGTTCCCACCGTGACATACATCTTTGCCGCGATCTGGGACATATTCTTGGGCTCTTTTACGCCGATCGCCTCCATGATATGCATATCATTATTCGTGATATCTTTAAATTCTTCCGTGATCACGCCCTTGGCTTCCGCATCCAGCACCTTGCTGAGCAGGTTCACCAGCAGTTCATTCAAAGCCACGGTTGGTTTCCTTGCCATGTTCTGTCTCCCCCGATGATCCTACCAGCGCAGTACGCAGGCGCCGTAAGTCAGACCTGCGCCAAAACCGGACAGTACCAGGCGCTGTCCTTTCTGTATTTTACCACTTTTGTTCAATTCATCAAGAAGCAGCGGGATCGCCGCTGAAGATGTATTTCCCACACGGTCCGCATTGACCGGGAAATGCTCCATATCTGCCTTCAGGCGCTTCGCGATAGCTTCGATGATCCGCACATTGGCCTGATGCAGGACAAACATATCGATATCCTCTACGGACAGCCCTGCTTTTTCCAGGGTCTTTTCGATGCAGTCCGGCACCTGGCGCACCGCAAATTTATACACTTCGCCGCCATTCATATGGATATAGCAGTCGTTGCTCTCAAAGGCATCCGCATAGGAGATCTGTCGTTCTCTGCAGTACAGCACGCCACCCCGGCTGCCGTCGCTGCCCGCCGTCATACTTAGTATTCCGGTCTGATCGTCCTCACTCGCCTCCACATAGATGGCACCGGCGCCATCCCCAAAGAGCACACACGTCCCGCGGTCTTCCCAGTCCACGATCTTGGAGAGTACCTCCGCACCCACGACCAGGGCATTGCGGTACATCCCCGATACGATATAGGCATGTGCCGTCTGCAGACCGAAGAGGAATCCCGCACAAGCCGCATTCAGGTCAAATGCTACCGCATTCTTCGCTCCGATCGCACTCTGTACCTGGCATGCGCTGCAGGGGAGCAACATCTCCGGAGAGCATGTTGCCAGCAGGATCAGATCCACCTCTTCCGCGGTCTTACCGGCATCCGCCAGTGCCCGCCGGCATGCCTCTGCCGCCAGAGATGCAACGGATTCTGCTTTCGCGATATGCCTCTCTTTGATCCCGGTCCGTTCCGTGATCCAGGCATCCGAGGTCTCCACCATCTTTTCCAGATCCTGATTTTTCAATATCTTTTCCGGCAGTGCTCTGCCGGTACCACTGATCTTTATCGTCATTATCCTATCGTCCTTTTCTCTCCGCCGGCTCTGCCTTAAAAGGCCCGGAACCTCTCGTACCGCTCTTCTGCGATCTCTTCCGGATCCTTTCCTTCGTACTTTGTCAGAAATGCCATGATCTTTTCTTTTAAGTAATCCCCGATCCCGGCCGCCGTATCCTTGCCTGCACCGCCGAATTCCGGTACGATCTCCTCGATCACCTTCAGGCGCTTGAGGTCCTGCGCCGTGATGTTCATCACCTCACTGGCTTCCTTCGCCCGTCCCGCATCCTTCCAGAGGATCGATGCAAAACCTTCCGGCGAAAGGATGGAATAGGTCGCGTTTTCCAGCATCCACACTTCGTTACCGACCGCCGTTGCCAGAGCACCTCCGCTGCCGCCTTCCCCGATCAGGATGCACAGCACCGGTACTTTCAGCGCCGACATCTCCATCAGGTTTCTCGCGATCGCCTCGCCCTGTCCGCGCTCCTCCGCCTCGATCCCGCAGAAGGCTCCGCAGGTATTGACAAAGCTTACAATGGGACGGTTAAATTTCTCCGCCTGTTTCATCAGACGCAGCGCTTTGCGATAGCCTTCCGGCTTGGGCATACCGAAATTACGCTCCTTACACTCTGCGATACTGGAACCGCGCACATCCGCGATCACCGTCACCGGCTGGTCTGCGATAAAGCCGACACCGCCCACGATCGCCGGATCGTCCGCAAAGTTACGGTCTCCATGCGCTTCCACAAAGATATCAAAGATCTGCGCCATATAGTCCAGCGCCGACGGACGCTCCATCTGACGCACACCCTTGACCTTCTCCCACGCCGTTTTGGGCTGGTCATACCACACCTTTTCCTTCAGGATCTCGGTCATATGGAAATGGAAGTCTTTCCCGGAAAAGTCTGCCCAGCTTCGCTTGCCCGTGCAGCGGTGCGCATGGATCAGGAAGTACATCATCTTCTTCAGATTCTTACGTTCCACGATCCCGTCCACGAAGCCGTGCTCTAACAGAAACTCCGCCGTCTGGAAGCCTTCCGGCAGCTCCTGCCCGATGGTCTGGCGGATGACCCGCGGTCCCGCAAAACCAATCAGCGCTCCCGGCTCCGCCATGATCACATCCCCCAGCATGGCAAAGCTGGCCGTTACACCACCGGTGGTCGGATCCGTCAGGATGGTGCTGTACAGCAGTCCCGCTTTCCCATGCCGCTTGATTGCCGCGGAAGTCTTCGCCATCTGCATCAGGGAGATAATGCCTTCCTGCATTCTGGCGCCACCGGATGCACAGAAGAGGAATACCGGCAGTTTTTCTTTGGTCGCACGCTCGATCGCAGCCGTCACACGCTCTCCCAGCACATGCCCCATGCTGGCCATCATGAAACGCGGATCGCAGACACCGACAACCGCGTTCTCACCGAAGATCTTGCACCTGCCAACAGTAAATGCTTCTTTTAAGCCGGTCTTTTCCCTGGCTTCTGCCAGTTTTTCTTCATACCCTTCATACTGCAGGGGGTTGCACACCTCCAGCTCCGTAAACCATTCTTCAAACGTCCCCGGATCCGTGACCATACGGATACGGTTGCTTGTCTTCACACGGAAATATCCTTCACATTCATAGCAGATATAGCGGCGCTTTGCCACCTTCAGCTTCTCCACCATCTTCCCGCATTTCGGGCAGCGGATCATCTCTGGGGCACTCTCCGTTTTTTCGGTCGTCGTGTTTTCTGTTGCTTTCTGTTTGTTGCGGTTAAAAATATTCGTCCAGCTCATTGTTGTCAGTCTCCTACTGCAAAAGAAATCTCTGCCTTTGCTGCCACTTCACCATCCACGGTAGCTACGGCTTCCGCCACACCGATCGGTCCTTTTTGTTTGATGATCGTCACTTCAAACAGTACCACGTCCCCGGGTACTACCTTGCGCTTGAACCGTGCCTTATCGATCCCGGCAAAATACGCTGTCTTTCCCTTCCATGCCGGCAGGCCCAGCATTGCCACGGCACCGGTCTGCGCCATCGCCTCGATGAGCAGCACACCCGGCATCACGGGATTGCCCGGAAAATGCCCCGCAAAATACGGTTCATTAAAGCTCACGCATTTTTTTCCCACCGCACGCACGCCTTCTTCCAGTTCCTCGATCGTATCGATCAGCAGGAACGGGGAGCGATGCGGTATGATCTCCATGATCTGTTTCGTCGTATATACAGCCATCACGGCCTCCTCTCTAACTTGCCTTCCCCTTAAGGGGGAATGTGCCCGACAGGCGGATGATGTGTCAGTATCACCCTTCGTACTTCTTCAGCAGTACACTCGCGTTGTGGCCGCCGAAGCCCAGGGAATTGGACAGTGCGTAGCGCACCTCACCCTGATACGCTTCCTTACAATAGTCCAGATCCAGCTCCTCTTCAGTCTGCTCCAGACCCACCGTCCGGTGCAGATAGCCTTCCTGCAGTTCCTTTACGCAGGTGATCAGCTCTACCGCACCCGCAGCCCCCAGCAGATGGCCTACCATCGACTTGGTCGAGTTGATCTTCATCTGATAGGCATGCTCGCCAAATGCCAGCTTGATCGCTCTGGTCTCAAACAGATCGTTCAAGTGCGTCGCCGTTCCGTGTGCATTGATATAGTCGATATCATCCGTCGTCACTTCGGCATCCGCCACGGCATTGGTCATTGCTCTGGCAGCGCCGGAACCGTCCTCTGCCGGAGATGTGATATGGAACGCATCCGCAGAAGAACCGTATCCGACCACCTCAGCCAGGATCTTCGCCCCGCGTGCCTTCGCATGCTCCATCTCTTCCAGTACCAGTACGCCCGATCCTTCGCCCATTACAAAACCGCTTCGTCTCGCGTCAAACGGCAGGGAGCAGGTCTTGGGATCCTCACATGTACTGAGTGCCGTCAGTGCGGTAAAGCCCGCCACACCGATCGGACAGATCGCCGCCTCCGTACCGCCGGCAAGCATCACATCCGCGTCCCCGTACTGGATGGTACGGAACGCTTCGCCGACCGCATGGGTACCGGATGCGCACGCCGTTACCACATTGATGTTCTTTCCCTTCAGGCCATAGGCAATGCTGACATTACCGGCAGCCATATTGGAGATCATCAGCGGGATCCAGAGTGGGCTCACCTTAGACGGCCCCTTCTCCAGCAGACGCACATAGTCTCTCTCGATGGACTGCAGGCTGCCGATGCCGCTGCTCACGGCACAGCCCACGCGGAAAGCATCTTCCTGTTCCATATCCAGACCGGCATTTTTGATCGCTTCCCCCGCTGCCGTCACGGCAAACTGGGAGAAACGCTCCATACGCTTCGCCGATTTCTTATCGATCGTCTGCAGCGGATCATAGTCCTTCACCTCTGCGGCGATCTTCACCTTGTAATCCGTCGTATCAAAAGCCGTGATCGGCGCAAACCCGATCTTCCCTTCTTTGATCCCTACCCAGAAACTCTCCACATCATTTCCGATGGGGGTGACTGCTCCCAGTCCGGTGATCACTACACGTCTGCTTTTCATATCGCCATACCTCCGTCCACACACAGCACCTGTCCCGTGATATAGGACGATGCATCATCTGCCAGAAACGCCACTGCTTCTGCGATATCCGACACCTTACCGACTCTTCCCATCGGGATCACTTCGGTCATCTTTTCTTTTGCAGCTTCCGGCATCGCCGCTGTCATATCCGTCTCCACAAATCCCGGAGCCACGGCATTCACACATACCCCTCTGCCGGCCAGCTCTCTGGCCACACTCTTGGTCAGACCGATCAGCCCTGCCTTGGAAGCACTGTAATTGGCCTGTCCGGCATTTCCCATCACACCGCTCACCGAAGAGATATTGATGATATGCCCGGAGCGCTGTTTCAAAAAGCTTCTGGAAAAATGCCGTATCATATTGAAAGCGCCTTTCAGATTGGTATCCAGCACCTTATCATAGTCTTCTTCCGACATTGCCATCAGCAGGCCGTCTCTGGTCACACCGGCATTGTTCACCAGGATATCCAGCCGCCCATATTTGGCGATCACGTTCTTTGCCAGTTCCCCGCATGCATTAAAATCCGAAACATCGCACTGCATCGCTTCCGCACTGCCGCCTGCCGCAACGATCTCGGCAACGGTCTCCTCCGCTTTTTCCTTAGATCCGCTGTAGTTTACGATCACCTTTGCACCAAGCGATGCCAGCTTGAGCGCGATCGCCCTGCCGATCCCGCGTCCCGCGCCGGTCACCAGCGCCGTCTTATCCGTCAGCATTCTTTTCCCCTCCCCTATTACGGTTTCTCTCATCCGGATACGCTTCACAGCCCTGCATGCTGTAAACCGTATCCGGATCCATCCTTTCCGGCATCCGTCTTATGCCGTTACCGTCCGTTCTTTCACAACATTTTCCAGATCTTCCATCGTCTGGATATTGTATACCTTCACATCCTTATTGATGCGCTTCATAAACCCGGCCAGCGTCTTGCCCGGTCCGATCTCGATGAAGCAGTCCACGCCGTCTGCGATCATACGCTCCACGCTCTGCTGCCACCTGACCGGCGAGCAGATCTGCTTTGCCAGCAGTTCTTTGATCCCGTCCTTTGTCGTCACCGGTTCGGCCGTTACATTGGTCAGATACGGGATCTGCGGATCGTTCAGCACTACAGTCTCCAGCTCTTTTCCCAGCTTTACCGCCGCATCCGCCAGCAGCGCCGAATGAAAAGGACCACTGACATTCAGCGGCATACAGCGTTTTGCCCCGGCTTCCTGACAGGCTTCTGCAGCCTGATCCACCGCTTCCTTTGCACCGGTGATCACGATCTGCCCCGGGCAGTTGTAGTTAGCCACCGATACCGGCAGCTTCGTCGCTTCCCGTACTTTTGCACATGCTGCATCCACGGTATCCCCGTCCAGTCCGAGCACTGCCGTCATCCCGCCGCCGCTCGGATATGCATTCTGCATATAGATGCCGCGCTTGCGTACGATGCGGAAGATATCCGCCGCATCCATCACTCCGGCGGCTGCCAGTGCCGCATATTCACCCAGGCTCAGGCCAGCGCACACCTCCGCCTTCAAGCCTGCGTTCAGCGCCGTCTTCCACATCGCCAGCTCGGTCGTGATCATCGCGATCTGCGTATATTCCGTCCGGTTCAGCTGCTCATTCTCCGTAAAGCAGAGCGTCTCCACATCCAGGTCGGTCACCACCGAAGCGCTGCGGTACATCTCCTGCGCCGCCTCGCTGTTCTCAAAAAAATCCTTCCCCATGCCGGGATACTGTGCTCCCTGCCCGGGGAAGATAAAAGCTGTCTTTCCCATAGTTATCCTTTCTATGCCCTTGCCGCGCCCCTCATCCGTCAGCTTCCCCCAGGGGGGAAGCCGGGAATGACACATCATTTATTCAGCAATTTCTCTGCCTCTGCCACGATACCCTTTACGATGTCCTCGCAGCTCTCTTCGCTCTTGATGAGGCCGGCAATCTGGCCTGCCATCAGGGTGCCGTTCACCACGTCGCCGTCGATGACCGCTTTTTTTAAGGAGCCCAGCGTCAGCTTCTCCAGCTCCATAAAATCCGCACCTTCCTGCTCAAGACGCAGATATTCCTTGGTCATACGGTTCTTCAGGCAGCGTACCGGATGTCCGGTCGAGGTACCTGTCACGGTCGAATCGATATCCTTTGCCTTGATGATCTTTTCCTTAAATGCCGCGTGTACGATAGATTCCTTCGCCGCCACGAAACGGGTACCCATCTGGATCCCTTCCGCGCCCAGCATAAAGGCTGCCGCCATACCTCTGCCGTCTGCGATACCGCCGGCACCGATCACCGGGATCTTCACCGCATCCGCAACCTGCGGGATCAGCACAAACGACGTGGTCACACCGATGTGTCCGCCGCTCTCCATACCTTCCGCTACCACCGCATCGGCTCCGGCGCGTTCCATCATGATCGCCATTGCCGTACTGGCTACCACCGGGATCACCGCCACACCGGCAGCTTTCCACTGTTCCATATATTTTCCGGGATTTCCGGCGCCGGTGGTCACCACCTGCACACCTTCCTCCACCACGATCTTTGCCACCTCATCCGCATTGGGATTGAGCAGCATGATATTCACGCCAAACGGCTTGTCGGTCAGTTCCTTGCATTTACGGATCTCTTCGCGTACGATCTCCGCCGGAGCCGATGCCGCACCGATGATCCCCAGCCCGCCTGCATTGGATACCGCCGCCGCCAGGTTATGCTCTGCCACCCAGGCCATACCGCCCTGGATCACCGGATATTCCGTTTTCAGTATCTCGGTTACTCTGTTTTTCATTCTTCGTCCCCGCGTTTTCTCAGATTTCGATGCCGTTCTCTTTCATATATTCCACAACAGAGCCTACGGTCGTGAAGCTCTCCAGCTTCTCAGACGGGATCTCGATGCCGAATTCCTCTTCCAGAGCCATGACCAGTTCAAAAAGATCCAGGGAATCCGCCTTCAGATCTTCCTTGAAATTGCTCTCCAGGGTCACTTCCGTGCCTTCTACATTCAGCTGCTCCTCAATGATCGCGATCAATTTCTCCAACATGTTCTTTTTCTCCTTTTTCT
Source organism: Lachnospiraceae bacterium (assembly GCA_017634975.1). GTDB lineage: Bacteria > Bacillota > Clostridia > Lachnospirales > Lachnospiraceae > NK4A136. The sequence continues at coordinate 130,497 of JAGBMJ010000062.1, read as the reverse complement.
GTTTTTATTATTTTGGTTTTCAAATATTTTGAGTATCAAACTTTATTGCCGTAGATGAGAATAATACAGAATACTTTGATTGTCAAGATAATTATTGTAAACAAAAAATGAATAGGAAAAAGCCGGGAAGATCATCTTCCCGGCTTAAAATACCTCATCCGCTCTTCAGGCACCTTCCTTTTTGTTTCCTGCTCTTTCCCTGCCGTCAGTCTACGACACCAAATCCCAGGAAGGTGAAGCGCTTATCTTTGTCCTGCTCCGCCATACGGATCTCGATGTCACGCTCCGCGGACGGTCCGCCACGAAATGCGATATATGCGTTGCAATGCTGCCAGCCGATCTTGTGTGGATCGATCGTAAGCACTTTTTCGCCATCCACATACACTTCCGCGCAGCCCACTTCCGGCGATGCCGAGTCCATATAGCCGATCATTACCGCACTGCATTGGATGCGAGCTTTAAATACCGGTTCTCCCGCATTGCCCGGCTCATACAGCCAGTTGCCGGTAAACTCCGGAGTGCCCTGCAGATCCAGATCTCTCTCTACATTCTGCAGTTCCTGGCTATCACCGGAAAAAGCACCATGATCATAGCTGATCACGCACGGACTATCATCAATGTTATGACGGTCTACCAGATATACATTTTCAAACTCTGCACCCTTCGGCGGTTTGATGTCTGTGATATCCAGATCTTCCATATCTTCAGATGCATCTGCTGCACGGAACAGGTTGATCAGGCTGTCACCCATAATGCGGTGTCCCACATTCGTCGGATGGAACATATCATAGAAATAACGGTTCTTACTTACCACACCACCGTCTTCCGAACTCAGATAGAACTGCTCGTAAACGGCATCCTTCACACTCACCATCGGCAGGTTATACGCCTCGCCCACACATTTTAAGCGGTCCTGCAGATTATAGCCATCCACAAATACCGAGAAGATCAGGACCACTGCCGGTTTCTGTGGACTGTTATAGATTTTTCTGACCAGAGAATCATAAAACTCACCTTTGGTCTCATCGCCCTCATCATTTACGGCAAATTCTACAACCACCAGATCCGGACTCTTCTTTCCGTTATCGGTCACATCGTTGGCATAACGCAGGATCCCCACCTCGGAAGGTGTACCGCCTACGCCGGCCTTGGTGTAGCCTACGTTATCTTCATAACCTCTGCCGGTCAGATCACAGAAGCCCTTGAATGCATTATAGGTATAACAATTCACATTGATCGGGGTCGCTCCTGCCCCCTGTGTGATGGAGCCGCCGATAAAGGCCACCTCCACATGCTCCCCCCTGCGCGCCTTTTCGATCGCCGCTTTCAGACGGTGCACATTACCCTTCTGCATCAGCGACTTTTCGATCATCTTCTTATACGGTTCCCCGCAGAAGTCCACTTCCTTATCTTCCTTCTGCTCCGGAGCGGTATAGCCGTCATTCAGATAGAAGCATACCGATACCTTCACCGGGATACCTGCTTCCGGAAATTCAAAACGGATCTGTCCGGGCACATTGTCATCGTCCGACCACTCGAAACGATCCAGCTCCATGACCATCTCCATACCATCGGAATCGATATCCATGGTCAGGGTAGTGCCACTGTTGTACGGATCCTTATGCCCGTACATCTGAAACGCAAAGGTTACTTTTACCGGTTCTCCCGCTTTCTGTACGGAAACGCCGATACTGTGTACCTGCCTGCGAAATCCTTCGACCGTCCCCAGTTCCTTCAGCATCTCTTCATCCTGCAGGTTTCCCACCAGTTTCGCACTGGCCTGCAGCCGGCCGTCACTTTCATAGATAAATGTGATCGCTTTCCCGTCGGGCGTAAGAAGAGGACAAACCTCTTTATCACGCATTACATAGTAAAACGGTCTCTTGGCGGTGGGATCCTTCGGTGCCACCGGTCCTCTTGATTCTGCCATCTCGTAACCTCCTGTATCCGTTACTGAAAAACATAAAAACCATTATTAAAATTTTATCATTTTTTAATAGGGTGTCAAGCGAAGGCGTCATAAATGCAAACCGGACAGGCTTGCGCCGCATATCAAGTTATGATAAAGTCATGATATCCTAAAACAGGTATATTTGTGAGGTTTTTTTATGAAAACATCAACCGGTATGAAAATGAAATTCGGTTCCGAAAACCCGTTCGCGCAGAAGATCCGGCTACCGGACCAGCAGGCTTCCCGTGTCTGCCCGAGCTGTGGCGCGCCGGCTCTTTCGGAAGTCTGCCAGTACTGCGGTACCTATGTGGGGACAGTGGCAACCTCCGAACTCACTCCGGAATATGAATTAGTACATTGCAAAAACGCTAAACTCACCTTTTGGAATGCCGCCTTTCCGGCTATGTTTGGGTTTGCTTTCACATGGGGAGGGATTGGCTCCATTTTGGCCGCCCTGGCCCCTTCTTCCGAATCATCGGGATCCCCTGTCGTACTGATCCTTTCCTGCCTTATGTTTCTGCTAGTCGGCGTAGTAGCTCTGATTCTGTTGTTTATGAATATCAAACGCTTCCTGGAGACCAAAAAGCATGGTGTGGTCCGTGAAGGCGTTGTTTACGGATATATGGATGACGTTATTTCCTATAACAACAATAACGGCCAGCAGGTCAAGATCCTGCTCGACACCGCAGAAGGTAAGAAATTTATCTTACTTCCTCTGGGCACTCCGGTAAAACTGTACGAGATCAACCGCCCCATCCATGTACGGCTGTATAAAACCTTTGCAATGATCACCACCGACGCTGCCGATAAGATCAACTGGTAAACCAGCCATAGGGACGGTTCTCCGGCTTAAAATGAGCCACAGAACCGTCCCCATGGCTTATCGAAAAGGATCCACATGAATTACCCCCGAAATAACAAAAAAAATACTACATGCATCAGGCAAAAAACTGTTTTTCTGTCTCTTTTGGGTACCTTGATCCTTGCTTCCTGCGGAACAGACAACTCCACTATTTCCTCGCCGGATACTGCTCCGATCACAGACTTAACTCCTGCACCGAAGATAACCGAAGCAGGCATTACGCCTTCCCCGGAACCTACTGCAACACCTGTGCCCACCGCAGTTCCCACACCGGAAGCTCCCAGGGAGATGCCTGTGCAGATCAAAGAAGAACTGGCGCCGGAACTGATCAGCGCCTACGCATCCGGCGCAGACAAGGATACCATAGTACAGATCATGGATGAAATGGCTGCCATCGATCCGGCATCCGCTGATGCATGGGAACATGTTCTGGATTACTGGGATCAGGTAAATAAAGACCGATTTACGAATATCTATGATGGTCTGGCAGAAATCCGTGACGACGTGATCGAAACCGGGATCACTACCACTGCATTTGACGATGTACATCTGCTGCCGGACGATCTTCCGACAGACGACAGTCTCTGCTTTGTCGTACTCGGCTTCCAGCTGAATACCGACGGCACCCCGCGAAAAGAACTGATCGACCGCCTCATCACCGTGACCGGCTGCCTGCAGGAATATCCGGAAGCGTATATCCTTTTGACCGGCGGCCCTACCGCTTACGGAGATCCGTCAGCAACCGAGGCCGGCGCTATGGCTGACTGGCTTATGGAACACGGTATCGAAAAGGAACGGCTCATCATCGAAGACCGCTCTCTGATCACCTATGATAATGCGGTCTTTTCTTATGACATCCTGCGCGAACAGTATCCTCAGGTCCAAAACCTGGTCATTGTCAGCAGCGATTATCACATTCCTTTAGGCTGCATCCTGTTTGAAGCAGAATGTCTGCTGCGCAACAATGGTGGTTATGATCCGCATGTCATCGCCAATGTCGGCTGCGTCACCGACGGCCGCTACTACTTCGGTCTGCAGGATCAGGCGAAACAGATGAAAGGACTGTTTCGGAATTAAGTATAATAATCGATTATTTCAAAATATCTATGAAAGGGGGGGTATAATATGCTGACAACATATATTAAACTATACTGGCTTCCTGCCCTGCTGATCGTGATCGGAATTTTGTTTATCGTACGCTGGTTTTTCTATGCCAAGGGGTATAAAAATAAATACACCATTGAGGTAACCGCAAAAGTCGTTGAACGGAAACGGACGGCATTCCCGGTACCTCTGATCGTGTATGAAGCCAATGTAAACGGTACAACAGAAAGACTGGTAGAACTTCCGCCGATCGGTGCGCCCTGGATGGCGCTTCCACCGGGCTATGAAGTAAAACTCTTTATTCATCCTGATCCCGAAATACGGAAAAAGGTGTTGTTTACCGAAGAGACCAGACCCTTTGTCAATGAACTTGCCGTACCTTTCAACAACTTATTCTTTAAACTTATGGGGATTGGCTTCCTGCTGACAGGGAGGCTCATGATATTCCTGTTTACTAATAAATGATGTAAAACTAACAACCACAGGGACGGTTCTCCGGCTCATTTTGAGCCAAAGAACCGTCCCTGTGGTCTCCGTATACGAAATCCGTAAATACAGCGCTTCCGCCGGTTTCTTTTGCAGAGTATACAAAGAGTCCGAAGCGGGCACCGGTAAAGTGATCCAGTTTGAATCGCAGTTTGCTTTCCGGACCGAAAGGTTTCTTCTGACCGTCTTCGATATAATACATCTGTACCGTATCCTTCATCAAGGTAAAGTCGGCTTCTGCACGAAGCGTGATCTTCGAAACACTCAATTCCATCGCTGCCTGCTCATCGCCCGGTTCTTTATCGTGACGTTCTCCCCATAACCCTTCTGCCGGTTTGCGGTTCTTCATCACCAGATAATATTTATCGCCTCTGCGGGTCAGCGCAACAAAAGCATACGCCCCCTGCAGCATGCACAGCCCCGCATAATCTCCATCCTTTAATCCGCTGCCATCCACCGTGATCTCTGCCGCACAGGTCGGATACATAGTGCGCTGAGTCAGTGTATTTTTCGCCTGCATCAGATTTTTACTGATCTTGTCCGTTGTGATCTTTACGCTGCCGCTCTCGCAGTCATGTTCCACCAAAGACAGATCCGGCTCATGCGAAAACTGCCAGAAACTCTTAAATCCGAAACTCTCCGTAAAACGCTTTTCTTTTCCGGCAACCGGATCCTTAAAATCATCACTGCCAGACAACGGCTCATAACCATAGCCCGGCTTTCCGTCCGGCACTTCAAATTCCATCGTGATCACACCATCGTCTCCGAATACCGGAAAGATACTGTCTTCCTTCCAATGCACCGGCATCAATACCGGAATGCGTCCCACGGCACCGCTGTCCTGGAACAGGATCGCATACCACCTGCCGTCCGGGGTATCTACGATACCACCCTGAGCCACACCACTTCCGCAGTAACCTCTGTCATCGTCCATCACCTTAACGCCGGTAAATTCACCTTCCAAAGTGTCCGCCACAAAACAACTTTCCGTCCGGCGTCCCGTGGATTTCGGGATATTGATAAAGAACACATAATACTTACCGTTGATCTTATAGATGTGCGAGCCCTCATAACCAAGGTACACCTCATCTTTACTGTTATCAACGATCACACGATCAATGCCGCCTTCTTTGGGCCCACTCAGGTCCGCTTTCAGTTCTGTCAGGTGTACATCGGTATTTCCGTACACAATATACACTCTGCCGTCATCATCAAACAGAAGGGAATTATCATGATAAAACCCTTCGATCTCACTCTTTGCCCACGGCCCTTCGATCCGCTCCGACTGATACAGATACGTCTTATGAGTATCATTCGCTACAAAAACAATGTAATACTTCCCGTTGTGATAACGCAGGCTTGCCGCCCACATCCCCTGTCCGTAGATATTATCTTCCCCTTCCAGACACTGCGCCGGAGTGGAATCCAGCCGCTCATACACATACGCCGCATGCTCCCAGTGCACCAGATCATAGGACCGCAGGATCTCACACCCCGGCATAAAATACATCGTGGTAGAGACCATATAATAGATATCTCCCACGCGGATCACATCCACATCGGGATAGTCCATTTTCAATAACGGATGATCTTTGTAAATCGCCATTCCCCTTCCTCCCTATATCTCTTCCGAATCGTCCTGCGTTTCCGCATAAATACGCGACTAAGGAACTGTTCCTAAGCATGATTATACGTTTTATCTACCCTTGCTGCTATGCAGATATTGCTCCGCTCCGCTGCTTTTCCACTACAGATACCGACGGTATCTGCCGATATATCAGATAGATCTTTTAACAAAACGGAGTATGGCCTATGCGGGAAGAACATCTGAATATCTGCTTTTTATATATCGAAATGATCCTGGCCACGCCGGGTGCAAAGCTGCATAAGTGTTTTCGCAGTCTTCGGAAGAACCGGTCTCTTTCCGATATGATCCTGCTGGCGATCGTACTTATTCCGGCAGGCATTATTCTATGGCAATTCCGTGGGATCAATACGTTTCTACTGATCCTGGCCGGGACAGGTCTGGTGACGGTCTTTTCGTTTCTGTTTTCCCTGTTACGCCGGCATAGCGATACTGTGCTTGCTTTTGGCGAGATGATCACCTATCCGTTCTGCAGCAGTTATGAACAATGCCGAAAATTGCTGGATAACATGAAAACAGAATCTTTCCAAAACAAAAATACAAAGGTGGATACCGATCCTTTTGAAAACAGCCATTGTTCTGAAAAAGAGCCCGTCAAAAATCCGGGATCTGCACAAGATCATTCTGCTCAAAGTCACGGATCTGCAAAACGTGACAGTTCCGGTAAATATGATTTCAACGATGAAAAGCATAATGATAACCGATCCGATTCCCGGAGTAGTGCATCCAACGAAACAGACAACCGGAAGAATAACACCAGCCAACGCACATCCGAACATACCCATCGCCACTATCACACTTCCACTGTCAATGCCCGCCTGGAGGAAGCCAAGGCTTTTTTCGGCGTGGACATTCCTTTTACCGCAGACGAGATCAAACAGCGCAGAAACCAGCTGTTAAAAAAATACCACCCGGATAATCCGGATGGTTCCGAAGAAATGTGCAAAAAAATCAATGAATGCTATGCATTACTGATAAGATATGCGGCATAAGGATCCCTCTCAGTAACGGTTCGGAACCGATGGTCCGGAACCGTTATATTTATTTTAATGTGGATTCGATAAAATCCGCTGTCAACGACAGCTGTTCTTCTGCGGAGATGGTGGCTTCTCCGTCGCCGCGCTGCGCACCGTAATCGCCGAACTGTGCATGATTGCCGCCGGCGATCACCAGCTCTTTGGCACCTTCAGGCCAAAAAGATTTCCCTGCCTCATAGTTCTCCCGGTTCATCACCCCATCCTGATCTCCGTATACCGAGCAGCACTTCATCTGCGGCAACGGATCAACCGAATAGGCTGCCAGCAATACCAGACCATCCCAGTGCATCGCGTTCTGCGCCGCATAGGCTGCCGCCATCGCTCCACCCAGGGAATGTCCACCCAGATACCAATGCGCGTAATCATACTGTGAGCGATAGCGGCCTGCTGCCCATCGCTCCGTAAAAGCCATATGCAGCGGCATCTCTACCACGATACAGTCGAGCCCGCCTTCTGCCAGCCGCCGGCACAACGGCGCATACGCCTTCTCATCCACCTTCGCGCCGGGATAAAAGACCAGCACATCGCTCGTTCCCGGACCGTCAAACAGCCAGGCTCTGTCTATCTCTGATATCGTCACACGTTCATCACTCTGCAATGCCTCCAGAGCTTTTTCTCCGCAATGTGTATAAATCGAAAAATAGCCGATACCGCCGAATACATAAAGTGCGATCCATACCGAAAGGATCTCCAGAAATCTTTCTTTTTTGGTATGGTTTGTCCCTCTTTTGAGGACCTTAACCAAAAACATGATTATCCCGGCTGCCAGCAGATAGCTGACCACAGCCGCAGACAGACTGATAATTAGGATCTTCATTACTTATTCGTCTCCGGGTAAACTTAATTCGTGTAAAACGATTATAACACGGCTTCCGAACTCTTGAAAAGAAAAAACTGCCCGGGAACCGTTCATGATCCCGGGCAGTATAAACTTCGCAGATATAAGATTACGGTGTCATCGTGATGATCTTGCCGTTCTCATCATACTTCAGTTCCATAAACTTCACGGTACGTCTGTGGTTGATACCGCCGGACAGCTCGCAGTCATGATAGAACAGATACCACTTGCCGTGATACTCCACGATGGAGTGATGTGTGGTCCAGCCAATGACCGGCTCCAGGATACGTCCCTGGTATGTGAACGGTCCCATCGGGCTGTCACCGGTTGCGTATACCAGATAATGGGTGGTACCGGTGGAATAGGAGAAGTAGTACTTTCCATTGTATTTATGCATCCACGGTCCTTCGAAGTATCTGCGATCCTCATCGCCGGCCTTGATCTCCTCGCCGTTCTCATCCAGGATCACGATGTGCTGATACTCGCCCTTGAACTCCTTCATATTATCCGCAAGCTCTGCTACCAGAGGACGCACCTCCGGCTCATCCTTTGCATTTTCGCCGCCTTCCGGATCAAACTTGCCGGTCTTCCATTTCTCCAGCTGACCGCCCCACAGACCGCCGTTGTAGAGATATGCTCTTCCGTCATCGTCTACCAGGACTGCCGGATCGATGCTGTAGGAGCCCGGAATATAGTCATCTTCTGCCTTGAACGGGCCTTCCGGCTTATCGCTTACTGCCACACCGATATGGAAGATGCCGTCCTTATCGCGTGCCGGAAAATACAGATAATACTTGCCATCCTTGAACGCACAGTCCGGTGCCCACATCTGCTTGCTCACCCAGGGCACATCCTTCATATGCAGTGCCTCGCCGTTATCCACGCACTCCGCGTCAAGGTTGTCCAGTGAAAGGATGTGATAGTCTTCCATCATATACTCATCGCCGTTATCATTATCTTCACCATCATGTGCCAGGTCATGGGACGGATAGATGTAGATCTTGTCGTTGAATACGTGTGCGGAAGGATCCGCTGTCCAAATGTTTGTTACCAAGGGTTTTTTCTGTTCTGCCATGATCAATCTCCTTCATTTCCGAAATAATGTAAAAAGCTATGCTTCCCCCGAAGCGCTTTTTTATAAGAATCACGAACATTCCTATAAAAATAAAAAAGTCTTCCTAACGCCTAATTTTACTAGACTCGGAAGACTTTGGCAAGTGGAAACGATCAGCTTTTATTTTTTATATTCACTGCCACGGTTCTCACCATTCACAGTGACCTTGCCCATATCCGTTTTCAGATCCATGGAAGCATTTTCGCTTCCCGCATCCGTTGTTACCTTTACCGTACCCATAGAGCACTCTGCCTTCAGATCGGAAAAACTGCCGGATACCTCAACATTTCCCATATCCGATTTGCAGTCCGCCGAAGTAAATGCTGCATCCGTCAATTTGATGTTGCCCATATCCGCATCAAACGTACCATCGGTAAAGCTGCAGCTTTTCAGTGTGATCTCACCCATATCCGCATCCATATTGCAGCCCAGCATCGAACAGTCCGTAAAGGTGCAGGATCCCATATCGGCATCTACGATGCATCCGCTCATGCTGCAATCGGAGAGCTGGCAGGATCCCATATCCAGATCCAGGCTCATCGTACCAAACGCCAGATCACTGATGTCTGCGCTGCCCATAGCCAGTCTGATATCCATATCCGGGTTTGCATTCTCCGGGATCGTCAGGGTTACGCTGCAATTTAAGTTCCCCATGGTCTTCAGATTCAGACCTTTTCCCATTTTCTGTGTCAGCACCAGGGTATCACCCTTCATTTCCCAATGCGGCTCTTTCCCCTGCGGGTATCCGTCAAACTCCAGCTTGTATTCGCTGCCCTTCACGATCGTCAGAGTGCCGGCATCCATTTCGATCTTTGCAGCAGCAAAGGTACCGATCGAATCGACACCGCTGATCGTACCCTCACCGACATGGCTTCCGAAACCGAATACCCCCGGAATCCTCCAGAACAGCCCGCCCAGATGGATCAGTGATCCCAGAATAATGCTGCAGACTGTGATCACGGTGATCACCGCCATATATGCTCCTCTGTTAAAACTCTTTTCTTTCATTACGATATCCTCCTATCGTTACGCCTGCTTTCCATTGCTTCCCATATTCTTCCTGATCACCGAGTGCACGATCCCCGCGATCGGCCAGATCAGCCAGCTGCTGCCCCAGTTAAAGGTCAGGAAGCTGTAGCTTAAGTAGATGCATGTGATCGTCGGCCAGTACACACTCATCAGATTGTTGAGACGGGGATTTTCATAGAGCACTTTCTGCGCTTCCACAAACTGACTGCTCATCGTCTTTTCATCGTTCAGCTTCAGGATCTTTTCAAAGCTGTCCCTCACGATGCTGCTGTTGACGATAAAGAACACACCAACGCCTACCATAAGCAGAAGCATCACCGCTACGATATTGTCCATGACCGGCAGCCTGGTAAGTCCGATGGTATCAAACAACATTGCCGGTACCCAGCAGAGTGCGCACAGCAGGATTCCCATCGTTCTCTGGCCCCTCAGCCCCGGATTGTATCGTTCCTTTTCGGAAGCCACATATTCTGCAGTGGCATAATCGACGCTGCATGGTTCCTTATAGATGTACTTCCATCTGGCGTGACGGTTTGCCGCAAATACGAACATCCCGACTGCAAGTGCGATCTGGGCCAGCAAAAGAAGCACTCCGATGCCTTCCAAGAACGTATCGCCCAGCAGGATCGCCCAGATCGGGCAGGTGATGCAGAACATCACGCCGATACCGGTCATACTTCCTCTTGCCATCTGAGCGTGCAGGAAATCCCGCACCTCATCCATACAGAGCTGTCTGCGCGGTTCCAGTTCCATCAGTTCGTGGCTTTCCTCAACGGCTTTCTCCAGACCGAGTGTTTCTGCCAGCTCATCCAGATTGCCGAATTCCGAGATCACGATGCCTACTGCTTCATTCTCGCTGCGGCCTTCCGCACGCAACTCATTGTATTTGTCTTCCATCATCTGCCACAGCTCATCTTTCGCCTTGATCACTTCCGGTGTACGCGGAAGATTTGCGAACATCGCTTCCAGATAGTTTTTGATCGTTTCCATTCAGGTTTCCTCCCTATCAGTCCTCTACAGAAATAAAGTGTTCCACCACTTCTTTCGTCAGATTCCATTCCTCACATTTTTCTTTGTAGTATTGCTGTCCCATTCCCGTGATCCGGTAATACGTCCGGCGTTTTCCGCCGCCATCCGCTTCCGGGGCTGCCGTGAACGACTCAATGTAGCCGTTCTTTTCCATTCGCGTAAATGCGGAATACAGTGTTGTTTCTTTGATAATATACTTCCCGTCGCTCAGCTGTTTGATCTGCTTGGAGATCTCATAACCGTAGGACGGCGCTTTCCGCAGGATATACAATATCATCGTATCATTGTAACCGCGGATCACATCACTGCTGATCTCTACCATAGCTCCTGCTCACCTCCTTTGTCTTCTTTTATATTCATCTGTCGTAGTACGTCTATCATTGCAACGTCTGTCGTACTATGCCTGTCGTAGTATCTTTATACCACGCCTGTCGTAGTATGTCAACATCTTTTTTTAAAAATTCAGAACCATGGGGACGGACCTTGTGGTTTTTTTTGAAATCTGCGGCATTATTTGTTATACTCAATAATGGAAATCATTTCCATTATTGAGCATAAACCAGTAACAAAATGAATTCTGTATAAACATTCCTGCCACGTACAGGAGGCACGCCAATACCGAGGACAGACTTATGAAATACGATGCTTTTATCAGCTACCGGCATGCGCCGCTGGATATGGAGATCGCAAAGAAGCTCCACCGCGGACTGGAGACGTTTTCCATTCCTGCCGCCGTGCAGAAAAAGACCGGCAAAAAGAAGATCCGCCGTGTCTTCCGTGATCAGGAAGAACTTCCCATCGGCAGCAATCTGACCGAAGAGATTAATGCCGCTCTGGAAGAATCCGAATTTCTGATCGTCGTATGTTCACCGGAAACTCCAGGATCCGAATGGGTGCAGAAGGAGATCGAAACTTTCATCTCACTGCATGATCATTCCCATATTCTGGCGATCCTGATCGACGGCGAACCGGACGACAGCTTTCCTCCGATGCTCCTTTCTGACGAAAATGGCAGCCCTATAGAACCTTTGGCGGCAGATATCCGTGGTGCCTCCCGAAAGGAACGCAACCGAAAGTTTAAAACAGAACTTTTGCGTCTGGCTGCCCCGCTGATCGGCTGTTCCTTCGATGATCTGAGACAGCGTCATCGCGAACGGCTCGTGCATAAAGCGATCGCTTATGTAACCACCTCCGCTCTGCTCATCGGCGGAGCCGGTACGGCTTTCGGTATCTACAATGCTTCCGTAGCACGGGAAATGGAAGAGATGAACCAGCAGCAGCGATCCCTGACCAGCGAAAATTCAAAGCTCGCAATTGATTACATGCAGGAAAACCGTGACCGGCAGATCAACCAGTCACGCTTTTATGCATCTTCGGCAATGAACCTGCTGTCAGACGGCTATCGCAAACAGGCGGCTCTGGTAGCCTGTGCAGGGCTCCCTTCGCCCGGTGATTACCGTCCCTACGTAGCCGAAGCCGAATATGCCTTAAGCAGTGCCCTGCATGTTTATGATAACGGTCAGAACCGATCATTCTACAAAAATCTGGAGCATGACCTTCCGGTATCAGCGTATAGGAAAAACCGAAACGGCAGCCGTCTGATCTCTCTGGATGACGGCAGCAATGTACATATCTGGGATACTGCTTCCTGGGAAGAGATCCTTTGCATCCCTCCCATGATCAGTGACAATTACTATGATAAGGTGCAGCTCGCGGATGCAGATGAAGACAACATCTACATTATGACCTCCAGGCATTTTTATGCCTATGACGGATCCGGACAGCTGAAGTACAGTATCGATACCCCCGGAAGCACCAGTCTGATCGGCGGCGCAATCGATACGGAACGAAAACTGGCCTTTCTCTTAGATACCGGCACGGTCTGGACACTGGATCTACACGATGGCACTATCGTTTCCAAATGTGATGATATTTCGTCCGGAGCTTTTATCGGTGAAAGCCTCTACAATGCAGATGCCGGACTGTTTGTGGTCGGACATGATAACGAAACGGGTATCCCGGTTACTGCTACGATCCTGCAGAGCGACACCGGTAACCATCAGAATATCGTATTATCCGATTCTCATCTGATCCATTTTTGCTTTACCAATAACGGAAATATCGCAGCGCTCTCCTGCCCGGATGACTATTCCATAGCCAAAGATATGAGATCGATCACGCTTGATCTCTTTGCCCCGGACGGAACAAAACTGTGGTCCAAAACGGTAGATCCGGACATTTTCAATCTGAGCAATTACCATATACTGATCCGGTCTCATACGTATCCGGTAGATGACGGAGAACGGACCAGCATCGTCGTAACGGCAGAAGACAAAGCAATTTCCTTTGATGAAGCAGACGGCAGCATCATCGCAGAGATGGCGCTTCCGACGGATGCCATTTCGATGATGCTCGGCAAAAATGCTGCTACCGGTTATATTGCATGTACGAACGGAGATGTTTATCTTTTCAATCCGGAGATCGGCCGTCTCTATGATGACAGCGACAACAAACATATACAGAGTATGGTAGATCTCATAGCGGTCGATCATGCCTTCATCGCCCGTGAAAACTTTGGTAAAAACCTCTTTGTTCTGGATTATCAGAAGGCTCCGGATCTGGAAACACTTCCGGCGACCGAGCCGCAGCTGCTTACGGCAGGAACAGCACCGGGCAGCAATTACTATGTCCTGTCCGGTATCGGCACTGATATCGCGTACCAGTATTATGATCCCGATGGCAATCAGATCTTTCAATCGGACAATGACGGCAGATATCCGATGAAGACAACATTCTGCGAAAACACCTTTATCATTGCCTGCCGTGACGCGCTCCGCTTTGTCGACCCGATTGCCGGAACGGATGAAACACTGCCCCTCACCGATCTGGGAATCGATGACTCCTCGATCTCAAAAATACAGGTTTCGAGAAACGGATACTATTGCACTTTATGGAATGGAGTCAATCTCTATGTTGTGGATCTGAAAAACAGAAGCTGTATTTATCAGACGGCGACGGAAACACCTGTCGGATCGGCGATCCCTTCCGAGGACGGCAATACTCTGTGTATTTCCGAAAAAGACCAAAACCTGTATGTTGCAAACCTGTCTACCGGAGAAAAACACGTTTTTGAAGATGAACGGCTGCAGGAAGTTTCGGATTATTTCGGTATGGAATATCTGAGCCGGTCTCCCGACGGACGGTATATCGCGATGCACTGCAAGGATCAAAAAGTTTGGATCCTGGATACACAGACAGAGGAGATCAGCGGCGGTCTGCCGATGCATATGACTTCCGGGACTCTGCTCCGTTTTTCGGAAGACAGCCACTATCTGTTTCTCCATGGAAATGATTTTATATTCCGTATCTGGGATCTGAAGAAACAGGAGTACATAAACTCTTTTTACACGGATTCTTATATCAAACTCCTTCTTCCGGATGAAGCGGATGGCAAGCTTGCTTTGCTCACCGGCTACAGCCTGTATCTGATCGATACGGAGAATTACGGCCTCTGTGCCCAGGTGCCGGACTGTGTTGCTTATATCAAAGATACGAACCGCTTTATCCAATATATAGACGGCAACGTGTACCGCATAGGTTACAAAGATTACGAGATGCTCATCGAAGAGACCGAGCGCCAGTTCCCGGGCGCAGAGCTGAGTAACGCAGAAAAGGTAGAATACAATATCAACTAAGGTTATAAACCAAAATGACCTTCCCTTTTCGGGGAAGGCCTTTTTTAATTTTCGGCTTCGATTAGTTATCCTGAGCCACTTTTTCCGCAATGTATAAGAACTCTGCGCGGAAGTCATCCGTCATCACTTTCGGGTCCTGTTTCAGGCGGTCAATGATATCTTCGTAGGTGGAAGTACCGGCAAATTCGGATTCTCTCAAAAGCATTCCGAACTGTGCCACACCGGCTGCCCAGGAAGTATCATCATCCATCGTATCGCTGATCATATCTTTGGTCACCGGATATGTCCGCAGTTCACTGGTATTACTGTCCGGCTCCTTGTAGCGGATATTGACTGCCAGCAGTTCATCACTGTCGGCTGCACCGGCTGCATCATTACCGTAACGGGAATCCACACCCGGGATCTCAAATGCCGAATCGTTCAATACCACTTCGTACAATACGGTCACACACTGATCCGAGCCGACTTCACCGCCGTCCTTCGTATCATCTGCAAAGTCTTCCGCTGCCATCTTGCGGTTTTCATATCCGACCAGACGATAGCCCTTCACCTGTGCGGGATTAAACTCCACCTGGAACTTCACATCCTTTGCTACGGTAAATAGGGTGGACCACATCTCATCTTTTAATACACGCTCTGCCTCTGCAGTGCAGTCCACAAATGCATAGTTGCCGTTTCCATGATCTGCCAGTGCTTCCATCTTGTCATCCTGATAGTTGCCGCTGCCGAAGCCCAGGCAGGACAGGAACACACCGGTCTCCCGTTCTTCTTCGACCAGCTCGATCAGACCTGCTTCGGAAGAAACACCTACATTCAGATCCCCGTCGGTTGCCAGGATCACGCGGTTATTGCCGCCCTCAATAAAGTATTTCTCTGCAATCTCATAAGCTTTTTTGATGCCGCCTTCTCCATTGGTCGAGCCATATGCTTCCAGTTCATCGATCGCATCCACGATCTTCTGATGCTCATCACCGCGCGCACCTTCCAGTGCCACTTCACTGCTGCCGGCATAGGTAACGATCGATACGGTGTCATTCTGCGTCAGCTGCGCCTGCAGGGTTTTGAAGGCTTCCTGCGCCAGCGGCAGCTTATTGTTATCAAACATCGAACCGGAGGTATCGATCAGAAAGACGATATTGCTGCCCTTTTCCGGTGCGATCTCTTCCGCTCTCACACCCACACGGAGCAGCAGGGTATCATCATTCCACGGACACGGTGCCAGATCTGTTACTACACCGAACTTTTCTCCATCCGCCGGCTTTGCATAGTCATAGTTAAAGTAATTGACCATTTCCTCGATACGGATCGCATCACCGCTGATCCCGAAGCCGTCGTTCTCATATACGCTGCGGCGGAAGTTGGAATATACTGCAGTATCCACATCCGCACCGAAGGTCGAGAACGGCTGGGTATTTACGGAAACAAAACCGGATTCTTTGACCGCATTGTAATTCTCGGTATTCCAGTCCACATCCTGCGTAACTCCGATATAGCCGGTATTACCGTTTGACACAGACTGCGTTGCTCCTCCGGATACCGCTTCCGCATCACACTCCTCTGTGCACACCGCAGCCGAAAACATCATCCCACCATTCGAGTAATCGTAATCATAGGAATACAGACCATCATAACGCTCGCCCACTTCCTTGATCCGGGCATCAATCTCACGTTGGCTGTACTGCCTTGCCGGTGTAGGTGTCGGTGTCGCCTCTCCGCTAAGCACATTGGCTGCCAGCATTCCTCTTGACGGCGCTGCATTTCCACAGCCTGCCAGCGTGATGCACATCAGTAATGCAACTGCAAAATTCCTTTTCTTCATATCCGTATCCTCCCGTGATATCTGTTGTTTTGAAGACCTTTTGATTTCTTTTGTCTCCCTGTTTTCTGTATCAGATGTTGAAGATACGAAAGATGCCGGATAATTTTATGGGATTTTTGAAATATTTATCATAGATAAATCGTTACCACTTCTTCTTCGGACAGTTGCTGTGTTTCACATTCGCGCGGAATTCCACGTAACATCCACAGGCATTACAGGTTGCCCCCAGAAGATAAGAACAATCTTTGCAAATAGAAATGCGCTTGGAAAAAAGATCGTCCCCGGCCATATCTTCAGGTTTGAGCATAGCCAGGAAACGATCCATTTCCGCTGCAAGATCCACCGCTTCCGCCTGTGCTGCGATCAGGCATTTGCGGCAGATCTTATGGTTTGTATTTTCATTATCATTCATCATATACCCGGAATGTCTTAGCCGCCTCGTCCAGAACACGTTTCAGTATCGCTTCGTTTTCGGTATTTTCATAGGCTGCCGGATACATCATACACAGCCCCAGCTGCCATTCATCCTCTTCCCGTTCCATTTCAAAAGCATAATAATAGATCCGGTCGCCATAATATTCCATCACCGCACGAAACAGAAGCATTCCGTCCGCTGCCTCATACTGCAGCACATCGCTTACGGTTCCCTTTTCCTTATACTCTTCGATCGCATCCAGAATCCGGTCATCCGTCAGTACGAACACACTGGGTTGATCCGCTTCCGTCCAGTCCTCTTTTCCGTAGGCATATACCGCCAGCGTCTCCACTTCGGCAGCATGCGATTTCGTTTGCCGGAATGTATCATCGATCTCGTAGGCATAACCCATTTCATCGTCGATCGTATGCATTACTCCGGATAATACGATCCGGTCGGCCGCTGCTTTTTTGTTACTATCCTGCTCTGTATTCTCCGGCTTCTTTTTCCGGAACAGATCGAACAATCCCATAGAATCTCCTATAACGATATCCGCATTCTCAGTTCTGTCCGTAATAAGCATTCTCTCCATGCTTACGGAAGAAATGCTTGTCGCGGATGCAGTCCGGTGCCGGTTTTACCTGCGGATTGATCAGCTCTGTCTTGAGCGCCATCTTGGCTACTTCTTCCAGTACCACCGCATTGTGTACGGCTTCAAAAGCATCCTTGCCCCAGGTGAACGGGCCGTGGTTGGTGCACAATACGCCCGGTGTATAGAGCGGGTTGATCCCCAGCTTCTCAAAAGTCTCGATGATCACCAGACCGGTATTGGTTTCGTAAGCACCATTGATCTCTTCCGGAGTCAGGCTTCTGGCGCAGGGGATCTCACCGAAGAAATAATCTGCATGTGTCGTACCGTACAGCGGGATGCTGCGACCGGCCTGTGCCCACGAGGTTGCTTCCGGAGAATGGGTATGTACCACGCCGCCAATGCCTTCGTACTTTTTGTACAGTTCCAGATGCGTCGGTGTATCGGAAGACGGCTTGTAACGGCCTTCCACACGATTGCCGTCCAGATCCATTACGACCATATCTTCCGGTGTCATCGTCTCGTAATCCACACCGCTCGGCTTGATGACAAACAGGCCGGAAGCCCGGTCGATCTGGCTGACATTGCCCCAGGTATAGGTCACCAGGTGACGCTTGGGGAGTTCCATATTTGCTAAATATACTTTTTCTTTGAGTTCTTCTAACATGATCCGTTCCTTTCAAATGCTTGATTTAATCCCTCATCCGTCAGCTGTGCTGACAGCTCCCCCCAGGGGGAAGCCAGGAGATGTATCATTATTTATTCCGCAATACTTTCGATCGCTGCTTTCTCCAGAGGCAGCGCCTTTACAAAGGCCTGCATAAACCGGTCGAAGCCTGCCACCTCTTCCGCAGTAGCGGTCACGGTGCTGCCTTCCTGTCCGGCAAAGATCTCGTTCTTTAAGAAATCGGAAAGGGAGCCGCTCTTCTTCGTCAGATACAGTGCAAGCAAAGCAATACCCCATGCGCCGCCTTCGCCTGCCGTCTCCATTACGGTCACCGGACCGTTGACTGCTGCAGAGAGGATGCGCTGTCCGGCTTCCTTCGTCTTGAAGTATCCGCCGTGACCGTACAGGCAGTCTACCTTCACGTCTTCTTCCTTAAACAGGATGTCCATACCATACTTCAAAGTGCTGAGTGCGGAGAACAGCTGCAGACGCATAAAGTTTGCAAAGCTGAAATCTGCATTCACGGAACGTGCAAAGACCGGACGTCCCTCGGCAAAGCCTGTTACCGGCTCTCCGGAGAAATAATTGAAGCCCATCAGGCCGCCGCAGTCCGGTGCACCGCTCATGGTTGCGGTAAACATCGTGGTATAAAGCTTGTCCATATCCACCGGCTGTCCGACCGCTTCGGAATACTGCGCAAACAGTTTTGCCCACGCATTGATCTCGGAAGTACAGTTATTGCAGTGTACCATCGCCACATCCTTACCTTCCGGCGTAGTCACCACATCGATCTCTTCATGTACACCCTTCAGCGCTTTTTCCATAACGATCATCGCAAATACGGAAGTACCTGCGGATACATTACCGGTGCGTACCGCCACACTGTTGGTCGCTACCATACCGGTACCTGCATCTCCTTCCGGCGGACACAACGGGATGCCGGCTTCCAGCTCACCGCTCACATCCAGCAGCTTTGCGCCTTCCGCCGTCAGCGTACCTGCTGCCTCTCCTGCAGAGAGTGACTTCGGCAGGATATCTTCCAGCTTCCATGCAAAACCGCACGGCGCGATCATCTCGTCGAATTTCGCCACATAAGCCTTATTGTAATCTCCGGTCGTACTGTCGATCGGGAACATACCCGATGCATCGCCCACACCCAATACCTTCTCACCGGTCAGTTTCCAGTGGATATAGCCCGCCAGTGTGGTGAAGAAGGTGATATCTTTCACATGCTCTTCCTTATTCAGGATCGCCTGGTACAGATGGGAAATGCTCCAGCGCTGCGGGATATTGAAGCCGAGCGCCTTGGTCAGTTTCGATGCCGCCTCTTCGGTGGTCGTGTTACGCCAGGTACGGAACGGCACCAGCAGCTCGCCTTCTTTATCAAACGCCATATAGCCATGCATCATAGCGGAGAAACCGATGGAACCGATCTTCTTAAGGCTCACGCCATACTGCTTCTGCACATCTGCCTTCAGGTCTTTATAAGCATCCTGCAGACCGTTCCAGATCATATCCAGACTATAGGTCCATATGCCGTTTTCGTACTGGTTTTCCCAGCCATGGCTGCCGGATGCCAGTGTCGCACCCTTTTCATCGATCAGGACCGCCTTGATCCTGGTGGAGCCAAACTCGATACCGAGTGCCGTCTTTCCGCTTTCAATGATATCTTTCATATTCTTTCTCCTCTTTTTTGGAAGCGTTTTCACCTGTAAATAAGCGTTCTGTCTACAGAACGCTGGCGCCGAGCGCGGTTGCGATAGCAACATATTCCATTCGCGCGAGTGCGCATCCCCCGGAGGGTTTTATGGCTTGTATTCTTACAAGCCATAGAAAAGACTTCCCCCTGAAACAGAGGGGGAAGCCGGTCTTAAACAGTTTGTTAAATATTCTCTTTTACGGTCTTTA
Organism: Lachnospiraceae bacterium; assembly: GCA_017634975.1. Taxonomy (GTDB): domain Bacteria; phylum Bacillota; class Clostridia; order Lachnospirales; family Lachnospiraceae; genus NK4A136. The sequence goes on along the minus strand of JAGBMJ010000062.1, from coordinate 110,309 downwards.
CGATGCCTTCCGCATCCAGACCATACTTGTGGATCAGCTCTGCAGCCGGACCGGACTCGCCGAAACGGTCACGCATACCGATACGTACTACCTTTGTCGGATGATTCTCTGCCAGGCATTCACAAACAGCGCTGCCTAAGCCCCCGATGATGGAATGTTCCTCTACGGTAAAGAGCATCTTCGTCTCTTTTGCAGCCTTGATGATCAGCTCTTCATCCAGCGGCTTTACGGTGTGGATGTTGATCACGCGTGCGCTTACGCCTTCTGCTGCCAGCGTCTCTGCTGCTTCCAGAGCCTGGGATACACACAGACCGGTTGCTACGATGGTGATATCGGAACCGTCTTTTAATGTGATACCCTTACCGATCTCGAACTTATAATCTGCATTGTCATTGATCACGGGCACACCGAAGCGGCCGAAACGCAGATATACCGGACCATTATATTCGTATGCTGCGCGAACAGCAGCCTTTGCTTCCACATCATCGCTCGGGCAGATCACGACCATGCCCGGGATGGAGCGCATCAGAGCCATATCTTCGTTGCACTGGTGGCTCGCACCGTCCTCACCAACGGAGATACCTGCGTGTGTTGCACCGATCTTGACATTCAGGTGCGGATAACCGATGGAGTTGCGTACCTGCTCAAAGTTACGGCCTGCCGCAAACATAGCAAAACTGCTGATAAACGGAACGATACCGCAGGTAGCAAGACCTGCTGCGATACCGGTCATATTTGCCTCTGCGATACCGCAGTCGATATGACGCTCCGGAAAAGCTTTCTTAAAAGTACTGGTCTTGGTTGCTGCTGCCAGATCGGCATCCAGCACATAAAGGTTCGGGAACTCTGCGCCCAGCTCAGCCAGCGCATTACCGTAACTATCTCTGGTTGCGATCTTCTTTACATCTGACATAACGCTGCTTCCTCCTCTTTCAGTTCCTTCATTGCAATCTCATACTCCTCTGCATTCGGTGCCTTACCATGCCAGCCACAGGAGTTCTCCATATAGGATACGCCTTTGCCCTTCAGGGTCTTGGCAACGATAGCTGCCGGCTGTCCTTTATGCTCTCTGGCATTCTTCAGTGCCTGCGCGATCTCGTCGAAATCGTTACCGTTGATCACCTGTACATAGAAGTTGAATGCTTCAAACTTCTTGTCGATCGGATTCGGAGAACATACCTCATCCAGAGAACCGTCGATCTGCAGGTTATTGTTATCTACGAAAACTACCAGATTGTCCAGCTTTCTGTGACCTGCAAACATCGCAGCTTCCCAGATCTGGCCCTCTTCGATCTCACCGTCACCGGTCAGACAGTATACACGATAGTCCTTGTTCTGCAGTCTTGCTGCCAGCGCCATACCGACTGCTACGGAAAGTCCCTGTCCCAGAGATCCGGAAGACATATCCACGCCCGGTACACCCTTCATATCCGGATGTCCCTGCAGGAAGGAGCCTGTGTGACGCAGGGTCTTCAATGCCTCTACATCAAAGAATCCGCGGTTTGCCAGTGTGGAATACAGTCCCGGTGCCACATGTCCTTTGGAAAGAACGAAACGGTCACGATCCTCCATCTTCGGATTCTTCGGATCGATATTCATCTCCTCAAAATACAGGTAGGTAAAGATCTCCGCCGCTGAGAGAGATCCGCCCGGATGTCCGCACTTTGCGTTATAAACACCCGTAATGATACCCTGTCTTACTTTGTTTGCAGCGATCATCAGTGCTTTCTTGTCCAACTTCTTTCTCCTTCCTTAATAAAATTTGTAGGATTAATAAACGTTCTTGCCTGCTTTATGAAAATTGCAGAGCAGCTTCCATAAAGCAAAAATCGATTGCGAATGCAATTTGCCCCAACAACATTTCCATTCTATATTATAGTACCCGAAAAAACAAGGGGTGGTTTTGTTCCGTATACCCGATATTTTTTAGCTGTCCGTCGATTCTTCGGGAGCAAGCCTCCCGCCGGCCGGTCTTTTTTAATGCTTTACTGCAACTGTTTCTTTGCCCAGGTACAGATGCCGCGGCTGTTCAGTCCGGTCAGCAATACCGTGGTACGGTTGATATCGTGATCCAGTCCGTACTCTATATGGACATATTCGGTGATCGGACCATAGGTAAACTCCAGCGTATCGGCATCGGTCTGTCTCCATCGTCCGCGAACCGAACAGCATTCCAGACGTCCATCCTCGCAGAGCATAAGGGGATTGGCCTGCATGATGCCCTGTGGGATCGAAGGCCGCAGCTCGATCCGCTCGTACGCTCCCGGGATCATAGCCGGTTCTGCGATCGGGTAGGCTTCTCTTGCATATGGCTGTGCACCGGCGATCAGCCAGCCATCCGGCGTAGGATACAGGCGGCGGATCTGCAAAAGTCCGTTACCGCATTCCTGTTCCAGATAACGCATCCGCCGGATATGAAACACCATAAAGATCTCCCCGTTCTTTCTTTGCAGAACGGAGTTATGCCCCGGACCCATATACGGCATCCCCGTCAGCCAGCGATAACCGGCACTGATCATCAGACCGCGGCTGCAGTCCGGATCGTCGATATCTGCCAGATCTTTTCCGAAATAATCCAGAAACGGTCCGGACACCCTGCGGCTGCGCCCGATCCGGATATTATAATCACTTTGCAGGGAACCAAAGGAAACAAACAGATAATAGTAACCGGTTTCCTTACAATAGACCATATACGGCCCCTCGATCGCCCCGTCCGTCCAAAGAGGACGTCTGGCCAGACAGATCCCGCGCCGGCGTTCCTGCTCCTCCAGTGAAAGATCACCGATCTGCATTCCCTCCTTATATCCCGCCGTAAGCCGCAGACTGCCCACACCGTTCCCGTCAGCACCACGGTCTCTTGCCAGGCCGCTTTCTTTTTCCAGCGGGAGCAGATGAACCCCTCCCCAAAAGGAGCCGTAGAGCATATACTGCTCTCCCGTCTCATGATCTGTAATGATATTGGCATCGATCCCGTTCACATCCAGGGTATCATCGGTTTTCAGAACTACCCCCCGCGGCAGAAAAGGGCCTTCCGCCCGGTCCGATACTGCCAGAAAGATGCAGGATTGCTGTACTCCCCAGCTCGAATTGGAACAATACAGACGATATTCTTCTCCAACTTTCACGATATCCGGCGCCCACACATCCGTCGATCCGGTCCAGGCCGTTGCCTCCTCCGGTACCGTCACGATCTTCGGCAGCGATTCCCAGTGTTCCAGATCCCCGGAAACCATGCCTTTTGCATGGGTACCATAGATATAAAACTTCCCGGAGACAGGATCTTCAAAGATCGCCGGATCATGCGTCACATACTCTGTCTGTATATCCGCCTCTTCATCCCCGGAAAAACCAGCCTCTTCCTTGTACTGCAGATAATGCCTGCGGACCTCTTCCTCCGTCAGTGCACTGCCATAAAAGCTGAGCGCTGACACATCCCCCCGGTACGAGACCTGATAGCAGTCCCCCCCGACACAGATCCGGGAACTCTCCCCGATCTTCGGCACCGATCCTTTCATACCGGCCAGTTCACCATCCACAAACAGACGTATCATATCGCTGAAGGCATCATAAACCAGCACAATATAGCTCCATTTACCGATCGGGAGCGAATCGGTCATCACATCCGTCCACGGTACATCGCCATCCGCGTGCATGCGGAACATGCATACATTGCCGCTTACTGAAGGCATAAATGAGATAAAACCATTCTGCATCCGTGCATAAAAAACACTGATCCAGTCCTGCACTTCCCTCGGCCGTACCCACATCGTAATGCTGAAGCTGCCATTCGTAAGGAGTTCTCCCGGAAATTCCAGCAGATTTGTATTTACCGGGCCGCCGCCGAAACGCACACCGCCCCGTACATCCGATATCCCGGGGATCCGTTCCACGCCGCCTCCAACCGGTCTGCCGGGATACGCCCCCTGCGTTGTTGCATAATCGTGCAGAAAATCGTAATGGTACATATTTTCCTGCTCGACGATCCCGGAAAGATATTCCGTATATTCCTCTAAAGAGCGGCGCTCTCCATACAAAGGACCGGTTGCCCCGTCGCAGCCGTTTTTCAAAAGAAACACTGCATCCTCTGCGTTCCTGACACCCTGTCCCACACTAAGCAAACGCATATTCCGTGTCAGATGAAAAAGGGTATAGAGAATATTTTTACGCTCCTCTTCCTTTTCATTCATCACGTATTCACTGTCAAAAAAGACCGTTGAGACCGGCAGATTTTCCAAAAAACGGAAGGAGGAAAAGTCCTCTCCGAAATTCATCAGACCTAATGAAAAACCGGCTTCTTTCAATTCGTTTATGCTTTTCCGCAGCAGTTCCGTACTGCGTCCCCCAAGAAAACATTCGTCTACCAGCAATTCCAATGCTTCTTCCGGAACGCCGTATTTCTGCGTTATACCCCGCAGAACCTGCACGGCATTTTTTTCCAGTGTCAGTCGGGATAAGCGTATTCCGACCACGCTTTCCCCTCCTGCTGCCTGTCGGATCTTTGCATAATCCCTGCATAGCTGCTCAAACGCAAATATATCCACTTTCCGGATAAATCCGCTTTTTTCCAATATCTGTTCATACTGCGACCGGTACAGGATCTCGCCGTTTTGCTTTTCCCAGACAGCCACAGCAACGCTGCGCATGATCTTTGCATTCTGCAGATGGATCACCGGATAGTACAGCATATGGAACCTGCCTTCCTCCAGCGCGGTTTCCACGGTACTCTCGATCTCACGCTCCACCCGGATCCGGTCAGCATAATCGTCAAAAAAGATATAGCGGTTTTTTCCTGCATTTTTGGCATAATACATTGCCGTATCGCTGTAGGAAAGCAGTTTGTCGATCCCTTCCGACGTATCGGCATTGCAGACGATCCCGATGCTGGCCGAGATCACACCAAAAGCCTTGTCCTGCGTCCCCTCCGCCTGCAGATCCCCCAGAAGCCGGTCCGCCATTCTCTGCAGATCTTCCCGTTTCTTTTCTCCGGGAATCATAATAACAAACTCATCCCCGCCAAGACGGATCACCAGATCCGTCTGCCGCACACTCTGTACCAGAATCTCCCCGGTACGTATCAAAGTCCGGTCTCCGATCTTATGCCCGTATATATCATTTACGCTTTTGAAATTATCCAGATCCAGAAACAGCACCTGTACAGATCTCTGAGCAGAGATCCTGTCATTCCACAATTCGTACATACCCTTCCGGTTATATAAACCGGTCAGATAATCGTAATTTTCTTTTTCCGTATTGTGATCACGATCCATACGCCCTCCCCAAAGAACGCTGCGTCACATTTTATTTTAATTTCATATAATCTAATTTAGTTTTTATTCAATTATATACGTTTTTTTCATAGATTTCAACACGAAGTTTATGTTTACCTAAAGTTTTAGACAGTTGATACTAAATCCTTCCAGTCTTATTGTGGCATTTGCCTGATATAAAAATTATTTTATGTTTTTTTAAAAAATCTGTCTGTAATCCCTTGACCGTCCCCCCGTTTTTCACTATATTTGTATATAGATCCTTACAAAAAACAGGAAATAATTTTACTATCGGAGAAGCTGTTTATGCAACACATCACATCCCTGGATAATGCGGTAGAGCTGTTTAAGGCATTGGGCTCCGATGTCCGCATTGACATCATCAAGCTTTTACTGAAAAACAAGCATATGAATATGAATGAGATCGCGCGGGAGCTGAAGATCACCAACGGTGCGATCACCAATCATATCAAAAAACTCGAATCGTGCGGCGTGATCACCACGTCCAATGATTCTCAGGGGCACGGAAACCAGAAGATCTGCACGCTGACCATGGACAAAGTCCTGATCGAACTGAACTCCGAAGAAGTCGACCAGAACGTCTATACAACCAGTTTAAAGGTCGGACACTATTCCGATTACAAAGTATACCCGACCTGCGGGCTTTCCACCTCTTCTGCCCTGATCGGTGAAGTAGACGACACACGCTACTTTGCGCACCCCGACCACTACAATGCCGACATTCTCTGGTTTACCCGCGGTTTCGTGGAATACGAGATCCCGAACTTCATCCCGTCCCTGCAGGAGATCACACAGATCATGATCTCGGCAGAGCTTTCTTCGGAAGCCCCCGGCATCAACAGCAACTGGCCTTCCGACATCACCTTTTCCCTTAACGGCATCGAGCTGGGCACCTGGACCTCACCCGGGGATTTCGGTGATGTACGCGGTATCTTTACACCGGACTGGTGGTTCCCAAACTGGAATCAGTACGGCCTTTTAAAACTGCTGGTGATCAACAAAACCGGCACCTATATTGATGGCCTGAAAATCTCGGATGTCACCATTGAACAATTTAAGAGCAACATCAACAGCAAATTTACCTTCCGGATGGAAATCAAGGACGACGCCGCACACATCGGCGGCCTGACCATCTTCGGCAGCACTTTTGGCAATTATGCGCAGGACATTAAAGTAAGTATCAGTTACTCGCCCGAAAAATAAAATGCCGTGCACATTTTTTGCGCACAGCATTTGATCCGAAGGAACCTTTATAAGAACCTATCCGTGCGGATAGAGATAATCCTCTTCCCCGATAGGTTCTTCTTTTATGACTCTGGCAAATCCCTTGTAGAAAAAGAAACAGCAGATCCAGTTAATGAATGCGATCCCGAATACCGCCATCAGCATCAAGACACTCACGCTGATCGTCGCCAGATAAGCAGCACCTGCACATAAGATCATACAGACGAGTGTATGCGGCAGAAAAAACGCAAAAGTCATTTTGGCAGCATTGACGATCTGCACCATCAGTCTGTCCCGCATCTTGGCGATCACCGGAAACACCCAAAGCGAGATCATCCACAGGATCAGCGCCAGGATCCCGGAAAGCAACAGCATCATTTGGGCCATACCGCCGATACCACTTGCCTGCCAGAAACGGATATCCAGAAACAGGATGCCCGCAGCAAGCAGAACCATCAGCCAGGCCGCCGTCGCCTGCATGAAGTTTTCTTTAAATGCTTTAAAGAAACGTTTCGCCACATAGCCGTCTCCCTCCCGGACCGAACGCAGATTGACCGCATACATGGCCGTCAGTGCCGCTCCCATCGTCACGATCGGAAGGGAACAAAGCAAAAACAAAAAGTTCAAAAAGATCAGATCCGTTAACTTATTCAAAAATCGTATGACCGGATTATCGTAAGACATATCTCTTTTTCATACCTTCCTTTCGCATCCGTGAAACCGGGTCATCATTATTATCTCTTCCACTATACAGACAGTATAGCAGAATCTTTCCCCGGAAACAAACGCGCCGCTCCCGAAACCTTACGATTTTGAAGCGGCGCACACATAGAAGGAGGTACTACTGTCTTTATTTGATACCGCTGATCGCGATCGATTCAATGATCACGCGCTGGAAGATAAAGAACAGCAGTAAGGTTGGCAGCATTGCAATAACGGACGCCGCCATGATCAAAGCATAATCGCTCTGGATCGCATAATAGGAGTTGAAGGACCGGATCACCACCTGCAGGGTCCAGGTCTTCTCGTCACGCAGGAAGATGGTCGGTGCCAGGTAATCATTCCAGATCCCCATAAACCACAGCATCAGCTGGGTACCGAGTGCTCCCTTCATCAGCGGAAGGAAGATCTTCCAGTATGTCATAAAATAGTTACATCCGTCCAGTTTGGCTGCCTCCATCAGATCCTTAGGGATGCTGTAGAGGTTCTGCCGCAGGAAAAAGATCATGCTCACATTTCCGAAACATCCCGGGATGATCAGCGGGAGCAGGGAATTGGTCCATTTCAGCTTGGTAAACAATACGTACTGCGGGATCATAACCACCGCAAAGGGGATCATGATCGTTGCCAGCAATGCCAGGAACAGAGCCGTTTTACCGCGAAACTCCATCTTGGCAAACGCAAATGCCGCCAGGGAAGAAGTAAATCCACCGATGAGCAGCACCGGGATCTCCACTTTGATCGTATTAAAGATACCGCTGATAAACTCACCTTTCTTGAGCACCTGCGAATATTTTCCGATCAGGATCGGATCCGGAAAGATCGACAGTTTGCCGGATAAGATCTGGTTCTTTGTCATAAACGAAGTGGCCACCATATAGATCAGCGGGAACACCATGATCGCCGCGCCGCAGGCCAGCAGGATAAAAATAACGATTTCCGCAGCCTTTTTGCTGTTTACTTTCTTTTTTTCATTTAAGGTTTTTACCTTTATTTCAGCCACGCTTCCCACCTCCTTAATCTATGGTCTTGACCCATTTGTTCTGTCCGTAGAAGTTCAGCGCCGTAATGATAAAGATGATGACCGCCAGGATCACGGCTACCGCACTTCCGTAACCGAGCTGACCGTTCTTGAACGCTTTATCATACAGATAGAATACTACGGTAGCAGCACTGTAATTCGGTCCGCCGTTTGCCGCCATGACCTGTACCTCTACAAACACCTGGAAACCGCCGATCAGACTGGTGATCAATATGTAAAACGTAACCGGCGAGATCAGAGGTAACGTGATGGCTTTGAATTTTTCCCACGCATTGGCACCGTCGATCATCGCTGCCTCGTAATAGTCTTTCGGAATACTCTGCAAACCGGCCAGATACAGGATAATGGAGCTTCCCAGACCTTTCCAGGTCATAAAGATGATCATAGAGATCTTGATCATCGTTTCATCCCCCAGCCAGTTCGGACCATGCTTTCCGGTCAGTACTTTAAAGATAGAATTTAACAGGCCATAGTCATAGTTGAATACCCACGCCCACAGGATGGATACCGCTACCAGGGAAGAAACCACCGGTACATAGTACATCGTCATAAATACCCTGCGGCTCTTGTTCAGACGGTTCAGTCCCATCGCCAAAGTCAGACCCAGGATCATACCGATCGGAATACCGATCATATAGATGATCGTGGTTCCCATCGCTCTCCAGAATTTGACATCCGAGAGGATCTCTTTATAATTTCGCAGCCCGGCCATGTTTCCCCAAAGAGAATTGAGTCCGGTCCAGCGGCTCATACTTGCGATCAGCGCAAACACGATCGGATATGCCATAAAAAGCATGAAGCCCAGAAAAGGTGCCACAATGAACAGCCACGCCCATCGTTCCTCCCGTTTTGCCATCTGCGACAGCTTTACCTTCACCTTTTTTTGTTTTCTTCTTGCCATTTCGTTTCCCTCTTTTTGGTATAAAATAAGGCCCCTTCATTTTCACAAAGGGGCCCTATTCAATTACGGATCAGTTTGTAGCGGAATTCTGCAGTTCGATCGCATTATCCAGTGCAGTCTGCATCTCCGGCTCTACCTGCTGCAGGAATTCCTGCACGGAGATATTGCCGCGCTTGATATTGGAAACACCCTGCCAGAACGGATCGAACCACTCACCGTTGTAGGTATAGTCGGTTTCCTGAAGTGCTGCCGCATAATGATCGTTGCTGTCAAAGTAACCAAAGATCACATCTACGTTGGATGCATACGGTACGGTACCGTCTGCTACCGCAGTTTTGAATTCACCATAAGCCAGATCCACGATATTCGGGAGCTGGATGGAGTTGCCGGTCGTGATACCGGATACGGCCTTCTGTCCCTCTTCACTGGTGGAGAGCCGTGCGATCAGCTCTGCGCACAGATCCGGATTTTCGGTATTCTTGGAAACACAGTAACCTACGGAGCCCATCCAGGTATGTGATCTGCCGTCACCATCCGGTCCTACCGGCCAGCCGCACAGATTCCACTTATACGGGAAGGTGTTCGGATCCATAAACGCTGCCACATCCCAGGTGCCGCAGGCATAGAAACCGATCTGGCCATCCAGCCATCTCTGGTAACCGCCAAGTGCCGTATCCTGATCTACAGACGGTGTCAGACCGTTCAGTGTCAGGTCGGTATAGAAGGTGAGCGCTCTTTCCATTGCCGGATTGTTTGCAACATTTACCTTTGTCATATCATCATTTAAGAACTTTACGCCGTTGCTGTACAGATACGGTGTCATACCGAACTGATCGGCATTGGCAACGCCCCACTGATCGATCTCGCCGTCGCCATCCTTATCGATGGTCAGCTTCTCGCATACTTCGATAAACTCGTCATAGGTATACGGCTTGTTCGGATCCGGATACTCCAGACCTGCCGCATCGAACAGATCCTGGTTGTACGCAAATGCAAAGCAGGAAAGATCCTTCGGCAGAGCATACAGGGAACCGCTTCCCACATTCTTGCCGTCGTAACGGTAGATCGTCTGCGTGGTACCCCAGATCTTATCGATCGTTGCACTGTCCACATAGGAATCCAGCGGAAGTACATAACCGTTGTCTACATAAGAGCGGACAGCTGCCGGTCCTACATAGAACACATCGGGAAGATCGCCTGCGGTCATGTTTGCGATCATCTTCTGATTATACTCGTCCTGTGTAGTGATCTCAAACTTTACTTCCTTGATCTCATCCTTATGGTCTGCCACGAACTGTTCTACCAGCCCCTTGTAGATCTCTTTTTCATGCTCCTGCATATACAGGAATACCTTGATCGTCTTGTCCCCGTTACCGGTCAGGGAATCTGCACTGGATCCGCTGTCCGGTGTCGCTGCGCCGCCATCGGTCCCTGTCTGTGCCGCAACAGGCTCGGCTTCGCCGGTTTCTTCTACGGTAGCAATGTTGCCGCAACCGATCATGGTGGCGGTAAGCATCAATGCCGAAGATAATGCCAACAATCTCTTCTTCATTTCATTTTCCTCCTGAATAATCTGGTGTGCAAACTTACTTTGCACCGGTTTTTGATAATTCTATCTTACCCTTTCCTTTTTAGCGTGTCAATAATTATTTTAGTATTTACTAAACTATTTTAATACTTTTGTAAGTGTTGTATATTTTTGATTTTATTTATACAACAATGTGCCTAAAGAAATTCTTCTGTATACTTGTATACCATAAAATACTATAACTTATAATGCTTTTCTCAAAAATGCAACGATCCGGCAGCCTGCAAAAAATGCGGGCTGCCGGATCGTTTTTCCCTGTCGGCGATCGGATCTTTTCTCTTGTGTCAGATAAATTATTTTAGCTCATCATAAATATTGTACTGTTTTACCGGTACTGCACTGCCCAGATGCTACGGTTGTCCGCACCGGCCGCCGTGATGCAAAGGGTATCATTGCCTGCCTCATCGGTCATCTCCACGATCACACCGCAATACTCTTTCCCATGGATCGTGATGCGGATATCGCAGCTGCCTTCCGCCACTTCATAACTGCCTTCAAATGCACCGCGGATCACACCGTTTTCGAAGCTGCATTCCTCTGCCGTATGGATCAGATTTCCCACATCCTGTTCATGATCGAGCACATAGAACGTTCCGCGGATCCCTGCCGTATCATAGCCGCTCTCCGAAAGCTTCTCACCCTGGTATTCAAACGGCGCTGCAACATACCATCCATCCCGGTTCATAAAGATCTTGTGCACCCGGGGCTCATGATATTCCGTCCCCTGATCAAAACGCTGATGATAGACCAGATAGGTATCTCCGTCTGCTCCGGTAAATACCGACTGACCGCCCGGCGCCATATAGGCCGTCTCCAGACTGGGAAGTTTATAATTTCCCATCATTTTGAGTCCGTAGCTCATATAGTTTTCCTGATCTCCCATCAGCTGCCCTGCCGCATCCAAATACGGTCCGGTGATCGACGCGCTGCGGAACTGCCGGATCTGATAGCCTTCTTCACGGTTCAGCCCGCCAAAAGACGCAAACAGATAGTAGTACCCGGTCTCCGGGGAATAGGTCAGATACGGCCCCTCGCACGCATGATGACCGCCGCCGATCAGATGATAACCGAAATACGGATCCACTCCGTTTGCCTCATCCGCTTCCGGATGGATCGGCAGTCCTGTCGCCGGATCGATCTGAAGCAAAAACAATCCGCCCGACCATGACCCGTAGATCATCCAGGTTTTTCCGTCCGTGTCTTCAATAATAGCCGGATCGATGCAGTTCGGCCATTTTTTGTTATCATATCCGCCATACTTAAAATACCGGTCGATGTCCGCATCTTCTCCCAGCACCGCCTTTACATCCGTCTGATCTACCGTGGACGTTTCAAATCCGGAATACAACAGGGTATCCGTATAGGTATACGGTCCGTCCGGCGTATCTGACACCGCCAGCGCCAGAGTGGATTTGATATAGGTGGAACTGGTGCAGAAATACATCAGATACTTTCCCATCGTTTCGTTGTAATACAGATTGGATGCCCAGACCGAATAGTCCCCCTGATCGTTCTTGCCCACGTAGGCAAACGCCGGCAGATCGCCGCTGTAGATATTGGAGAACATCTTATTGCCGTTATACTGCCACTCCTTCAGGTCCTGCGACTTTGCCAGCACCTGATGCGAACCTGTCATATAGTAGGTGCCGTTTGCATACAGGATCTGCGGATCATGGCAGGAAATACCGTTTTTATAGTTTCCGGTTTTTATCGTGATTTCCATAGGTGCCTCCAAAACAGGTGTCTCCACACGCTCCTGCAGAGCTGTCGCCTCCCCTGTATTGCATCCGCACAAAAGCAATCCGAGTATGCCGGCCGCTCCCGCATACCGGATCCCGTTTTTCCGCCATCCTGTCCGCTCCCGCATCCCTTATCCTCCCACTGTCTGCTGCAGATATTGCAACCGTTATCAAATATTCACTGCGCCAGATTGTTTCGGTAATCAAACACCGGGTCACCGTTCTCGTCCCATTCCACTTTCATGGCAAATGCGTGACGGTTGGGATCGTAAAGCGGATCCCCCTCGATCTCGGCATACGTTCTCGCATGATAAATGCATACATCCGTACCGTCTGGCAGTTTGGTAAAGCAGTTATGCCCGGGTCCGTAGAATCCCTTTTCCCGGTCGGAAGCCAATACCGGCTGCTTTTCCTTTTTCCAGGCGCGCGGATCGAGCAGATCTTCCTCCTCACCGATGCTCAGCATACCCATACAATAGCATTCGCCGGTCGCACTTGCCGAATAAGTCAGATAAATACGCCCATTGTGCCGCAGAACGGCCGGGCCTTCATTTACCCAGATATCCCTGCGTTCCCAGGCATAGTCCGGCGTGGTAAGCAATACCTGCGCCGTCTTTAACTTGACCGGACTCTCCATCTCCGCAATATACAGATTGGAGATCTGAATACCCACACTCACTTTCTCCGCCCAGACAAAATACCATTTTCCCTTGTTCTGAAATACCGTCGCGTCCAGAGAAAAGGCACGGAAGGAATAGATATCATCATCACTGCGCTGGATCTTGCCCAGCTCCTTCCAGGCATCCTTCATCGGATCCTGCCCTTCGCAGCACAGGATATACGGACGCAGTCTCCAGATATCATCCTGTCTGGATGCGGCAAAATAGATGTACCATCTGCCATCGATATAATGCAGCTCCGGCGCCCAGATATGCCGGCTCATATTCCCCTCTTCATGCCGCACCCAGATAACCGTCTCCTCCGCATCCGCCAGTCCCGTCAATGTATCTGCATGGCGCAATACGATACGATCATAATCCGGTACCGATGCCGTAAAATAATACGTCCCGTCCTCTGCCTGCAACACATAAGGATCTGCTCTCTGTTCGATCAATGCGGTATTGTATGCTGTCCTTCTGCCGTTCCGGTTCTGCATGGCTGCCACCTCTCTTTTTTCTCATAATAGTTTTCGGTTACTGCATTATAAGTAAATATTAAATCCATGAATGCTCTCTGTCAATATTTATTTTAGTATTTCCTAAATTTGTTTACTATTTTCTAAATTCTCGATTTTTCGCATAATTGCAGACATCGAGCGATTTTCTTCTATTTTTCCATAATTCGATCTGCTATATATCTGTTAAATTATTTTATAAAAAACTGATATTTCTATGAAATACGATAACGGCATTTATAATAAAGAAGAGCGCAACCTTCCATGTAAATGCTTTCACTAAAAAAGAAAGCTCTTTCCTTTTTGTTTTTTGTGTATTTTTGATAAATTTAAACTTTCTTTTGCAACACAATTGACAATAGATCTGTTTCATGCTACGTTTATGAACGGTCAAAAAATACATAGGTTAACGAAGCCCTCAAGGGCAAAAGGGAGGTATTTAAAATGGTATGTAGCAAATGCGGACACATTATGGGGATGGGGATGAAGTATTGTCCCAAATGCGGCGCTGTCGTAGGACAGGCCGAAAATGAAGTATCTATGGATTCTGTACGCAGTGCATTCGCACCGGCTGATCCGGTAGAGACGACTCCGGCAAAACCGGTCGGTTTTCAGTCTCTGGACGGTGCTCCGGTTTATCATGTGCCGATGAATAATGCACAGAACAGCACAACACAGCAGGGAGGCACCAGCCAGACGGCAGAAGCTGATTCCAACAGTTTCATCAACCGTCCGCTTCCGCCGACTCCTAAGGATATCACAAAAGATCTTTTTTCCGATGCACGTTACGTTCCGGAAGAGCCAAAGAAGAAATCCATTTTACCGATCATTCTTCCGATCGCAGGCGTAGGCATTCTGGCAATAGCCCTGGGTGGTATTTTCGGATCCAAGGATGGTATGGCAGCTGACTCCAACGGCAGCGAGAGAACACAGACCGAAAAGAATTCCGGCAGAAACTCCGTACCGTACGAGCATTACGCAGATCCGGACTACGTATCCGAAGACCCGACGGTTATCGCTACTCCGGCAACCCAGAAAAAGGTTACGATCGCTGTAAACGATCTCTTCGGACCGGTAAGCGATGCAAATGTAGAGCTGCTCAACGAAAAGGGAGAATCTGTACGCACTGTGATTTCCAAGAACGACGGTTTTGCAGCAATGACCAATATCGAACCGGGAAACTACACGCTGCACATTTCCAAGAAGGGTTATGCAGACCTGAAAGAATCCATCACTCTGGACGAAAACACGATGATGTATGATCTGCTTCTGGACCGCACCTTAGAGCATCAGTACAGCACCCTGACCATCCGTACCAAGTCCTTCATCGAAGATACCGAGATGGGCAATGTGGATATTCAGATCTTTGCAGTTAACAGCCAGAATCCGAACGATCCGTATATCACTGCAAAGAGTGATGAATACGGTATCTATACCCAGCAGAACTTCCCCTGCGGTGACTTCATCGTCAAGTGCAGCTCCGCAGATCACAGCACGGTTTCAAAGGCGATCGACGTGACACAGGACGGCGGATCGTTTACCTTATATCTGATGCCTACTCCGGCAGAGGGCGAAGCTTATGTGGTACTGGATTGGAATGACGAAAAACTGGATCTTGACCTGTGTGCATTCAACTCCGAACTGAAGGAATATGTCAATGTGACCCATACCAGCAATGCAAACGGAAGCTTCATCTATGATGACCACACAGGCAAGTCCGGCGTAGAAGCGATCCTTTTGAAGGATGCCGATTCCGCTGCAGCTCAGACCTTCTACGTACTGGATACCACGACTGCACAGTCCGGTTCCAGAAGCTCTGCAATGGGTGCTAACGGCGTAAACCTGACCATCTACAAACACGGTGAAGAAGCAGAGGTTTATCCGATGGAAGACAATACCGATGCTCTGATCTGGACCGTTGGTACTCTTCAGTCCGGCAACTTCACCAAACTGAACGTCAACGAGTACAGCAACATCATCACAGACTTCTACTGGGCATCCGATATCCTCGGTGTCAAGAAGCCGGAACCGACTCCGGTTTACGAAGAAGCCGACGAGTAATTGTTATCTCCATACCCCCTCAACATAGAACCGGGAGCTTTTCGCTCCCGGCTTTTTTTTCCCCCAACGAGGACAGGGGGACTGACCACAGGGACGGTTCTCCGGCTCAAAACAAGCCATAGGGACGGTTCTCCGGCTCATCCAAATTCCAGTTTATGGCGAGCCATGGGGACGGTTCTTGTGGCTAAAGATCTTCGATCTTGTTGCCACAAGAACCGTCCCCATGGCTCACCGACCGCTACATTTCGATAAACCGGAATTTGACAAACAAAAAGGCAGAGACCAGACCAGCCTCTGCCTGGAAATATCCGTATAAAGTAAAAATGACAGTGTAAACTGTCATTTTCAGAGAAGGTATTTCTTTCTTATGGGGTTATAGCAAAAAACTATAAATGTATTGGGGGTTACAATATGCATTATAGCAGACCCCCATAATATGTCTATTCTCAAAATAAACAAAATTTACAAACTCTCTACCATTTCTTTGTGCACTTTTTCAAATACTGTAAAAAGCGCCGTAATTCCCAATAAAATAGGAGGTTCCGGATCCCGGAACCCCCTTACTGATTGTTCTGGCATTTACAAAGTGCCGGCTGCAGGCTGCTGAAACAGCGATTCAAACTCATCCCGGCTGATACGTTCTTTCTCGATCAGAAGCTTTGCACAGCGGTGCAGTATTTCAATATTCTCTTCGAGAATACGGCTCGCTTCGTCGTGGCACTCATCAATAATGCGCTTTACCTCTGCATCGATCTCGGCCGCCTTGGCCTCGCTGGTCGTCTTTGCGTGCGCCAGATCACGGCCGATAAATACTTCCTCCTCATCGTTCTCGTAGCAGATCAGTCCCAGGGAAGACATACCGAAACGCGTTACCATACTGCGCGCGTTCTGCGTCGCCTTTTTAATATCAGAAGATGCACCTGTCGTCACATCGTCAAAGATCAGTTCCTCCGCCACACGACCACCCAGAGTTACCATCAGACGCTGACGGATCTGCTCCTTCGTCTGGTGCATATCGTCGTTGTCCGGTACCGGCATCATATAGCCTGCAGCGCCCTCACCGGTAGGAATGATGGATACGGTATAAACCGACCCCGTCAGGGGCAGCAGATGCATCAGGATCGCGTGGCCGGATTCGTGGTATGCCGTGATCTTCTTGTCCCGGTCCGAGATGATATGACTGCGCTTCTCCGTACCGATCCCCACCTTGATAAAGGATTTCTTGATATCCTCTGCATTCAGGAACTTTCTCTCATCCTTGGCCGCTTTGATCGCCGCCTCATTCAGCAGGTTCTCCAGATCCGCACCGGTAAAGCCGGAAGTACTTCTCGCCACCTCTTTCAGATCCACATCGGATCCCAGCGGCTTATTCTTGGAATGTACTTTCAGGATATCCTCACGTCCCTGTACATCCGGAGCGCTGACCGTGATCTTGCGGTCAAAACGTCCCGGGCGAAGGATCGCCGGATCCAGAATATCCACACGGTTGGTCGCCGCCAGCACGATGATCCCTTCGTTAACACCGAAACCATCCATCTCTACCAGCAGCTGGTTCAGGGTCTGCTCACGTTCGTCATGTCCGCCGCCCATACCGGTACCGCGTCGTCTGGCTACCGCATCGATCTCATCGATAAAGATGATACACGGTGCATTCTTCTTTGCCTCACTGAAAAGGTCACGCACACGGGAAGCACCTACGCCGACAAACATTTCCACAAAATCGGACCCTGAAATGGAGAAAAACGGTACTTTCGCCTCTCCGGCGATCGCCTTTGCCAGCAAGGTCTTACCGGTACCCGGGCGCCCCTCCAGCAATACACCCTTCGGAATACGGGCACCCACCTCGGTGTATTTCTCCGGTTTTTTCAGAAAATCCACGATCTCATCCAGATCATCCTTTTCCTCCTGCAGACCGGCTACATCCTCAAAAGTGACTTTGCAGTCCTGGATCAGCTGGGCACGGCTCTTGCCGAAATTCATCATACGGCTGTTGCCGCCGCCACCCTGATTGCTCATCATAGAGCTGAAGAAAAATACGAAGAGGATCAAAACCAGCAGGGAAGGCAGCACATAGATCAGAAACCAGTTGTCTGCCGGTACATCATTGACCTTCACTGCGATACTGTGTTCCTTTGCAAAGGACTCGATCTCGCGCACATCCGTTGCGTGAAACTGCCGGACTGCGCCGTTACTCAGCGCCACCTGAATGGTACCCGTAGGCACCTCTTTGTTCTGTGCGATCGTAATACTTACGACATCACCGTTCGCGACAGCATCTTCAAATGCTTCTTTTGTGTAGTTGCTCGACTGTCTGGTGGAAAAACTCACCCAGATCGCCGCCGCAAGCAGCAGGACGATCACCAGAAAGACAAAGCTTTGATTCTGCTTTTTCAACATTCGTCTCCTTTAATATATTTATACATCTTATATCATTCCTCATCGCCAAGTATGCCGATGTAGGGAAGATTTCTGTAATTCTGGGCATAATCCAACCCCCAGCCCACAATGAACTCATCCGGCACCTCAAAGCCCACGTATTCCACATCCACCGGATGGGTGCGGCGGTTCGGCTTATCTAACAGTGTGCAGAGCTTGATGGAAGCGGGGTTGCGCTCCTTGAGCATCTCCATCAGGTAGGAGAGGGTACGCCCGGTATCGACGATATCCTCGATCACCAGCACATCTCTGGCCTGGATCCCTTCGGTCAGATCACGGACGATACTTACCTTCCCCGTGGACGTCTTGCCGTTTCCGTAACTGGATACCGTGATGAAATCAAGGGTCACCGGAACGGTAATGTAACGCGCCAGCTCACATGTAAAAAAGATGCTTCCCTTGAGAATACAGATCAGGTGCAGGCTTTTGCCTTCGTATTCCCTGCTGATCCGGGCTCCCAGCTCTTTGATGCGTTCCTTTACCTGTTCTTCACTGATCAGTACCTTTATCGTATCTGCCATAAGACATACCTCCCAAAAAATGATACCCCCGAAGTAATAATTTTATCAGTTTTTCCTTAAAAGTTCAATATATTCCCGCTGTCTAAGGGCAAAGAGCCCATGGGGCAGATCCAGCATTTTGCCGCAGGGAAGGGTAAAGAGACCGAGAAAGATATGCACATGGCGCGCCGTAATATCCTTTGCACAGCCGCTCACTTCCTGCATGCAACGGAGGGCCAGACGTTCCTGCAGATACGGATGCAGCTTCCGGAACGCCTCCCGGTCGATCCGTACGCCGTCTTTCTGTCCGATTACCACAGCATCATAGGCGGTCTGCAGGCTCGCACAGACAAAATCCTCCGCGGCGCTCAGCTGCTGCGCCGCTATGTGGATATGCTCCGCCGCCTGTGCATTTACTTCCTTTTCTGCCAGCGGCAGGATGTGATGACGGATACGGTTTCTGGCATAGTCATCTCCCTCATTGGTACTGTCCGTACGCCAGCTCTGCCCTGTCTTTCTTAAATAAGTTTCCACCGCATCACGGTTCACACAGAGCAGCGGCCGAATCAGCTCTCCCCGTTTCGGCTGCATACCACCCAGACCTTTCAGACCGCTCCCGCGGAACAGATGATGCAGTACGGTCTCGGCATTATCATTCAGGGTATGGGCCACCGCCAGTTTCTTATGTTCCGCATCTCCGGGCAGCTCCGCCAGATACTTCCGGAATGCTTCGTAGCGCAGTATCCGCGCCGCTTCCTCGGTCGAAGACACCTTATGCTCCCGCAGATAACCTTCCACATCTACATCCGCCTGCACACAGGGCACGCCGGTGCGGTCACAGAGCTCCTGTACAAAGGCTGCATCTTCTGCCGCATCCTCCCGCAGATGGTGGTTGATGTGCATCACACAAAGCTTCACTCCACTATCCCGGTACAGCTTCCATAACAGCAAAAAAAGACACACGGAATCCGCCCCTCCCGATACTCCCATCAGTATCGTATCCCCCGGTGCGATCATACCATGTGTTTCAATAAAATCTTTGATCCGTTGTTCCAGTTTATCCCTGCTCTGATCCATTCAAAGCTTACTCGTCTTTCTGAAAGACGATCTCGCCTTCGTACACATATCCAAGCTTTTCCTTTGCGACTTCTTCTGCATATTTTTTGGTATGGGTGTATGTCTCAAACTGCTCCAGTTCCTGCGTCCGCTCCTGTTCATACACCATCTTATCGTTCAGGGACGAGATCTCCGCATCCAGCTGCTGCTCCTGTCTGCGCAGCAGCAGGCTGTTATATCCGAACAGTCCGACAAAGACCACCAGTGTGATCAGTACCAGTACCACTCCCAAATGTCCTTTTTTCTTCGGTCTCCGAAAGGCCGCTACTTTCTGCGCCATAGACTTCGCCTCAGCTTAATATCATTACATTTTTCTTACTTTTTGTTTACATAATTCGTATCTTTTATCATAAAACGAGCAACCGTATCTGTCAAGAGTTCAGATATATTCAAATATATTCAAACATATTCTCAGCATCTTCTTTGCGCACACTCTCCTGCAGGGACAGTACGCGCACTTTCGTCTCTTTGTTACCGAAAGCGATGGCGATCTCATCCCCTACTTTTACATCCACGGAAGCCTTAGCCACACGGCCGTTGATCTGCACACGTCCGGCATCACAGGCTTCATTTGCCACAGTACGTCTCTTGATCAGACGCGACACCTTCAAAAACTTATCCAATCTCATTTTTCTCTCCCCTGTAAGGTCAAAAAAGGGTGCACCCTCAGGCACACCCCGTAAAGAACCTATCTATCGTAGATTAACAGATTAGTTCAGAGCATCCTTGAATGCCTTGCCCGGCTTGAACTTCGGAGCCTTGGTAGCTGCGATCTTCATGGTCTCACCGGTCTGCGGATTACGGCCTGTACGAGCGCCTCTCTTGGTTACTTCAAAAGTACCAAAGCCAACCAGCTGAACCTTGTCACCCTTCTTCAGAGCCTTGGTTACGGTTTCGGTAAATGCGTTTACCACTTCCTCTGCATCCTTCTTTGTCAGGCCTGCCTTATCAGCGATTGCTGCGATCAGTTCTGTTTTGTTCATTGTTAAATCTCTCCTCCTGTTGTTTTTTCTTACGGCCCCGAAAAAAGCGCCGCAAGAATATTTATAAGCTATTTCCCGTACCTTGTCAATCCATTTTTTGTTACCGGATCTCCACGAGTTCCGAGAAGGAATAGTTCACATTGCTTTTTTCCCCGTCGATCTCCACGGTATAGCTTCTGGTCTGATATCCGTCCCGCCGGAGCGTGATCGTATAGATCCCCTGCTTCTTGGCAAAGCTGATCGGTGAAATACCGATATATGCCCCGTCCTTATATACTTCTACACCTGCGGGTGCATCCACGTAGACACGGTAACCGTCTGCCGAGACCACATCATTTGCCGATACCGAGGCAGGCTGAGCCACATTCGGATGGCCTGTCGGAGTCGGCGTTATGGTCGGGGTGGGTGAAGGCAGCTGTGTCTGCGGGGTCGGTACCGTCGGCGTGGTGACCGTCGGTGCATTGACTGCCGGTGTCGGCATACCGGTAACCGTCGCCGCAGGAAGCTGATTCCCACTGGTTGTAAATGCCCCTCCCTCGTCCAGAAGGGTCGGTGCCACCGTCGCCGGCTCTTCCGTCAGTAGCGTCGGCGCTTCGTTTTCCGAAGCCGAATTCTCCGAAGCCGCTCCTTTGTATTCCAAAGTTATATTCAGATTTGCCTTCTCTTCAGCCACGCGTATATAGCGGCTCACGGTCTCATAATTCTCCGCAACTGCCACCATCTGGTGCAATCCGTAGCTCAATTCCAACGGCCTGGAGGCATCGATCGCATCCCCGTCGATATACACCTTCGCGAAGTCCGGGGAAAGAGTAAAAACCACTTTTCCAAACACCGGCTCCGTGATCCAGCCCGAAGCATCCAGGCTGATCTCCTGATTCCTGGCGATCGTCACGGCTTCGCTCCCACCGGAACCCTTATTGGACACCGTTACGGTGTAGCTCCCCTCCGGTACGGCCAGCAGCATATCTTTCGTGATCTGATGGACGTTCCGGTCTCCGATCTGGATCCATCCTCCCTCAAAATAGGAGGCATTCTCCAGCCGCAGATAACCGTGCCCTTTTTCAATGCGCACACTGTAGATCGTATGCCCTACTCCGGCGATCGTCAGCGTATCTGCCGGATTCACATCCATCAGCTCTCCCCTGCCGTCCTGGGTAAAGACGACGGCATCCTCACTGATCGTATAGCTCTCATTCTGCAGTTCCACATGCCTGCCGCCGGCATCCATCACCAGATTGCTCACCTGATCAAAAGAAAACCCTTCCGCCGCAGCCTGCAGGCTGTTCAGTCGTTTCTGCTCCCGCATAAACGTCACATCCACGACGTCCCCTTCGTCCACCTGTGCCAGGGACAGCGCCTGGTCATAGCGGTCCTTATAGGTAGTGGCGCCGTCATAATTCAGTGTATAATACTTCCCGAGTTCCAGATTCAGGAAGGTCAGTTTCATATTTGCAGTATCTTTTTTGACAAGAACCGCGGTATCTATGGAATCGTAGTTTCCCGGAAGTGCCGGCAAAAATCCGGTCTGCGGTGTCTGCTGCTGCACCGGTTTCTGCGGCACACATGCAGACAGCGAACAGCACATGCACAAAAGGCAGGTGGCGGTCATAGCCTTCCTGCCGATTCTGTTGCGTATTCGGTTTTCGGATGATCTCTCTGTTCGCATATTAATCTGAAGTTCGACATATTCAAATCTATCGGGAACGTAAGGGGTATTCATTTCACCTGTTAATCTACTGCTTTATTCACATACTTCGCCAGCAGATATTCCTTATCGTTGTGCTCCGGTTCCTCCAGCACGTCCTCCAGCATCTGCTGCAATAGCTCGCCCAGCTGCGGTCCGGGCTGTACGCCGGCTTTGATCAGATCCGCGCCTTTAACGGCCAGATCCTTCAGAGATACCGCTTCCTTCCGCGCGAGGATCTCTTTGTAAAGCTCTCTGAGCTGTGCGATCCGCTCCAGCTTTTCTTCCCGCAGGAACATACTCTGCCCCATGGTATCTGCCTCCTGCACATAGAAATACAGTGGAAACTGCTCCTCACCGTAGCGGTTGATCGCCCGGCGCAGCAAACGTCTGGTCGCTTCAAAACGCCCTTCATGCGTACGCACCAGACCGCTTACCATACGGATGGTATCGTTATCGTATTTGAGACGTTTCAGGATCTCTTCCGTCATCTCCGCGCCTCTTTCCGGATGCCCATGGAAATGGCAGATCCCCTCTGCGTCGATGGTCTTGGTCAACGGCTTGGCGATATCATGAAAGAGCATGGTCAGCCGCAGGATCCGCCGGTTCCGCTCAAATCCGCCCGGCAGGTCTTCCTGCTTCATCCCCTCCAGATCCGTACTCATCAGCGTATGCAGGATGTGTTCCCCCACAGTATAGCAATGGTGCGGGTTTTCCTGCGTCGTAGTCATCGTGGCATCCCATTCCGGCAGAAAATGCGCCGTCAGGCCGCTCTCATAGAACAGTCGGAAGTGCTCCGGATGGTCGCTCACCAGAAGTTTCTCCATCTCGACCCGGATCCGTTCGGCACTTACCTTTTCGATATTCGGTGCCAGAGCACGGATCGCCTCCCATGTTGCGGGTTCGATCGTGGCATCCAGCTGCGCCGCAAAACGGATCGCCCGCATCATGCGCAGCGCATCCTCGGTAAACCGCTCCTTTGCTTCGCCGACGCAGCGGATCACACCGTTTTCCAGATCCTCCCGTCCGTGAAACAGATCCTGCAAACCGGCCTTTGGGTGGTATGCCATCGCGTTGATCGTAAAATCGCGGCGTTTCAGGTCCTCCGCCAGTTCCGCGGTAAAGGTCACTTCCTTCGGATGTCTGGCATCCTCATATTCCCCGTCGATCCGGTAGGTCGTCACTTCATAGCCGGTCAGCTTTCCGTTCGTCCGCTGCATGACCGTGACCGTACCATGCTGCAGTCCGGTATCCACGGTATGCGCAAACACCGCTTTCACCTCTTCCGGTCGTGCCGATGTGGTGATATCCCAGTCCGCCGGCATCTTCCCCAGCAGACAGTCCCGCACACAGCCGCCCACGATAAAGGCCTCGTATCCGGCTTCATTCAGTTTTTGTAATATATCCCGAGCCTCCTCCGGCAGCATCTCCGGAGTGATCGTATGTAATGTTCTGTTGATCAAATTCTGTATCCTTTATCTAAAACATTCGCAGGTATAACGGTTTTAAACACCCGGATCATATACCTGCCTATCCTGCATAGCCATTCAGTGCCGCGATCACGCGCGCCTGCTCTTCTTTGGTCAATCCGTTGTACATCGGGATCGACAGTACGGTGTCCGCATAATGTTCCGTTATGGGCAGTGATCCCTTCGGGATGCCCAGATAAGCGTAGGCCTCCGACAAATGCGGCGGGATCGGATAATGGATGATCGTATCGATGCCCTGCTCCTTTAAATGCCGGATCAGCGCCTCCCTCTTTTCGCAGCGGATCACATACTGGTGATACACATGCTCGGCACCTTCCCGGATCGCCGGCTTCGTGATCAGCGGATTGTTGATCCCCGCATCGTAGGCTGCTGCCAGCGCCTTTCGCTCTTCAGTCAGTTCCTTCATATGTTTTAAGCGGACCGAAAGAAGGGCTGCCTGCATCTCATCCAGACGGGAGTTGACACCCACTTCTTTGTTGTGATACCGCACGCTGCTGCCGTAGTTACGCAGCTGCCGGATGCGGTCCTTATAGGCTTCGCTGTTTGTCACGATGGCACCGCCGTCTCCGAAGGCTCCCAGATTTTTGGAGGGATAGAAGGAAAAACACCCGATATCCCCAAAGGTTCCGGTCATCTGTCCGTCCCAGTGCGCACCATGGGACTGGGCACAATCCTCGATCAATTTCAGGCCATGCTTTTTGCAGATCGCCTGAATCTCGCGCATCTTCGCGGTCTGACCATACAGATGCACCACCATAACCGCTTTGGTCTTCTCCGTGATCGCCTCTTCGATCCGCTCCGTATCGATCATATAGTATTCATCCGGTTCCGTAAAAACCGGGGTACCGCCCGCCATCGTGATGCCCATCACACTGGCAATAAAGGTATTGCCCTGTACGATGACCTCGTCCCCTTCGGAAATGCCGATGGCCCGGCAGGCCAGATACAGAGCATCCAGTCCGTTGCCCACGCCCACACAGTACTTTGCACCGGTAAAGGCCGCGTAAGCTTCCTCAAAAGCTTCCAGTTCCTTCCCCATGATATACCAGCCGGAGCGCAGCACCCGCAGCGCTGCCGCCTCAAACTCTTCCTGATATCTGTAAAACCCCCGGTCCAGCCGGTTGGTCATAATATTTTCCATAATGATTGCCTTTCTTTTACGATCACGGCCCAAAAGGCTGTGACCACAGCTTCTTTTCCCTGTTTCAGGGCATCTGTGCATGTAGAGAAGTTTACCATAACACCCCGAAAAAGTAAAATCCCCTCAAACTTGAGGGGATCCGGCAAACCACTTTGTGATACTCTGCTTCCGGGATCAGTCGAAATCGATCCCTTTTTCCTTGATATAGTTCAGCACATCGCCTACGGTCTCAAACTTCTCCAGATCTTCATCCTCTACCTTGATACCGTACTCATCTTCTACGGCCATGATCAGCTCCATCAGCTCAAAAGAATCCGCACGCAGATCCTCTTTAAAATTGGTCTCCTCGCTGATCACCGTACTTTCCGAAATGTGCAACTGTGACCGGATCAATTCCGCTACTTTTTCCAGCATAACCCTTCTCCTTTAATCTCTGCGCCGGCCCGAATGACCGCGCCCGTATTGTTTCTTGTATGAAAAAAGTATATGCAGTGCCCTATATTTTGTCAACCAGAAATTTCACACCATTCGGATCCGGCACTTTTTATCATAAAATGCCATACCGTACCGAATACACTTCGTATATCCTTCGTACTTAAGTACACTTTCATACCGGTTATCTACAATCTGGCTGCGCGCTTCGTTAAGCGCCTTCTCCATATCCGTCTCTTCCTTCACATGCTTTAACTCCAATAAAAGGCATCTGTTTCTGGCAGGATCTGGAACGATCAGATCACTGCGCCCATATCCGGTTTCCCTCTCCGATTGCACCCTGTAGCCTCTTCCGGTAAAAAAACCATCCAGAATCAGATGATAACTATACTCATGATATTCATGGTAAAAAGACATCGAAGCTTCTAATATCTGTCCCAACGCAGCCTGTGCCTTATCGATTTCACCCGCCCACAATGCATTCATAAGATCGCTTACATATGCATTATCGACCTTATCTTTAAAATATTCCCATACTTCATGCCGAAAAACATCCATAATCTCTTTATTGGGAATCCGAAGCGGCAACAATGTTGATTTTTCCATAACCGCCTTGGTCAGGTAACCTGTCTCAAGAAGTGCAGACCACAGATTGTCCCCGTTTTCAAAGATCTGATGGTATGGCAAACTCTCTTTTATAGTGCAATCAATACTGTTTCCGGCCAGCAATTGCTCAAAACTTTCATTCACTCCGGTCGTCTTACCAAGAAAACCTTTAATGATACTCTGAGATGTCTCCGACGTATTCGCCCAATAGTTTTCCGGTCCCATCGCCTCGCTATAAGAGCCATCCAGTTTTGAACGGACATATAAGAGCACATCCCAGGGACAATACATTTTTTCCTTGCCAAAGATATATCCATCATACCATTCAGCTACCGTTTCGTAACAATCTGAAAGATCTGCATCCTTCAATATGATCCGTACATCTCTATCTGTAAAACCGATCGCTGAAGCATAATTTGTGGAAAGTACGGTTTGCGGGATAATATTGTTTACTCCCGTATATGTACTGTTTTTGACCGTATACAAACAACCGGATAAGATGACTGCCTTAATATTCTCATTTGTTTTACACACAAAACTAAGCATATGTTCGATCATATCTCTGACCTTCTCATATGCCGGGGTACCCAAAGCCTTAGCCATAGGCACATCATATTCATCAATGATCACAAATACCTGCTTATGGAAATGATCATAAAGCATTCTTGCTAAAAAATCCAAAGATGCGACCGTATTTACATCATCCGCTTTCTGCTGCTTTAAAAGCGCAAATACAGACTTGTCATCTTCATCCACTTCCTTGCTTTCCGACAGAAACGAAAAAGATTTACATACTCTGGAAATGGTGAGCCGTAAGTTATCCTGAATGATCTCAAAACTGTCTCCAAATACCTCTTTCAGCGACAGGAATACCACCGGATACTGATTCATGTAGCCATCTACCACTTCCGGACAGTCCATAACCTTCAACCCGGTAAAGATCTTCCGGCTGTCCTGCCGGATATCCAAAAAATCCCGAAACATCGTCATTGTCAAGGTCTTTCCGAATCTGCGTGGGCGCGCAAAAAGAACTGCTTTGTCAAATTTACGAAGCAGGTATTCCTCTATCACATCCGTTTTATCAACATAGTATGCATTGTTTTCCCTCAGATCACGAAAACTGTCATAAGATGCCCGTATCTGTATCGACATATCCGACTCCACCTTTTGATGCCAATAATACTTCTTGTTGCCTTTATATCATAGCAGATATAACGAGCCCATTCAATGCCATTATTACATAATTATGCCCGTCATTTGTCATCTTGATCCTGTCTTTCAAGTCGGATAGATCTACAGTTTGAAAGAAAACAGCACCTTTTTCACCGGGAGCTCAACGCAAAGGTTGCTTTTGTATTCTCAAAATCCATTCGTTTCTTATTTTCATTTCTTTTATGACGCCTATTTTTTTCGTTTACAGGTAGAAAATATTAAAACAAATCTAACTTAATGTAAATATCTTATTTGCTTCTCGGCTTCTTGAATTTCTGTCACCTGTGACGTTATATCTCCATTTGGATTAGAATGGAAATAACCATCAAAGAATATGTCTGGATATTCTTCATACAAAATTTTTATTCCATACGCTCTATTCTCCGAACCGCCAAAAAAGAACCAGACTCCATCATAATCCAACAACCATATCATATATTTCCCATCAGGTGTATTCCACTCTCTAAGATACTCGTAAAAGCTATCCTCTACCGGAATCTTTTTAATATGTTCATCCGCTATAAAATCCCGATTCTGATTCATAATATACATATTTGTTATACATGAATCCTGACTCTGTTTTATAGGTTCTGGTTGATCAGGGAGTTGTTCATTTATCTTTGTTATTCTTTCAACTATAATATCTGGAATTATATCCGCATTTTTTATTACATCCGAAAAATCTATATCCCTTCCACAAGAAGAATCAAAATTATACGGTCGCCAGAATACAGAGGTAGTGGCCCCACCGGTATACCATTGCTCATATAATACATATGAAAACACTTCTGAATCTGCTCGACATGGAATTAAGTCATATGTATGTTTGAAAGTATAAGGATCTAAATCAGATATATATTCTTTTTTATATCCAAGATTATTAATAATATTTTTGTCATCCGTATCTATTAATTCCTGTTTTTGTTGCTCATTAAATTCTTCAACTCTTTGTTTAAGCAGAGTAAAATTATTGTTTGGCTCATCATAAATCTCAATAGTGGTATAACTCAAGAATGCATATTCTTTGTCGTCATATAATAAAACCCACGGGTGTTTTTGATACGAATAGTTAATTGTTTGATAACTCTGGATTTGAGTATCAATATTACTTAGCGTATCAATGCTATTCTGATTGTTTATTATGTTTTTTTCTGAACATCCGCATAAACATATTGACGTTCCTATCACACATATTGATTTTATTAATTTTTGAATGTTTTCCATATCCATACTTCAATCAGTGTCTAATACAATTTTGTATTTTATTTTTTATTTCAAATTTTGATGAATTCATATGCAACCTTTATCGTTATACATAAATATCCAAAACTTGCAACAACCGATTTTTTGATGCTACGACGGATATTCTCCCCAGCATAGCTTGTGGATTACGTATATCTATATTCAATGGAAGAAGAACATTCTCAATAACAGTATAGTCCTATCAAAGCATAATCCTGCATAACAATTCCTATTATTCTATTTCTAAACTCAGCAAGTTGCTTTTATCATATTGTTTTTTAATACAAGGAATAAAGCTTCTAATGCTAATGTGAACAAGGCCGCTTTCCATACACTATCTATATTTATTATTTCTCTAATTCTCGTAATACGTGTAATAATAACCATACAGGAAACTATAACACCTGATATTGCCGCATTTATATACAAATATCTTCTTTTGTTATTCATACTGTAAATATAAGAAAGTTCATTTTGCATATATACCAGACCAATATATAAGATCGAACCAAATCCTAATAATACTGCCTGATATGTCTTCGTCCTTCTCTCCTTCACCACCTCCTCTAAAGGAACCGCAAACACAATCTCTTTCTTTCCGATGACAGATGCCAGATATCCATCTGTCTCATTTTTGTTTCCATCATAACTGAAATATAAACATCTGGTAGCTGTGGAATAAATATAACTATCATGAAAATTATTAGTATATACCACTACTACTGGATCCTTTATCCGGTTGTTTTCTTTAATTCTAATCTCAGGAGAAAAAGTAAAATAATCCTGATGATCTGCCACATATATTATATTAATTTTCAATTCTTCAAGTCTTTGCTTTGATCCCTCATTTGTATACTTGCTATAAATACTATCATATACCCCATATCTGTTAAATTCAAAGTATTCCAGAAATTCTTTTTTAAGTTGTTCTGAAAAACAAGCCTTAGATTCAGGAACCAAAATATTTAATGTATCCTCAGACACTACAAGTTTTGAAAGAACATCCTTTCCATCCGTAGTTTTTATCGGATTATATATAAAATAATTGGGACTTACAGTTATATGCGTGTGAAAACCATTAGTCAATAATCCCGTTAATGGGATATCCTCTTTCGCAAGATCAATATAGTTTATATCGTTTGCATCCATAATAAATGCATTACAATCAACAGCCAATACATCATATAAACTTTTAATTTTCGATAGTAAGCCTGCCTCAATCTTCATATTCGATATTTGCCCAACATCTGCAATAGCAAGACAATATATACTATTATATTTTTTCCAATTACTATGATTTCTTATTTCATCAGCAAACAGGTTCCAAATAGTGGTGGAATAACAAAATGAAATAATAGTTATAATCAGTAAAAGACACTTTACCACATAATTACCTACATATATCCACACTGTGTTTATTTGCCTTTTTTTATAGCGACAAGAAACCAAGTATGTAGAAACAATAATAAACAAATATGTTAGAGAACTTATCGTTACTGCAATTAGAATAATTACGATATATTCACGATAATTTGTCTCTAATAAACAGAATACTGAGCATAAGCAAAAAGAACTGCCAATCATTTTCCATAGAATTTCTTTTATAACCGCAGTTTTATTTATATAATTGCTTAATCCATTTTCATCAATCCTTTTCAATAAATTCTTTTCAACTATAATCGCATAACAAATTGATAATAGTAAAATAATTGTTGACAAGATTATTTGATATAACGAAAATGACGAAAGCAGAATGATCATCAAATTATTCGTCGATGAATTGTCAATTTCTATGTCTGTCCCCTGTTCTTCCATTATAGAATTGAGTTCATTAAGCAAGTCACTATCAATCGTATTAATAATTAACGTTTCAGATTGGTTAAAAAAAATATTTTCTCCCAAATCATAAACTTTAAAAGCATAACCCGGAAAAAAATGACGAATCAATCCAGACTGTTTTTCATCCCCGGTATTATAGTCGCAAAGAAATTCTCCATCTCCAGGCATTCTACCTTTTTTTAAAACCACTTCATCCATGGACGATATATTCGCAACATATAGATTTAATCTATCATCAGCAACCACGATCGGTTTCATAGCTGATAAATTGTTTTTTGTAAGCCAATCGTAAAAAACAGAATATGACCTATTATTAGAAAGAGAAATCTGTATTACTGTCTTGTTTATTGTAAACAAAGATAAATAATTATACCTAAAAAAAAGTACTGATATAAAAATGGTTAGAATAATTATATTTATGGATAGAATAACACAGAGAAATGTTTTACTCTTTTTCATAATAATCCCCATTCTACACATTAGAATCTACTTTATAAATGTCAAAAACGGGAAATGTATTTTCCTATCAAATCAAATACACTTCCCGAAATAATTAATTCTCTTGTAAATCCCACTTGGCCTGATTTCCACCAACACCGCATGATGCACATACTTCCGCTCTTACATTAGTACCTTTCCATGCACTACTCACCCAATTGGCTGTCCATCCAGGCCTAACGCTTGCCTTGCTTTGTGTCGAACCAGAGGTAGCGATTGTAACTGCTGCCACTTGTCCCGCAATTCCAATGTCTTCCCATATTCCACCCCACCATACACCTGTCAATGTTCTTCCATTCACTGTCTTTGATATTTGATCTGTTGGATTCGAATAACTTCCCCCTCTTGTTTGATCCGGTAATTGTATTTTCAAATTTTCATTCCTTGATCGTTCGCTATTCAGGATAACATCTGTATCACCGCAAATCAAAAAATACTCTCCGGTCAAAATATCTTTTGCAAGAGAATAGTCTCCTTGCCCTAGGATAGTAAACTCCAGTCCCTGATCAATATCTTTTTCCAAATAGTATCCTAAAGACTCTGAATACCTCAGTCGTACTTCTCCATTCCCCAATGATGTCATGGATGTCTGCTCAATAACAGTGTCGTTGCTATCTGCAGCATGTACCTGACTATTCAAAAGGCTCCCTGTCACCAGCGTCGTAGTCAAAACAATACACCCAAATAATCTTTTCATCAAAAATACCTCTCTTTCTTATAATGTTCTTAACTCTTTCTGTTCAAAAATCTACGAACCTCTTCCGGTTCTTCGGGCTGATACCAAAGCCCGTGACAACTTTCTGAAATGTACGGCAAAGCAGAGAACACTACTGCACATATCCAAAAAGCGTTTTTACTAATGATCTTATCTATTAATCCTTTCATCCTTTACCACCTCCCCTCCAGAAAGTTTTTATTACACTTACATCTTACATCAATCCCATTGGCAAAACCTGAAACTTGCAAAAAATGTATTTATTCCCCCGGAAAATGCATATGTATAATTTGCATATATAAAAGCATTTTTTGATCTCTTTCATGTATTCGATCTGTTTTATGATAAACTTATAATTAGGAGTGTTTTCATGAACAAGATAGATGATCATATTACAAAAATAATCAGTGATACCATGAAATTGGAGCATGATTCTGTTGTTTCTTTCTCTTATGGATTGTCCTACATTTTGTCGCATTTACTTTTTATTTTCAATATGCTTGTCATCGGATATGTATTTCATCGTCTTATAATAACAATAGTCTTTCTTGTAACTATACTTCCACTCAGAACATTTTCCGGTGGTTTTCATACCAAATCACCCGTTACATGCCTGTTTTTCACCTACTCCATTTCTATTAGCTCCATATTCATGATACCGTTTCTATGCGATATCGAATTCAGATACTGGCTTTTTCTTATAATATTTAATTTCCTTATTTCCTTCATTCTTATTCCGATCATGCCTAAGAATAAAACGATTTGTGCAGCTGCATTAAATAAGACAACTATTATTTGCAGAATCCTTTCTTTCTGTTTATTTTTCATTTCTTTGATTTTATATTTTTTCAATTATAAAAAATATTACACAACCATATTGCTCTGTGTTATAATAAATAATATTAGTTGTTTTGCTCGACACATCCAGGTAATTCAGGAGAACTCTCATGACACTTAATACTGCAGTATGCGATGATGAACCGGATGGTATCAAAACCATCGACCTTTTGTTGGAAAACTATCACTTCGAAACGGGTATAGAATTCAATATCAAACATTATCAGGATCCTGATCTTCTTATTGCAGACTATTCACATGCGGGCTATTATGACATTATTTTTTTAGATGTAGAACTCTCTTTCGGAAAATCATATCGAAACGGTATTGATATCGCAAAAGCGATCCGTTCCATTCCGGATCCGGATGTAAGGATTGTCTTTGTAAGTAATTATCCTGTCTATATGCAAATGGGTTTTGATGTACAGGCATCCCATTATCTGGACAAACAGGTTTCTTTTCGAAGGTTTCAAAGTGTAATGGATACCATCATATCCTGTATGCAAAATGATACTTCTATGATACGTATAAAAACGGATCGTGACCAGTGGAACCTGTTAAAAATCCAGGATATTATATATGTAAAATCATATCGCGGTGAAAGAGATAAAGTGACTTACCACTGCAACAACCAGGAGATTACAGAAACAGGAAAATCTATTCTTTCTGTTGGTGAAGATTTACAAAATCATGGTTTCTCCTTTGCAAATAAGTACTATTTAGTTAATATGCGACATGTTCTTCAATTTACACACGATTGTTTGCAACTAAGCAACAAAGAATATATAGAGATAAGCAGACATTATCGAAAAGCATTTATGGATCAGTTTTCACAAAACATATTACTTCTTTAAGCGGGAGATATTTCTATGTATACACTTTTTTGTACCATTTCATCATTTTTCAATATTTTGACTAAAACAGTTTTTTTCGACTCCTTTTTCCTAAGCAAAGGGAAATCTCAACGTATATACTATTTCATTCTATCTATTCTCTTCGAGATTGTTTTTTTGATCAATACGATTTTAAATTCCGGAAACTATACATCTGCTAAAATGTTATTCACAATTATTTTGAATATTTCTCTTTCTATTATACTCACTCTTTTCTATTCCTCCAATACACGTGTATTCCATTTACTGATACCTGTTGTATATGAAACTTTTGCTGTTTTATCAGAATTTATCACTGCTGTAGTTCTGCTCTCTTTTCATCCTGAACTCAACAGCACAAACAGTTTACTTCAAGATTCCTATATTACCTTAATTTCAAGTATATTCTTGTTTTTGATAGTAATGCTGTTTACTCCGCTTCAGTACAGAAATAACTACAAGATACGTCAGCCTCTTTTATTTTTGAACATATCTACACCTTTATTTTCCATTCTGTTTTTATCGCTTTTTCCATTTCATTTTTATATTCAGCACGAATCGGAAACAACAGTGTTCTTCTTTTATCTGCTTGTACTTTTATTAAATATCTTCAATTATATTCTTTTAAAATATATCCTTAAATTGTCTATGGAAAATGAAAAGCTTTTATTTCAATCTAAGCAGCTCCAATTCCAATCCGAAAAATATGAAAGTATTTCCGGTTCATATAAAAATATAAGAAAACTCGTACATGAAATGCGACGTATAAATCATTTTGTTTCTCTTTGTGCTGAACAGAAACGTTATGATGATATAATAGATTTTATCAGTCAATATTCTGCCGGCATAGAAAAGGAAATGCTTAAAATCAATACGGGTAATCTCGTTATAGACAGCCTTCTCACAAGTTGTGATTCTTTTGCATGTCAGAATAACATCCCTTTCAATCTGGATCTGAAAATCGATTATTCGGATATTCCAATAAAAGATTATGATTTATGTATTATTCTAGGAAATCTGTTAGATAACATCTATAACGAATTCAAAAGAACAGGTTCAAAAAATGAATTCTTTATAAAAGTTTGCATTAAAACACAAGAACACTTCTTCGTTATTCACACACAGAACCCGATATCGGACACTGATACTACTATATCATCACATGACCATGGTTATGGAATCATAAATATCAAAACCATTGTCGATAAATATCATGGCTCCTATTTTCAAAAAATTGAAAACAACACATTTATTACTACTATTGCTTTGCCCATATTTAGAGACTCCGTAGGCAACCTTTTTCCTTTTGATTATATATCATCTACTTCTACCCCCCCCAGAAAGTAATTGACTGACTTCTCTTGATCAAATTGGCAACCATCTCTACATTTTGCCATTTCATCAAATTCACTATAAATCTTTGCATCAAAATCTCTAACCTTTGTAATTAAAGATCTCAGGCTCCGTTTCCTCAAGAATACCCGCCAATACTTTATAATCCAGATATTGAATGCCATACTTGCCCTCATGAATTTTTCCGGCAAGCTCACTCTTATAATAAACATCCATCGCTGTCTGATAAGCAATGCCATGCTTTTCTGAAAGGAACTCTATAAGGCGTTCTTCCAGCTTTTCCTGATATATATCCTCTAATACTTCTCCATCCATAAGCTATACCTCATCTGCCGATTTATAAACAAGCAGTTTATCAATCGCAATCTGACTGATAAATGCAATCTGATCATATCCCGGATAAACCTTTATCTCATGGATTGCACGTTCCTTATCCCATATGCCTGTACGATATAGATCTACAACCCGGAATACTTTATCATTGGCGACCTTTCCCTTGATGATGTCGTATGTCTGATAATCCGTTTTCCATCCCTGCATCTGCATACAAAATCTATCCATTCAAGCAGATCTTCCGGAAATGTTTTAACCTTTAATAATGTATTATCTTCCGCCATTTCATATATGTTCACATATGCTTTATCTTTGTGATAGAGATCAGCCTTTCTTCTTGCCCACCTCTGCGCCTGTTCATAATTGGTTGTCACATAAAATCCTTTTCCAAAGTCAAGTGCTCTATATGAATGAAGCACATCCGGCTTCTTAACGATCTCTGAGGAACCATGATATACGATCATACGGCACCTCCCTTTATTCCTATATACTCTTCAATATCCTCAACAACAGATTCTGTACCCTGGGTATGAAGCACCTCATAATGAGGCACCAGATAACTGTTTATACAGTTTCCTTCAGACATCTGCTGATAAACCATTGATGGGGACTCCCCCCATTTTTTCGCACATGCATGTATCATATAAATAACGAATTCCAATACCTCTTTGCTCACGATCGCTCCCTCTCTCCATAATAGTGCCTGCCGCTTCCGACTGTAACGCTATCCCCAATCGTGTAATATCATAACATATATGGAAAGCCTGTTCAATGACATATGCGGTATATGATTCAGACCGCAGGCCGCTTGCGGCCATATTCCTTGTGCGGTCATGTGCATCCGTCGGAGGCATAGTAAACGCAATTTTTAATTGCGTTTACTATATAATCTGCTGAAGTCAATTCTTATGTACCGCATCGTACACTTCCCGCTTGGGAATGCCGCGGTCCAGCGCCACCTGTTTCAGCGCTGCCTTGTGGTCCATCCCTCCGGCTTCGTACTGCGCCACATGCTCGGGGATGGTAAGCTCCTCGTACTGCTGCCGCTGCTCGGCTTCCAGAGCTTCCCGGTCGGCACCGGCCAGCACCAGTACATACTCCCCGCGGGGTTCCTCGCTGCCGTACATCTCCAGAGCCGCCTCCAACGTGGTCGGCAGGATCGTCTCAAAACGCTTCGTCAGTTCCCGACAGATCGTGATCTTGCGCTCCCCCAAAGCCTCGTGCAGGTCTTTTAATGTCTTTACCAGATGATGCGGCGCCTCGTACAGGATGATCGTGCGCGTCTCCCGCTTCAGTTCCTCCAGGATCTGCCGCCGCTCCTTTTTATCCGCCGGCAAAAATGCCTCAAAACAAAACCGCCTGGTCGGCAGTCCGGACAAAGTCAGCGCCGTGATACATGCCGCAGGCCCCGGCAGGGATGTCACCGGGATCTGCTCCTCCAGGCACCGCCGTACCAGCACTTCTCCCGGATCCGAAATCCCTGGGGTCCCCGCATCCGTGATCAGGGCGATGTTCTGCCCCTCCTGCAGTTTGCCGATCAGGGTCTCCGCCTTGTCATACTTATTGTATTCGTGATAACTCGTCATCGGGGTATGGATATCAAAATGGTTCAGCAGATGCAGGCTGTTGCGGGTATCCTCCGCCGCGATCACATCTGCTTCCCGCAGGGTATCCAGCACCCGCTGCGTGATATCCCCCAGATTTCCGATCGGGGTCGCACACAGATATAGTGTACCTGTCATATTTCCTCTCCTTTGGCCGGTGAGCCACGGGGACGGTTCTTGTGGCTAAAGATCTTTGATCTTGTTGCCACAAGAACCGTCCCCATGGCTCGCCTTAAAACCCGTAGTCTCTCTTGATCTCCTCACTGTACCGGCCCGGGGCATCGTAAATGATGAGGGGCTTCTCGACGGTCATACCCGGACGGCCGCCGCGGGCCGCCTCGATCAGCACCATATTGGGAGCCTTGTCGGCAAAGGGATAGACCACCCGCAGACGTTTGGGCTCTATGCGGCATTCGGTCAGGGTCACCAGCAGTTCCGACAGGCGGTCCGGCCGGTGCACCAGAAACAGCTTGCCGCCGGGGGTAAGCAGTTTTGCCGACTGCTCTGCCACATCACGGAAGGTGCACAGCACTTCGTGCCGCGCGATCGCCTTGGGTGCCCCGGGGTTCTGCAGCCCCTTGCCGCCTGCGATATAAGGCGGATTGCAGGTAACCACTGCAAAAGAGGCAGCGCCAAACAGCCGGTCTGCCTCTTTGATATCTCCTGTTACTATATGGATGCGATCCGATAAATGATTGAGTTCCACGCTGCGGCGCGCCATATCCGCGCTCTCCGGCTGGATCTCGATCGCCGAGATCTGCCCCGCTTTCGTCTTTGCACTCAACAGCAGCGGCAGGATCCCCGTCCCGGTGCACAGATCCAATACTGCCGCACCATCCGGCACCTGCACAAATCCTGACAGAAGCACCGCATCCATTCCGAAGCAGAAACGCTCCGGATCCTGGAGGATCTTTAAGCCGCTGAGTTGCAGATCATCCAATCGTTCCAAACTCAGTTATCCTTCTTTTCCAGCTCTGCCAGTTCCTTCAGTTCTTCCTTGCTGAGCTTCTCTTCATGATTGTTCCGGTCGTTCCGGTCATTCTTGCGATCGTTCTTGTTGTTCTTGCCGCCGCCCTGACGCTTCGTAAACTTCAGTTCCTCTACCGCATATTCCTCGATCTCTTTTTCATCGTTTACATCTACGATGACACGAACCCGCTGACGCAGTACATCCACGCTCTGTACCTTCGCGACATTGCCGTAGGGTGTGGTCACATCGTCTCCCACCCGCGGCAGCTTGCGGTTCAGCCAGGAATAGGTATCCGATTCGTACTGCAGACAGCACATCAGGCGCCCGCACATACCGGAGATCTTGCCCGGATTCAGGGACAGATTCTGTTCCTTCGCCATCTTGATGGATACGGGAACAAAGTCCGCCATATAAGCATGGCAGCACAATTCACGCCCGCAGGAACCAAGACCGCCCAGCATCTTTGTTGCATCCCGCACGCCGATCTGGCGCAGCTCGATACGGGTATGGAACACACCGGCCAGATCTTTGACCAGCTCCCGGAAATCCACTCGTCCGTCTGCCGTAAAATAAAATACGATCTTATTCCGGTCAAAGGTATACTCTACATCGATCAGCTTCATATCCAGCTCATGCTTACGGATCTTCTCTTTGGCAACGCTGATCGCACTCTTTTCCTTTTCACGGTTCTGCGCGTCCTGCTCATCATCCTTCGGAGTGGCAACACGCATGATCGGCTTTAAGGGCTGCTGGATCTTTTCATCCTCCACCTCACGGATCGAACCGACGACCGTTCCGTATTCTATGCCACGCACCGTCTCTACGATCACGTGGCTCCCGCGCTTCAGTTCAAACTCCAGCGGATCGAAATAATATGGCTTTCCTCCGCTGCGAAAGCGCACACTGACAATCTTTTTCACTTGCTAAAAATCTCCTAATTCTCTTTTATCGTAAGCAGTAAGAGTTCCATGGTCAGCTCGTAGTTTACCTTGGAACGCAGGCGACTCTTCGCCACCTCCAGCGCCTGGATCACTTCCTCGATCCCTTCGTAATCGCTGCTCTGCGCTACTTTCTGTATGCTCTGGATCTCATCCCGGAAGATCAGATGGTTCATATCATGTGTTGCCTTAAAAAGCAGGATATCCCGGTACCATACCGCCATGATATCCAGGTAATCATTGATATCAAAACCGTACTCCCGGATGTTCTTGAGTGCTTCCATGATATCCGCCGTATCCATCTCGTGAATATTCTTCAGCAGCGACAGCGCATTGGTACGGATCTTGTCAAAATCCTCGCTCGCTGCCAGTGCCTTGGCACGGCCGATATTTCCGCGGGCAAATGCGATACAGATCTCCGCACGGCTCTCGGGTACATGCAGCTGCTCCATTAAATAGGTACGCATCTCATCATCCCGCACCGGACGCATATTGAGCAGTACGCAGCGGCTTAAGATCGTAGGAAGCAGAGCCTCCGTAGAGCTGGTCAGCAGGATAAAGACTACATAAGCCGGGGGCTCTTCGATCGTCTTGAGCAGCACATTTTGCGCCTGTACCGTCAGCTTCTCCGCTTCTTCCACGATGTAGATCTTGTACGGTCCCTGATAGGGCTTCACCTGTACCGTCTCCACGATACGATCACGGATCTCTTCCACACCGATGGTACTCGGTACATATATGATATCCGGATGATTGGCGGTCACCGCCTGCCGGCAGGAATGACATTCCCCGCAGGGTTCGATCGTGCCGTCCTGTTTGGTCACCGGCTTCTCACACAAAAGTGACTGCGCAAAAACTTTTGCCACAAACTCTTTTCCGGAACGCACTTCACCATACAGGATATACGCATGGGATACCCGTCCCGTACTGATCGCTCCCTGCAGCTGCTCCTTGATCGACTCCTGTCCGACAATATCCGAAAAATTCATGTCTTTTACCCCCGTGTGTTATGTTAAGATATCCAGCAAAAGCCCCCGGATCTCTCCGATCTTTGCCAGGATCTCCATATTATCCTGCTCATCCTTGACCAGTTCCTGCGCCAGCGCATCCAGATTCTCATCCACCAGACGCACGATCCCGTATACCCTGTGCCGCCCGCGCTTGTCCAGAAAATTTTCACGGGAAAATTCATGGGATCGGTTCACCACTTCGTTCATAAACTCTTTGATCAGGCTCCGGTATTTCTTCATATCGCGGATGTCTTTTTTCTTTCCGATCCGCTCCCCCTGCGCCGTGATCTCGCTCATCAGGCTCGTGAGTTTTTCCTGCAGTTCCGATTCCTGTATATTGCTGGCCAGAATAAACTTAAACCCCTGATCACCTTCCGGGGCTTTGGCCACCGTTTCCGGCCGCATCGGTTGTAAGAGCTGGTCGATCCTGATCTGATCCATTTATTGTCCCCTTTACCTCTGCCAGACACCGCTCCAGATCCGTATTATCAAAGCGTCTCGTGATCCCGGCTGCGGTCAGTTTCTCTTCCGAAAAGTCCTCGCAGTCCGCCAGAAACCGCCGGCACATCTCCCGGTATTTCGGTTCACGCTGCTGCCGTTCCCTGGCCAATGCCCGCTCCAGCCGCAGTCCGTCCTCCACCTCGATATAGATGGGTACCACCAGATCCGGCTGTCCCTTTTGAGCGAAGTATGCCTTGATCTGCGTATATGCCTCCAGCGTTCCGATCATCAGGTAATCGCCTGCATCCGGATTCATCTGTCCGTCATCCACGGTAAAATAGTACCAGTCGCCATGGATCGTATGATACACGCGGGATTCGATCACTTTACCCTGCGCTTTCAGTGCTTCCAGTCCGTTGATATCGGTAAAATGATACTCCCTGCCTTCCTGCTCCCCCTGCCGGATCGGCCG
This sequence comes from Lachnospiraceae bacterium, assembly GCA_017634975.1. Classification (GTDB taxonomy): domain Bacteria; phylum Bacillota; class Clostridia; order Lachnospirales; family Lachnospiraceae; genus NK4A136. Next base: position 69,848 of record JAGBMJ010000062.1, on the reverse strand, counting down.
GGTCGTATAAGGCACCAGTTCCTTTAATCCCAGCGTCTGATCTTCCAAAAGCCGCCGGAACACAGTATCCTTCCCTCCGGCACTCTTCCCCATCAGACAGTACAGCTTTCCCATGACTTCACCTTTACATACTTAATCTACTTTATTGTATCACAAAATATCATTCTAGTAAATAAGGGTTCCGCTTGCGGAACCCTTAACACTCATTACTCTCTGCCTCGTTTCATCCGGTACATCTGCTCATCGGCGCGGCTCAATATCGTTTTAAAATCGCGATGTCCGCCTTTTTCGCTGATCGCAAACCCGATGCTCGCGGTAATGGTATATTCTTTGTGATCCTTTTCCGTACACTCCTTCAGTATGCGTCGGAATCGCTCCGTTGCCGCTGCCTCATCAAAGTGACCGTATTCACCGATACCGAGGATAAAGAATTCATCACCACCGGCACGGATGCAGATCTCCTCCGATCCGGCAAATGCCTTTACCGCCTCGCTCAATCGGATGATACTATGATCTCCCTCGTTGTGACCATAGGTGTCATTGATCCGCTTCAGCCCGTTCATATCGATCACACTCACATACAGGCGATCCTCCCCGCCGGCATTGTTCTGCATCTCCGCCAAGGCTACCGACATACCGCGCCGGTTGTACAGACCGGTCATCTTGTCCCGGACAGACAGCTCCGATAAGGCATTCCTTGCGCGGGACATTTCCAATGCGCAGCATACAAAGCGAAGCCAGGTGCGGTAGACCAGGTTGAACTGGCGGAAATGCTGCATCTTCCGGCAGAGCACGGTATATCCGAAACAGTTTTTCCCAAAATGAACCAGTGAAAAATAGTATGCAAACGGTTCCTCACGCTCTTCAAACATAGGAGGAAACATCAGGGAAGTATCAAAGGTTACGGCATTTTCTTTCGTATAAAATCCTTCCCCCGTATTCATTCGCCGCAGTACCATTTTCATCTGCTTTGGAAGTCCGTTACCCGGATCCATTTCCTTATCCAGCCAGTCTTCCCGCAGACAAAGGGCAAACTCCTGATACGGATCCAGCAAATACGCGGATCCGAAGATATTCTCAATACATTTTTCCGGTGATTCCGAACCGGTCAGCCCCTCAAAGATGTAATTTTCCATCAACAGTCCGATATCGATGAAACCTTCGGTGCCAAACCGGCTGTAGTTCGGATGCGTCCTGTACATCATAGGTTGAATGATCCGCATTACCTCATCGACAGAATACGCACAACCGCAGCTCTTTCCAATGTGCAGCATACCCTTGTAATCCGGAACAAACGGGACGATTTCCCGCTCCGGATCGATACGGACTGTCAGCTGATCGACCGCCTTCGCTGCACATTCGGCAAAATTGGATGAAATGGAAGTGAGCGGGATCGTATCCAGCATGCCCTGATCGGTCAGATCAAAACCGGCTACGATCACCTCTCCCGGAACCCGTATTCCCAGTTCCGTCAGTTTTTGGATCACACCCAATGCCATATGATCACTGGCCGCAAGAACGGCCTGCGGACGTTCGATCCGCCCGTTTACGATATCTTCTGCCAGTTTTTCACCGCTCGTATACCAGAAATCACCATATATGCGATATTCTTCCGGAACAGCAATGCCGCATTTTTCCAGTTCCTCTAACCATATCCGAAGTCGGTTTTCCGATTCCGGATTGCCCTTCGGTCCCGTCAGAATGCAGATTTTTCTGCATTTGTGCACATCGGTTATGTGTCTGCAGATCGTGCGAAGCGCTTCATCATTACTGTTTTCGATCGTCGGGATCCCTTCCACGGGACTGCTGATACATACGGAAGGCACTCCGGATTCCCGGATGCGAGCATACATATCTTCTGCGATCGGCCTGCTCTTTTCCGCCAAAAAAGAAACACTGTCGATCACGATGCCGTCAAATCGTGAAAAATCAGGGAGATTATAGATTATCTTTTCACCTTCCAGCAGATCTTTATAGAAAAGATCAAACTCGCTCATCATTGCAAAGACAGCGACATTATATCCGTATTTCCGGCATTGCGCAAACACACCATCACATATATGCTGCCCGTGGAACTCCGTAGGCATATTTGTCACCAGACAGATGTTCTTCCTCTTACCCATACCCTGACCTCCGGAACAGAAAAGAGCATACTATAGTACCCTATATGTCATTCTTTCGTCATCTGCTTCTGGATATACTCCATGATATCCTCTGCCGCATTTACGCCGGTACAGTCATAGAGATTCTTAAAATGCGCATTGGAATTTACCTCACAGAGGATGGGCATTTCATTCGGTCCGAAGAGGATATCCACACCGCCGAAATCCAGTCCCAGCGCACGGCACGCATCGATCGCCAGCTGTGCCTGCTGCATATTGACGGTATAGGGCTGCGCCGTGCCACCATTTGTAATATTGGAACGGTAGTCGGACGGATTGGTGCGCAGCATCGCCGCGATCACGCGGCCTCCGACCACTTCCACACGCACATCCCTTCCCTGGGAAGTCTGTATGTACTGCTGGATCAGATAGGGACGATCCCCCAGATCCATCACATACCGCTGCAGTGTTGCCATATCCTGTACATAATACACCTGCTCACCAAAGGAGCCGAAGCATTCCTTGAGTACCAGCGGAAAGCCCAGATGGCCTGCTGCGGTTTCGAGGGCTCTCCGGTCAAACAATCCATCCGGATGAAACTTCTTCGGGGAAATATAGGTATCCGGCTGCGGTATCCCCGCCGCCCGCAGTTTCATATAGGTCACAGCCTTATCATCACAGTCCGCGATCGCCTGTGCCCGATTAAATACTTTCATCCCCTGACGTTCCAGTTCCTGCGCCAAACGGATGTCCTTATCCCAGAACAGCACAAAATCCGGAACATCCAGACCGATGTCTTCTGCCGACACCACCAGCTCCATCCCGTTCTTCCGGAACGGACAGCCCACGGTGAAAAACTCCTGCAAACGATAACCGCAGGAGCCAAGCATTGTCCAGATCTCGGAGTTGGATTTTTGTGTCAGTTCAATTCCCAGGCGGAGCGCCGCCTTATAAAACATCGCAAACAGTTCCTTGAATTTGTCGCTTGTGATAAACTCGTTTCTGACCAGCCAGCCCTTCATTTTACACACTTCCTCGTTGTTTCTTACGGATTCTCAGAACCGTTCCGGTCCTGTATTATTTTTTTTATATTCTTCTCGATCTGCCGACGCGGTGCCATGACCAGATGCCCGCAGCCACAGCACTTTATCTTCAGATCCTGCCCCACCCGCAGCAGTTCCCATTCATGGGCTCCGCAGGGATGTGCCTTTTTCATATATAAGATATCGCCTACGGTCAGTTCCATCAGATCTTGAGCTGAGAAAAGATCTCTCCGATGCTGCCATGGATCGTATAATCCGCAACACTGTCCCTTGCCGTGGCATCCCGGTTGATCAGCACCAGTTTCTTCCCGCGATAATAATCGATCAGTCCTGCCGCCGGATACACTACCAGCGACGTCCCTCCGATGATCAGCATATCCGCATCCCGAATCGCCTTCACCGCGTTGTTCATCGTTGTATTATCCAGGCCTTCCTCATAGAGCACCACATCCGGCTTCACATCGCCGTGACAGGCATCACAATACGGAACCCCATTCTGCTCATACATATATTTTGCCGAAAAAGACTTTCCGCATTTTTCACAATAATTCCGAAGTACACTGCCGTGCAGTTCATAAACCGTCCTGCTGCCGGCAGCCTGATGCAGACCATCGATATTCTGGGTGATCACGGCTTTCAGCTTACCCTTTTCTTCCAGTTTTGCAAGCGCGATATGCGCCGCGTTAGGTTTCGCCGGGTTCGGGCCGCAGGTACACTCCAGCAGTTTATCTCTGTAAAACTCATAAAACTCTTCTTTATGGGTAACGTAGAAAGTGTGCGAAAGCATCGTCTCGGGCGGATATTTGAATTTCATATGATAGAGTCCGTCCACGCTGCGAAAATCCTTGATCCCGCTTTCCGTCGACACTCCGGCACCGCCGAAAAAAACAATATTATCGGATCCGTCGATCAGATCCTGCAATTCCTGAATGGTCATATCTGCCATATGTGTCACCCCCGTTTTGGCTCCTCGTACGGAATGGCGTGTTACTATTCACAGCCCTTCGTACTGTGATCAGCAAGGAAGTCTTTCCATAATCTCTATTATAGCAAAACGCCTGACGAATGAAAAGAAATTTTGTTACAATTCAGCAGCCGCGTTATCCGTCTCTGGTATCCAGATCCCGGCTGATCATATCCAGATACGGCACCATCAGGGACCGGTGCTTCGGCAGGATATAATCCGGGTCCAGTTCATCAAAACGAAAGCTCTTGCGTCCTCCTTTTTGAGCCCGCTCCCAGAAACGGATCAGATCACAGAAACGCAGGTAATACAGCTGGCCCCTGCCGGTATAGTAGATCAGAAGGAACGCTACGCCGTCCTGCGCTTCAAAATCCCGCATAAACTCCACCTGATGCGCATGGATATTCTGCAGCGCAAACGTATCCGTCGCCGATTCTTTTGCATCAAAGCAGACGGGAATGCCCTGTACGGCACCGATATAATCGACCGTACTCTTCTGTTCAAAATATGCCAATGTGATCTGGGAAGTCTCTTTATTGATATTGATCGGAGTGATCGGTGTCGGGATCTTCTGTACCAGAGCCAGTTTCTTTTCCCGATACTTTTCGTTGGTGCGGTTGATCATTTCCTCCAGAGTGGAGCCGCGAAGCCCCCGTGTTGTCCAGGTACCCACATCCGTCCCCTCCGGTTATAACATCTTTGCCACATCAATACGGATGATCACATCATCCGCATGCTGGAAGACACTCATATCCACCGCATCCACCAGCGCCTTCAGACCGTTCTTGTTAAAGATGCGCAGTTCCCCATGGAAACGGAAGCGCAGAAGCACCCCTTCCTTATCGGACAGGTCATATCGGGTCTTCTCATCCGGCCGCAGGATAAACGCCCTATGTTCCGTCGAATAATCCAGAAAAGTCCAGATCTTTGCGGTCATCACATCGCTGCGCCCCACAAAAACGATATATTCATCTCCGGGATCCGATACCTGCATCGTTTCTTTGGATTCCCAATAATGCAGAAACTTTACCCCTTCCGCTCTCTCTTCTTTCCACATTGCCAGTTCCGCATGGGTCACTGTCCGGCGGTCGGCAGCCCCTTTTGTGATCAAGCCTCCCATGATCCGATCTCCTCCTTCATCCTATGCTGTACTCCATCCTTTTTCCGGTCACCGGATGTGTAAATTCCAGCCGGGATGCACACAGGCACAGCTTTCCTATCCCCTGTTCCAATGCATATCTTTTTGCTTCTTCGGTTCCGTACCTGGTATCCCCGAGGATCGGGCAGCCCGCATGGGACAGCTGCACCCGGATCTGATGGTGCCGCCCGGTCTTTAACAGGATCCGCAGGGTCTGCGTCTTTTCCGTCTCTTCGATCACTTCGTAATGCAGGACCGATCTTTTGCCGTTCTTATCTTTCTCCGATACCACCCGTGAGGTGTTGCTGCGGGCATCCTTCACCAGATGATCGGTCAGTTCGTCCTGCTGCTGCGGCATTTTACCGTAGACAAGGGCAGTGTATTCTTTGGTGAATGCATGATCCTGCACCTGTTTGGAAAGTACTGCTGCCGCGGCTTCTGTCTTTGCAAATACCAGAAGCCCTTCCACCGGCTGATCCAGACGGTGGATCACAGCCAGATACGGATTGCTGCCCCCCTGCTTTGCAAGGTGTTTTTTCAGCTCACTTACCATATCGGCCTGTCCGGGTGCTGCCGTCTGCACGGCGATCCCGGAATATTTATGACAGACGATTACTGCATCGTCTTCGTGTACGATCTCGATCCGCTGATCCATATGTTCGATCACTCCGGCTCATTTTTCGTAAAGTAATACCCCACACCCCATTCGGTCTTGATGATCGTGGGCTGTGCCGGTCTTTCCTCTATGATATTGCGTATCTTCTTGATATGCATAACAACCGTTGCCATCCCGCCTACGGCTTCCTCATTCCACACCTCGCGGTACAGATCTTCCTTGGTAAACACTTCCTCCGGATGTGTCATCAGAAAATACAGCAGATCAAATTCTTTCCGTGTAAATTTCTTCTCTTTGCCACGTACCCTTACTCTCCGGCGTACCGGATCCAGACGGATCCCCCGAATCTCCGGCAGACCGTCTTTACGCACTTCCTCGCTCTGCACACGTTCCTGCAGCCGGAGCAATGCCAAGATCTGTGCAGCAAAGATGCCGGCGGGTAATGTTTTTGCACAGCAGAGATCCGCGCCGCTTTCAAATCCCCGGATCATCTCTGCCTCGTTCTCCGTCCCGGTCAGCATGACCACAGGTATCCTGGAAATCTTTCTTACCTTTCCGATGAACCGTTCCATATCAATCCCGGGCAATTCCCCGTCCACGATCATAGCAGCATACACCGCATCCTGTTTCAACGCTGCCAGTGCTGCCTCCGCCGAGGTCTCCGGCGTGACTTTCAGCTGATGCATCTCCAAATGCTCCATGATCTCATCTGCTGTTGCCCTGTCTCTGCCGATTAACATGATCTGCGTCATAGTCCCCGATCCTTTCGTTGTGTCAATTATTTTAGTGTAATAATACAGATCTGAATCCCCTGCTTTCAGACGCATTTTTTTGATTATATCATGTTTATATTTTCTTTGTAATACATTCTCCCTGTTTTCTTACCAATCTTTCATACCCGGTTTCTTTTTTCGCCCCTCAGAAACGCTTCGATGTTTTTATATGCCTCCGTGACCACACGGTTTCTGGCTTCCACACTGGCCCATGCCATATGCGGCGTGATGATCAGCCGGTTGCTGTCCTGTATCGCCATCAGCGGATTATCCGTCGTGATCGGCTCCGCTTCCACGACATCCAGCCCGGCCGCCGCGATCACGTTATTCTGCAAGGCCTTCGCAAGTGCTGCATTATCCACCACTTTCCCCCGCGCCACATTGATCAGTATGGCGGTCGGTTTCATCTGCTCCAAAGCCGCACCATCGATCAGGTGATGTGTCTTTTCGTTCAGCGGACAATGCAGGGAAAGAAAATCACTTTCCCGTAATAATGTCGCCAGATCCACCTGCCGATACCCTTCCACGGCATGCGCACCGCTGGTGGAATACCAGATCACTTCGCAGCCGAATGCTTTTGCCACTGCCGCAACACCCTGTCCGATATGTCCCATGCCCACGATCCCCCAGGTCTTGCCGGCCAGCTCCGTAAATGGCATGCCGAAATAGGTAAAACGGGACTGCGCGGCATAATCGCCCCGTTTCACATATTGATCATAATGCGGCAGATGCTCCAGCAGATACAGTGCCAGCGCAAAGGTATGCTGCACCACCGCAGGCGTACTGTAGTCACTTACATTTGCCACACCGATATTACGGCTCCGGCAGTATTCCAGATCGATATTGTCATACCCGGTGGCAAACTCTTCGATGAACCGGACCAGCGGCGCATCTTTTAATGTCTGTTCATTTAACGGGCATTTGTTCGCCACGATGATCTCGGCATCCTTCACCCGCTCCGCTACCTGCTCCGGCTCCGTATTGTCATAGATCACGGTCTCCCCCAGTTCAGCGATCACGTTTACATCCACATCCGGGCCGATCGTGCCCCGTTCCAGTATAACGATCTTCATAACACACCTCTCTCAATAAAACCAGTTCTCCTGACCGTCCTGAACCAGTTTCAGATAATAACTGTCGCCATCACCCCAGTAGAGATACACAGGATACTCCTCTCCGCTGTCCTCTATTATGATCCTTGCCCCGCCGGCACTGTCGACCTGCCATTCTAACAGATCGAAGGTATACAATTCATCCAGATAGCCGGTACCATTCTCATCAAAATACAAAGTGTTCTCCACTTCTGTCGTCGCACCCGTATCCTCATCCGTCACCGCGAAGCCGTACCAGGTCGTACCATCAAAAAAATCCGGATCAATATCCACCTCGGTTAAATCTTCCGGATGGAATTCCTCCGGCAAACCGTATTCCATCCCGCCAAAATACGAATTGCTGTTCGGATCGCCCCAGGTACAGTTTTCCGTTGTCGTATCGTTTCGATACATAAAATTATCCGTTTCCTGATCGCCGAATTCACAATTCACAAACTTCAGGCTCAGCCCGCGCGACTCCGAAAAATACCCGCCTTCCTCGGAATTGATCAGCTTGCAGTCCGTAAAGATCCACTCCCCGGTACTGTCTATATTGTACAACGGCCCGAAGGAACAATCATGGATCACACATTCGTTACACTTGAGGCGCCCTTCGCACTCGTCCATATTGATCCCGTATACGCCGCAGCCGAACAGATCCGCGTTTACGACACTGACATCCTTACATGCATAAAAATGCAGGACATCTCCAAGGCAGGATCCTGTATCCGTGTGTCCGATCGTGATATTGGAAACTACAACCTGTTCGCAGTGTTCATAATTCAGCACCGATGCATAACGCGGATCCGTAAGCAGCTCTGTCTTGCCCGGATCCTGGTCACCACCTTCGATGATGAGTCCGTCCGCATCCCAGATCACCAGTTCCCAACCGTCATAGACATCCCGGATCTGTACATACTCATGCCGGTTATTCCATGCCTCTCCCTCTGCATTCCAGGCGTCTTTCAGGTAATCGCTTAAGCTGTAGCTTCCCGTCTCCAGCCGGATCCTTGCCCCCGGCCCGATCGCTTCCACAAAATCTTCCATATTATCTACATGCACCCACGGATCATTTGCTTCCGGTGTCGGCGTCGGATCCTCCTCCGGTGCACCCGTGGTTTCCGGTTCCTCCTTCGTTCCGGACCCTTCCGGTGCTTCGGTTCCCGTTTCCGGTCTGCGTCCGCGGCTGCTGTCCGGCTCTTCGCCGCAGGCAGACAAAACCGCTGCCGCCAACAATGTACAAAGGATCACATTTCTTTTTTTCATAATGTCCTCTCCTCCCCATCCTACTTCCCCATTACTCTATCACACTTGCCATGCCTTGTGCAAGCGTGTATAATAGCGGGGTGTTATGGGTAAGGTGATCAGGACAATCGGATGGATATTTGCATTCCTGTTGGGCACTTTAGCAGTGCTCTTTCTTACGTTGTACCTTTTGATGGGTGAGTTCTGCAACGGACCGTCCCTATCCGCACGCAAAACCTTTGTGGCGACAATGCTGGAAACCGGCGGTATGAAATTTGTGCCCGGCTGGTATCTGAACGACGCAGAGATCGAAGAATGCCTGCAGACGGATCAGGGTACGGCCGTGGTACCGGAAGCCGATCCGGCTGCGGATACGGACGTTTCTCTGGTCTCGGTTTCCGCAGATAACGATACTCCTTCCGAAACCACACCGCTTATCCCCTTCGACGAAGACGGGATCGCATTACTGACCATCAAAGGTCGCACCTTCGAAGGCGCCCTGCTGGCTGTCAAGGACCCTTCCCGACTTTCCCTCTCCACCTCTTACCCCTGGTCTTCCATGGAACATGAAAAAAACGGTCTCACGGTGGGCGATCACTGCAAGGCCTGCAATGCCATTGCCGGAGCCAATGCCGGGGAGTTTGTCAATTCCGGCAGCAACTGGGGCGGCCGGCCCATGGGTGTCGTCGTCAAGGATGGCGAGATCCTCTTTAACGAACCCACTCACGGCGATGTGATGGTGGGCTTCAATGCGGATCACATCATGGTGATCGCGGAGGTCGGCTCCATGGGAGCCGCCGGCTTTTCTACCTATGTAAAAGAGAACAATATCATCGATGCTGTTTCCTTTAAGGATCTGAACAGCAGCAATACCAATTTGTTTACGAAACTGATCATCAACGGATCCCCCGTGGACTTAAACGGCAAGGGCGCCGGTGCCAATCCGCGCACCTGTATCGGCCAGTGTGCCGACGGAACCGTGCTGATCCTGGTAACGGACGGCCGCGGGGCTTCGGGACATCTGGGTGCGACCGGACAGGATCTGATCGATGTCATGCTGCAGTACGGTGCCGTCAATGCTGCAAACTTAGACGGTGGTTCCTCTTCGGCCATGTATTATGACGGGGCCTATGCACACACTTCGACCTATCTGACCTATTCCGATTCGTCGAGACGTCTGCCGACGGCATTTATTGTGAAATAAATATGGTAAAAGAAAACTCAACAAAGAAATCGCATACCTGGATCTTCTTCCTTCTGTACATCGCACTTCTTCTGGCCGCGATGATGTTTTTCCTGCGCCATGTGAGCAAAGTGCTCACGGTCTACGAAGCATCCCAGCCTACCCATGCGATCGAAGCACTCACAGACAGCCTGTCCGAAAAGGGGATCGCCGGCTATATCACTGTAATGCTTCCGGATATTACAAAAGAAGAACCGGATGCACAGCAGCCCTATACCTTAACGATCACACAGGATCTTCCGTATACGGATTATGAAGAAGCAGAAGATTACGTGGCGGAACTAAACGAAATGATCCGGCAGAACGGTGTACAATACCACCGGGAGATGGAAGATTATACCACCGGCGCGATCCGCTACAGCCTCTATACGGGTGAACACTGCTTCGCGGAAACCTCTCTGCTGCCGGGTGATACCTTGACCAGACTGAAGCTTCTGACCATCACCCAATGGATCCCGCAGGAGATCCGTCTGCTGCGCGAGGCCCCGAAATGCTGCGTAGTCGCATCGATCCCTGCAGGAAATACGCTGATGATCAATGATCTGCCCGTAGAGAGCGATCATATCCTCGGCTCCGCAACCCTTCCGGGGCTGGATTATTGCCGGAACTACGTGGAGATCCCGGATCTGCTAAGCTACGAGATCACGGATCTGTACAAGCTGCCAAAGGTCACGATACTGGATGCCGGCAAAAATACGATCGCAGAATACGATCCCGCAGCAAACAACGCTGCTTCCGATGGCCTCTTCCATGTAGAAAACAACCGTCTGTCCGTGGATCTGCAGCCGTCCGAAAGCGAAATGCCGGAAGATCTGCAGCGCTATGTACTGGACTGCGTGGAGACCTACTCGCTCTTCTTCTCCCGCGACTTACCGGGAGCCACCGGCAGCACCGCGCCCATCCGTCATCTGTTCCCGGCTGACTCCGAATACCTGAGCCTCGCAGAAGAATACCGCCGCAACAGTATGGGCTATTTCGATTCCCACAGCAAAACACATTTTGTTACGGAACAGGCAGATCAATATATCACCTACGGCGAAGACTGCTTCTGCTGCCATGTATATCTGGAAAAATCCATGACGATCTACGGCAACCGGGAAGTGATCGATAAGACGGAAGGGATCTATTACTTTGTAAAAATAAACGATACCTGGGTGATCGCGGATATCCAGTAAAGACGTCGTATAATGATGTTATTATAAGTGCGGAAGAATCAGCTCTCCTGCACTTTTTTGTTCTTCCTCTACGGCAGATATCATCCTGTCCTCCTGTATATCTTTGACCCTATCTTCCCTCTTCGCAGCTTTTTTGAAATGATTCTTTTATTGTCATCTGCTATCTTGTGTATATGCAGGGTAGCTCAGTTGGTAGAGCACAGAAAAACGGATCATGAAAAAAGAGGTGATCCTAACCGCAAACACTTTTCCCTATCAGGCTGGTGTCGCCGGTTCGATTCCGGCCCCTGCAATTTAATAAATGTGACACTTGCAGCAATCATTCCATTGGTGAAGGATTTAATGCGTAAGCGCTTGGTCTTGCCGGTTCGAATCCGGCTGAAAAGGAAAAAAAGTGTCATGATTTAGGGATGCCGACAGCAATCATACGATTTCTTATGGTCAAGAAGAATGAATGCATCCTGTATTTTGAACGAAAGGAGAAACAAACATGAACTTTGCAGAAATCTTAAGAAAAGCAGCCACCTTTACCCGCACCGAAAACGGCGCGGTGGCATTAAGTACCACAGGCGATGCCTGCCTGGATCTGTTCGGTACCATCGGCGCACTGCGGGAAGCAGATGACGCGCGGATCGAGCGGCTCTTTGCAGCAGCTTATAAAGAAGATCCTCTTTTTGCTACGAAAGTAGCTTTCTATGGCCGTGATGTGAGAGGGGGCCTGGGCGAGCGCCGGATGTTCCGTGTACTGCTCCGCTATATGGCAGAATATCATCCCGAAGCATTACGCGCCAATCTGGACCTGGTGGGTGTTTATGGCCGTTACGACGATCTCTACGAGCTGACAGGCACACAGCTCGAAACGGAGATGTGGGCGGCCATGAAAACCCAGTTCGAAGAAGACCGTAAAAACATGGAGGATGGCCATGCCATCTCCCTGCTGGCAAAATGGATCAAAACCGCAGATGCAAGTTCTCAGAGAACGCGCAAACTGGGTATCCTGACCGCACAGAAACTGGGCTACTCCGTGTATGAATTCAAACGGATCGTACGCCGGATGCGCAAACATATCGGTGTGGTGGAAGCGCTGATGAGTGCAGGCCGCTGGGATGAGATCACCTATAGTGAAGTACCTTCCCGCGCCATGCTGATCTATCGCAATGCTTTTCGCCGTCACGACGAGGAACGTTTCGCGGCATTTATCGATCGGGCTGTGGAAGGCAAAGAAACCATACGCTCTGCGACATTGTATCCGTACGATATCGTAATGAAATATCTGAACTTTGGCTGGAATATTGCCGCAGCGCAGATCCCGGCAGCGGAGTCCAAAGTGCTGGAAGCACAGTGGCGGGCTCTTCCGGAATATGTGGAGGAAGGCACCAACGCATTGGTCATGGCCGATGTGTCCGGCTCTATGATGGGTATGCCCATGGCTACCTCCTTAGGTCTGGCCCTGTATTTCGCGGAACACAACCATGGTGACTACCACAACCTGTTCATGACCTTTTCCGCGCAGCCGCAGTTTGTGTCAGTACAGGGTGAGACGCTGCAGCAGAAACTGGCATCCATCTCCAAAGCAGCATGGGGAATGAACACCAATCTGTGCGAGGCGTTCCGTAAGGTCCTCGCTCTGGCAGTTACAAACCATACGCCGAAAAAAGATATGGTACAGTCCATCATCGTGATCTCGGATATGGAGATTGACGCGTGCGGCAACCGGGAATGGAGCTTCTATGACAAAATGCGTGACGAATACCGCCGGGCAGGCTATGAGATCCCGAATGTGATCTTCTGGAATGTAAACAGCCGGCATGATGTGTTCCATGCCGACAGCAGACGCAAAGGCGTACAGCTTTGCTCCGGTCAGTCAGCCGCCGTATTCCGGCAGATGCTTTCCTGCATAGGAATGACACCGCTGGAAGCGATGCAGCAGGTGATCAACAGTGAGCGGTACGAAGCGATCCGCATCAGTGCATAAAAGAGCGTTCTGCTTGCAGAACGCTCGCGCCAAAAAAAGCGGCCCTGTCTACAAAGTGTCAGACAGGGCCGTTTCCTTTATGCGCTGATCCCATCTCACTTGAAGTGTTTTCTTTGTCGGAAACAAGCCCACTGCGTTCCCTCCCTTGCCATACCTTATGCAAGCGTGTATAATAGCGGGGTATTTAAGCTGTATCGGATAGGACAAAAACTGCTCTCTTATTATGAGCAAGAGAAATGTCAGCTAAGCTGATTATGCATAGACAAATCGCATACCTATCCGGAAATACAAAGCGGATCTGAATCAATACGATGGAAATGCAAAAATACAAGATATGAATTACGAACGGAATTACAGAAGAAAAAAGAATCGGAACAACGCAAATCTCCCCATATGGATCTCGTTGATCATTATGGGCGTGTTGCTTGTTGTTATTGTGATACTGCGTTCGGGCCTGCTGTCAAAGAAAGCACCGGTCGAACCTACACCGGCAGTATCTGAGAACACGATCACGCCCACACCCACTCTGCCCCCCGAAGTCCTTTCCAAAACGGTGGTGGAGCTCTATGACGGGATCGTATCTATGGAGCTGGGAGAACCGATAGAGATCACGGTTTCCGAGAATACCGTATCCGAAAACGAACCCGTTTCCGCTCCCGACGTGGACCGGACGTTTGAAACCAATCTGCCCATTCTCTATCTATCCACAGACAGCGGCAAAGCCGTGACCAGCCGTGATGTGTACGCACCAGGCAAACTGATCCTAGACGGCCAGGAATATACCCTTGGCATCCGGGGCCGCGGCAATACCACCTGGCGCTATTATCCGCAGAAGGGTTATATGCTCAAGCTGGACGATTCCGCATCCCTGCTCGGCTGTCTGAATGCGGAAAAATACGTATTAGTCTCCAGCTACGTCGATAAGACCTTTATCCGCAACTGCGTGGCAATGGACATCGCCGCCTGCATGGATGGTCTGGAATATACCCCAAAGCAGCAGCTGGTGGATGTCTATCTCAACAACAAATACATCGGTGTCTACACCTTCTCCGAAAAGATCGAGCCGGGTCAGGATAAGGTGGATCTCTTTGCCGATCAAGGCATGCCCTTAGCCGAACCAAAAGAGGGGGACACACCGTTCCTTTTAGAGACCGGCATCGATCTGTTCAATTACAATGTAAAATACGGTCAGGATCATTTTGAAACACCGCACTCCCCTCGTCTGCGCTTCATCTATCCGGAATTTGACAAAGCCAATACACCGGAAGCCAAATTCATCATGGATTATATGTCGCAGGTAGACAGTGCTTTCGTTGCAAAAGAAGGCTGGCAGGATCTGATCGATGTAGACTCCTGGGTGGACTGGTTCATCGTGATGGAGCTGTGTGTCAATACGGACTCAGCCCTGTGGCGCAGCACCTTCTTATACCGTCAGGAAAACGGTCTCTTAAAGATCGGCCCCGTTTGGGATTTCGATATGGCAATGGGCAACTTCTCCCATGACAACAAAACGTACCGTTACTGGAGCAGTGCCGAACAGGTCTATAATCTGGCGCAAAACCACTATATGTCCTATCTCTACAAGGATGATGATTTTATGCTGGCCGTCCGGGAACGCTGGGATGAGAAAAAGGACGAGCTGCTGCAGGTGGCCTTTGATTCCATAGACCGTCACACTGAAGAAGCTTCCTTATCCCGTCCGCAGAACGACCGGGTCTACGGCCGCAGCAGCCGCGATTCACAGGCTCTTGCGCTCAAGGATTTCCTGCAGAAACGCTACGACTGGATCGACGAGAGCATCCATATGGATGATTTTAACCGTCACGCTGCGACTTACACCTTATATGATTACCACCCGCAGAATAACGCAGGTGCCGAAGAGGCGGCTCCGCCCGCACCTGTTCCGGACGAGGAGATTGCTCCGATGCCGGATGCCGGGATCGCGCCGGCTCCCGACGCCGTAGTTGTCCCGGATACCGGAGCCACACCCGCCCCGGAAACAGTACCTGCGGAATAAATTCCGGTTTATCGAGTCGGCGAGCCACGGGGACGGTTCTTGTGAGCCATGGCTCACAAGAACCGTCCCCATGGCTCACCGACCACTACATTTCGACAAACCGGAATTTGCCATACTTATGAAAGGATCAACAAGAATGAGAAGAAAGCATATAGCAGCGATCATGATCACCTCCGCCCTGCTGGCCGGCTGTGGGAACAGCGGGGTGAAACCGGCGAATAGCCTGGCAAATACGACTCCGATGCAGAGTACACCGTCTTCCGCCGAGGTACCAACCGGCGAAAAAACCGCTGCCGGCACCTCCCAAACCGCGGAAACAAGCGCTGACGGTATCTCCGGAACTGCAGACACAGGCACTTCCGCAACAGCGGGCGGCACCGTTACCATCGATCTTGGAAATGCATCCGAAGGCAGTCCGGCAACTATAAGCGATCCGGAAGATCTGAGCTTCCTGACAGAGTTTATCTACGATGCCGGATCCAAAAAAGAATACACCGTGACGGAAACGATCACCACCAAGGCATCGTCTTTTGACCAGATGGAAGAATACGACGAAGCGCATGCGATCCTCCTGAACTTAAACGGCAGCGGCCTGGATATCACCACCGGTGCCGCCGTTTCAAACGAAGCAAAGGAAAACTATATTTCCGAAGCGATCGTAATGGAGGGGAATAAGATCTGCATCACCAAAAGCGGCACCTATATCCTGCGGGGATCCTTAAGCGGCGGGCAGATCTGTTTCCGCGGCAGTACAGACGATAAGGTGCAGCTGGTATTGGACGGTGTGGATCTTTCATGTACGAGCGGCGCCCCCATCTGCTTTGAAAGCGGAGATAAAGCACTCATCACCCTGGCGCAAGGCAGCGTCAATCATGTCAGTGACGGCATTGATTCTCAGGAGAAGGGCTGCATTTTCAGCAAGATCGACTTAACGATCAACGGCAGCGGCAGTCTGGAAGTGACCGGAGTGCGAAACAACGGCATCAGCTGCAAGGATGATCTGAAGATCTTAAACGGCACCATCTCCGTCCAATCCGAAAAGAATGCACTGAAAGGGAACGACAGCGTTGTGATCCTCGGAGGTACGATCACACTTTCCTCAAAAGATGACGGCATCCAGTCGGATAAAAAGGAAGATCCCGAAAAGGGCTTTGTCTACCTTGACGGAGGAACGATCGATATCAAGGCAGACGATGACGGAGTGCAGGCAGTGACGGCACTTGTCGTTCGGGAAGGCACAACCGTTAACATCCGCTGCTATGATAAAAAGTTTAATTGTGACAATTATGTCGAGGTACCGGACAGCCTGAAATAAACCGGTATAACGGTCCCGAATCTTGATTTTTCCCGATAGATATTATATATTTGAACTGTTATGAACGCAAAAGTATTACATACACTGGAATTTGATAAGATCACTGCGATCCTTTCCGAGCATACAGGCAGTGCGCCGGCAAAGCGCATGTGCGAAACCCTGCGCCCGTCGCAGAATGCGGAGTGGATCGAGAATGCCCAGGAGCAGACCGCGGCAGCGCTTACACGTTATCTGAAGAGCGACCGCATCTCCTTCGGGGCTAATTTTGATGTACGCCAGCTGCTCAAAGACGCCGGCATCGGACGTTCCCTTTCGATGGGAGAACTGTTATCCTTATCCCGCCTGCTGCTCTGCGTGGGTGCATGTGCGGAATACGGTACCGAGACCGGTGCTCCTGTGGAAGAGCCGCAGGACTGCCTGGCCGATTTCTTTCTGCGTCTGGATCCGCTCACCCAGCTGTCGGGCGAGATCAGCCGCTGTATTCTCTCCGAAGAGGAAATGGCAGACAATGCTTCCAAAGACCTGGCGGAGATCCGCCGGTCTTTCCAAGTGATCACCGGCCGCATCCACAGCCAGCTGAACCATATGGTAAATCAGTCTCTGCGCAGCTATCTGCAGGATGCCGTGATCACGATGCGCGGGGACCGTTACTGTATCCCGGTCAAGTCGGAATACAAATCACAGGTACCCGGTATCGTGCATGACCAGTCTTCCACCGGTTCCACCTTTTTTATCGAACCGGCAGCGATCGTTGAGCTGAACAACCAGCTCAGCCAGTTAAAGCAAAAAGAACAGGACGAGATCCGGCGTATCCTGGCAGCACTCTCCGCGCACGTAGCGCAGTACGGTGACATCATCGCCGAAGATCAGAAGACCCTGACCTTACTGGATTTTATCTTTGCAAAAGCCAAGTACGCCTTAAAGATCAATGCCACCAGGCCGTTGTACAATGCGGAACACCGCATCCGGCTGCGCAAGGCGAGACATCCGCTTCTGGATCCCGCCAAAGCCGTACCGATCGATGTAACGCTTGGCGAAGATTATGACCTGCTGGTGATCACCGGTCCCAATACCGGCGGTAAGACGGTTTCCCTGAAGACTGTCGGATTACTGACTTTAATGGGGCAGGCCGGACTGCATATCCCGGCTCTGGATCGTTCGGAGCTGTCCTTATTTTCGGAAGTGTTTGCGGATATCGGAGATGAACAGAGCATTGAGCAGAGCCTGTCCACCTTCTCTTCCCATATGACTTCCATCGTACAGATCCTGAAAAAGGCGGATGCAGACAGTCTGTGTCTTTTTGACGAACTCGGTGCCGGTACCGATCCTACCGAAGGAGCGGCCCTGGCGACCGCGATCCTAAACCACCTGCACACCCGGGGGATCCGCACGATGGCGACCACCCACTACAGTGAGTTAAAGATTTACGCTTTATCCACGGAAGGAGTGGAAAATGCCAGCTGTGAATTTGATGTAGAGACCTTAAGTCCCACGTACCGACTGCTCACCGGTATTCCAGGTAAGAGTAATGCATTTGCGATCTCCAGGAAACTCGGGCTGTCCGATGACATCATCGAGGCTGCCGGTAGCTATGTGAGCAGCGAATCCGAAAGCTTTGAAAACGTGATCGCCGATCTGGAACACAAACGCATCCAGCTGGAAAAAGAGCGTGAAGCGTTTGACGAACAGAAGAAAGATCTGGAAAACCGCTTAAAAGACGTGGAAGTACGCGAAGATAAACTGCAGAACCAGCGCGAACAGATCTTAAAGGATGCGCGTGAGGAAGCGAAAGATATCCTGCAGGATGCCAAGGATGTGGCAGACGAGACCATCCGTGTCTTTAACCAACAGGGCAGCCAGATGAAGATCCAGACCATGGAGAAGAAACGCCAGAACGTACGTGAATGGCTCTCCAAGCAGGACGAAGCGATCTACCGCGAGGCAATGCAGAACAGCAAAAAGAAGAAACCGGAAGAAGCAAATATTCCGAAGATCCTGACGGAAAAGGAAGCTACCCCGGGCACTCCGGTGCACATCATCTCCATGCAGGTAGACGGTGTGATCCTCACAGCTCCCGATAAACATGGCAATGTACAGGTACAGTGCGGTATCATGCGGAGCAAGGTGCGTCTGGGGGATCTGACCCGTGCACAGGCAAAGCCCGAAAGCACTGCCAAAAAGACCGGCTCCGTAAAAACCGGCAAGCTGGATCTGAGCAAAGCATCCCACGTATCCGCTGAGATCAATGTGATCGGCTCTACCGTGGATGACGCAGTTGCCCGGATCGATAAATATCTGGACGACGCCTATATGACGCATATGGAAAGAGTACGTATCGTACATGGCAAGGGCACCGGTGCCCTGCGAAAAGGTATTCACGATTACCTGCGCGGCAATCCGGTCGTAAAGAGTTTTGCGCTGGCAGCGCACGGAGAAGGTGATGCCGGTGTCACGGTTGTGGAATTTCGGTAACAATTCAGGGAAGGAAGGTAATCCATGGCAGAAAAACAACGCATTCTGATCGTAGATGATGACGAAAACATTGCTGAGCTGATCAGCCTGTATCTGACCAAAGAGTGTTTTGAAACCCGGATCGTCGGGGACGGTGAATCCGCACTGACTGCTGTCAAAGAATTTAACCCGAACCTGATCCTGCTGGATCTGATGCTGCCGGGGATCGATGGTTATCAGGTCTGCCGGGAAGTGCGCAAAGATGAACTGCAGGTACCGATCATCATGCTTTCCGCCAAAGGCGAGGTCTTTGACAAAGTGCTCGGTCTGGAACTGGGTGCGGATGACTATATGGAAAAACCTTTTGATTCCAAGGAGCTGGTCGCCCGTGTCAAAGCGGTGCTGCGCCGCTACAAGCCGGTCGTTGCCGAAGCACCCCAGCCGGAACCGGAAAATGAGGTACGGCTGACGGATCTGATCATCAACCGCTCCAACTACAGTGTCACCTACAAAGGGCGGCGTGTGGAAATGCCTCCGAAGGAACTGGAACTGCTGTACTTTCTGGCATCCCAGCCGAATCATGTCTACTCCCGCGAACAGCTGCTGGACCAGATCTGGGGGTACGAATATGTCGGAGACACCCGTACCGTGGACGTGCACATCAAACGTATCCGTGAAAAGATCGGAGACCATGATCATTGGAAGATCACCACGATCTGGGGCGTCGGCTACAAATTTGAACTGATGTGACCGATTGATTTCCTATGAAAAAAACGCTTTATATCAAGCTATTAATCGCATATCTGATCTTTGCCGTCTTCGGCTTCATCATTGTAGCTACATTCATGCAGCAGATGACCATCAACCAGCTGCGAAAGAATAAAGCCGAAGAACTTTATCGTACCGCATCATGGCTGTCGGAGAACGATGCCCTGATGCTTTATAAAAATGAGATCTCCCTGAACAGTATGAAAGCCGTTCTGGATCAGACTTCCGCCGTACAGCAGACCCGGATCCAGATCCTCAACCCTTCCGGTCTGGTCATGGTCGATTCGGGTATGCCGGTGGATCTGAAGAACACCGTTACCATCGAGGGCTTTGATATTACCGCCCTTTCAGGTTCTTTCTACAGCGTAAGTACCTTTTACCATTTATTCGAAACCGAACATCTTTCCGTGGCAGCGCCGATCACTCTCGGCTATGCCGTGCGCGGTTATGTGGTGATACACTATGATATGGCACATCTGCAGGATGCGGCAGATCACCTGCTGGATATCGACTATATCATGCTCATCATCCTCTTTTTGCTTTCCCTGATCATCCTGATCTTCTTCACGGAACTGGTGTATATTCCGCTGCGCCGCATCATTGATGCCACAGAGCAATATGCCGCCGGCAACCTGCGCTACGAGATCAATGTGGAAAGCGATGACGAGATCGGTTATCTCGCTGCCTCCCTGGCATATATGGCACAGGAACTCGCCCGTGGCGAAGACAACCAGAAGCACATCGTTGCAAATGTCTCCCACGACTTCCGCTCACCGCTGACTTCCATCAACGGCTTCCTGAAAGCCATGCAGGACGGAACCATCCCGCCCGAGATGTATCCCAAATACATTGACATCGTTTTGAACGAGACGGATCGCCTGATCAAACTGACCAACAACCTGCTCACATTAAACAACTTGAATACCCAGGGTATGCTGCTCGAGAAAACGGATTTTGACATCAATATGGTCATCCGCCGTACCGCAGCTACCTTTGAAGGCAGCTGCCGCGAAAAGAAGATCGCCATCGAGCTGTCCTTAACCGGCGACGAACTGTACGTTACCGCCGACCTCACACGCATCCAGCAGGTACTCTATAACCTGATCGACAATGCCGTAAAATTCAGCCACAAGAACTCGGTGATCAAAGTAGAAACTACGGAGAAACACAACAAGGTATTCGTATCCGTCAAAGACAGCGGAATCGGCATCCCGAAAGATAGCGTCCCTTATGTCTTTGACCGTTTCTACAAATCCGACCTTTCCCGCGGTAAGGACAAAAAAGGGACAGGCCTCGGCCTGTCCATTACCCGTGAAATCATCCGTGCCCATGGAGAAAATATCAATGTCATTTCCACCGAAGGTGTGGGCACGGAATTCATTTTTTCACTCCCGCTCTCCGATAAGGATCCGGAGGATACGGTGGTTGATTAATCCTGCCCCCAAGCTTTGCTTGGGGGAGCCCGCGCCGGCTATCGGGATTTCTTCGAAATCCTTGTCGCACCCGCTGCGCGGGTTTGGAACTTAGAGGCGCTTCAAGGCTTCGCCCATAGGCGAAGCTTCCTTTTTACCCCCCAAGCTTCGCTTTCTTCTATTTCTTCTTTTTACCTATCTTCCGCACGATCGCAAACAGCAGGATCACGAGAGCCACACCGCTGGCAATGCCGGCAATGAGCAGCGTCTTATCCTCTTTTACCGCGATGCAGTAGATCCCTTCCAGCCCCTGCATCTCCACCTGCACATAAGAGCCGCGGTCCAGGTATTCCATCTCATTCCATTGATTTCCGTCATAGCGCCACACACTGATCTTCTGCATTCCGTACGGGTTATACAGACGCAGTGCAAAGCTTTCGCCTGCATCCTTTCCACTGTTCTCGATCTGCACAGAGTAGCATACATGCCCCATATAGCCGCTGTTTTGGAATACCGGCTCGGCCGTCATGGAAGCGGTCAGTCTTGCTTCGCTGTTAAAATCATTATCGATCAGCGCCAGCTGCTTTCCGCTCTGCGGATCGCAGACCACACTCTCGATCACACGCACGCTGTCCACGTATTCCCCGGTGATCACCATATTCCCCATGATCTCTCCGTCTCCGATCTCCGGCCATTTCCCGTAGCTTCCTTCCTGCGCGGGGATCTCCGGAAATACAATCGTCGAATACGGGTCTCCGTAATTCACCCGCTGGGTACCCAGATATCTGTCTCCCGCACGGAAAGTCACTGTCAGGTAATGAAATGCGATCGGTGTACCGGGACTCGCCAGCAATTCCTGATAGCCCATCGGCTCCGCCGCATCCCGATAGCTGATACGGTCAATACCATAGAGCACTTCACTCACGTAATGATTGTCGGATAACTGATCCAGCCGCAAAAGCTGTGTGTCCTCATCGATCGCGATCTGCCCGGCGATCGCACCTCTCCGGCCGGTACAGTCCGTAATGGTCGGCATCGCATAACATCCGGTGATCGTAACACCGCTGCCGGCGATGCCGCCCACGTTATCGCCGCCGGCTAAGCTACACAGCACATAACTGTCGCGGATGATCGCCAGAGACTGCCCGGCCACACCGCCCACGTACCCGCCTTCCGTACTTTCTACGGCACCGTATACATAGGCATTACTGACCACACCGTTTTTCATAAAGCCCACGATGCCACCCGCACCATCATTCTTCACCGTCACATAACCGCGGTTGGTGCAGTTGTATACAATATTCCGGGAAGTATATCTTCCGCCGATCGACAGCTGCACACTGCCTGCCGCACTGCCTTCCGGATCCTCCTCATCGATCGCCATCGAACCGGTGATACCGCCGACATTCACATCCCCGCGGACCACACCGTAATTGATGCTGCCGGCTGCTTTTCCCAGCGTCGCATGCTCGATGTCACCATCCGAAATATCCGCATATATGTAATCATGATCATCTTCCCGGATCCCGTCGATCCTCTCATTTAACTTATAGTAGATATCATTGTAGATCTGATTGATCTGGTCGTTGATCGCGCGGATCTGGCTGTTCACATCTTCACCATAATCCTGTGCATGATCCCCCAGCCGCGTCATGACCGCAGACATACTGTCCATCTGCTCCTGAATGGTATCGACGTTTTTATCCCATTCCCCATCCACTTTGATCATCTGCAGATCATCCTGTGCATTCAGATAGTCCGTAATATCATTCATCGCATTTTGTGCTTCCTGCAGGGACTCCATTCCGTCTTCCATCTCCTGCAAGGATGTCCCCAGCCGCTGTCTGGTCTCTTCGATATCCTTCCCCGTATTGGAAGCCGTCCGGTGCAGGATCGTATCATACATCTGATACAGGCTTTCCATGGATGTTTTCATCTCCGACGAAGCCCGTTTGATTTCCTTCACGGCTTCCACCGCCTGCTCAGCCCTGCTTTTCGTTTCCGCGATCAGCTCCACCGGCGGCTGCAGACCTTCCTCCCGGATCTGATGTATCGTATTTTCCGATGCCAGCTTCCGAAGCAGCGCGATATTATCATCGATGCTCTGTGTATCCGCCTCTATCGTCTGCGTATACTGCTCCAGCCTCTGCCGTTCTTCCTCCGTGATATTCCTGCCCGCATACAGATCGTCGTTCAGCTTCTGCAGCTGCTCTGCCATACGCAAAGCATTTTCACTTGCATCCGTCATATGCTCCGTCACTCCGGGCATCATTTCCAGCACGTGGGATACCCTGTCTCCGACATCCCCTGCCAGATCCGCATTTTCATTGACGTAGTCCGCTGCCTGATCCGCCATCACGTCTCCGGTATCCACAGCGGTATCCGCATATCCCATCAGCGCATCCAGATCCGATCTCACCTCTGCATTATCGCTGTCCATGATACGCGTCAGCTGACCGATCATATCATGCAGTTCATTCACATCATTATGTATGGAATCCTCTTCATTCAGCTCCAGGTACGGTTCCATCTGCCCTACGATGCCGCCGATATCCTTCCGTCCCAGTACCGTTCCACGATTGGAGCAGTTGGTCAGCAGACCGGTCTGTCTGCCGAGGATACCGCCGATATTATATCCGGCGTGCTCATATCCGATCGTTCCGTCATTGGTACAGCTGATCACGGCACCTTTGGAATACCCCGCGATCCCGCCGGTGTCGATGCCACTCTGCCGCCGCAGATCCGTCACATCCGTACCGTTTTCGGTCAGATCCTGCAGCAGATCCGTACTCATCTCATCTTCCTCGGTGATCCACTCCGCACTGTCATTCAGATTTCCGGTATTTCCGCAGCCATAGATCATCCCGTAATTCTTACCGCTGATCCCGCCGGTAAAATAATACCCGGACAGATTGCCGTTATTGACACATTTTCGGATCTCACCGTCAGCCGTATTGACCCCGGCAATACCTCCGGTCTCACTCTTTCCGTAGATATGCCCGTCAAAGCTGCAGTCCAGGATGGTTCCGGAATTGATCCCGCACACACCACCGGTCACCTGCTGTTTTCCCTGCGCACGGATGGTACCGTCGATGTGCAGGTTTTCGATCACCGCACCTTCCCCGACGTAGCGGAAAAAGCCTGTCACATAACCGTCTCCGCCGTAGTTTACGCCATATACCGTATGACCGTTTCCGTCAAAATGTCCGCAGAATATGGGGATCGTGGTAAATCCGCTGCCACCGAGCCGGATGTCCTCCATCAATACCACATCTTTGTCTGCCGAGAAACTGTCGATATGACACTGCTCCGCCAGAGCGATCAGGTCTTCCGCCGTTTTGATCTCGATCCGTTCTCTCGCTTCCTCCCCGGTATCGCCTGTACCCTCCGGAAGTGTTCCCTCATCTCCGGGTTCATAGCATACCGGACCGCAGGTATATCCTGCGGTTACATTCGCTGCATTTCCAAACAGCATTCCGGTCGCCGTCATAACAGAGAGCATTCGGTATAATAATCGGTTACGCATTTTCTTCGCCCTCCTTCTTCGTCTGATCTGCGGATCCTTCGTTCATTCCGATCGCCGGCATGGCTTCCGGATCGTTTTCATCTACCTCTTCCAGACCGCCCATATGCACGATCGCTGCTACATCACCACGTACAAATGCGTGCATCTCGCCTACCACCAGGCCGTTCACCTGCCCACGGACATAACCATCCACACGCAGCATGCCGCTTCCGCGATCCAGCTTGATCGGCACGGATACCTTAAAACTCGTCTTGTCAATGATCGTTGCTCCGATGATCAGGATCTGCGGCAGTACAAACATTACCAAAAAGATCGAGATCAGCGTACCGCGGCACAGACACTGACCGATACCGCAGATCGCGCCATCGGAAGAAAGCTGTCCGATGGAAAATCCCGCCAGCACCATCATGGAACCGGAGGTAATGATCGTCGGGAATGCAAAGTTCAGTGTCTCAATAATCGCCTGTTTCTTAGGCATCTCTTCTTTCAGCTCCATAAAACGGCTGGAGATCACGATAGCGTAATCAATATTTGCGCCCATCTGGATGGACGATACGATCAACTGACTCATAAAGAAGATATTCACGTTCTGGATCGCCGGGAATGCAAAGTTCGTCCAGATCGCACCCTGGATCACGGCGATCAGCAATACCGGCATTCCTGCCGACATAAAGGTAAACAACAGCACTACCAGTACCGCCAGTATGGAAACCACGGTAACAACCTTATTATCCAACTGGAATGTCTTTTGCAGATCCATCTGGGATGTGGATTCCCCTGCCACCAGCACATCCTCACCGTAGTACTTACCGGCGATTACATGCATTTCCCGCAAAAAGTCAAAGGTCTCCTCCCCGCCTTCCGGCAATGTCAGATATACCAGCATACGACTGTAGTTTTCCCCCTGCAGCTGATCCAGTGCCATCTGCATCTGGTCGTGTGCATCCGCCAGTTCCTGATACACATCGTCCTCCAGCGTAACATAGCCTTCCTGCACTTCATCGTACAAGAACATAATGATATCGATGAGCGGTATCGAATAGGAAGACAGCCCGTTCACCAGCTTGGCATAGTTTTCGTCATCCACGGCATACGCCATATACAGAAGCTGTGCCACTTCATAATCCACATCCATCAGCTGTGAAAACTCTCTGGCCGTGATCTTATCCGTAAGCATATATCCATCCATGGCTTCGGTATTGGCAAGCCCCTGGCTGTGATCCACTTCCGGTCGGCGATCCAGCTCCGCCAGCATCTTCTTTTCCTTTTCGTAATCCCCGGCCGGCACCACCAGTGCTACCATATTGGAATCTCCGAAGCTCTCCGCGATACGTTCCTCCGCGATCTGCTGATCGTTCTGAACCGGTGTCGTCAGTTCCGAATAGCCGTACACATACGGGCACTGGTTGGAGTAATGGATCGCTACCACCACCACGATGACAAACAGGATCGGGATCACATGTCGGGTCGCATAGTCAAACTTTCCGATAAAATCGATCTTCGGGATAAAGCTGCGGTGCTTCGTCTTGTCCATCATTTTACCAAAGAGCATGATCAGCCCCGGCATAAACAGGAATACGGATAACAGGCTGAAAAAGATCGCCTTGATCAGACAGATCGCCATATCTTTACCGATGCCGTACTGCATAAACAGCATGGCCAGCAATCCGCCGATGGTAGTCAGCGAACTGGAACAGATCTCCGGAATCGCCTTGGAAAGTGCTATGATATCAGCCTCCCGGATGTCCAGTGTGCGATGTTCTTCTTTATAGCGATTGCAGAAAATGATGGCATAGTCTACGGACAGGGCCAGCTGTAATACGATCGTTACGGAATCGGATACAAACGAGATCGTGCCCATCAGGAAATTGGTTCCCGCAGCCAGGATCGCGCTGAGCCCAAACGTCAGGATCAGTACCGGTACTTCTGCCCAGGTCTGGGATGTCAGGAGCAGTACGGATACCACGATGATCGCTACGATCACGCTGATGACATTCATTTCTGCCGCCAGCTGTTCCGCCGCGGCATCGCCCATCGAGGTAGAGACACACAGATCATACCCCGCCAGTTTCGTCTTTACATCTTCCAATGCTTCCAGTGCCTGCGGATCATCTTCCGAGTACGCAAACGTAATATCGTATAGGGCGGAAAAATTATTGAAATGCGTCTTGGTATTATCAAAATCCACCCTATACACATCGTCCCGATTTTTCAGCTCCGTGGCGATACGGTCCGCATCTTCATAGGTAATGTTCATCACCATTACTTTGGCGCTGCCGTAGGTGATAAATTCATCTTCCATCCGGTGCAGTCCGATGGTGGTCTCCGCCGAATCCGGCAGATATGCCGCCAGCGAGTTTTCCACGGATACCCATTTCGAAGCGATCAGAGAAAAGATCGTTGCGATCCCCAGCACTAAAAAAAAGAGGTTGCGCCGATCCACAATAAAGGTTGCCACCCTGATCATGAACGGCTGCTTTTCTTCCCCCTTTTCATTGAACTGTATACCTGTGAGATCCTTACTATTCGGTTCTGTCTTTGCATTCATGTCTTCTCTTCCTTCTGATTTATTGTCTCTTCCCGGTGTAAACATCCCTTTTCATAGGAAGTCTGATCACGTATGATCCAGTTTTTTCAAAATATTTTCAAAGATTTCGATGCAGATCTCCGCCATATATTTATCATCTTCCTGCATTCCGTCCCGAAACCATGTAATGAGGATCTGGAAAAAAGCCGTTTCTGCTGCCAGTTTGATATATTTGTCCTCGGTATCCTTTGCCGGATACAAAGTTTCCACGATCGATCTGCCGGAAAAGAGATATTCCTGCTGTATCCCCGCTTTATCCAGCAATGTAAGGACATCCCTGTTTTCCCGCATCAGCCGGAACACATTCTCAAACCAGTTTCGGGAATCTTTAAACAACTCCGGCTTGTCCGT
The DNA here is from genome assembly GCA_017634975.1 of Lachnospiraceae bacterium. Taxonomy (GTDB): domain Bacteria; phylum Bacillota; class Clostridia; order Lachnospirales; family Lachnospiraceae; genus NK4A136. Next base: position 42,056 of record JAGBMJ010000062.1, on the reverse strand, counting down.
CAGTTCGGAAATCATATCAATCAGCTTTCCGCCCATCTCGTGCAAAATATCTTCTTTGTCCGTATAGTTACGGTAAAACGCTGTTCTGGATACCCCTGCACGACGTACGATCTCACTGACTGTGATCTTTTCGTAAGGCTGTTCTGCCATCAGGTGGATCAGCGCAAGCTGCAGACATTCACGCGTCAGCTGGTTGGATTCCTTATTATTCATCCTTAGTATTTCCTTTTTTTGTAATTCCGTTAAGGATTCCCCTTTCTCGCTCACAAACTTCACCTCCATGTTACAAATCTGCTGATTTTGTTACCTCTTGTCACTTTTGTCAATCTTGTCAGTTCCGAGAGGCGTCCGATTGATTGACACCTGTTCTTGTGTTACACTTGTAAACACAAGTCAAGTATAACACCGGAAAGGAGGCAATGCAAGTATGAAATACGGAATCTTTGAATTGATGCTCGCGGCAGTAGTTATCTCCTTTGTTGGATTCGCGATCGAAAACACGTGGCTTCTCCTGACCAAGGGTTACATGGATAACCGCAATATGACGCTCCCCTTTCTTTTGGGGTATGGTATCCTTATGGTCGATTTTTATCTTATTTTCGGAACACCTTCCGATGTGAATTTACCTATCGTGAGCGACCGTTTTACCGACCGTGAGATCTATTTTGTGCTCGCCTTTTTTACCGTCAGTATCGGAGAGATCATGCTCGGTACCGCCACGGAAAAAACCACCGGCGTCATCTATTGGGATTACAGCTGGATACCGATGCATCTGACCAGATATACCTCCCTGCCTACAAGTCTCGGGTTTGCGTATATCATTGAGAATTTTATGACCTACTGTTTTCCGGAGATCATGGGAGCGATCACTCTGTTGCCGGCGGAAATCATTCCTCCGGCCGCAGTCATCCTGTTCACTGCGCTATCGATCGATACCTTGCATGGCTTCTGGAAAATGTATTCCAGTCACAGTCTGTATTGTTTATGGAAAATAAAACGCCCGAAATTGGATCTGCGGGCTTTGATATGAAAAAACAACCGAATCGCAAGAACTGCTCCGGCAGAAAAACTTCTCCTATTATAATCTGCGAATGATCCTCAGGAAGGCAGTCGCAGATTTACGAGACGTCCATAAACGAGATAGGCGCGATCAAAAACGATCCAGAAAATGTCCGCTGCCAGCACCAGCCCGATCCAGAAAAGGATTTCGGGGGTGTTAAACTCCGATACCGGCTCGGAAAAAAGGATGTAGAAGACTGATTGCAATGCACTGACCTGATCGTCCTGCGCCCCGGGAGGCATAGAGGATAACGGGAAAAAGACCTGACTCTTGGTGGTGCCGGTCAAAAGAGAAAAACAGAAAACGGTCAGGAGCCCTCCGGTCACGACCAGGGCATGCCAGACCAGAGCCTTGATCCCCCATTCTTTTCCCCGGGACAGCGCGTTTCCCTTGCTCCTTGCTTTGCAGACCGCTTCCGCTACGATCACATAGATCGCCAGCAGCAGGTAGATCAGGACATATGTCTTCACCGGTGCAAATAAAAAAGACAGGATCCCGGCTGCCGCCATCTCCGCCGCAGCATATCTTGCCGTGGTCAGATGACTGAGCGTTCCCGCCAGATAGGCCGCTAAGGCCAGCAAAAAAATCGTATTCCACTGCAATATGGCGGTCAGATAAAGAAGAACCACCGTCAGGGCTGTGAGCATACCGGCTACAGCAATATTCTTTACATACAGCCGCACAGATCGCCTCCCATACACTCACACACTGTATCCATACACCACAGATCGCAGCAAAGATTGCCGGTACCACAGCCATCACCGCCGGTATAGCGCGTCGGACGTCCGTAATAGTTGCCGTAGTTCTGGTAATTCCTCTGGTACGGCTGCTGGTTCTGACCGCTGTAGCCGCCCTGACCACCGTATCCTCCCTGGCCGCCGTTTCCGTAGGAACCGCCATAACCGCCCTGACCGCCATTCCCGTAAGCACCGCCGGTATAGCTTCCCTGCCCTGCATTCCCATAGGGATTACTGTTATAGGAACCGTTTCGCTGCCCTCTGGCGCCACCGGTGTAATCTCCCAATGCCCGTCGCTCCATGATCTCGTTATAAGCGCCCTGTATATCCGTAAATTTTTCATTTGCCAGATCCACCAGTGTCTGCTCCGCTCCGGCATAATTGTCCGGATGATACTTACGGATCAGTTCCCGGTATCTCTTTTTGATCTCGTCATCACTGGCCGTGGGAGCCAGTCCCAATGTTTCATATGGATCTTTGTTATACATGTTGATTCATCCCCGCTGATTTCCCTTATTCGGCTTTCGGTCTCCTTCTCCCGTTGGGCCGGCCTGACCGGACGAATGCTTTTTTCTGTCCCATTTGTTCCAGATTCCTGCATACAAGATGTTTCTCAGGATATCCTGATACTGCAGACAGGGCAGCATTTCAAAGTATGCCGCCGTCTTTGCCGCATGGTCATATAGCAGATCTTCTACTTTTTTATCGTCATACCGTTTCTTATTATACAATGTTTTCAGGGGATTGTAACGTTTTTTTTCGATATCGTCCGCCAGATCGTCCCATGCATCCGTCAGATAAATATAACACCCCAGATGATAGGCCAGCCCTTTCAGCGCACGGAGCATCGGATCTTTTTCATCATAAGAAAACAACGCCGCCATCAGACGCCCGAAGGAATCACAGGCCGCCTGCAGATCCTCTTCGGATCCGCTGTCTCTCACCTCGATCTCACGCAATGCCCGAAGTGAACGCACGATCCGTTTGCATTGCAGCGGATAACGGTCTTTGATCTTCAAATAGGCACCGCGATAAACCGCAATACCTCCCGCCGCCTTTTTACTGTTCTCATCCAGTTTATCATCCACAAAATGAAAATAGGTCAAAAGCACATTCATATCCGCGCCGTACGCGGTCATTTCCGTCATACGTTCCACATGTGCTCTGGCCGGATGCACGATGCAGCGCCGCTTCTCTGTCTTTACCTCCGATTCATAATAGGAGGAAAGCAGCAGCACCAGAAAGGTCATATCATAGGTCAGCGTGACCTGTCCGCGGATGCCGAAACGCTCATACAAAATATGACACAGACCACAGTAGAAACTGTGATATGTGTCATAATCCTTGATCTTCAGCTCCGGTTTTCGTATCTGTACATAACCGAACAAATTTTTATTCCTCGCTTGTCTTACGCTCCGCTACCTTTCCGGCCCAGGCGATCGCATCATCGATGTGCGGACGGAAATGTTCCTTACCGACCTTTTCGATAAAGCCGTCTTTTTCCATCGTACGCATCGGCTGCTCGTTCACGTGGGAGAATACCAGCTCGATCCCCTGTTCCCTGCACTTGTCATGGAACTGGTTCAGGGAATGCATCGCCGTCGCATCCAGTGCAGGTACACCACGCATACGCAGGATGATGGCCTTGGTGGTCTCCTTGTAGCTGATGGCAGCGATACGATCCGCATCACCAAAGAACATCGGTCCGGAGATCTCATATACACGTACATTTTCCGGGATCGGCTTCAGCGTGGTTCCGTCCGGGTCATCTTCCATATCGTAACGCTTCCAGCCGGTGATCTGGCTTTCTTCGCTCATACGCTTCATAAAAAGCAGTACTGCCATCAGCATACCGATCTCGATCGCCACTACCAGGTCAAAGACAACGGTCAGGGCAAAAGTAGTTACCAGTACTATGATATCACTTTTCGGTGCCGTTTTGCAAAGGTGTACAAAAGTACGCCACTGGCACATATTGTATGCGACCATAAAGAGGATCGCTGCAATGGTCGGCATCGGGATCAAGGCCGCGTACGGCATCAGTACCACCAGTACCAGGATCAGTACCAGCGCATGCACGATACCGGCGATCGGCGTACGGCCGCCGTTTTTGATATTTGCCGCGGTACGGGCGATCGCACCGGTAGCCGGGATACCGCCAAACAGAGCGGATCCGATATTGCCGCAGCCCTGTGCGATCAGCTCCATATTGGAACGGTGATGGGAGTTGATCATACTGTCTGCTACCACGCAGGAGAGCAGGGATTCGATCGCTGCCAGGATCGCAATGGTAAAGCCGTCCGGAAATACTTCACGGATCGCCTGGAACGAGAAGACCGGCATATGGAATGTCGGCAGACCACTGTGGATCGTATAAAGATCACCGATGGTATTGACCGGCAGATTTAAAAACTTCACCATCAGAATACCCACGATCACGGCGATCAGGGATCCCGGGATCTTTTCGCTGATCTTCGGCCACACGATCAGGATCGCCAGACATACGGCACCGACCAGCAATGCATACAGATTTACCGTACCGATATTGAAAGCGATCGCTTTTACCTTCTCAATGGTCTCGATCGTCTTCGTGCCCTGCGGATATGTCAGACCCAGAAAATCCTTGATCTGACCGACCAGGATCGTCACGGCGATACCGGAGGTAAAACCGGTCGTTATAGTATAAGGAATAAAACGGATCAGACCACCCAGACGGCACACGCCCATCAGGATGAGCAGTACACCCGCTACGATGGTCGCCAGCATCAGGCCTTCCATTCCGTTCTTCGCCACAATACCGGCTACGATCGTTGCAAATGCCGCCGTCGGTCCGGCGATCTGCACACGGCTGCCACCCAGAAATGAGATGATGAATCCGGCTACGATCGCAGTGTAAATACCTTCCTCCGGTCCCACACCGCTGGCTAGTGCCAGTGCGATGGAAAGCGGGAGTGCAATGATCGCTACGATGATACCGCTGATCAGATCCGTTACAAACTGCTTACCGTTATAACTCTTCATGGTGCTGAAGAGCATCGGTTTTAATTTGTCCTTGTGCATGATATCCTCCCTGAAAAACTCACTTTTTCGCAAAACCGTTCCAAATAGTATCACAAAAATATACACAATACAAGAGGAAGTTTTTTGTTAAAACGGCATAACATATGATCCCGGCATAATATACTTATCAGGCATTAAGCGAAAAGAGGGTGGATGCAAATTCCTTCTGTTTATGGTCTGATCCCCTTAGAAATATGAGGAGAATTGCTTTACGGATATTCCGGAGGAATTTCCTTTAAGGTAAATAAAAAAATAAGCATCCCACAGCCTTGGGATGCTTACTATGACTTATAAATGTTATACTCACTAACGGAAATGATTCCCGTTAGTGAGTATAAGCCTCCGGCAGGATACGCACTCGCACGTAAGGAACTAAACCACTAAAGCGGCACGTGCCCGGCGCGCCTCATAAACGATACGGCAGGTCTCCTTATTTATTCTTCCGTCAGCCGGTAGGTACGTTCAAATACACTCTTTGCAATAATGTAGATATCCGTCAGATCATCCGCCCGTACGGCCAGATAATCGCCTTCTTCGCCGAGATAATACTTTTCGGTATCCCAGGTGGTAAAGACCTTGACCCTGTGATCCAGCTCCCTGGCATAGATCCCGCTGCCGCCCATTGCGATACAGCTTTTTGCATGCGGAAGAACCGGGATACGCTCGCCTCCGACATTGTCTACCACCACCGGCGGATACTCCCCGGGGTATTCATACGGTGCATCGGAAAAGCGATAATTAGATTCAAACTTTTTCTGCCGGCACGGATAGATCTCACCATCCACCCCGAGGATGATGTACAGATCTTCCTCGACCTCCACATCCACATCCCCTTCCAGCGTACGAATCATGATCCCGGTACCCGGCTTTGCGAGATCCGTCACCTTCACATACCCAACCGACACTTCCATCTTGGTATAATGCCGGTACATGGAAATATCTTCTTCCTTCTGTCCCGCATAGATGATCTCACTTTCGCTGTGATACTTACGCAGCCTCTCATACAGCATCTTTCCGATATCGTCTGCAGCATACGGGATTCCCTTTTTCCGGATAAGATCCTTCTTGATAAAGCCGCCGGCTTTGATCAGATGACCGCCGCCGCCACCCATATCGTCCGCGATATATTTCGCCAGTTCGCTGGCCTTCGTGTTCTTGGTACCGCTGCGCACGGAAAATTTCACACCGTCTTCCAATAAATCATAAACCACACACGTATCTACTCCGTCCACTTCGAGCAGCATATCGCTGATCAGCCCGAGAATGTTGGAATCGCAGGGTTCTGCTTCAATGATACCGTAACGGTACTCATCATTATATACCGCATTCTGCATAGCCTTTCCGGCAATTGTCAATTCCTCTTTGGACATATTGGCCCCCCGGAAACCCGCGATATCGGACTGGTCATATTTCGCAACATCCCGCAGATCACGATCCGCCGGGTGGAACAGCGATGAAAAATTATCCGTATCCGTCATCAATCCGTAATACAGAGCCGTAGCCAGCCGTTTGTTTTCGTTGATGTCAAGTCCCTCCGCCGTCAGCAGTTCATACAGCACCGTAGAACAGGAACCGTAGTTGCTGCGCACATCTGAGGGATCCGGCAGTTCCCCGCTCACACGGTGATGATCGATCACGATCACTTTTCCGGCATCAAATTTTGTGACATTGCTCTCGCCATACTGGCAGTCTACCGTGACCAGCAGTTCCGGTTCCGGCAGCTCCGTGATGTGCTCCACCGTGATCTGCAGATCATCGATCATCTTCAGCAGATTGGATTTTTGCACAGCTTCTTTGCCGCCGTAAACAAAACGTGCATCAATATCCTGCTTTTTCAGATACCACACCAGAGCATATCCGCTGGCCAGTGCATCCGCATCCGGATTGTCATGACACTGTACCACGATATCACGATAATTGATCAGATCCTTCAAATGGAATTTCATAAACTCTACACTCCCCGGTAATTATTCCGCCTGCAGCACCGCATCTTTCACAGATAATACAAATGGCGGTGAAACCGATAATGCATCCACACCATAATCCAAAAAAGTCTTTGTAAATGAAGTATCTGCTGCAAGTTCGCCACAGATCTCCACCCGTATACCGGCCTTATGTCCGTTTGCGATCGTCCTTTGGATCAGTTCCTGTACCGCAGGATGATGCATATCCGTCTGTGCTTCCATCCTGGCATTCTGCCGGTCGATCGCAAGCGTATACTGTGCCAGATCATTGGTTCCGATGCTGAAAAAATCCACTTCCTTTGCCAGCATCTCACTGATCAGCGCCGCGGCCGGCGTCTCGATCATCACACCGATCTGCACATCGTCTTTATACGGGATCCCCTCCTGCTTCAGTTCCGCCTTGACCTCCGCGATGTGTCTCCTGCACTGAAGCACCTCTTCCACAGAAATGATCATCGGAAACAGGATTGCCGCTCTGCCGTATACCGACGCACGGTAAATGGCCCGCAGCTGCGTACGGAAGATCTCGGGCCGGTCCAGACAGATCCGGATCGCACGGTACCCCATCGCCGGGTTCTCTTCATGTCCCAGATCCAGATAATCCGCCTGCTTATCCGCCCCCAGGTCCAGAGTACGGATCACAACAAGCCTGTCCTCCATAGCCTGCAATACCGCTTTATACACCGCGTATTGTTTCTCCTCCGACGGAAAATCCTTCCCCTCCAGATAAAGGAACTCGCTGCGGAAAAGACCTATGCCTTCTGCATCATTCTCCCGCGCATTCCTCACCTCTTCCACACTGCCGATATTGGCATAGACTGCGATCTGCCTGCCGTCTTTGGTGACCGCCGGCCGCCCTTTCAATCGTTGCAGCCGCTCCCGGTGTGCTTCTTCCTCCCGTTGCTGCTCTCTGCTCCTTTCGAGCAGTGCATCATCCGGGTCCAGAAAGATCCGTCCGCTGCTGCCATCCGCCACCGCAGGCTTTCCGTTCCAGGACGGATCGGTCTCGATACCGCATACGGCCGGAAGGGAAAGCTGCCTTGCCAGGATCGCCGTATGGCTGTTCGCCGAACCCTGACGGGTTACAAAACCGAGGATCAGGGATTTCTCCAGCTGTATCGTTTCGGAAGGCGTCAGATCTTCCGCAACGATGATCGAAGGTTCCGTCAGTTCCTGCACGTCCTCCACACCGTTTAAGATACGGATCAGACGCCATACCACATCCTGAAGATCTGCATTTCTGGCCTGCAGATACGCATCCTCCAGTCCGGCGAGCATCTCCGAAAAATGTTCTCCCGCAACAAAAACAGCATATTCGGCAGAAACTTTTGCCGTCACAATGATATCCCGGATAAATGCTTCCAGCTCATCATCCCGCAAAAGCATCTGGTGCGCTTCAAAGATCGCCGCCGCTTCTTCCCCGGTTTCCTTTACCGCTTTTTCCTTCAGTGCAAGCAGCTGCATTTCGGCCTTTTCCCTGGCCTCTTCGAAACGCTTCCACTCTGTCTCGCTGTCTTCCCGATAGGTACGCCGGATCTGCCTTCCGCTTTTTTTATAATAAAATATGCGGCCTACGGCAATGCCCGGTGCAATGCCTTTTCCCTGTAGCTCATTCATAATCAACCCGCATATTTTTCATATCCCAGACTTTTACCATCGGCGGACCGACCTGCAGACGGTAACTGTTTACGGCCACTTCTTCCTCAACATAGAAACGTGTGGTCATTACCTGTTCGCCGTCATTTACAAAGATCTCTGCCATGGACGTATCGATCAGAACGCGGATCTTATGAAAATCCTTCAGCCGTACTTTGCGTTCCTTTCGTCCCCGGCCCGGATGATCCTCTACCATCAGGTGCAATACAAAGGTGTCCGGTGCGCCTTCGGCGCTTTCCAAAAAGATCTCAAATACCGGCCATGCTGCCACCCAGAGCCGCATCAGCAGCAGATATTCCCGCAGTTTTCCGTCTTCCCCCATTTCGACCCCAAGTCCATCTTCTTCTCTTGCTCTGTCAAAAAAGATCTTACCGGAATACCCCAGGCCATTTTCTCTTTCGACCAGGATATCTGCCTTTCGGGTCGGCAGCTCCAGCTTTGTGTCGCCTTTTTCCGTGACCCGCAGCCCCAGCCGCAGACTCTCGATCTCCTCTGCGGGCCACTGCCGGATGCCGCCTTCGTATGACGTGAGTACCCTCGGTACGCTGAGCGCATGCTGCCAGCCGCGTTCGGTCGTATGCAGATTGTCATAATCCGCATCAAACATCCCCACCCAGCCGATCAGGATCCGCCGTCCCCGGCTGTCCGTAAACGTCTGCGGTGCATAGAAATCAAAACCATAGTCCCATTCACGGAACGTACCTTCCGGATCTTCCAGCAGACGATAGGTTCCCGGATTCTCCGGCAGTTTATCGCCGACCAGCAGGGTTCCTCTGGCCGGATCCGTGATATCAAACCCCTCGGGTAAGATAAAATATCCGGACTGGTAGGTATTCTGCCACTTATACTCCTGTTGCTCCAATCCCTGCGGACAGCAGCTCAGATACTTCTTTCCGTCGAGCTCAAAATAATCCGGACATTCCCACATATAACCGAACGGCTCCGCTGTGGTAATGCTGTAGATCGGTTGAAAGTTCAGCGCGTCTTCTCCTTCAAACACGATCACTGCGCCCTGGTCCAGCAGGGATCCGTTACCCGCGGTAATATCATTGCTCAAAGGATCACTGTCCTTCTGTTCCACGTCCATCTGCAGCCGACGCAGCTCCAGACGTCTGCCGTCCAGACGCCCTCCCTCCACCATATAATATTTTCCGTCCTGCTTCCACACTTTGGGATCACGGACATGACAGGTGTATTCATCCGGATAATCCGCATTGGTCAGCAGAACCTGCTTTTCCGAAAAATGTTCCCCGTCCCGGCTCCGCAGCAGGATGGTATTGGATTCCCGCCCGGCATAGGTATGATCATAATCTCCCGGCAGCTCCACATTTCCGGTATAATACAAAAGCATCTCGCCGTCATCGATCAGAGCCGAACCGGAAAAAGCCCCTCCCGCATCGGCCGAATGATCGGGAGAAACCGCAGTTCCCGCAAAACGAAAATGCAGCAGGTCATCACCGATATAATGTCCCCACTCTTTGCATCCGCCCTTCACATCATCCGGACTATATTGAAAAAATACATGGTATTTGCCATCGAATTCACACAGGCCGTTCGGATCGTTCATCCAGCCTGTCGGCGGCATCAGGTGAAACCCCAGCCGATACGGATCTTCTTTGATCTTCTGCGTAATCTTTATCACGTTTATCCCCCCACGGTCTGTTCCCCTATTCGCCCCTTGTCACGGGCGCGCACACTTGTTAATATTATATAGTAGCGTGCTTTTTTTGTCAAAACGCGTACATCGGGAAATCAGACTATTCGGGAGGTATTACCATGACTTACGGCGCACTGGAAGCCGGCGGTACCAAAATGGTATGCGCCATTGGCAATCAAAACGGACAGATTCTGGAGCAGGTCTCCATTCCCACAAGATATCCGGAAGAAACCGTCCCGGAGATCATTGACTATTTCAGGAAGAAAGAGATTGCCGCCCTGGGCATCGCGTGTTTCGGCCCGCTGAATCTGAACCAAAGATCAGCGACCTACGGCTATATCACCACCACACCGAAACCGGGCTGGGCGAACTACGATATCGTCGGGGCTTTTCAGAAGGCGCTACAGATCCCCATCGGTTTTGATACCGATGTGAACGGATCTTTGCTCGGAGAAGTCACCTACGGTTCTTCCAAAGGTCTGGAAAACGTCGTCTATATCACAATCGGCACCGGTATCGGCGGCGGCGTGATGAGCGGTGGAAAGCTGCTCCATGGGATGCTGCATCCGGAACTGGGACATATGCTTCTGCATCCCCATCCGTCCGATCCGTATCCGGGTAAATGCCCGTTCCACCGGCACTGTCTGGAAGGGCTGGCTTCCGGACCCGCCATCGAAGAACGCTGGGGAGCCAAAGGAAAGGACCTGGCCGGCAGGGATGAAGTGTGGGAGCTGGAAGCTTATTACATCGGACAGGCGATCGTCAATCTGATCCTGACGCTTTCCCCCGAGCGTATCATTTTAGGAGGCGGTGTCATGCACCAGTTACAGCTCTTCGACCTGATCCGCGCCGAAGTAAAAAAACAGCTGAATGACTATATCGTCACTCCGCTGCTACAAAATATGGAGCACTATATCGTTCCCGCCAGCCTCCACGACGATCAGGGCATTATGGGCTGTATCCGGCTGGCAATGGATGCTCAATTTGCCGACGAGTAAAACTCCTCTCCCGTATCCAGACAGATCACCGCGATCCGCCCGTTTTTAAAACACGACCCGCAATCGATCGCGATATGGTTATTCGCCCGGTAGATCTTCCCGGGGTTCGGATTGCCCTCGATCAGCTGCGTCGGTGTATGGCCGGAAACCACGTAGATATCGTCATAGTATTTTTCATTAAAATCCGCCCGGTCCCACACCAGTTCATCGATCGTATAGTCATCCATATCCTTATCCGGAGAATAATTCCCGAGGCCGGCGTGCACCAGCAGATAATGCTTTCCGTTCACTTCCAATTCCTCGTAGATCAAAAACTCCCCCAGAAAATCCAGGATCTCCTGACGTTCTTCCTTATCCAGCTGGTAATACTCATACAGGGTCGTATCGTTTCCGTTCTGCTGCCACGTCCAGAAATAGTCCAGTGTCTCTTCATCCAGCTCCATAATGGTCTTTTCCGTGATCTCCTGCATCAGAAAATTCATACACTGCAGCGCCATCAGTTCGTGATTGCCCAGGATCGGTATCGCATTGGGCATTTCCATCAGCTTCTGCAGCACTTTGATCGGATGCGGTCCCCGGTCGATCACATCCCCGATCAGATACAGCGTATCCTCATCCTTCAGATCTATTTTTTCCAGCAGCTCCATGAACTTGTCATATTCCCCATGGACGTCGCCCATTACATAGGTAGCCATATTTATCTCCCATCTACATGAGCCATGGGGACGGTTCTCCGGCCCAGAATGAGCCGGAGAACCGTCCCTGTGGCTCATTTGATCACTCCGCCTCCAACAACACAGTTGTCTTCATCATAGAATACCGCGGACTGTCCCGGAGTGACGGCGCGTACCGGCGCATCGAAACGGATCTGCACGGTATCTTCGGCGAGCATTTCCAGTTCTGCGCTCTGGGGCGTGTGATGATAGCGGATCTTGGCCAGGCAGCGGATCTTTTCTCCCACCGCCAAAGGCGCGATGCTCATAAAATTGACATCTCCGCACACTACGGTATCACTGTATAAAGAACTGTCCGGCGCCAGCACCACTTCGTTCGTTTCCGTCCGGATCTCTTTTACATAGGCCGGCTCGCCCAATGCGATGCCAAGCCCCTTTCGCTGCCCCACGGTATAGTGGATGATGCCCTTATGCCGTCCCAGTACTTTGCCCTCTTCATCCACAAAGTTACCTTCCGGCGGCAGATCACATTCCGCGTTTTCTTCAATATAATCCGCGTAGTTCCCCTCCGGCACAAAACAGATCTCCTGCGAATCCGGCTTCTGCGCCACCGAGATCCCCGCCTGTACGGCGATCGCACGCACTTGTTCCTTGGTCAGCTTCCCCAAGGGCATCAATGTATGAGCCAGCTGCTCCTGCGATAATTTATACAGCATATAGGTCTGGTCTTTTGCGATATGATCCGCCTGCTGTACCGTGTATCTGCCGTTCTCCAGACGTACGACCGATGCATAATGCCCGGTGGCAATATACTCTGCCTGCATGGACTTTGCAAAATCCAGCATCCGGTCCCACTTGATATAGCGGTTACAGCCGATGCATGGATTGGGCGTCAGACCATGGATATACGCCTGCACAAACGGGTCGATCACGCATTTCTGAAATTCCGAAATACAGTTGACCGCATAATAAGGAATGCCGATCTGATCCGCCACCAGCCTGGCATCATCGATCTCACAACAGCGGCTTTCTTTTCCATCCGCCGCTACCCAGGTCTTCAAGGTCACACCGATCACATCATAACCGGATGCCTTCAACAGATATGCACATACCGCACTGTCCACTCCGCCGGACATGCCCACGATCACTTTTGCCATTGTTATACTCCACTTAAAATATCTTAAAAGAGATTATATCACGAATGCCCGGTCAGGAAAAGCACCCGTAAACTTCCCGGTAATGATCAGCAGCTGAACAGTATCACAATCCCTACCAAGGCGGTAGACTTTTTCTTGCCATTCTTTCGTAAAAGGCTTAAAATAAGATATTATTTTAGCTTGAGGAGGCAAATTATGAGCGAACAGAAGATCGGCACCAAATGCGTGCAGGCAGGCTACACACCGAAAAACGGAGAACCGAGACAGATCCCCATCGTGCAGTCTACCACCTTTAAATATGATACCAGCGAAGACATGGGCAAGCTCTTTGACCTGGAGGCATCCGGCTATTTCTACACCCGTCTGCAGAACCCGACCAACGACTATGTTGCAGCAAAGATCGCTGCTCTGGAAGGCGGCAGCGCAGCAATGCTCACTTCTTCCGGACAGGCTGCAAACTTCTTTGCCCTGTTCAATATCTGTGAATGCGGCAGCCACATCGTGGCTTCCTCTTCCATCTACGGCGGTACGTTCAATCTGATCAGCGTCACGATGGCAAAAATGGGCATTGAAGTGACCTTTGTTTCTCCGGACAGCACCGATGAAGAACTGGACGCAGCCTTCAAAGAGAACACCCGCGCAATGTTTGGTGAGACCATCGCCAATCCGGCACTGACGGTACTGGATATCGAAAGATTTGCAAAAGCCGCTCACAGACACGGCGTTCCCCTGATCGTGGATAATACCTTCCCGACACCGGTGAACTGTCGTCCGATCGAATGGGGCGCCGATATCGTAACCCATTCCACGACCAAATATATGGATGGTCACGGAGCTGCCGTCGGCGGCTGTATCGTAGATTCCGGTAAATTTGACTGGATGGCACATGCAGACAAATTCCCGGGACTTTGCACACCGGATGAATCCTATCACGGCATCACCTATGCGGAGAAATTCGGCAAGGAAGGTGCGTTCATTACCAAAGCTACGGCACAGCTGATGCGTGACTTCGGCTGCATCCAGTCCCCGCAGCATGCATTCATCTTAAACCTCGGCCTGGAATCCCTGCATGTACGTATGCCGAAACATGTGGAAAACGGTCAGGCCGTTGCGGAATTCCTGGAGAAGCACCCGCAGGTCGTAAAAGTAAATTACTCCGGCTTAAAGAGCGATCCGTATTATGAGCGTGCACAGAAATATCTGCCCAACGGCGGATGCGGCGTCGTTTCCTTTGAACTGAAGGGCGGAAGGGATGCAGCACAGAAATTTATGAAGGCGCTGAAACTGGCCGCGATCGAAACCCACGTAGCTGATGCGCGTACCTGCTGCTTAAACCCGGCGACCTCCACACACCGTCAGATGACCGACGAGCAGCTGGCTGCAGCCGGCATCCCGGCAGGTCTGGTGCGTATGTCCTGCGGTCTGGAAGATAAGGCAGACCTGATCGCCGATCTGGCACAGGCATTGGACGGATTAAACTAAAAAGGCACTCCACCAAATACAGACGGCAGCCCAAACCGGGCTGCCGTTATTTTTTACCACTTCATGATTCCGATGAGGGATCATTCCCACCAAAAATATGCCTCATCCATATATTTCATATTTTCGATCGCGTAACTATCGCCCTTCGAGACCAGATCAAACTCCAGACACTGCGCGGATTTGGAGAACATCTCCGCATAGCAATGCAGATGTGCTTTCCCATTCGTTTCCAAAACCGCATAATACACCATGGCATTCTGGTCTTTCGCATCTCCATAATACCAGTAGGCCAGCTCATCCGCACCTGCGCTCACTTCACATTCAAAACCATTCTGTGCCACCTGTACCGCTACCGTGGTATCCGAAGTTTTCTGATAGTCGATGGTTATGCACTTCGCGCCGTTTTCGCCTGCTGCCAGCGGAAGCTTTTCTTCCTCATAATCCGTTCCGTTCCAGGCAAACAGCCACAAATCTCCAAAAGCAAGCGGATCCGTACTGGTATCATACGTCATCGTAAACAGTATCTCCGGCTCACCGTCTCCGTTCAGATCCCCCGCCTGTACATGCGGAAAACCGGTATTCCAGCCCTCCGGTGTGGTCAGACTGCGTCCGTTGCCAAACTCGATCGTATAGGTCGCAAGGTCTGTATCGGCTGTATGGGTACGATATACCCGATCCGTCTTTCCGTCCCCGTCGAAGTCACAATCGGCAAAATCCTTCCACCAGGTATATTCCCTGCATTCATCCACATAACCTTCGTATTCCCACAGCATCACCGGAGAAGTCTCGATATCCTCATCCTCGGTTTCCGTCGGTGTCGCTTCTACCGGTTCTGCAGCCGTCGGTTCTGCTGCCTCCGTCGGCTGCACTGCTTCCTCACCGTTTCCGGTCTCCGCTTCGGTCGGTGCCGCTTCCTCCGTTGTCTGCGGTGTTTCCTCTTCTGCCCGGTCCGGCATCTGTCCGCGGCCGGACTCCTGTTCGCCGCATCCCGCCAGCAGCAGGATCCCCGCTGTCACTCCCAGCAACCGGATGATCGTTGTCTTTTTCATAGTTCTCCTCCATCTGTTCTTTCTTCTTATTTCGGTAACTTTCTCACCTTTGATCGCACAATTATACCAAAAAAGCGGCGGTCTGAAAAGACCACCGCTACTCTGTACGCAATGCTTCCATACAGACCGCAGCCCATGTCTCCCGGTTCCGTTCAAATATCGCGGGAAACTCGCTGCTGTCGAGCGGACAGGTATACCGCCCTATTTCCAGAGTAAAGCCGGGCTTATTATACGAAAGATGCACCAGCTCGCCAAAGCTTCCGTACTCCGATCGCTCTGTCGGTTTCGCCGTTGCAGAAAGATCGTACCGGCAGATGCCGGACACAAGCTGCGCCCACTTCTTACATGCATTGGCGTTTTCCTTCTCCATACCATAAGAATCAAAATAGATGACCTGCCCCTTCGCATGGTAATTGATATAACACTCAAAATCCTCCGACGATGCCATCGACAGGATCGTCCTTGTTTCCGGCTCGGATTCCGGTGCTGTCCCGCGATAACTCCCCATCGCCGGTACCGTTTTTCCCCAATCCGCTTCCCAGCCGATATTAAAATTCCGGTTGATATCCACACCGGCAGCATTGGCTTTCCAAAGCCTCAGATATTCCTCATAGGATATATCCTCTTCGTTCAATTTTGCACTTTCCGCTATATTACCTCTGTAATTGTCATACCATGCCGTTTCCTCACTGCTGTATCGGATGTAGATAAAGTTTTGTTTTTCAGCCGCATAAGCCGCTCTCAATACAGCCGCATATTCCTCCGTAACACCCGCTTCCCCATACTGGCTGATCGAAACCCCATCCGGATTGGTCATCGGCATAATATAAAATGCACAGTCCTCCAAAAACTGCCCATATCCGATACCGCCGTAACTTCCCGTATCATAATGATCCGCATAGTATTCGATCATCTTCATGACCAGCTGGGATGTCATATATTCGCGGCCATGAATGCCTGCCGTGATCAGGAATTTATGCTCCGCCTCCGGATTTCCCAGGATCAGCAGCGGAATATCCCTGCCACACAGGCTTTTTCCCGCATTCTGCCAGACCAGGATATCACTGTACTTCTGACACAACTCTCGGATATCCTCCATCATGGCATCATAGGTATACCGGTCATCGGTAACATCCACCACATCCGATATGTTCTGCAGATCCGCTGCATAATCCACCGGAACAACCAGATCCGACTGCACATATCCTTCCAGTCCGTTTCCGATATCCGTAACGTGAAGAAAAGTCACATTCTCTTCCGCTTCCAATACTCCGTCAAAAGCCAGATAGGTTCCGAACGGTATCTCTTCCACCGTTTCACTTAAAGATACCGGTTCTGTTTTCATCGAAAGAGAAGTCAGCGGAACGGCCTCATAGATCACATATCCTTCCTCCCGAAGTGCCGTAAACCGGTCCACCAAAGCCGGATACTCCGCATCAAAAGATACTTCTTCTTTTTCAGGCGGGATCTCTTCGAACGTATCCCGTATATACGCATCGTAATCCCCGGCTTCTTTTCCGAAAAACAGATCGATGCCCCGCATTATCCCGACCGCATTCCGGTATAACTGCTCTGTCGACCGGTCACTGAGCTTATCTCCCAGCTCCAGATCTATACTCGGTATGGTCGAATACGACGTCTGTGTCAGATCCAGCGGCAGGGAACCGTTGTCGTAGATCTTTATCTCCTGCTCCTTCAGTCCTGCAATGATACTGTCTCCCAACCCATGGCTCTGCTCCCAGGTATCGAATACCGGATACATATTTCTGTAGCTTTCCACCTCCGGTACCGAACAGTAAAATGCGCCCTTATCCTTTTCCGAACTGTCCCAATGCAGGGAGATATGACAATCCGCATAAGCATTTGCCAGCACTGTCCTGGCAACATTATCCAGCTGGACATCCTCCGATTCACGGATCATCAATACACTGTATCCGGCCTCCAGCAGCAGATCCTTCAGGATCACCGCCTGCTGCAGTGTTACTTCTCTTTCTGCAGTTCCGTCCGGAAATTCCATACCGCCAGAAACCGCCGTCGCCGTCAGTGAACCTTCCGCTGTGGATCCCGCAGTCACTTTCAGAGTTCCGTCGGGATGACACAGCGTTTTCACCTGTGTCCCGCCGTTTGTCCCATGTCCTGCATTCACACAGACAACGATATCCCCTTTTTCTGTCCCGCTATTATGATACAGCAGTGCCGGATCGGTATGGATCGCGGAATTTTCGGCAAATTCCATCGAATCCTCCAGGAATACTTCTTCCACGGTCATTTCGCTGACGAGCGTATTTTCCGATCCGCTCAACTGCGGTTTTTCGTCCGTAATTATATTCTCGGACACCGGATACGGTTCTGTCGTTTCCGGGATCTGCTCCCGCACTCCGCAGCCGGCAAGCAAACACAGGATTCCTGCGATTACATATGTATATTGTCTTCTGTTAGCTTCCACTCTTCACCTGTCCGCAATTCTGGAAGCCCCTGATCCGTTCTCCGTCAGATCTCCACCGTGATCTTCGCGGCCTTCGGGATCAGAAGTGTATTGTTGTTCTGTATCGTATGTTCTGCACCTTCGACGCTCTTCACCTGCAGTCCCATCAGTTTGATCCAGCAGGGCTTAGTCCGGTTGGTTGTGATCTCGATCGTATCTCCCCTGCGTTCTGCCGTAATGGAAGAATCCTTCTCCCCATTGCCGTTATAGACGACCGCTTCCGCCTTCGTCTTTAATGCATAGATGTTATAGGTTACATGTTCGGCGTAATCATACTCCGGTGTATCTTCGGTATCACTGATCGCGATGATGGAGTTTTCCTTCACAAACAGCGGCATCTCCAGATAACTGTAATGCTTCTCAAACCACTTGCCGCCTTCCACGGTCTCACCACTGAAGAAGTCCGTCCATGTTCCTTCCGGCAGATAGTACACACCCATACTGTCCGGATTGCAGATCGGTGCTGCCAGCAGACAGTCTCCGAGGAAATACTGCTTGTCCAGATATCGGCACATACGGTCCTTCGGATACTCCATTACCATAGCACGCATCATCGGGATGCCTTCGGTATGTGTCTTCTGCGCCATACTCCACAGATACGGCATCAGCCGCATCTTCAGGCGGGTAAATTCCCGTACCACATCCACCGCTTCTTCATCGTAGTTCCATGGTACACGATAAGAGGAACTGCCATGCAGACGACTATGGGACGAAAGCAGGCCGAACGCCACCCAGCGCTTATATACATCGGCTGTGGAAGTCTGCTCAAAACCGCCCATATCGTGGCTCCAAAAACCGAAGCCCGACATCTGCAGGGACAGCCCGCCACGAAGCGTCTCTTCCATACCGGAATAGTTCGACCAGCAGTCTCCGCCCCAGTGTACCGGAAATTTCTGACCGCCCACAGTCGCAGAACGCGCAAACAACACCGCTTCGTTTTTGCCTTTCTTTTTCTCAAGCACCTCAAAGACGGCCTGATTGTACAGATAAGTATAGTAGTTATGCATCTTACGCGGATGCAATCCGTTTGCATAGACACAATCGGTCGGGATACGCTCGCCGAAATCGGTCTTAAACGCATCTACGCCCATATCCACCAGCGCTTCCAGTTTTTCCTGGAACCATTTCGTGGCTTCCGGATTGGAAAAGTCTACGATCGCCATACCCGGCTGCCACATATCCCACTGCCATACGCCGCCGTCCGGCCGCTTCAGGAAATATCCCTTTTCCATACCTTCATCAAAAAGTACGGACTCCTGTGCAATATACGGATTGATCCATACGCAGCACTTTACACCCTTTTCATGGATACGGGAAAGCATCCCTGCCGGATCCGGGAATACCCGCTCATCCCAGAGCAGATCCGTCCAGTGAAAATCCTTCATCCAGAAACAGTCAAAGTGGAATACCTTCAGAGGGATCCCCCTTTTGAGCATCCCATCAATAAAGTGCATGACCGTCTTTTCATCATAACTGGTGGTAAAGGAAGTAGACAGCCACAGGCCAAAGGTCCAGGCCGGCGGCAGCGCCGGCTTCCCGGTCAGATCCGTATAGCGCTTCACCACTTCCTTCGGATCCGGTCCGTCGATAAAGAAGTAATCCAGGGATTCCCCGGGTACCGTGAAACTTACCTTTTCTACAGACTCTGAACCCACTTCAAATGACACCTTATCCGTATGATTTACAAATACACCGTATCCCTGCGAAGAGATATAGAACGGGATATTTTTATAACTCAGTTCCGTAGACGTTCCGCCGTCTTCATTCCAGATCTCCACACTCTGTCCGTTCTTTACAAAAGGAGAAAATTTTTCACCAAAGCCATAGAACAGTTCATCCACCGCGATGGACAGCTGCTGTCGCATATACACATCTTCATCGGTACTGCGCACATAGGCATCCCCAAAGTATTCTTCGCTGACATAGGCCATATCCTTCGCCGCGCTCACACTGAGCACTTTGCCTTTTCTGCGATACTCCATACGCCAGTTTTTCTTGTTGATCACCAGCTCTAGTGCGCCGCTTTTGATGCAGACCGCATTCTCATCTTCCGTCGCTTCCAATGCAGAAGTCTCCGGCAGGTTCAGATCAAAGGCAGGCGCATCCTGTACCGCTCCCTTATAATGGTAAGCTTTCACCCGGATCACACCCTCTGCCGGTGCCGTGATCTCCAGTGTAATGTTCACCCCGCCAAGTGTGTCACCGCGCTGTGTGATATGATGTGTTGGAGCTACCAGCTTCACCATATCTTTTTTCACATCACAGAAATACACTTCCTGCGGGAAAAAAGCCGTAATACCTTCCTTTTGGATCCAACAACCGTTACTGATCTTCATAAATACCCCCTTTGTTTATGATGATTGCTCAGATTTACCTTCCTGCATTTTTCATCATAACATAAAACCGGTGGTCTGAAAAGACCACCGGTTAGGGATTATCTACCACCTCATTTGTATTCAGAACCATCATTCTTTTTAAGCCATCACATCGGCATGCAAAGCTTTCAGTACTTTATCCAGATCATAATCCGGCGCATATTCCTCTGCTGTATTACAGATTGCCTGCACACGGCTGATATCTTCCTCCACCTCATCCGCGATCTGCTCTATCTCCATCCCTCGGCGGAGTTTTTTACAGATCTGTTCAATAAGATGTCGATCCTCTCCCTGCTCTATACCCTTATTCCAATAATAGTCCAGCGCACTGCCCATACTTTTATTTCCTCCTCTCGCCCCTGTAAATTTCTTATCGTCAGCTACTTTCGCAAACTTTACATCACCGGTCAATCTGCTCATCAGTCGCAACACTTCCCTAACGTGTTTCATACTATCGCGCGAGCCGGTATATCTGCCTGTCTTGCGCATCTGCACAAAATAATCCGCCACATACTGAAAATCACTTTTAAACCCTTTGACCTGCTCATCACTCAGCCATGCGATCTCAAAAAGATTGATCGGATAATCCGGAACAAATGACTTCAATTCCGGCAAAAGTTTGTCTCCAAGCATTTGATGCAAAGTCTTCGGTTTGTCCCAATGCTTTTCGTAATTAAAATACAAAACCAGCGTAACCACAGGAAACACATTTACTATCTTCTTCCGGTTACCATTCACATCCGTCTCGTACCGGATCTGATCCCTGTAGGAAGCTCCATCGTATCCGATCACTCGCACCGGCATATCATTTTCTGCCTGTGATTCATTTTCCAGTCCCAAAAGCGCGATCCTGATATCGTGATTCTTCCAGTATTTTGCTGCATCCCGTTCCAGTTCGCGGAAACCATTTTCTCCCTGGTATGTATTATGCGGTGCGGTCGTCTCCAGGTCTTCCTCCCGCACCTGTTCCTTTCCGTTAAAGATGAGATTATTGACAATATCCGCAAATACATCCTCATACGTAAACAGTGTCTTTTCTAACACATCTTTCTCGCCCATGTACTACTCCTCCATATACTTATTTCCGCATGAGATATAAGTATATGATAGAACATACGTTCGCTGTTGTCAATATGCATTTTGGGGAAGTGCAGAACTATCTTGCAACAAAGCCTAACGGAGGATTCGTATTTGTTTTTACACCTACACATGGATCTTGGCTTAACCTCATCGAAAGCTTCTTTAGCAAAATGACTAAGCAGATGCTGCGGGGTATACGCGTCAATTCAAAACAGGAACTTGAAGAACGCATATACCAATACTTCGAGGAGGTCAACGCAGATCCAGTGGTATATCATTGGTCATATAAACTCGATGAGATTTCCGAAAAAGAAGCTCGTAAGCATATGGCCAGTTAATTATTTTTCAATGTACTGGTATCCATCCCAACTGCCGTCATGCCCTCTTTTCTATCCGGCAGCTATATTTTCCGGTCTTTTTATTGTAATTGATCCCCACCAACAGCAGTTCCCCTTTATAGTCTGTCAATGCGCCTGCGTATTCCTTATCCCGGATCTGTTTGATAGCCGCCTTCGCATTACGGTTCCACTTCAGCTCTACCACCATCGCCGGGTGCTCACCCTCATTTCTCGGAATAAAGACAATATCCGCAAAACCCTTGCCTGCCGGTAATTCCCGTTTTACATAGTAGTATTTCCGGGCGGTAAAGTAACTCATCATCACCGCACAAGCCAGGGCATTTTCATCATGAAAATTTATGATAGATGCATAGTCCTGCTGTGACTTCGCGATGGTCTCTGCGATCCGTTTCGTATCTCCCTCCCAGGTTGCCTTCAAAAGCGCATCCGAATGATCCAGCGCATCCTGAATATCCGTCCAGTCGCCGACACGCACCGCACTCTCAAACACATCCCGTACCTCTTCGTTTGGGATAAACGCTTCTCCTGTTTCCGTATCATAGCCCAGATAGCCCATGTGGATCAGGGCTGTCAGCACATCGTCCTTTGTCTTATAATGCGTCAGGTCGTTCTGGAAGGTCGCTGTATTCACCACCCGGCGCTCCCCTGCGATCATGGCGACCACATCATCCTTCAGGCCTGCCTTGTTCAATTCGATATAGTCATTCACCCCGGCAAAAGCACCGGTATTTTTCCAATAACTGCCCAGTTTTCTTCTCTGAAATGCCTCCACCACGGAATTGGGATTGTAGATATGGATCTGCTCATGGTCGTCCCAGTCCCCGGCAACCGGCATAAGGTATCCATCATACCACTGCCTGATGTTTTCGATGGTCTGGGAATAGTACTCGCAAAGCCCCCCGATCTCCTCCTCTGTAAATCCGAAAAAAGGCATCAATGCCCCGGGTGCGGTCATGGTATATTCCCAAAAGTTATTCAGCGCGGATTCCCCCTTAACCTTCTTGATCGGCAGGATCCCCGTGATATAACCCAGCGCCAGGAACTGCTTGGATTCCTCCGTTTTAAAGAAGCCGCGCAGGTACTTTAAATAGTCCAGTATCAGCTTTTCATCGTCCTTCGCGTCCCGAATGATGCATTCCCATTCATCAATGACGATGATGAACTGCCTGCCCTCCCTATGATATACATCATAGATCGCCGCTGCTGCATTCGCATATTCCTTGCCGCAAAGATATGGAAACTCTTCTTTCAGGGATCCCATAATCGTCCCATCCATCAACGGGATCACATCCTCCGGTGTCTTTGCCGCATTGAAAAAACTGGCCACATCAAAATGCACTACATTATACTTATTTAAGTGATCCTCAAAATCCGGCGCCTTTGCGATCTCATAGGGTGCAAAAAGCTCCCGCGAATCACATCCCCGGCTATAGTAGGCATCGATCATCCCTGCTGCCATGGACTTGCCGAAACGGCGCGCACGGCTCACCGCAAAATAACGGCTTTCTTTGTTTATATTTTTATTCAGGATGTCCAGCATTCCTGTTTTGTCAATATATATTTCCGATCGTACCGCCGATAAAAAGCTGTTATTCCCCGGATTTACATAGGTTCCCATAGGTATACCTCCTACGCCTTCATCATAACATAAAACCGGCGGCCTGAAAAGACCACCGGTCTGTCATGAATTTACTTATTCTTCCAAAAGCTGCAGCAGTTCTTCGCGATCCAACACACTGCTGGATACCCCCTCCGCTGAGAGGATATCGTCTGCCAGTTTGGCCTTTGCTTCCTGCAGTTTCAGGATCTTTTCTTCTATGGTACCTTTAACGATCAGTTTATAAACCGTCACGATATTCTGCTGTCCGATGCGGTGTGCACGGTCGGTTGCCTGATTTTCCGCTGCAACATTCCACCATGGATCATAATGGATCACCACATCCGCTCCGGTAAGATTCAGTCCCGTACCGCCGGCCTTTAAGGAGATCAGAAATACCGGCGTCTCATCATGATTAAACGCATTCACCAGTTCAATGCGCTTCTCTTTCGGAGTACTTCCGGTAATCTTGTAGTACGCGATCCCGCTCTTCTTCAGATCCTCCTCCAGATGCTCCAGCATCGTTGTAAACTGCGAAAATACCAGCGCTTTATGTCCGGAATCCGCAATGCTCTCCATCATATCCATACACATCTGCCGCTTTGCTGACTCTCCGTCATAGTTTTCCAGAAACAGGGACGGATCGCAGCAGATCTGCCGGATGCGGGTCAGCTCTGCAAGGATCTCGATCTTTCCTTTCCGAAAATCCTCGTCCCCCTGCGCATGGATCTTTTTCTTCATCTTGATCACCTGCGCATCATACAGCTTCTGCTGTTTGCTGTCCATTTTTGCAAAACGTACTTCTTCCAGTTTTTCCGGCAGATCCTTCAGCACATCCTTTTTCAGTCTCCGTAACACAAACGGACTCACCATACGTTTCAACCGCAGGGAAGCTTCCTCATCGGCATCTTTTACCACCGGCTGCTCCAGTTCATCCCGGAAGGCAGGATAGTCATACAGAAAGCCCGGCATAAGGAAATCAAAGATACTCCACAATTCCGACAGACGGTTTTCGATCGGCGTACCGGTCAGGGCATACTTCGTCTGCGCCCGGATCAGCTTCACCGATTTGGTAGCTGCAGTCGTATGATTCTTGATATACTGCGCCTCATCGATCACCATAAAGCGGAACTGCTTCTCTTCATACTCGGCAATATCCCGTTTCAGCAGATCATAAGACGTGATCCATACGCCGCCAGTTGCCTCTCCTCCGATCACGCTCCGTCTTTCTTTTTGCGTTCCGGCGATCACTGTGACCGGGATCTGCGGAGCAAATTTCCCAAACTCCTCTGCCCAGTTATAGACCAGCGACGCCGGACATACGATCAAAGAATCCTGTTTCGACATATCTTCTGCCGCAAACACTGCAGAAAGCACCGCGATCACCTGCAGTGTCTTTCCAAGTCCCATTTCATCTGCCAGTATCCCGCCAAAGCCGTACTGATCCAGAGTACGCAGCCACCGGTATCCCGTCTTTTGATAGCTTCTCAATATACCATCCAAAGTCTCCGGCACTTCAAAATCCGCATCCTCCACAGCCTTGAATCCCTTGATCAGTTCACGGAACTTCCGGTTGCGGTTTGCCGATACATCTCCGATCTCTTCCAACATCTTATCCAGATACAGCGCACGGTATGCCGGGATATGCATCTTTCCTTTTGCAAATTCCTTCGGCGAAATTCTGAGCATTTCCATCATACTGCCCAGTTCCTCGATGGTTTTGTTATTCTCAAGGTTCAGAAAACTTCCGTCTTTCAGACGCACATAACTCCGCTTTCTGCGATAGCCAAACAGGATATCAGACACCTCATCCTGAGTCAGATCTTCACTGCTGACAGTCAGATCCATCAACCCGCTGTCAATGGAGACACCCATCTGGAATTTCACGCCTCTTCCCCGCCGCAGACGATTGAAACGCTCTGTCGCATGCACTTCCCCGATCTGCATCATCTCCGGGATGCCCCGGAACAGCAGGTCATACAATTCCCCATCTTCCACACGCTTTACCAGAAATTTCTCCTGCCGGTCATACGAACTCACATATTTCATCGCCACATCCATGGCAGCGCACTCCGCGTCAAAATCGCGAAACTGCTGAAGCTTCTTTCCGGGGCTCTGTTCATCCAGCAGATAGGTCAGCGGAAACGATTTCTTTCCATACAGTACCTCCGGTCTGCAGAGCACAAAATGATTCTCATAATCAATATAGTAACGAAATACCGGTTTCGGCGGAATATGCTTTCGGATCTCATCCTCATTATCGATGGTGACTTGCGCAAAAGACTCCAGTTTCGGCAGGGTATTGTAAAAGAAATCCGCCATAAACCTTCTGCCGATCCGCAGATCAAAGCGGGAACCCATCGTATATTCGTACAAAATCCTGATATCCTTCGTTGCGTTATCGGACATCCGGCAGAATCTCTTTTCATCCAGGAAATAATAACGGTTCTGACCGCGAAAGACCAGAGGACGTTCCCCCTGCACACGGATCCCGTGAAAGACCCCCTGCTCCATATCCGGAGAGATCTGCAGAGTCAGATGTAATTCTCCTTCTTCGCACCGATATAACGTTTTCCCCTTCTCACCTTTTCTGCTGATCTCCAGATTTCCCGGATATGCCGTCTGAAACAGATCATCCAGATTTTTTCCGAAAAGCGGCACCTTGCTTTTGATCCTCGGATAATCTACCTCCCATCTGGATTTTTCCTCAAGATGATTGATCTGCTGCTGCTCTTCTTCCAGCACTCCCTCAATATACTCCAGCCATTCGGAATCCTTTCCCTGGAAGCCGTCTCTGCGCATCAGTATTTCCGTAGACTTACCAAACTGCTGCACTTCTCCGCTCTGAATACTCTTTATGGTTTCCGACAAACTGTTGATCTTGTACAGCTTATCCGTTCCGATCCGAAAAGACGCAGATAAGTGTCCTGCTTCATCCGCCGATAGATACGGCTCCAGATGTATCTGCGGGATCATCTCCTGTTTTTCGCTTTTATCACTAATTGTATGCTGTGAGGCTCCCATCGCCTTCATCAGGTTCCAGGATGCCCGGTCTGTTTTATCCCCGGGATTTTCTTCCTTCAGATAATCAAAGAGAAGCAGCATTGCAGCCATTTCATGTTCGCAAAGTGTATGCCCGATACGGGATTTATTCGGCTTGCGATTACAATTCCAATCGGAACAGCGACATTCAAGGATATGATGCGCGTCAAAACTAAGCGTAACATTCGAGCTATACGAATAATAATACCGGTTTCTCTCCTCCTCATTCGGATAGAAACTGATCCGTGAAGTCCCATGCAGACTGCTATCCATCCAATCTATATGGATTTCTGTCTTCAGCTCAGATCTTAATTTCCTCATCCGCATCTTTCCGGCGGCCAGTTCTTTCGGAGTATAAACCAGCTCTTTCATCATATCATCCGGATAAAAATACCGATATTCCTCTTCTACAAAAGTATCCTCTTCACCTGTTTCATCTTCCGGTTTCTTTTCCGCTTCCTGTTTCAGAAGCTTCAAATTCTTCAGCCCCTGTGTCAGATCCGGATGGTATTGGGGATTCTTCTTATAGAAATCGTCATCCGACTCATCTCCGGAAATGTCTTTTTTCGACCTTTCTTCCTTCCGCTCCTCTTTTTCGCGGGTATCCCCTTCGACCTCTTCCTCTGTCCAGTCTCCTCCCAAAAGGTCAATATCGCCCTGTTCCTGTTCAATAAGATAGATCATGGCCGCCACATGTCTGCAGGCTTTTTTCTCCATCCAGTCCGAACATTCACACTCTGTGGAATAAACCTTTCCACCCATAAAATCAACAGACGTATGATAATTCCTGTCATCTCTCACGACTGCCGAATAACTGTCCGTATCTTCATCATAGGTCAGTTTCTTTGCCTTTCCGCTTTGAAAAAGAATTTTTCCTGCCTCCAGATCTTTTTTATTGAATGCCGATTGCCATTTATTTCCCATGTGTCCGATTCCTTTCCCGCTTACCCATCATTGCCATCTCCCAATCTGCAATGATACGCCAGACATAACAGTTCCGAATAGTTACCAACAGCCTTCATCATAGCATAAAACCGGTGGCCTGAAAAGACCACCGGTCTGTCACGAATTTACATGGAACCATTTCACTTCAAACCGCTTGCTGCACTCAGGGTGATACCGTTTGCGCCCAGCGGGATCTGGTGATCAAGGCCTACAAACTTGCCGTTCTGCTGCCACAATACCTCTTTGACAAAGGTGTATTTCTCATTGTCCCAGGTCGTAAAGTCATCCTTCAAAAGTCCGCCGGTATCACCGGAGTTTGCATTCAGACACCAGAAGGTGTGGTTCAGATGATACGTCTTGATCAGCTTGCGCATATGCGTCATCCAGGTCAGGTTCGGCTCCGTCATAAATCCACCCCATTCACCGATCAGCAGAGGTGCGGTATTGGTCTCGTAAATATAGAACCAGTTGTCATGCCAGCAGTCCTTCATCAGACTGTCGTAACTGTAACCGCCTTTGAACCACGGCTGTTCGTATACGGTCGGACCGTAATCGTGTGGAGAGTACACAAGCTTATTCTGATACTGTCCCAGCTGCACCGGATAATCTGCCACGCCGCGCAGGTTTCCGCCCCACCAGTTGAAGTAATAGTCCGCGCTGTTCTGAGAATGATAATCGCTGTTGGTCTTGATATCGATCGGATAGATTTCCGTACCTTCTACCATGACCAGTACATTCGGATTCTTGCCGAGTACGGTCAGAGCTGCGCGCTCTGCCATATATTTCCAGTTGTTTGCATCCTTCGAACCGTTCCAGATCGCCGCATTTTTTCCTTCATTCGGTTTGCCATGCGGCTCGTTCTTCAGATCGTATGCAATGATCGTATCATTGTTCTTGTAGCGATCTGCACACCAAGCAAGTGCTGCCAGGTACTGATCCGCCGTTACTTTCTGGGTGCACCACATATTTGCGTTGTGTCCCATTGCATCGGTCTCAGCGCTGTGGATATCGATCATTACCTTCAGCCCGTTCGCTTCTGCCAGTGACAGGAAGTAGTCAAAGATCTGCAGGCTGTTCATCGAATTCAGTTCGGTATTGTATGCATTGTTGTAATTTGCTTTCGGATAATTACCTGCTGCCCAGTCATTCAACAGCTGTGCGGAGATGGGCACCCGGATCAGGTTGAAACCATGATCGGCGATCGCCTTGACCGTCGGAGCCATCTGGCTGTTCCAGAGACCGTCAAACGTATTGGTACCGGTATTGTATCCGAACCAGTTCACACCGGTCAGCCACACTTCCTTGCCGTTCTTGTCCAGGATACGGTGACCATCCGTATGCAGCCAGTCATCGCCCTGTACCGCATCGGCACAGCGCGTCAGCATCGCACTCACATCCACCGGTGCCTGCTGGTTGTTGTTATTGTTCTGATTATTATTGTTCTGGTTGTTCTGTGCATTTTGTGCATTCGCCTGCGCATTCGGATCCACCTTACCGGCTACCACCGTACAGTTTGTTCCGTTCAAGGTCGCGCTCTTTACGGTAACGCTTCCGGTCTTTACACCCAGGTTGCATCCGCAGTTTACACTGCCGCCATTGCCGATCGCACCGTTATACCCCGCATCGGTAATCGTCATCGTTGTCCCGCTGGTCGTGAAAGTCCCGTTCCAGCCATCCACTTCTGCCAATCCTTCGATCTCCATCTTCAGCGTCCAGCCCTCGATCTGCGCACCGGAATTGTTGGTGATCTGGAAGTCCACACCGAACATATTCACGTCACCCTTCTGCCAGCTGTTATTTGTTCCGTAAGTCAGTACAAGACCTTTCACTGCAGACGCTCCCGCCGGAGCAGAGGCATCCGTTGTAGTGGTGGCAGTATTTACCGCGTTCGTTGTATTCGAAGCACTTGTGTTTGTCGCGGCACTTGCCACATCATTGGCATTTGGCATGGCATTACTGGTTACCGTACCGGTCGCATCACCGCCTACCGACATTCCGGCTGCGGACTGTTCCACTGTTTCCGAAGCCACTTCCGTCGGCTCCTGCTCTCCGTCCGTGTTCTCCGCGACTACTGTCACATCCGTTCCTTCCTGATCCGATGCCGGCTGCAGTTCCGCCACGGCTGTCCCTTCTTTAGCACCGCCCTTCATCGCAACCACCACGACCACCATCAGAACGACTGCGGCCACTACTGCGACGATCGCCATGATCAACATCAGTTTCTGGTTCTTTTTGTTCATAGTGTACTCCTTTCCGAAACCCTTACTTATCAGGATCTCAGCATCCTTACTTCTTCCTTCGTCAGCTCCCGCCACTCACCTTCCGGCAGCGTGGGATCCAACGTAAGAGTGCCCATAGATAAACGCTTCAGATATACGACCTTTTTTCCGCAGGCCTCAAACATCCTCTTGATCTGGTGAAACTTGCCCTCATGGATGGTGACCCTGCTTCGATCCGGTGACAGGATCTCCAGCCCGGCCGGCATCAGCTGTGTACCATCCGCCAGAGTCATCCCCCCGGCAAATCTTTTCACATCCTCATCCGTGACCGGCAGATCCGTCCCTGCCAGATACACTTTATCCACATGCGATTTCGGCGCCAGCAGCCGGTGGGCAAGTGCCCCGTCATCCGTGATCAGCAAAAGCCCCACCGTATCCTTATCCAGCCGTCCGACCGGTGCCAGATTCTTCCGCAGGTTCTCCGGGAACAGATCCAGTACCGTCGGCTGCTTCCTGTCTTCTGTCGCTGTAAGGATCCCGGCCGGCTTGTTGAGCATATAGTAAAAATGCTCCTGATAACCGATCTGCACTCCGTCCGCTTCCACACAGTCTTCCGCAGAAACTCCCAGACCCGGATCCTTTACCACAGAGCCGTTTACCTGCACCCTGCCCTTCCGGATCTGTTCCTTTACCTCCGAGCGGGTGCCCACATGCATATCCGCAAGATATTTATCCAGGCGCATATAGATTTATGCTCCCGCCTTTGCCGAGATGATCCACGGTGCCGGCTGGTTCTCGAATACGTTCTTGGAAGTCAGCTTGGAGACAGCGATCTGGATGATCGTGATGTCTGTGATGCCGAATTTTCCCAGAATATCCCGCATACTTGCCGCCACCTTAAAGTCCAGGGTATAGATCACAAATTCCATGTTCGGATTGATACCCAGCAGATATTCCAGTTCATGTTCCAGACTGGCCGATGCCACCAGCATCGTCGTATCCGGCACCGGAAGATTTCCCATGGTATCCTCGCCCACGTGATCTACGATATTGACATTGCGCAGACCAAACTGGTTCACATTTTCTTCCATGGTTTCACGGTCTGCCTGCTTATATTCCACCGCGATCACGGTTCCTTCCCCGTTCATCATAGCCGATTCGACTGCGATGGATTCCCCGGAGATCACGCACAGATTCTTTCCTTCATGGATCTGCATCTTGGAGATCAGTACGGAGCGGATCTCGGAACCTACATATTTCACGGAACCGGAAGCAAACTTCTTATTGTCCATGCCAAACTTGATCGTAGATCTGGCATTCGGATTCAGGACGATCATACCGGCCGATGCATTGATACCACGGTCGATCATCTCCGACACCTTATTGCGCTTGATCGGACCGGCCGGCTCGGATCCTTCATTATAGATCACTTCGCAGTCACCCAGCCCCACATCCCACATTTTATAGAAGATATCCGCATTACCGGCTTCGGTAAATACCAGTACACAGCGGTGTGCTTCCACCGTCGGAATGAGGTTTTTATTCTTTTTGGTAATATCCAGAAGCTTGACATGCTCCAGATCGATGTCCGTATTCTCAGAAAAATACTGTAACCAGGAAATAATGCTCTTGTTGGAAAATAACTGATTGTCCATATCTTAACCCCCTTATGGTTTCTTTTTTACCGTTTCCGGTGCTTACAAGCCATATTATTATACCAAAAACGACGGCTTTCTTCAAGCCGCCGCATATATTGCTCTGTTACAGGCACACCCCTATAAAATGTATCCCTAGCTGCTCGGAACCGTTACGGTTACTCTTCCTTCATCTCCCGCAATAACTGGTCGGAATAGGCATCCAGCTTGCCAACGGTTTGCGCTGCATCCTGTCCGTAGGCCTTGCACCCCTTATGGGATACCTTTTCAGCCTCGGGCTGTTTATCATCAAATTCCACTGTCACACGCATCGCACCGTTTTCCACTTCCGTATCCAATCTCTGCAATACCTTTTCGATCATACTCTGATCCGGGTTTTCCCGCTGCATACGATCACCTCCTCCCATCCGCATATCCCTCTTCAATATATCGTATTTTTCCGATCTGTTCAACGCATAATAATTGAATTTCACTCCGGACACGGCTATAATAGACTACATCCAATACTTTTTCCAAGGAGGGTACTCACATGGCAAACAAATACGCAGGTACACAGACCGAAAAGAACCTTGAAGCTGCTTTTGCAGGCGAATCACAGGCCCGGAATAAATACACATACTTCGCTTCCAAAGCCAAAAAAGAAGGCTTCGAGCAGATTGCTGCACTGTTCCTGAAAACCGCAGATAATGAAAAGGAACACGCAAAACTGTGGTTCAAGGAACTGAACGGCATCGGCGACACCAAAGAAAACCTGGCCGCTGCAGCGGATGGTGAAAACTACGAATGGACAGATATGTATGAAGAATTCGCCAAGACCGCTGACGAGGAGGGCTTCCATGACCTGGCCGAAAAGTTCCGCGGTGTTGCAGCGATCGAAAAGGAACATGAAGAACGCTACCGCGCCCTGCTCAAAAATATTGAAATGCAGGAAGTGTTCAAAAAAAGCGAAGTAAAAGTCTGGGAATGCCGCAACTGCGGACATATCGTGGTCGGCACCGAAGCACCGGAGGTATGCCCGGTCTGCAACCACCCGCAGGCTTATTTCGAAGTACGCGAAAAGAACTATTAATGTGACAAAATGGCGGCGGAGCTTTCGCCCCGCCGCCCTTGTTCACTCATTCTGTAAAATGGTTACTCTTCATCACCCTTCGATGGCGATCAGTTTCTTCTCCGGGATCTTCTCGGCTTCCTTCTTAGGAATGCTCAACTGCAATACACCATTCTCGAATTTTGCCTTGATCTCCTCTTCCGTGATCGCATCACCAACGTAGAAACTTCTGGTCATCGATCCTGCATAACGCTCCTGACGGATCAGTTTGCCCTTCTTGTCTTTCTCGTCCTTGTCCAGGCCCTTCGCCGCATTGACGGTCAAGTAACCGTTCTCCAGGGAAAGGCTGATCTCATCTTTCTTAAAGCCCGGCAGATCAATGTCTACTTCATAACCATTGTCATGTTCGTGGACATCCGTCTTCATCATATTTGCTGCGTGCTTACCATACAGTTTACGGTCAATGTCCGGAAAATCCATCCTCGGGAAGTCCATCCAATCGTCCAAAAGGTTTTCTCCAAAAATACTCGGTAGTAACATAAGTCATCCCTCCTTTTACATAAAAGCTATAAATTATAGGTTTCATAAGCAAGGGGAAGGAGTGTTTTGATCCTTACCGGCTAGGGATCTTTCTCTTTTTCCTTTGTTCTGATTATGTTATACCTCTTATTGTTAGCACTGTCAAGAGGTGAGTGCTAATTTTGTGTGAACATTTTGTGAAAGCCCATGAATTAAGGCTTAAACTATGTCTCATCGAATCTTTTTCTGATATCATCCGGTAAATATTTCACCAACTCTTCTACCAATTCATAAACTTTCGTCCCGGGTGCGATCATAGCCGGCGACAGTCCTCTATGCTGATCAATGATTTTTCTTGCGTATCGGATTGCAAGTTTGGGGTTCCCATTCTTTAGCAGCACATCAAAAATATTGTCCATGTTTTTCGCGTATTTACCGATTCCCAGTTCCGAAAACTTCTTATTGAGGTAATCAATATATTCCGTCCTGTGATTGTTTGATGTATAATAGGAAAAGTGTAAAAGAAACCAGAACTCGATACATTCATTACTCCAGGCAGTATGATACTGAATATCTTCACTGATCCGGTTCAATGACGCCGCCCTCTCAACAACACCATTAAATCGTTCCATAGGAAAACTGTCCTTATCATACACGCACCATATCTGCCCTTTTTCTATCTTATTCTTCTTTACATATTCTTCCGCCTGCCCGATTACCTGAAGCGTTTCTGCACCGCATGGCTCAATCTCTATCAGCACCATATCTTTGTATACAGGATTAGACTCAATAAACCGCTTAAAACCATTAAAATACTGTGGCTCCGTCTGTTGTCCCTCACAGAAAATGTAATACCTGTATTCCTTTTGCGCCAGATATTCCTGCCGCCTTTTCTTTTTCCAGGCTTCCATCCCGGCTTTTTTAGGCATCTTCTATTTCTCCCCAATCAATAATCTTTTTCAGATACGGATCCGCTCCATATTTACCTTCCAGATACTGCTTATCAAACTTTGCATCTTTTCGAATAGACGTGCCATCAGGACTCTTAAACTCGACCAACGAGTACAATTTCGAGTTCTGTTCATTTCCCTTCGCAACAAACCATATCTCATCCCGGCGGAACAACCGGCTGTTCATCGTTGACAAGTCATGGGAAGTAAATATCAGCTGCGCCCCCCGCTTATTCACGGAAAAATCATTATAGAGCATTATTATATATTTCAAGAGCACCGGATGAATCTTTGCATCCAGTTCATCTATCACAAGTGTGATCCCCTTTGTCAGACTTTCTGCTATAAACGGAAGGAGCCCAAAGATTTTCTTTGTTCCGCTGGATTCTTCCGAGAGGTTTATTTCATAATCCTTCCCCGCTATACTATGTCTGGTAAAAACCCTTATATCCCCCATGCTCTGTTCTTCAACCCTAAAATCCTCGATATCCAGATCCATCTCCTTTATCATATCCAGGATAAGCGTTTTCCTATCTGAAGAGTTATCTATGGCTAATTTAAGTTCCTGTGTCGGATTTCCGTAATTCAGAAACCGGATCCTATCTTCGAACCAACTGATACAGTCTCCGATAATCTCATTCCTGCGATATGTGATCCCCAGATACGAAAGAAGCGGTATACTATCCGAAATGTCTTCACTCACCTTTATCTTCTTAAGGACATCACCTATCGTTATTTTTCCATTCTCACGTTCAAAAATTGCTGTCGTCCGATTGGTCTCAACCTTACGCATATCCAGGCTCTCATATTCAATTTTGTCCTTTATAACATTGAGCCGATAACG
The DNA here is from genome assembly GCA_017634975.1 of Lachnospiraceae bacterium. Lineage (GTDB taxonomy): Bacteria > Bacillota > Clostridia > Lachnospirales > Lachnospiraceae > NK4A136. Next base: position 7,444 of record JAGBMJ010000062.1, on the reverse strand, counting down.
ATACTCTGCCCTTTCCGTCATAAAGAATACTTCAAATTCCGTTGCATTATTCTTACAGTTGTCATCAAAGGCAAACGGAATGATCCCGCCCCCCTTTATTCCTAATCCTCCATTTGCACCCGTTTCAGCAGCATATAACGGACTGAGAATCTTTGTATCCAGCGCATGAAGTGCCTGTAAGACATTGGATTTCCCTCCACCATTCGGTCCATAAATCGCAGCCACCGGAAGAAAACCTTCATTGTTGCTGCATTTATACACCTTGTCCGTATGTTCGGATATAGCTGCCGCCTGCATATCCAATGTCATTTCATCGCGAATACTTTTAAAATTTTTAACCGAAAACTGACTTAACACTCCGATTCTCCTCCCGTTCTGTCTGCCGGCCATTGATCAACACTAATTCTGTTCATTTCCACTCTGATTTATCGATTATCCATCTATATTCAAATTATATATCTCTTTTTCTTGTTTGTAAATCATTATTTGAGATTATTTCTCATATATTATATTGAAATTATTATAATTGACGATTGAGGAATTGACGAATTGCGTATGTTGATTTATGTAAATTATCGCAAATAGAAAATCCTTACACCATTTGAAATAATTCAGACATCACCTGACAGAACAAGACCTAAAAAAGTGCTGTGATGCCCTATTTCCGGACATCACAGCACTAGTCAACATCACACGAACCCTTGAACGCTAAAGCAAAAAGTGAGTATTTCAAAACGATTCCACCATATAACAGTTAAGAAAAGAGGACTGCTCCCGTATATTATTGTAGTAGAGATAACACTCCCTGGTTAGAATGATTTGCCTGTGATAACATCGCCTGTCCTGCTTCTTGTATTACATTTGCCGCAGAATAATTCATCATTTCGCTTGCCATATCCGTATCACGAATCAACGATTCTGCCTGCTGCGTATTCTCTATTGTATTCTCCTGATCAAAGCCGAGCGTAAAAAGCTCTACATCTCTTGATCTTTAGCAACATACCGTCCCGGATCAGCAAGTATCCGGGACGGGCATGTCTATATTGCTGTATATATCCCTATTCTACGTCTAATTGCTCTGTTTCCTCATCAACCTTCGATTACGCATTTTATCCCATATCGAGTGAAGGAGTGTTACTTCCCTTTCAGTGAGTTGTAAGTTATCATAAAGAAGTATCTTATCTGTATAGGACAATATTTCCTCATACTTTCCCTCCCTCTGCAACCGATCTATCTTCTTTATATCAAGTTTATCTGCACCTATCATTGGAATACGCATCCTTCTCATTTCACCAGGTTCAAAAGTAAGTACACCACCGCCATAACTTCTCCCAAGCGTTTCACTAAGAGCAAGTGTGTATGTATTTATAAAAGCAGATGCCACCGCATTTCCGTCCACACCTTCATTAAATCTGACCTTATGTAATGTGTCAGTTACCAGAGCTCCAGCTGTATTCAATATCATCTTAGGATATAAATTTGCCTGTCGGATTAAAAAGGCATCCGCCCTCCATGACATCGGAACATAGTACCACCTTTTACGTATCCTGCACTTGTAATTCTTATTATATCCCTTGCTCTCACCCCATCCGATATAGGTACGTGCGCTTTCACTAAGCTCCTCAATCGGCTTGTCACCCGGAGTAAATATTGATACCTTTTTCCCTTTTTCCCGCAGATTCAGATACTCCTCTTCAGATAGAAGCACGCCTTTTACCTGTTCCGATCTACTAATGATGGGAGAAACATCCATTTCCAGTTTCCGTTCCACAACACTATCCCAGCTGGCAAGGAAAAAGTCGTTTTCTCCACTTACAAGACCAACATTTACTTCAAAAAGCTCCTGTGCTTCAGATATCCTGGTATCTGTGTTCAGCTTGTTAAGCACATCCAGTTCTTCATTGGTAAGGTAATATTTTACCCACTTATCTGTGCTGTGATCCAGTCTTTTCATTTCAGCTCTATTAAGGCAGCTGATTCCATCATTGATAAGCTCATCAAGACCTTCAAGCTCCACAACCCGGATTCCCTTCTCTTCGGACTCCTTTTCTCCCAAGAGCAGGACAACCTCCTGTTGTATGTCGTCAAAGACAAGCTTCTTAAATGTCACCAAAGTCAGCTTTTCAAAATGAGAACTCAGGTACTCCCTTGCCTCTGATGCATAATCGACCTGAAACAGTTCAGCCGGTATCACCATTCCTATCTTACCGCTATCCGTCAGTGCTTCGCACGATAACAAAAGAAACGGCAGCCATATATTCGTCAGGCGGTTCGGATGGAATCCATGCTTCTTCATCAATTCAAATGCTACCGACCTGTACCTCTCATCAAAATTCTGATATCGGATAAAAGGCGGATTACCAACAATAATGTCGTATCTGGTTTTACCTTCAATGTGCTTCTCGTAGAACGAAAAATAATCTCCCTGTTCTACCTTATATCCGCATTTCCGGGCTTTCCTTGCCTCATCCGGGTCAAGTTCAATACCCAGAACACTCGCAGGGCAACCTGTTTTTTTAATTGCGCCAAGAAAACTACCATCACCACAGCTTGGCTCCAAAACCCTGCTTTCAGATGTGGGATTCGCCCATTGTATGATAAAATCCGCTATATCCGTCGGAGTATAATATCCTCCGCGCAATTTATCATATCCTTCAATCGCTTTCATCTGGAATCTCCGTTCTTAATCCTCTCACACAGTACAATTCATCTATCAGCGTTTCTAAGTCCTTCTTTGCCGCAGTTACTGACCGTTTCATTGTAGCCTGTACCGTAGAATTGCGAGCATTATTCATTTTATCGGTAAGCTGTTCTATGAGGTGGACTTTCTCAACAATCGCATCGTGCTTTTTTATTTCAATGGGATCTTCCCAATCAATCTTATACACAGGAAGCTTTGCGATGAACTGTTTCCCATGTGAATAATATCCACCCCTGAATGTGCTTGCGCTCTTTTTCACAAGCATTTCCATTAGCCAGTGGTTAAGGATCGCTTGTATGTAAAAAATAGACTCTCTGGCTGTGTTCTTCATTTCTATTCCGTAGAACGGGCCGTTTCCGCCTCCCGTAAACACAACCATTTCGTCATCATAAACGTAATTTGAATCAAGCGAAAGCACCGGCCATATAAGGTGCTCCCCTCCGACAAATCTCCTGATGCTCTGGCTTCGTCCATAAGCATACCATGTATTCTCTGTTCTTCCGGGCATATTTCTCGTATCAAGTTCTTCCCGAAAATCTGACAGATATGAAAGTGTCTCAGGATACTGGTTCCGCATAACGCTGATATCAATCAGCTTCGGCTTCCCATTCACATTCTCATACGGGAATATGATATAGCTGTTAGCCTCAATCCTTTCATATTTGAAGAGCCTTGCGTCATATATGCTCTTCCGCAGTATTCCTTTTTCCACCTTGCGCTTCTTTTTATTTTTGTCCGTAAAATATACAAAGTCATCATCTTCGCTGTCCGCATAAACGATATAGACCTTATCCGCACTGGTTTGAACGCCTACAAATATATCGGAAAAAGCATCAAGAGTTTCACATTTTTCTTCTGCTTCCCTCAGTCTCTCGGTCACCTGTTTAGGAATAAATGTCCATGGCTCCGCCCCTATCTTGGATGCATCATATGTCTCAAATGCCACCTTATGGTCAAACAGGAATCTGTTCCAATCCTGAATAAAGGAGATACTGTATTCTTGCTGCTCCTTTTTCGATAATTCAAGAATACACGTATAGGTACTCCTGTTCTTAAACACCTGATGCGTTCCGAAGTGGATGATCTTCCTGACTGCTTTGTGTTCCGTAACAAATTTCCTGATCATGTCACCGGATCTGATGTTCATAAACTTATGCGGAATGATGTATCCTATAACACCATCGTCACTGAGAAGATTCCATGCTCGCTCGATAAAAAGAAAGTATTTATCAAGCAGCTCAGATTCCGCCGTCTGATAGCCCGAATACTTACTCTTATAAAATGCATATTCATCCGGTGAATAGCGCACCATATTCTGAACACGGATATAAGGCGGATTACCAATAATAGCATCAAAACCATCTCCACCGAACTCCGTATTCCAGTCGAACATCTTCAGCATTTCAAGCTTTGAGACATCTTCATAAATGTCCGGCTTAAACCTGGCGTAAGACATATCCACAAGACTATTGCCATTCTTGATATTATCATCAAGCTTCGGAAGCACCTTTTCCCCGGTTCTCTTTGAGTACAAATCGATTTCTTCTGATGAAGCATCATCCAACAGTTTCAAAAATAAACTGAATTTTGCAACTTCCACGGCCAGCGGGTCTATATCAACACCCCAGATGTTATTTATAAGAATCTGTCGCCTGAGATCATATGAAAGTCTGCAAACATCACTACCCGGAACCTCACTTATGTATCCCTGCTTTATGGCATCAATCCTGTCATTGTTCAAATACCAGTCTAAACAGTAATTGATGGCATATTCATATGCGGACAGAAGGAAATTACCGGATCCGCAGCAAATGTCCGCTACACGAAGCTTCATGGCTTCATCCGCACTTTTCCCCACAAATATATCTGAAAGAGTCTGCTCAACAATAATGTCTGTGACATTCTTTGGAGTATTCACCGCTCCCTGAGAATCAACCGCTTCCGGTTTCTTCTCCTGGACAACTTTGCCGTCTTCACCTACAACAAGCTGTTCATCAAGGAACAATTCATATATCTGTCCAATGATATACGGATCTACAACATCAAATTCATATGAATTATTCGGATAATACAAATCCTTAAATATATCAATAAGCACGCTGTCCGAAAGACTGAAGTTATCTTCTTCCAACATCTCAAAAAGCCCGGAATCATACTTATTGTCCGCTTCTCGAAACAGTTCTTTCAGTTCCTTGTAATTCTGTATTCCCTTTAACAGCTCATATTCCTCAAAGCTCCGATCCTCGCAGATTCTAAGAAAAATTATACGGTTAAGTATTCTCTGCACACTGATATTTAATGTCTCAGAATCCAGTCCCGGATTGTTTTCGGCAATATCTCTGCCAAGCATAAATCTCCAATCCTTGATCTGCTTCAGGAAGTATTCATCAAAAGGCTCTCTTCTAAATGCCCCCTCAATATTCTGGAATCTATCCGCAAAGTCTCCGGAAAGAACCGCCTCTTTTGAAAGAAGTCCGTATATCTCTTCAAACTTTTCTACATACTCTTCATATGTATAATGTGCTATCATGGCAACACCGATGTCATCATCTTCAACCGGTCTTACGGTGCAATCATAAATGTATAGGTCATTGTAATTTGTCAGAACGGAAATCTTCAGATTGCCGCTCCATCCATACCGTCTCAACTGGAAAGCAGGTGCATTATCCGTTGTGATATCCACATACGGCTTTTTGGTTTCAAGATAAAACAGCGTCTCTGTTCCGACTCTGAACGAATAATCTGGTTTCTTGCTTCTCTTTGCGCCATCTTCCTCCACACGCACTGTCGCCTCATGTGTTACCTCGCGTAAATGCTGTGGAAGCCCGGCTTCATTATCGACATCCCAGCCGAGTAGCTTAAAGAAAGGATTGACAAAATCCACCCTTACTTCGGTCTCATTGTAGGAAGCGCGCTTATACTCATTTATACGGGAAGCGTATACCGCTACCCTTTCTGCCATACGCCTCTTTAATTCTTCCTGACCTCCCACCGGCAAATTATCTAAATCATACTTGAACGGCATATTATTCCTCCCAAAAGAGTTATTTTGCTGTTTCTTCGTCCGCAGGCAACAAATCTACGATGTCTCCTATGTTACAATCCAACGCTTTACATATCTTCATAAGGACATCCATACTTACAGTCTCGTTTTTTGACATCTTGGTTATTGACGCCCAGCTCACGCCGGAGGAGGCCTGCAAATCTTTTTTCTTCATGTCTTTATCAATCAGCAATTTCCATAATTTTTTATAACTAACATTCATAGTATGTGCTCCTCGAAGCTCTCAACAGCTCTTGTAAATGGTCTTGTAAATCAATCCAAACATACCTATGAAGTATAGCACAATGCCTGGCAATATTCAAGAGAAAATCTTCATCTTCTAAGCAATGTACACTGTACCTTGTCCAAAAATCTTCACTATCATTCTTGCATTACTATTATATTGCGCAACCTATTGCGCAGCCTCCCGCTCACCCTCTCAGCCTCTGGCTCCATCTTCTATTATACTCATGACCTGTCCCATAAAAAGGACTCATAGAATATATTTACAGATTCCATGAGTCCTTTTGCATATTGCGACTGATTATTCCGCAAAATCAGCGCATGCGCTGATGCGCGTTCAGCGCACGTAAACCGTTGATATGAGGCTGTCTGATCGCAGATCAGCACATTGCCTTAATCCGCTTAATTGTCATTCGCTCCAAGTGGCTGAATCTGTCAATGGGGCGTGAATACGCCGCCGTAAGGCTTTACCATTGACAGATTCAGCCACTTGGAGCATGCTCTCACAAGCGGATTAAGGCTAATGCTCTCACGTGCGGTCAAGGTGCGCTGAACTGCGATCAAGGTGCGCCGGGAGACCGGAATAATCATTGCGACCGCAAACGGTCGCAATATGCAGTGCGATACACATAAAAAAATAAAAGAGCTTGCCGAATATAATAGATGTTCCGTCAATGGAGAAGTGATCTACCTCATCCGTCAGGCCATCCGTGCTTACGAAAAAGAAAAAGACAGTGCCAAAAAGAAATAGCAGCTGTCAGTTATCCACATCCAATCCGTACATTGTCTTTTCGACACGGTACGGATAAGGATTGGATTGTTATTAATATATCAGTTTTGTTATCTCAGTATCATTACCTTGTTCTTTTGCCACCCCTGACGTTTCGATATGCCACTCCCAGAATTCCGATTTTCAGTACTCCGGTATGTCCATATGAGAACTGTGGTGGTAAGTTATACACAATGTGGATAATCTTCTCTCGGATCACATATATGTTGACAATCCGCTTCATATCATAAAGCATAATCTCACTGCGGTGCACATGGAGCGCACTACAAGAATTAAGGGGAGTCCTCACTTCCTTCGTCCCGTCTATCCATAACCAGGGTGCCAGCGTAGCTCCTCATCAGGGTCGTGCCCTATGGAAATAATTCCTCCTAATAATCTGTTATGCCGCTTTATGGCATGTGAATTTGTGAAAGTTTTTTATAAATATAAATCCTCAACAGTGATCCTTACTGTATTTTGAATATTCTCTTTTTCAAACCATTTAGTAAATCCATTTAGCGAGAAAAGCAGGAAACATATAACATGATAATTTCCGGAAAGAAGCTTTGATCTCCGCAGAAGCGTTTCATATATTTCCTTATCTATCTTCTCATTCTTAAACTTGCATTCTCCTATAACCGCAGTCTTATCTACGGAAGAAATGCCAACCACGTCAATATCCGCCGAT
>JAGBMJ010000061.1 GCA_017634975.1 Lachnospiraceae bacterium | reverse complement strand
TCCTCTTGATTGGGTTTGTACATCCGGCCAAAGATGCAACTCAATCGTAAAGGAAGATCCTTTTTTATGCAACTGTCAATGTGCTATGCCGCCTGATCAGCGGTATGGGCATCACATAGAATTTGTGATTGACCCTTTTTTATCAAAAGCTATGATTCTTATGGATATTTATTTCATACTGGGTATTGATGCTGCACATTGTGCTTGACAACTCTCGGAAATCTATACAGAATGAGAGTGTAACAGAGGCGTGAAAGACAAGGGCGGTGGGCGTTTGCGTTTTCTGATGCAACGAACAAAGAACTGAAACAGCTTCGGGAAGAACTGGAAAAGAAGGCGGAAGCAAAAGGGGTAAAAGGAAAAGTAAGTATTTACTGAAAATAAAAAGGGTAAAAGGAAAAGTAAGTATTTACTGAAAATAAAAAGGGGAAACTGAGGGGATGGAAAAGAAACCGGAGATCAGGAGCATAGAGCATTGTAAGTATTGGGAGAATACTTTTGCGGATTTTTGCGTACAGGTTGTAAAGCCGGAGTGTCCGGATATCACAGAGATCGTAAACTATGGTTTTATGACGCCATATCTTCTGGTATTTGCAGAAAAGAAACTGACCGCAGAGGAAGCCGTGGGCTTCGCGGAAAAGACAGGACTCGCTTCTCTGGCAAAACCCTATGGAGAAACTGTGGTTTTTGTATATCCTGCCGGTGAGGGAGGCTGGGCAACGGCTAAAGATGATCTTTTTGCTTCGGTGATCTCTCAGAGTAAGATCGGTCAGTATTACGAAGACGGATTGATCCGGGAGAGAAACCGTTTTACCGGGGAATGGGGAGAGTATTATATCCGGGGGGCATTACACCGGACGATCGTGTTTGGTTATGGTGCATCTGCAGATTATCTGGCGCGTAACTGTCTCAGAACCATAGAAGGGGACGGCCTGTATGGAAAAGGAGATATTACGCCGGTCACGCTGGTACTGGAGGATCTGAGTGTGATCCCTGTGCCGGAGAGAAGAGATTTGGTGGTTGTCTCTGTCGGAAACAGCGAAGCGGTCAATAAAGCGCTGAAAGAAAAGGTAGATCATGTTCTTATTACGGATACCGCAGATTATGGTAAAGATTTTTCCTTTATGAAAAAATACCGGCGAATGGTCGGCCGGCTCGAGGAAGAAACGGAACCCGAGAGCCTTGGGCTTTGCATGGAAAGCGGCTATGCGGAAGTGGCGACCACAAAGGATAACCGGGGGGATGACCGGAATATGGTGTCACATAAGATCGGATATGTTGCTTACTATAACAAAGAGAAGATGCAGCAGAGCGAAGGGATGCCGCTGGTGATGTGCTTCCATGGCGGCGGCGATTCCGCAATGTGTATGGTGTGCCTGTCTGACTGGCACAAAGTAGCGGCAAAGTACGGCTTCCTGCTGGTCAGTGTGGAAAACCATATGAACAGCACCGCTGCGGAAGCGATGGAACTGATCGAACATATCAAAAAGACATATAAAGTAAATACCGAAAAAATATATGCGACGGGCTTCTCTATGGGCGGATGTAAGAGCTGGGATTTTTTCCAGGAATATCCTTCGGCCTTTGCGGCAGTGGCGCCGATGGATGCGACATTTGAAGTCGGTCTCAATGTCTTTGGGCAGCCGGTGGGATCGTACAATCAGGATACCATTCTCCCGGTGTTTTATGTGGGCGGCGAGGATTCACCGCTTCCTGAACTGCCTTTTCAGGAACCGAAATGCTTAGACCGTATGGCGTATGTGCTTCGTGTGAACCGGGCGAAAAAACAAAACCACGAACGCTTTGATGCGCAGGAAATCTGGAAGAATAAGATCTATGCGATTGACGGAGATGTCATCGGTTATGCAAACGATGAAAAGACAGGAAGTACACTTACGATGCACTTTTTTGAAAGTGAGAACGGATGCTGCTACAGCATCTTTGCGAGTGCGTCTAAACAGTCGCATGAAATGAGATGGCTGAATTGTGAGAACGCCTGGAAGTATATGAGCCTATTTTCCAGAAAAGAAAACGGAGACATCGCAGGCGGTAACATGGAGGAAGTGCTCCGGCGTATGAAAGGATGATCCCGGCGGGGATCATTCTTCTTTTAATCCCGTTGAGATTTTCCGGATCCATTTCCCGCTCTTCAGACGAAGATAACTCCAGAACGTCTTGATGATCTGGTCTGATTTCAGACACACATAGATCCAGAACGGTGACAGGTGGAATACAAAGCCTGCCAGCAATCCAAGCGGGATGGAGATCACCCACAGGAAAACGTTATCCGTGAGCATCAGTATTTTAGTATCGCCACCGCCGCGCAGCACCCCTTTGGTCATGATACTGTTGGTGGCCTGAAAGATGATGATGAGGCTGATGGCGAGCATCAGCTGGACGGCAATATCATGTGTTTCCAGGCTGACTTTGCCATAGCAGGAAATGATCGGTTCTTTGAAGAGCGTGATGAAGAACGCGGAAACCAATCCCAGACCGAGGCCGAGACCAAAGAAAAGATAGCCCTGCTTTATGGTCTGTTCCTTCTTACCGGTACCGAGTGTCTGGCTGGTGACGATCGCTCCGGCCTGGCTGATGCCCTGCACTACAACGGTACTCAGTCGCTGCGTATCCCCGGTGATCGAGTTGGCGGCAACAAAGGTTTTTCCCAGATGTCCGATGACCATGGAAACTGTATTGTTACCAAAGGCAAGGATGCCGTCACTGATCAGAACGGGAATACAGATGCGGATATATTCGCCAAGTAGAGACCTGGTATTCATAAACAGATCTTTGATGCGGAAGTTGATCTCCCTGTCATAGAGGAAAAGATATCCCAGGATCAGTGTAAATTCAAAAAATCTGGCAATCAGAGTGCCCAGTGCGGCACCGGCGATCTCCATTCGGGGAGCACCGAAATGTCCGAAGATAAAGGTATAATTGGATAATATATTTACGAAGAAAGCTCCGATCGAAACCAGCAGAGGAAGCTTCACCTGCCGCACACTGCGCAGCGCAATGGTACTGGTCAGAGAGGCACCCTGGAAAAAGTATGTGATCACAGACCAGCGGAAATAGGTCATCCCCAGTTCGATGATGTTTTTTTCGTCGGTATAGGTTTTCATGATCCAGCCGGGAATGCAGGCGGTCAGGATCGCAAATACGGAGGCCAGAAGCAGTGTCAGACGCAGCATCAGCGCAACGGTCTGTTTCAGTGCCATGGCGGCATCGTTTTTGATATCTTCCGGACTGTCCGGCATGATGTTTTTTTTATTTGCTTCTACCGGGTGAGAGGCATCCGAGCTCTTCATTCCGTAGTATCTGGAGATCAATACGGAGGCACCCATACCCAGACCCATACAAAAAATCTGGTAGATGGAGATAAAGGAGTTTGCCAGGGAAGCTGCAGAGAGGGATTCCTCATTCAGATTGCCGACCATAACATTGTCCATCATGTTCACGGCTATGGTGATCAGACTCTGCAATGCGATGGGCAGCGCCAGGGTAAACACGTTTTTATAAAAATGTGGCTCCCGGTCAAATAATTTATAAGATACTGCGGATGATCTGCTCAATGCTCTGCTCCTGAAACGGTACAATTACGGCTTAACACAACTTTTTATCATATGCTTTCCTGCAATTGCATGCAAGGCGGTTTTACTCAATTCATGAGGACAAAAGGACCGTCCCCGCGTCCTCGCTGCTCGATAAACATGAATTTGCCAAACAGTAGCTTTTGTGGTAAGATATTAAAAATTATAAGAGCCCAAAAAGGAGGCAGAAGAATATGGATATCAAAGCAAAGATCAATGAGATCGTAGATAAGGTAAAGAATGATCCGACACTGATGGAATCGTTTCAGAAGGATCCGGTAAAGACCGTGGAGAAGGTTGCCGGTGTGGATATTCCGGACAATATCGAAGACCAGCTGGTGAGCGGCGTAAAGGCTGCATTGACCACGGATAAACTGGCAGGTGCTGCAGACGCGATCAAGAAACTGCTTTAATAAATGTGAGAGCTGAGGTAACGATTCAGAACCTGCCGGGTTCTGGAAAGTTGCCAACAGAGGAGTAAGCCGCCCGTAACAAGAGCGGCTTATTGCTTTATTGCCCTCCGGGAGGAGAGACAGATGAGATTTGTAATACAGGTGGTAACGGAAGGCAAGGTCACGGTGGAGGATCGTATCACGGGACAGATCGGAACCGGTTACGTGGTGCTGATCGGTGTGGGACAGGAGGATACCAGGGAGACGGCGGATAAGATGGTCAGGAAGATGCTGGGACTGCGCATCTTTAAGGATGAGAATGGCAAGACCAATCTGGCGTTAAAGGATGTACAGGGAGGCCTGCTTCTGATCTCGCAGTTTACCCTCTATGCCGACTGCAGACATGGCAACCGGCCCAGTTTTGTCAATGCCGGAGCACCGGATACCGCGAAGGAACTATACGAGTATATCATAGCAAAGTGTAAGGCAGAGGTACCTGTCGTGGAGCAGGGGGAATTTGGCGAGCATATGCAGGTGAGCCTGGTCAACGACGGACCGTTTACAATCCTGCTGGATTCCAAAGACCTGAAGTAACCCGCAGGATCCGGAACAGATACAGTAAGGGGGGAGCATATGAACGAATACTATGATGTGAAGAGTTTTCCTGTACTGCCGGCGATGCAGCATTTGAGCGTGCCGGTACCGGGATCCAAATCGATCACAAATCGCGCGCTGCTGCTGGCGGCAATGGCGGATGGGACGAGTGTGCTGCGGGGATGTATGTCCAGTGAAGATGCAAAGGTTTTTCTGGAATGCATCCATACTCTCGGATTTCCGATCTCGGAAACGCCGGCGGCAGCGGAACTCGGTCTGTTTTCGATCAATAAAGATATCACGATCACCGGATTCGGCGGAAAGATCCCGGCAAAGAAAGCGGAGATCTATGTCGGCAGTGCCGGTACGGCAGCCCGTTTTCTGGTGGCAATGCTCGCACTCTCGGATGGGGAATATGTGGTAAGATCCTCGGAACAGATGCAGAAACGTCCGATGCAGCCGCTGATCGATGCGCTGCAGGATGCAGGGGCTATGGTTGTATGTATGGAGGAAGCCGGACATTTCCCGATGAAGATCTTCGGGCGGGAGCTGGTCCGCAGGACGACCGGAGCGCCGGAAGAGCATAGCGGGGAACCGGTTCGTTTTAAGGTGAATATCGATCAGAGTTCCCAGTTTTTGAGTGCTCTGCTGATCGCGGCCGGCACGCTGAAAGAGCCGGCAGAGATTGAAGTGGAGGGATCCCATGGGTTGAGCTATGTGGATCTGACCGCAAGGATGCTGGAAAACTTCGGCGTATCCGCAGAAAAAGAAGAAAATGACGGAAAAATTTCATACCGGCTGCCCGGAGATCAGCACTACCGGGCGGGAACCTATGATATTGAAGCGGATATGTCGGCAGCTGCATATTTTTATGCATTGGCAGCCGTGTTGGGGATCCGTGTTTCGGTGAACGGAGTCCGCAGGGAGATGCTGCAGGGGGATATCGCTTTTCTGAAAGTACTGGAACAGATGGGATGCAGTATTTCCGGAGGTGTTTTCGGGCAGGATCTGAGTGTGACCGGACCGGAAGGCGGGAAGTTAAAAGGCAATTTAACAGTGGATATGTCGGCGTTTTCCGACCAGGCGCTGACGCTGGCGGCGATCGCGCCGTATGCGGATGGACCGGTCACGATCGCGGGGATCGGTCATATCCGGCTGCAGGAGTGTGACCGGATCCGGGCGATCGCGGAGAATCTGACGGCGCTCGGCGTAACCGTGGAGGAGCAGGAGGACAGGGTGACTATATCTCCTGGGCAGATGCATGGAGCCGAAATACAGACTTATGAGGATCACCGGGTAGCGATGGCATTTTCCCTCTGCGGTCTGCGGACGGAGGGTGTGCGGATCCTGAATCCCGGTTGTTGTAAAAAGACGTTTGCCGAGTACTTCACGATACTGGATTATCTTTTGAAGAAACTATAGAAAAAGTGCTGTGAATCGTAATAAAGGCGTTCTGCTTGCGGAACGCTTTTTCTTGACAAAATCGGGAAAGATGATAGAATCGAAAATGATTTTCATATTTAATTTAAAAGGGAAGAAAGAGTATCAGCGATGGCGTTACTGCAGGCGGAAAAACTGGATCTGGGCTATGAGGGTCAGACGATCGTGGAGGGACTGGATTTCTCTGTAAATGCAGGGGATTATCTGTGTATTGTCGGAGAAAACGGTGCCGGAAAAAGTACACTCATGAAGACCCTGCTGAACCTGACCCCACCGATGGGGGGGAAAGTGATCCTGGGGGACGATCTGAAGCGGAGTGAGATCGCATATCTGCCGCAGCAGACGATCGTTCAGAAGGATTTCCCTGCATCCGTCCGTGAGATCGTGCTTTCGGGCTGTCAGAGCCGTGCCGGTCTGCGGCCGTTCTACAACAAAGAAGAAAAAGCACTTGCGGCGGAAAATATGGAGCGTATGGGAATCACGGATCTGGCGAAGCGCTGTTACCGGGATCTGTCCGGCGGACAGCAGCAAAGAGTGCTGCTTGCACGGGCGCTTTGTGCAGCCAGAAAGCTGCTGCTTCTGGATGAGCCGGTATCCGGACTGGATCCGAGAGTCACCCTGGAGATGTATGAGCTGATCAACCGGCTCAATAAAGAGGGGATTACGATCCTGATGATCTCACACGATATCGATGCAGCGGTGCAGTATGCGACGCATGTTCTTCATATCGGCAAGCATATCTTTTTCGGAACCCGGGAGGAGTATCTGAAAAGCGATGCCGGACGGTATTTTGTTTCGATGGAATCCGGGAAAGCGGCTGACGGAGGTGCGGAGTAATTATGTTCAGTCTTGCAGATTATCTTCAGAGATCCTTTGTTGTCAATGCCCTGATCGTCGGCGTCCTTACGGCGCTCTGTTCGTCACTGCTGGGTGTTACCCTGGTGCTGAAGCGTTTTTCCTTCATCGGTGACGGACTGTCGCACGTGGCATTCGGAGCTATGGCGATCGCGGCGGTTCTGAAAGTGGACAATAATATGATCGTGGTACTTCCTTTGACCATACTCAGTGCGATCCTGCTTTTGCGTACCGGTCAGAATACCAGGATCAAAGGTGATGCGGCGATCGCGATGATCTCTGTCGGTGCGCTGGCGTTTGGCTATCTTTTGATGAACCTTTCGAATGCATCTTCGAATCTTTCAGGAGATGTATGCACCACACTATTCGGAGCAACCTCCATTCTGACGCTGCAGAGCTGGGAGGTGTGGCTTTGCGTGATCCTGTCTCTGGTCGTGATCACCGTTTTTATTCTGTTTTATAATAAGATCTTTGCGGTTACCTTTGATGAAAACTTTGCACGGGCGGCAGGGACCAACGTGAATGCCTACAATCTGCTGATCGCCGTGGTGATCGCCGTGATCATCGTGCTGGCGATGGATCTGGTGGGATCCCTCCTGATCTCGGCACTGGTGATTTTCCCGGCGCTTTCGGCGATGCGCATTTTCGGCAGTTTCCGTTCGGTCACGATATGTTCTGCCGTAATGTCCGTAATCTGCGCTTTTTCCGGTATGATCATCTCCATCATGGCAGGTACGCCGATAGGGTCCACGATCGTAGCGGTGAATGTAGCGGTATTTGTAATATGCAGTCTGATCGGAGCATGGAAAAGAGGCGGGGTAAAATGAAAAAGTCCGGATGGATCCTGAGTGGTATGATACCGGCATTGCTTATGAGCGGCTGCGGCGATGGAGATGCTGCGGTGAGCCGGACAGGCGGAAATAATGCAAACAGCGTGGAAGCGGTATTGCAGCAGCAGATGGCGGCGGAAACCGCAACTGCGGATGTGCCGGAGCCGACGGTGGAGATCGTAGCGGACAATCCCGGCGAAGAGGCGGGATCCGGTGATCGGTATGCGGAGACCGGGGAGCCTGGCGGAGATCCGGATCTCTCCGTGGATGTGGATCTGACGGTCATGAACAGCAATATGGTCTATGCGGAAGTCTACAATATGATGTCGCAGCCTGCGGATTATATCGACAAGACCATCAAAATGCGCGGGATCTATACGGTATTTGAAGATGAGGAAAGCAAACAGGTGTATTACTCCTGTATCATTCAGGATGCAACCGCCTGCTGTTCCCAGGGGATCGAATTCGTGCCGGAAGATCTGCAGGGATTTAGAGAGGCCGGATATGAACCCGGAGACGAGATCACGGTGGAAGGGACGTTTGAAATATACCCCGACGGCGACTATCTCTATGCAGTATTGTGCGATGCCAGACTGCAGTAATATCTATTTTTTGTTATCATGATTCTTATTTTTTGCGATTCCTTGACGAATCGGTCAGATTATCGTATGCTGAAATTATTCCAAAATGATCAATCTTTATAAGGAGGTTACGGGTATGGCTTGTTTTTTGGTTCCTGCTACGGAAGCGATCGTAGTTACGGCGGTTGAGAAGGGTTTGAAAAAGGAAAATCCTTTTAAAGGAAAGGTAAAATGGCTGGGAAATATGCTTTGGGGCGGCTCTGCGCTGCTCGCATTTGAGCATGTGTGGCATGGGGAAGTGGTGCCATGGTTCCCGTTTCTGACGGCAGCAGAGAATTCCGCAGATATGACGGAGATGCTGCATGAGATGTCTACGGTAGGGGTGACCATGACGGTTGTCGTGACCATGGCCTGGCTCGGGATGGTAGGTGTGAGTCATTACCTTGAGAAGCTGCCGGAAGCTCCGGGGAAAAAGACCAAGGTGTAAACAGGAGGAAGGGACAATGACATTGTTGATCACGGTTTTTGCAGCGGTGGCAGTGACCACACTGTGGTACGCAAGAATTGGCAAAGAGGATTACCGACTGGGGACCCTGGCCCTTATGTACTGGGGAGCATCCCTGATGTGGATGGTGGATGCGGTCTTTGAGTATGCGGAATTGAAGGCAGAGTATTTTGTTCCGGCGGCCGGGGATATGATCAATGACAGCTTTCTCGGATTGTCCGTAGTGGCGCTGGGACTGATCATCTGGCTGGTGATCCTGTTTGTAAAAGATCCGCAGGGCAAGGTACGTCAGGTACTGCGTGAAAAAAGGTGACCGGATAAAGGATGAAGGATGATATTCGTGGGATCCTGGAAGGGATACAGGACGGGACGGTATCGGTGGATGAGGCGCTTCTGAAGCTGAAAACAAAGCCGTTTGAGGATATCGGGTATGCAAAGGTGGATATGCACCGAAAGCTCCGGCAAGGCGCGGCTGAGGTGATCTACGGAGCGGGAAAGACCGCGGAGCAGATCAGCGGCATCGTCGATGTGATGAAGAAGAACGGTCAGAAGACAATCCTGATCACCCGTCTTTCGGACGAAAAAGCCGAAAAGGTGAAGGAAATACATCCGATGGACTATTTTGCGGAAGCAGGATGTGGTGTGATCGGAGAGATCCCGAAAGCAGACGGTCTGGGAAAGATCGTTGTGGCGACGGGAGGAACCAGTGATGTACCGGTGGCGGAAGAAGCTGCGGTAACGGCAATGGTGATGGGAAATGAAGTGGTAAGACTCTATGATGTCGGCGTAGCCGGTCTGCACCGTACCCTGGCACATATGGAGGATATCATGAATGCCAATGTGATCATTGCCATTGCCGGGATGGAAGGCGCGCTGGCGAGTGTGATCGGCGGGCTGGCGGATTGCCCGGTGATCGCAGTGCCAACGAGTGTCGGTTACGGAGCATCCTTCGGCGGACTTTCCGCGCTGCTCTCTATGCTGAATTCCTGTGCCAGCGGCGTCTCGGTCGTAAACATCGATAACGGCTTCGGAGCAGGGTATCTGGCGAGCATGATCAATCATCCGAAAGATACCGGCCGGAAGCCGAAATAAAAAAGATTAAAAAACCCTCCCCGTAATGGGGAGGGTAAATTATTGTTTTCGAAACTTTTCGGATCATACCTTCGGCAGCATATCGATAGATTTTTTAAGATCTTCATCTGTCGGGATGTAATCGCTCATCTCACCATCATTAAATTTCTGATAAGCGACCATATCGAAGTAACCGGTACCGGTCAGACCGAAGACGATGTTCTTTGCTTCGCCGGTTTCTTTGCACTTCAGCGCTTCATCGATCGCTACACGGATCGCGTGGCTGGATTCCGGTGCCGGCAGGATGCCTTCGACACGGGCAAAGGTACGGGCTGCTTCAAAGACGCTGGTCTGTTCCACACTTCGTGCACTGATCAGTTTCTGATCGTACAGTTCGGATACCACGCTGCTCATACCGTGATAACGCAGACCGCCTGCGTGGTTTGCGGAAGGAATGAAGCCGCTGCCCAAAGTGTACATCTTAGCCAGCGGGCAAACCTTACCGGTATCGCAGAAGTCATATGCGTAAACACCGCGGGTTAAGCTCGGGCAGGAAGCCGGTTCTACCGCGATGATCTCGTACTGATTTTCGCCGCGCAGCATCTCGCCGACAAACGGAGAGATCAGACCGCCTAAGTTGGAACCGCCGCCGGCACAGCCGATGATCATATCTGCCTTGATGCCGTACTTATCGAGTGCGGCTTTGGCCTCCAGACCGATCACGGACTGGTGCAGCAATACCTGGGAAAGAACGGAGCCGAGCACATAACGATAGCCCTCCTGGGATACCGCAGCTTCTACGGCTTCGGAGATCGCACAGCCCAGACTTCCGGTAGTGCCCGGGAACTCTGCATTGATCCTGCGGCCTACTTCCGTATTCATGGAAGGAGACGGAGTAACCGTAGCACCGTAGGTGCGCATCACTTCGCGGCGGAACGGTTTCTGTTCATAGGAAACTTTTACCATATATACCTGGCAGTCCAGATCAAAATAGGAGCATGCCATGGAAAGTGCGGTACCCCACTGACCAGCCCCGGTCTCGGTGGTCACACCCTTCAGCCCCTGCTTCTTCGCGTAGTATGCCTGCGCGATCGCCGAGTTCAGCTTATGGCTGCCGGAGGTGTTGTTACCTTCGAACTTGTAATAGATGTGTGCCGGGGTGTCCAGCTTTTTCTCCAGGCAGTATGCACGTACCAGCGGTGACGGACGATACATCTTGTAGAAATCACGGATCTCTGCCGGGATGTCAAAATAAGGAGTGGTGTCGTCCAGTTCCTGCTTTGCCAGTTCTTCGCAGAAGATGCCGGACAGTTCCTGCAGTGTTACCGGCTGCAGAGTGCCGGGATTCAGGATCGGCGCAGGTTTCTTTTTCATATCCGCACGCACATTGTACCACTGTTTCGGCATTTCCGACTCTTCCAGATAAATCTTGTAAGGGATATCGCTCATAATTACCTCCAAAAAACAAAAATAAAAAACACAACGTCTTTATTATAATATAAACAACGGATCTGCGCAACAGAAAGCCGCTAGTCTTAAAAATGAAAATCATTTTCGGATTGTGCTTGACAGATGAAGCAAAAGATGATAAAAATGAAAATGAATTTCAATTTCTGATTTACAGAGGAGACAGATTATGAAAAAACAGCTGGGAATCGTTACGGTAATGACAGCGCTTACGGCAGCATTGTGCGGCTGCGGGGCAGATACGGCCGTTGCGGCAGAGACGGAATCGAAAACGGAGACGGCGCAGGATACACTGAAGGTCGTGACCACGATCTATCCGGAGTATGACTGGGTAAGGAACATTCTCGGAGAGCAGGCTGCAGAGGCAGACGTGACAATGCTTTTGGATAACGGTGTGGATCTGCACAGCTATCAGCCTTCCGCGCAGGATATCGTTATGATCTCGGACTGCGACGTGTTTGTTTACGTCGGCGGTGAATCGGACAACTGGGTAAAGGATACGCTGGCAGAGGCACAGAATAAGGATATGGTCGTCATCGATCTGATGGAAGTACTGGGCGATACCGTCAAAGAAGAGGAGATCGTTGAAGGTATGGAAGCCGAGGAAGAAGAGGAGGAAGAAGGCGGAGAGGAGGAAGGGCCGGAGTACGATGAGCATGTCTGGCTGTCCCTGAAGAATGCGCAGGTGCTCTGCGGTGCGATCGCGGACGGACTGGCGCAGGCAGATCCGGCAAATGCAGAGACGTATCATACTAATGCAGTGGCGTATCAGGCAGAGCTTTCCGCACTGGATGCCGAATATCAGAGCGCTGTGGATGCGGCGGCTAACAAAACACTGCTTTTTGCAGACCGATTCCCGTTCCGTTATATGACCGAAGATTATGATCTGGACTATTATGCGGCTTTTGTGGGCTGCTCTTCCGAGACAGAGGCCAGCTTTGAAACCGTGATGTTTCTGGCGGACAAGACCAAAGAACTGGGGCTTAAGAATCTGCTGATCATCGAAGGTTCTGACGGAAAACTGGCAGATACGGTCAGGAACGCAACCGATACAAAAGACCAGCAGATCCTGACCTTAAACTCCCTGCAGTCGGTTTCCTCGACAGCCGCACAGGATGGGACCACGTATCTGTCCGTGATGCGTGATAATCTGGACGTATTGAAGCAGGCGCTGCAGTAAATATATATTTATCGGGCCGGCGAGCCATGGGGACAGTTCCTGTGGCTCGCTATTTCTCTTTTTTCCATCTGTGTCTGCGCAGGAGTGCCAGATTGTCCGATAATGTATCGAGAATCTCTTCGGATGGATCCGGATCACCATACAGCAGTTCTTCGTAGATATTGCAGAAAACCAGTTCCTCTTCTTCAAACCGTTCCCCCGCTCTTGCGGCGAATTCTTCTATGGTCTCGCTTTCCCGGCGGGACATTTTCATGCGTTTCAAAAGATCCAGATTTCTGCGGCAGAGCCACAGGGCTTTCTCACGGGCGTTCATCCTGCGGTAGCGGATCCGGTGGATCAGACGATCCAGACCAAACAGAAGCGCTGCCAGCAGCAGTCCCGCACCCAGCGGCAATACAATGTGGTACCAGCGCAGGATGAAGCCAGGCGTTTCCTCCCCTTCTTCGGATGAGATCCGGTTTTCGGAGGCCGACGAAGATGGCCTGTCTCCGGCGTAATTGTCGCTGACGGTGGTTCCGCGTTCTGCTGCAGCGGCCTGCCGTTCCTCCGTGGTCGTCCAGCGGACACCCCGGAGCAGTCCCGCCGTGGGCTCAAAACCGAACCAGCCGATCCCTTCCAGATAGGCTTCCGGCCAGGCATGCGCAAACGAAGAAAGCACCTCTGCCTTGGTATGGGAAGCCATACCCGTCGGAACCCGGAAGCCCTGAATATAACGGGCGGGGATCCCGCAGGAGCGTGCAAGAAGGACAAAAGCCGTGGCATAATAAGTACAGTAGCCTTCCTGTTTTTCCAGGATAAAGTAATCCAGAAAAGCGGAAGCATCCGTTATCGTTTTCGGTAAGGCACCGGGCTGGTCGGTATAGCGGAAGCCCCGGAGCATCTCTTCGATGCGCAGCAGTTTTTCATAATCGGTATCCGCGCCATCCATCACTGCATCCATCCGTGCCTGCAGCTGAGGGGAAAGCGTGATCTCCGACAGATATTGGTCGGAAAGAGCTTTGTGGTATGCCAGATATTCTTCGTAGGTATAGGAGGACGGATCCTCAAGACCGCATTGTTCGCGTGCGTTGTTCCAGCTCTGTTCGGTGACCGTATGCGGAGTGTTCAGCAGTTCGAGAAAGGCATCATTTTCGCGGTTCAGGCGGTAATAGATGAGGTCATAGTCCTGCCGGAGCCGTTTTCCGCCGACTGCTTCCAGATCGCCGCCACTGCGCATCGGATCCATACCCTTTACACCATGTCCGGGGATCAGTTTGGGCAGGGTAAAGATGCAGGCGCTGCGCAGCCCCTTGTAGGAGACATTTACGGAGGCACGCTGCATCAGATCCTCGGGATAGAGGATGTTTTCATAGTCCAGCACGGCACTCAGCGTTTCCAGTGTGTCAAAGCCCTGCAGGTCGGCCGTGCTTTGGTCCTGTTTTTCCCAGTGCTGGCCGTCAAAGGTATCAAAGCGCTTGCCGGCCAGATACAGCTGCGGGTCAGTTCCGGTCCGCAGATCGATCGTCATGGCAGTATAATCGGATCTGGTCAGGCTGTCTGCAAATTCCCCGCGGTCCGAAAAGCCAATCTGCGGGGAGGCGGAATCCCAGCTGCCCTGTGAAAAAAAGGTTTCTTCCAAAATGTGGATGCCGTCTTTGATGTGCCCGGCGATCGAACCGACAAAGCCCCAGCCATAGGGGGTGTCCGGTGCCTTCAGTAGAAATACGCCGGTAAACAGCAGCAGGAAAAACGGCGAAACAAAGACCAGATGTTTTTTCGGATCGGTATCCCCTTCCTTGACGGAACGGCGCTGGTTTTCGTTGGCCAGCGTCACGATCAGATAAAACAGGATCAGTCCGACGGAGGCTTTTTCGACCGGATGATCCCAAAACAGGCATATGGCCAGGGCGATGCAGCTTCCCACAGCGATCAGGAGACGCACCGGACGGCAGGTTTCCTGCAACAGATGCAGCAGAAAAGACAATATCGTTAACAGAAACAGATGCAGGATCCAGAGATGTTCCGACAGGAAATCCGGACGATCGGAAGCCGGCTGCAATAGCAGGATGGACAGACCGACCGCAGCCAGTGTTCCGGCCAGCCAGATACGGCCATGGGTTTTCAGATGCCGGAGCAGGAGAAGGACGACCGTGCAGGCAATGCCGGCAAACAGTACTGTCCCGGATTCGTATTCCGGCCAGAAGTATGGCTTCAGAAAAAGCGACAGTGTAGCGGTAAACGGCAGCAGGAAAAGAGTATCGTAAACAAAGGCGATCATCACAGCACCTCCTGCAGGGATGCTTCGGTCCCGATGCGGTGCAGAGAGTACTCTTGGTGTTCACTTCTGAACTCTTCTTCTGCATTCGATTCCGGAACGATACGGTAAACGATCACGGGAACATGCGAGGTGTTGAGCTGTTCCACCCACGTGATCTCTTCTGCACTCCATTGATGCACGACAAATACAAGCAGCTTATAGTCAAAAGTATTGCAGTCGGCAAGCTCCGCCAGCATCTGCAGCAGACTGCGATCCTCGCGAAAAATATAGCGGAACATCTCGTCGTAAAGCGATTCGAATCCGCGCTCGTCCCGGATGGTCTGCAAACAGCAGTGTTCCTTCTGAAAGGATACATCGACCGGTATGTGGTTGCGGATATAGTATTCCGACAGTGCCAGTACGGTCTCGATGATCTTGTTCTCGATCGCCAGGTAGTCTTCCTTTCGGCTGCCGTAGCGCCTGCTGTCCATAAAAATTCCGATACCGCTTTTTTCTTCGCCGATGCGTTCGCGGATCATCAGTTTCTGCATCACGGCACTGGATTTCCAGTGGATAAAGCGCAGTTCATCTCCGGCGGCATATTCCCGTACAATGATATCCGGTTCCGTACGGTTGACAAAGCAGTCGCGGTCGGCATCGGAAAAAGGATCCATGCTGTCCAGTTCCGGGAGATGTACCAGAGCCGGTGCCACGATCACGCTCAAAGGTTCTTTGATATTATAGGTGAAAGAAAAAATGCCGAGAAAATCCCAGACGGTGATCTTTTTGATGCCGACTTCATATTCGCCGCGGTAACGGCAAAGCAGCAGTGTATTCCGTTTAATGGAAGTTTTGGGCGGCAGTTCATAGATCACATCCTCTTCCAGATCCATGATCGTGGAAAACGAAGAGTAGTACTTTATACGAAGGGCCGAAAAGGAAAACGGACCTTCGTTCTGCAGCGTGATATAAAAATCACTCGGAGTGCCGCTGACCATATTTCGGCCGTCGGTCCGCTGGTAGATCTTCAAAAAAACGATCACATAGCCAATATAAAGGAGGGAAACAAGCGGCAGGAATAGAACGGTCCACAGGAACAGATACGGGATGGGACCGCCGAAAAAAGAGATTCCGACCAGCGCCAGGAGCAATATGAGGATGTAGGCGATCCGTCGTTTGTTCATACGAGTCACCGCGCCTCAGTCCACCGGTACTTTGATCGAAAGCAGCATCACCTGCAGCAGGTCGGCAGCTTCTTTTTTCTGCAGTTTCATTTCCGTGGAAAGCAATACACGGTGGGAAAGTACCGGAACAGCACAGTGTTTCAGGTCATCCGGCTTGACATAGCTGCGGCCTTTCAGATACGCCCATGCTCTTGCGGCCAGCGTCAGATGTACCAGAGCTCTCGGGCTGGCACCCAGAAGAAAGTCGTGCCCGGAACGTGAAGCGGCGACGATCTGCTGTGCATAGGTCAGCATGGAATCGCTCATGGTTACCTTTTCCGTTTCCGCACGCAGTCCGGTCACATCTTCCGGCGTGAGCAGCGTTTCGGCCTGCTCGATCCCGGTACCGGCCAGATGCGCTTTTGCCATGCGGATCTCTTCGGCGGCATCGGGATATCCGATGGACAGACGCATCATAAAACGATCCAGCTGTGCTTCCGGCAGCGGATAGGTTCCCGTAAAGCTGATGGGATTCTGGGTAGCAACGACCATAAACGGCTGTGGCAGCGGGTAGATCTTGCCATCCACGCTGACCTGTGACTCGGCCATGGCTTCCAGAAGAGCCGCCTGTGTTTTCGGCGAGGTCCGGTTCAGCTCGTCTGCGAGAACGATGTTTTTGAAGACGGCACCGGGGCGATAGCGGAATTCGCCGGTCTTCATATCATAGATGGAAAGACCGGTCACATCCGACGGCATCGTATCCGGTGTAAACTGGATACGTCCGAAGGAAAGTCCGAGAGATTTCGCAAAAGCCCGTGCCACCGTGGTCTTGCCAACGCCCGGAACATCTTCCAGCAGCAGGTGTCCGCCGGCCAGAAAACAGCACAGCAGATTTTCGATCACTTCTTTCTTGCCGGCAAAAAGGGTATTCATCTGTTCGCGGAATGCGTCCAGCTTTTTGGTCAGATCCACGGTTTCCATAGTTTGCTCCCCCTTGGATAAAATTCTTTCTATAATAGTATACTATATGTGGAAATATAAAACAATTCCATCCGCAATATATATATGTACACGGGGTAAAAAATTGACAAATCATCGGAAAAATGGTAACTTTAGCGTTGAAAAAATGATTTGGAAAGGATCTTTCCGGGGAGGAATCAGCTATGAAATGTTCAAAATGCGGAGCGCATTTGGAAGATAATATGAAATTTTGTACCAAATGCGGAACGCCTGTAGAGGCACAGGCAACAGGAACGGATCAGGGACAGGATACACCGCAGGCAGCAGGCTCGCCTCTACAGGAGCTTGCAAAGAAAGTACCGCTGAAATGGGTTGGTATCGCTGCAGCAGTGATCGTGATCCTGATCATCGTGATCGCAGGCGGAGCTAAGAAAAATAATAAACCGGTGGAAGAGCCGGAGTGGACGTATGTGGAGGCAACGCCGACACCGGAAGCTACCCCAGAACCGACAGCGACACCGGAACCGGAACCTACCGAAGAAGTACCGGCGACAACGGATATGACGGTGTATCTGGACGATGAAAACGGCGGGCTGGCGGATGTGGAAGTAGAGCTCAGTGATGCATCCGGAAATGTTATTGCGACCGCAACGACAGGGGCTGACGGAACCGCGGTATTTCATGATGTGGAATACGGAACCTATGCGGTACGGGCGGCAAAAGCGGATTACAACGATGCTTCTTTCAAAGGTGTGACTGTAGATGAAAACAATGCGGAAGGCGGAGTTCAGCTCGAAACCACGATGTCACTCAAAGCCACGGATCTGGATGTGTACACGCTGGTGATCACGGACGATTCGATCGTTCCTGATGTGGATGTTTCCCTGTTTGAGGGACACAACACGACTGAGGGTGATCCGGTATACACGTTGGAAGCAGACAGTAACGGATTATGTACCTTTGAGAATGTTCCGAACGGGGATTATACACTGGTCTGTGTTTCTGATCTGTATTTTCCTTATGAACAGGACATTCACGTAGGCGATGACAATGTGGTCAATGCACGCCTGGTGCCGATCCCGAAGGAAGGCGAAGCATACGTAGTACTGGATTGGGATGAACCGACACTGGATCTGGATCTGTGCGTGTTCAACTCCGAATCCCGTGAGTATATCAATATCACGCATCCGCGTGACAAGAAGGGCAGCTTCATCCACGCGGACAATAAGGGTGAAGTCGGGACGGAAGTGATCCTGCTTCGGGATATCCGGTCCAAATCCGCGCAGACGGTATACGTTCTGGATACGACTACGGCAGAATCCGATTCCAGGGATTCCGTTATGGGTAAGACCGGAACGCATGTGACAGTGTATGAGCGCTATAAGGATCCGGTAAAATATACGATGGATTTCGGCGAGAATGCGCTTGTGTGGACGGTATGCTACTTCGAGTCCGGTGAAGTGAAGGTGATGGATGAGAACCAGTACAGCAATGTAGTGACCGACTTTATCTGGGCCGTAGACATCATCGGTTCGAAATAAAAAATGCAATGTGGTAAATTTGCCTGACGGCAAATTATTGAAGCGCCTCAAAGTTCCAAACCCGCATAGCGGGTGCGACAAGGAATTCGAAGAATTCCCGATAACGGCGCGGGCTCCCCCAAGCCAAGCTTGGGGGCAATGTTTATAAAGTTGTTGAAAAGTTGTTTATAAAACCCCTTGCCAAAACAAGGGGTTTTCGTTATACTTACCCATCGTAGGATGTTGCAGATAATCTGTACCGGTGGGAGGTGTAAGGTTCAGCAATTCTGCAAGTTTTCTGTGAGCGTAAGCTCATCTTTAGTCTTACAGGTGTAATGACCTGATCGTGATCTTATTTCAAGAAACGATACCAAGGCTTAGGTTGTAAAAAACAAGTTCAAAATAATACACGTTTGTTTTTCAATTTTATTTTGGTACTGTCTGCGCATTCTATTATTTTTCACACCGGAGTACACTTTGCAAAGAGTGTAAGAGGTCGTCAGCAAAACCGCATACCGGGAACCGGGATATTCACGGATCTGCACATTATCTCTTTTTGGGAGATCATGCAGGGGAACGGGAAGCGGCGCATTTAACGGTGGCATAACGCCTATTCATGTACAGCAGAGCATTTCGTGCAAAAGTCCTTCTCAGACGCATTCTGCTTCCGCCGAAAAATGTTAATGACGATTTCGCTCCGGTGTGTTATTATGTTGAGGGTATGCATTTGCGCATTCCTTTGACATTGGAGGATAGTTACGGACATGAAAGAGACGGAAGAACGAAGACCACGCAGAAGACGGCGGCGTCCGCAGCATGCCAATAAGGAAGTGCTGCGTCGTTTCCGGAACAGTGTGATCGCATTTTTTGTGATAGCGATCCTGATCGTTGTAGTGATCCAGGTAGCCTTTGGCGAGGGGATCCGGCAGGCGAAGGAAAGCGGAGAAAAGTTCGGCGTACAGTGGATGCTGGCGGCGCTGTATCCGGAAAAGTACTCTTATTCCACGGAAATGGCAGATCTGCAGGAGTACTTTAAACTGGATGCGGCGGAAGACATTGCGATCATCCTGCAGGATGACCGTATCAATGCCAAGGGCAAGCTCTATGACGGTACCGTATATTTCTCAATCGATACGATACGGGATCTGTTCACGGATCGTTTCTATGTGAGTCAGGAGGAGGATCTGCTGCTTTACACGACGGCTTCGGATGTGATCCGCGTGGAGATCGGGGATAACAGCAAGGCCTTTTATATCGGAGATCAGGCGAATCCGACGGATTATGCCATCGCCCGTTATGCAAAGGACGGTACCTTGTATGTAGCGGCGGATTATGTGAAGCGTTATGCAAACTTCAGCTATGATTTTTATGCGGATCCGAACCGCATGCAGGTATATAACAGCTGGGGATCGGACAAGGTTGCGGAGGTAAAAGCGGATACCCATGTGCGTTACCAGGGCGGTATCAAGAGCGATATCCTCTGCGAGATCTCGGCGGGGACTACGGTGGAGGTCCTGGAAGGAATGGAAAACTGGACCAAGGTCAAGACTTCGGACGGTTTTATCGGTTATATTGAAAACGACCGCCTGGGTGAAGTGCAGGAAGTGAAGGCGGAGCCGGTGACCGGTGCATATGACCCGGTATCGGATTATCAGATGCTCCCGCCGCAGGAAAGGGTACTGCTCGGCTGGCACCAGATCTTTTCACCGGATGACGGAAGCGGTATGAATGAGCTGACGGCCCATGCGACCGGTATGAACGTGGTTTCTCCGACCTGGTTTTTCCTGAAGGGGACCAACGAAGACGGAGAGGTGGACTACACCTGCATCGCTTCATCCAAATATGTAGAGCGAGCGCATGAAAAAGGCTATCAGGTATGGGCACTGGTAGAAAATATGGAAAACGATTTTGACGAATATGCACTGTTTTCCTCTTCCGCTAACCGTGCGGCATTGATCGAAAAGCTTCTGACGGATGCCGAGACTTACGGGTTTGATGGCATCAATATGGATATCGAGCTCACGGACTCCAAGCTCAATAAAGTAGGTCCGCATTACATCCAGTTTTTGCGCGAGCTCTCCATTCAGACCCACGAAAAAGGACTGATCCTTTCCGTTGATGTGAATGTACCGACCGAGAGCAACCGTGAGATGAATCTGAAAGAGCAGGGGCTGGTGGATGATTACGTGGTCATGATGGGCTACGATGAGCACTACATCGGTTCCGATGCCGGCAGTATCGCATCCGTAGGCTTTGTGGAAAAGGGACTGGAAGATATGAAGAAACAGGGCGTACCGGTGGAGAAGATCGTCTGTGCAGTGCCGTTCTACACCAGGATCTGGCGCACGGAAGGCGCGAATGTAACCTCGGATGCCGTGGGTATGGATGCTGCATTGGAATGGGTAAACAACCGCTCGCTTCCGATCAGCTGGGATGAGGATCTCTGCTGCAATTATGCGGAAAAAGTCGATGGATCCGTTACCTATCAGGTGTGGCTTGAGGATAACGAATCCATGCAGGCAAGACTAAGCATCATCAACGGACAGGGCGTGAGCAGTGTCGCCGGATGGAAACTCGGTCTGGAAAACATCGAGATCTGGGATTCGATCGACGCGATCATAGAATAGTAACCAAATACAGTATGGAAAGCATAAAATCAGACACACAATTACTTACGGTGGACAGCCGCAACCCGGACCCCGGGATCATCGCCCGGGCGGGGCAGATCATCAAAGAAGGAGGTCTGGTGGCGTTTCCGACGGAAACCGTATACGGACTCGGCGGGGATGCACTGAATCCGGATTCTTCCAAAAAGATCTATGCAGCCAAGGGGCGGCCTTCGGACAATCCGCTGATCGTGCATATTGCGGAAATGGAGGCGCTGGAACCGATCTGTGCGCAGATACCGGAGGAGATGCGTAAACTGGCGGAGGCTTTTTGGCCCGGTCCCCTTACGATGATCGTACCGAAGACGGAGATCGTACCGAAGGAAACCACTGGCGGACTCGATACCGTGGCGATCCGTATGCCGGACCACGCAGCAGCTCTGGCGCTGATCTGTGCGGCAGGCGGTTATATCGCGGCACCCAGTGCAAATGCATCCGGACGGCCCAGTCCTACGCTGGCAGGGCATGTGATGGAAGACCTGCAGGGACGGATCGAGATGATCTTAGACGGCGGGGAAGTGGGGATCGGTGTGGAATCGACGATCGTAGACCTGACCGGAGACATTCCTACGATCCTGCGACCGGGCTATGTGACGGAGGAAATGCTGCAGCGTGTGCTGGGGGAGGTACAGACCGATCCCACGCTGATGCAGAAGGTAGAGGGCGGACGGCCGAAGGCACCGGGGATGCGCTACCGGCATTATGCGCCCAAAGGCACACTCTCCCTGGTGGAAGGGGAGGCCGGAGAGGTGACGGCGCGGATCAATGCGCTGATCTCCGAAGCGGCAGCGCAGGGCAGCAGGACCGGAGTGCTCTGTACGGAAGAAAGTCTTGGGCAGTACCGGGCAGATGTGGTACGCAGCCTGGGCAGCCGGGAAGATATGTGTTCCATTGCACTGCATCTGTACCGTGCGCTTCGTGAGTTTGATACGGAAGGTGTGGAGACGATCTATGCGGAGAGCTTTTCACGGGATGGTTTCGGCCAGGCTGTGATGAACCGTCTGCTCAAGGCAGCGGGATACACGATCATTAAAGCGTAAAAATGACAAATGAGGAGGGGCGTTATGAAGATTGCAATCGGAAGTGACCATGGGAAGGGATTTGAGCTGAAGGAAAAGATGATCGCTTTCCTGAAGGAAAAGGGATACGAGGTAGAGGATAAGGGAACCTACACCCCGGAATCCTGTGATTACCCGGATTTTGCGAGACCGGTGGCCGAAGATGTGGCAGCCGGAAAGGCAGATAAAGGTATTGTCATCTGTACGACCGGGATCGGTGTGAGCATCACAGCCAATAAGGTAAAAGGCATCCGCTGCGCCCTGTGCTTCAACGAAGAGATGGCAGAGCTGACCAGGCTGCATAATGACAGTAATGTACTGGCGCTTGGAGCAGCAGTCGTGAGCGAAGAGATGGCAAAGAAGATCGCAATGATCTGGCTGACGACCGAGTTTTCCGGAGAAGAGCGTCATGCAAGGCGGATCAGAAAGATCGAGGGGTAAGATCGGATGAAAACCTTAAAAAGAACCGATTATATCAGCTGGGATGAGTATTTTATGGGCGTATCGGCGCTGTCTGCCATGCGGTCCAAGGATCCCAATACGCAGGTGGGGGCCTGTATCGTCAGCGAACAGAACAAGATCCTGTCGATGGGCTATAACGGTTTTCCCAACGGCGTGAGTGATGACGAATTCCCCTGGGCACGGGAAGGGGAAGAACTGGAGACCAAGTACCCGTATGTAACGCATGCGGAGCTGAACGCGATCTTAAACTATCGCGGCGGTTCGCTGGAAGGGACCAAGCTCTACGTCAATCTGTTTCCCTGCAACGAATGTGCCAAGGCGATCATCCAGGCGGGGATCAAAACCGTAGTCTATGCGGATGACAAATATGACGGGACTCCCAGCAATACGGCAGCCAAGCGGCTGTTCAATGCGGCGGGTGTGCGGTATTACAAATACCAGCCCACCGGTAAGACTGTAGAAATACACATGTAGGATGAAAGTAAAACAGGAACCAAAACAATCGAAACGCGGGCGCGTATTCCGCATTCTGCTGTCGGCAGTACTGGTTTTCGGTATGTTTCAGCCGTCGGTGCAGGCGACCTCTACCACGAAGGAACAACTGGATGAGGCGGAACGCCGTAAGCAGGAAAAGGAAGGCGAACTGGCAGAAGCCCAGCAGGATCTGAAGCAGACGCAGGCCAGTCTGGCACGGCTGCAGCAGGTCAAGAGCGGTTACCAGGGCGAGATGAACGAGCTGAATACCGAGCTGCAGCTGGTAGCGGATAATCTGCATCAGCTGGAGGTACAGATCGACATCAAGCAGATCGAGATCGATGAGACCAATCTGAAGCTGGAGCAGGCCAAGCTCACCCGCCAGGAGCAGTACGAGAGCATGAAGAAACGGATCCGCTTCCTCTATGAGAACGGGGGAATGGGTTATGTGGATATTCTGCTTTCGGCGGATTCGTTTTCGGAATTCCTGAATTTTGCGGACTATATCGAGGATCTGTCGGCGTATGACCGTAAGATGCTGGACGAATATGTGCAGAACGAGCACGATATCACGGAAGCAGAGATCCAGCTCGAAGCCGAGATGGATGAACTGGAAGTGCTGAGGGCTGATGTGGAAGCGCAGCAGAATGAGGTGAATGCGCTGATCCAGAAGACCGCGAACAATATCGCGGCAACGGCGGATTCCATCGAGAATGTCAATGCGCAGGCGGATGCCTATGAGCAGGAGGTGCAGCAGGCACAGCAGGAGGCGGCGGCTGCCCAGGCAGAATATGCTGCGATCAAGGCACAGTACGAGGAAGAACTCAGGCTGGCCAAACTGGCGAGACAATCGGCGTGGCGGAATATCTCGGAAGTCACTTTTGAAGAGGGAGACCGCTATCTGCTGGCCAACCTGATCTACTGCGAGGCCGGCGGGGAACCCTACGAAGGTCAGGTCGCGGTAGGAGCCGTGGTTATCAACCGTCTGCTCAGTTCCCGCTATCCCGATACCGTGACCGGCGTGATCTATCAGCGCAAACAGTTTTCACCGGTACAGCTCGGTATGCTGGCCAATGCACTGGCGGTCAATAAAGCAACACCCAGCTGCTATCGCGCTGCAGACGAAGCGATGTCCGGTGTTACAAATGTCGGCACCTGCTTATACTTTCGCACTCCGATCCCGGGCCTGACCGGGATCCAGATCGGCGGACATATCTTTTACTAAAAAAACCTCCTGTCGGAGGTTTTTTTAAAACGCATTTCTTATTTGATCACTACCTGATTCCATACATCCGAAGGTACGATACCGATGTATGTCTTGCCCGGGTTCAGGATCAGTTCCTGACCGGTCGCCTTATCATAATAAACCGTGCGGCTCAGATCGGAAAGCTTGGTCCAGGTGATGGGGATCGCTTTGCCGTTCGTCAGGTAATATCCGTCCCAGCCGGAGCAGAGGATATTGTATACCATATAGCCGTTGGCATCCAGCTGTGACCAGCTGCAGTTCATCAGGATCACGTTTTCAAACGTAAGTCTTGCATTGTTGTGTACCGGATCTACGTGTGCCATGCCGTATTCGGAATAATCATAGGTACCGGTTGCGGCATTGTAGGTCAGCGTGGAGCTGTTGTGCGGGAACGGAAGAGAGACATTGACGGCCTTCTTAGCCGTCGGCATAGCATCCAGGGTAAATTCTACCGGGGAGAATGCCGTATGCTGTCCCGAATAATACTGGTTGTAGTTGACACTGTATTTTGCCGCATTGATACGCTGCAGCAGACCGGAATACGTCTGGCCTTTGTTCGGGTTGTAGTAGCTGTTTGTCGTGATATACTCGGTGTATTCCGCACGCTTACCGTTGCTGAAACGGGCAAAACCGGCACTTAAATTGTTGATATAAGGCAGTTTTGTATAGGCATTGATGTAGTACGGACCGCCGTCGTGTACCAGGATTGCGTTGTATTCTGCCGCCAGCATAAAGTTGGTCGGGCGTGCGCTGCGGATATTACCGAACTGGGTGATCTTGCCCCAGTCCTTTACGATCGCCATGAAACGTGTGATGCGTCCGTTGGCAGTACTGTTCATCATTTCGTATACGATGTCAGCCTCCGTCAGGCCGTAGTGCGGCAGAGCGGTCTTTTCGTTGTCCACCATAACAGCGATGGGGCGCTGAGCCATCAGAGTGGCGCTGATCGGCAGGCCGGTCAGTTCGCTGATATAGGTTGCCGCGGGCGGATCTTCTGCCTGTACGGTAGAGATTTCTGCCGTATTGGAACTGAAAGCGCTGACAGAGATCAGTGCTGCGGCCAGCAGGGCAAAGGTGTGTTTCATAAACTTCTTCATGTGTTCCCCTCTCTTGATCTGTAGATTATGTAGACTCTGATTCCTGTTCGTTGATATATATCGAAAGAGTGTCAAATTTGTCCCGGTAAATGATCTGCAGCAGCTTATCCAGCCGGGTAAGGGCGTTTTTGAGCTGTTCCACGGTGATCATCTGTGTGTCCAGACAGGTTACCAGCTCGTCAATATCCACTACCTTGATAAAACCGTTCGGATAGTAGATCACATCCGCCAGCAGATCGGTCACGATCAGTCGATCCTCTTCGTATTGATAATCCACGATATCGCAGTACCAATACAGCAGGGTGTTGTCAGCGGCATAGAATTTGCTGACCTTGAACCCTTCCTTCAGGAAATAGCAGGAATAGCCGTGATCCAGATCCTTACGTGGTTTGAGCGCTTTCCATCTGGTCACGATGACCGAATCGTTGCAGCTCAGGATCTCATCGTCTTTCAGCTGTACACATTCCTGCGGGATCAGCCGTTTTCGGAACAGTATGGGTGCATTTTGCATAGTAACGGCCTCCTTTTCGATATACATGATATACATAATTATCCTACACCATGGGCATTTCTTATGTCAACTGGGTTTTGACCGGTTTTTACAATAGTTGCCAAAACGCCCCGAAAGGTGATATACTACTATGCGGTATGGCAGCAAAAGAGAAGAAAAATCAAAATGACAAAAAAGCGAAGCTGAATGTCCGGGGAAAGCTGAAGGCCTATCTGCAGACACCGCTTCTGCTCGGCGTGATCCTGGCATTGGTGAATGTCTGGATCTATCTGGTCAACGTGAAGGCCGGCATCATCCTCACGGTTTTTGTTGTGATCTATCTGGTGATCATCATCTGTATGATGATCTTTTCAAGGCCGGCGCTCAGTGCGGAACTGGTGAATTTTGCCACGGAATACGGACAGGTTCAGAAGCAGCTGCTCAAGGAACTGGCTCTGCCGCATGCGCTTTTGGATGAAAGCGGCCGTATCATCTGGATGAACCGTGCCTTTGAAAGACTGGGAGATCGGGAACGCTTCCATAAAAAGAACATCACCTCGATCCTCCCGATGGTGAAGCGGGACTGCTTCCCGGGAGACGGCGAGACCAAAGAGATGGAAGTGAGTTTTGATGAGAAAGACTTTACGCTTCAGATGAAGCGGATCGGCCTCAAGGATCTCTCTCTGATCGCGGATATGAACGACGCGGAAAAGTATGAGGGCTATCTGATCGCGGTTTATCTGTTTGATACCACAGCCCTGAAGCTGGCACTGGAAGAAGTGGATAACCAGAGTCTGGTCGTCGGACTCATCTACATTGATAATTATGAAGAAACCCTGGAAAGTGTGGAAGATGTGCGGCGCAGTCTGCTGGCAGCGTTCATCGACCGTCAGGTAAATCAGTATGTAAACGCGATGGACGGTATCGTGCGCAAGACCGAAAAGGATAAGTTTCTTGTGATCCTACGGAAGAGCGCGCTGGCACAGGCCAGGGAAGATAAGTTCCGTCTGCTGGAGGATGTCAAGACCATCGAGATCGGCAATAAGATGACGGTAACCCTGTCCATCGGTGTCGGCGTGGACGGTCTGACCTACGCACAGAACTGTGAATTTGCCCGCAATGCCATTGATCTGGCATTGGGCCGCGGCGGTGATCAGGCGGTGGTTAAGAATCGTGAAAATGTTACCTATTATGGTGGCAAGAGCCAGCAGAAGGAGACGACCGCCCGCGTACGTGCCCGTGTAAAGGCGCAGGCGCTGGAAGAGATCATCTCTACCAAAGACCGCGTGTTTGTAATGGGACACCGCAATCCGGATATGGACTGTTTCGGTGCGGCAATCGGTATCCGGGCCGCCTGCAACAGTCTGGCAAAGAAATGTCATATCGTGCTGGGCAGCCTTACGCCGTCTTTGGAGCCGCTGATGGAACGGTACAAAGATGACGATGATTATGAGGAAGATGCGATCATCAACGGTGCGCAGGCACTGGAACTGGCAGACGGCAATACCGTGGTCGTGGTCGTTGATGTAAACCGGCCGGTGATCACCGAGTGTCCGGATCTGTTACGGCGATGCCGGAGCAGTGTTGTGATCGACCATCACAGGGCCGGCAAAGAGGTGATCGAGAATCCGACACTTTCCTATATTGAGACCATGCCGAGTTCGGCCTGTGAAATGGTTTCGGAACTGCTGCAGTATATCAATAACGGAGTGAAGTATTCCTTTGCCGTGGCGGACTGCCTGTATGCCGGAATGGTGCTGGATACGCAGGGCTTTACAGCAAAGACCGGTGTGCGTACGTTTGAGGCGGCAGCCTATCTGCGCAGGAACGGTGCGGATGTGACGCGTGTACGCAAGATGTTCCGTGAGGATGCATCGGATTATAAGGCAAAGGCGGAGACCGTTCATAATATGGAGATCTACCGCAAGTACTACGCGATCTCGGTATGTGATCCGGAAGGCCTGAAGGAACCGACGGTCGTGGCGGCTCAGGCAGCCAACGATCTGCTCAATATCAATGCGGTCAAAGCCAGCTTTGTTATGGTAGAGTACCAGAACAAGATCTTTATTTCCGGTCGTTCCATCGATGAGGTGAACGTACAGGTGATCCTGGAGAAGCTGGGGGGCGGCGGACACCTGAATATGGCAGGTGCCCAGCTGGAAAATACAACGATCGAAGCAGCGATCATCGTGCTCAAGAGCACATTGGATACTATGATTCAGGAAGGAGATTTATAAAATGAAAGTAATTTTGACGGAAGATGTAAAGTCCCTCGGTAAGAAGGGAGATCTGGTAGATGTCAGCGACGGATACGCACGCAACTTTATCCTGTCGAAAAAGAAAGGGCTGGAAGCTACCCCAGCCAACTTAAACAGTCTGAAGCTTAAGAAAGCAAATGATGAAAAGGTGGCGCAGGAGCAGCTGGAAGCAGCACAGGCCTTTGCCGCGGATCTGAAAACCAAAGAAGTGAAGCTGACCATCAGGAAGGGCGAAGGCGGCAAGGCATTCGGTTCCATTACTTCCAAGGAGATCGCTACGGCAGCCGAAGAGCAGCTGTCTGTCACACTGGATAAGAAAAAGATCGTTCTGAAGGATCCGATCAAGACCGAAGGAACCTATCAGGTACCCATCAAACTGCATCCGCAGGTGATCGGAGAGCTGAAGGTAAGTGTAACGGAAGAATAAGGAACAGTTACATTGAGGAATGATTTATGCCTGATTTGGATGTAAATGTACAAAGCGCGCAGTACAGAGAGAAGCCGCACAGTATGGAAGCGGAACAGTCTGTACTGGGCGGTCTCTATATTGATAATACCCTGATCCCGTCTGTTGCAGATATCCTGCCGGACGGGAAGGTTTTCTATAACAAAACTTATGGCGCGATCTACGAGGCGATGCTCTATCTCCACTCCAAGGGAATGGCGATCGATGAGCTGACCCTGCAGGAGCGTCTGAAGGAAATGGATGTGCCGCCGGAGGTAGTAAATCCGGAGTTTTTGCGTGACATCGTCGTTTCGGTACCGACCTCGGTCAATACCAAGGATTATGCGACCTATGTGGCGGAAAAAGCCGTACTGCGGGATCTGATCCGTGTATCGGAAGGTGTGGCAAAGGAATGTTATGAATTCAAGGGGGATCTGAGCGATCTGCTGGCGGATACCGAGAAGAAGATCTTTGAGGTGGTCCAGAAGCGTAAAGTCGGTGAGATCGAGCCCATCGGCAATATCGTGATGAAGGCACTGGAGCAGATCGACCTGGCAGCGCGTACCACCGGTGACGTGACCGGGCTGGCGACGGGCTTTATCGATCTGGATCACAAGACCGCCGGCTTTCAAAAAGGTAATCTGGTATTGGTAGCTGCCCGTCCGGCTATGGGTAAGACTTCCCTGGTGCTTTCCATGGCAAGGGATATTGCGGTACGGCAGCATAAGAATGTTCTCATGTTCTCGCTGGAAATGACCAGCACCGAGCTGGTGAATCGTATTCTTTCGATGGATTCCAAGGTGGATTCGCAAAAGTTCAAGACCGGTCAGCTGTCGGACGGCGATTTTGAGAGTCTGGCGGAGAGTGCCGGCAATATTGCGCACTCCGGGCTGATCCTGTACGATACGGCGACAACTCTCGGTGAGATCCGTTCGATCTCCCGTAAGATGAAGATGGAACGGGATATTCAGCTGGTCATCATCGACTACCTGCAGTTGATGAATTCCACCAGCCGTCGCGCAGACAGCCGTCAGCAGGAGATCTCCGAGATTTCCCGAGGACTGAAGCTGCTGGCGAAGGAACTGGAGATCCCCATCATTGCGTTGTCACAGCTGTCCCGTCAGGTAGAGGCACGTACGGATCACCGTCCTATGCTTTCCGACCTGCGTGAATCCGGTGCCATCGAGCAGGATGCCGATGCCGTACTCTTCATCTATCGTGATGAAGTGTACAATCCGGATACGGATAAGAAGAACATTGCCGAGATCATCATTGCCAAGCAGCGTAGCGGCCCTATCGGAACCGTCGAACTCGCTTGGCTGCCGGAATATACACAATACGCAAACCTGAAACGCTAGAACGAATCAGCGGCTGTGAGATTAATCTCGCAGCCGCTTTTATAATCTCCCAATTCCCAAGGTTTCCTTGCTGTAATATCACCAAAATGTTATAATATGTAGCAATGATGGGGTGTTTTGGGCAACAAAAGCAGATAATCACGGATGATGTAAGGGGGTGTTGCGGATGCCGGTTTTACCGAAAAGTCAGATGTCAGAAGAAGACATCAAGCTGAACTATATTACTCCGGCGATTCAGCCGGCCTGGAAAGACCATATTACGATGGAAACCAAGATCACGGACGGCAAGATTAATCTCCGTGGCAATATGGTGGTGCGCAGCAAACCGAAGTATGCGGATTATGTCCTGTATCTGAACGATGGCAAGCCGATCGCGATCGTGGAGGCTAAGGACAATAATCATTCCGTATCTTATGGTATGCAGCAGGCAATGACCTATGCAATGATGATGGATATCCCTTTTGCATATTCTTCCAACGGTGACGCATTCTGCGAACATGATTTCCTGACCGGCAAAGAGCGTCAGTTCCCGCTGGATGATTTTCCGACGCCTGAAGAGCTGATCGCACGCTGCTATGGAGAATCCAAGGATGAAAATACAATCCGGGATGCGCAGGTAGCGTTGAAAGGGAATCTGCAATTCCAAAAGGATACCGGGATCAGCGAAAAAGAAATCGAAAACTTCTATGGTGGAATTCGCATTGATGAAAGTGAAGATGCGATCCTGAATCAACCATATTATTCTTCCCAGACAACGAATGCACCGAGATATTATCAGCGAAACGCGATCAATCGTACGGTGGAAGCGATTGCAAACGGACGTAAGCGCCTGTTGCTGGTTATGGCAACGGGAACCGGCAAGACATATACGGCGTTTCAGATCGTATATCGTCTGCTGCGTTCCGAGACTAGAAAACGAGTGCTATATCTGGCAGACCGCAATATCCTTGTGGATCAGAGTATTCTGCAGGATTTTGCACCTCTCGAAAAGACCATCTATAAAGTGGATTTTTCCGATAAAGAATGCCTGAAGAAGATCGCATCTCACGAAGTGAACTTTGCGCTCTATCATCAGATGGTGGGGCAGAACGATGAAGAACACTTCCGACAGATCCCGGAGAACTATTTTGATCTGATCATCGTGGATGAGTGTCACCGGGGGAGTGCCAAAGAGGATAGCAATTGGCGGAAGGTTCTGGAGTAT
Organism: Lachnospiraceae bacterium; assembly: GCA_017634975.1. GTDB lineage: Bacteria > Bacillota > Clostridia > Lachnospirales > Lachnospiraceae > NK4A136. The sequence goes on along the minus strand of JAGBMJ010000061.1, from coordinate 6,568 downwards.
TTCAAGACGGCAACACAGATCGGTATGACGGCTACTCCCAAGGAGAGTGAAAAAGTATCCAATATCGATTACTTTGGGGATCCTGTATATACCTACAGTTTGAAACAGGGAATCGAAGACGGATTCCTTGCACCGTTTAAAGTGATCGGTATCACTCTGAACATCGGAGACGGATGGCGGCCATATAAAGGGCAGAGAGATATCTTTGGCAATGTGATCGAAGACCGTATCTATAATAACCGGGATTATGATTATCCGAACGGCGTGATCTTGGAAGACCGTATCAATGAAGTGGCAAATGAGATTACGGAATATCTGAAAGCAACGGGACGAATGCAAAAGACTATCGTATTCTGCGCGACGGAAGATGCGGCAGAGCGTATGCGTATCGCATTGGTGAACTTAAACAGCGATATGGTTACGGCAAATCCTGATTATGTAGTGCGGATCACGGGATCGGATATCTACGGGAAAAGTAAGCTAGATTATTTCATTTCGGTATCCTCGGAATATCCGGTCATAGCGACCACATCGGAACTGCTCACGACCGGAGCAGATTGCAAGATGACCAAGCTGATCGTACTGGATAAATATATTGAAAGTATGACGACATTTAAGCAGATCATCGGGCGAGGTACTCGTATTCGTGAGAAAGAAGGTAAGACGCACTTTACGGTTATGGATTTCCGTGGTGTGACCAAACTCTTTGCAGATCCGGACTGGGATGGACCGATAGAGCAGGATGAGCGTTTTCATCATAGGGGAACGGACACACGGGAGAAACCACCGTATTCAAAGGATCCCAAAGACGGTATTGAAGTGGAGCCGGACAGCCATGATACACCCATTGTGGATAAAGACGGTTGTAAGGTGAGGATCATCAACAAGATGGTGTCGGTTTATGATACGAACGGAAAACTGTTGCGACAGGAAGATATCATCGACTATACCAAAACGAATATCCGCGGACAATACGCGTCTCTTGTGGATTTTATCCGGAAATGGCGATCCTCTGATAAAAAGATTGAGATCCGTCAGACGCTGGAAGGAATGGGAATCGATATCGATGTGCTGAAATCGGATCAGCATATGGAAGATGTGGATGATTTTGACTTTATCTGTCATGTGGCATATGGGCAGAAACCTCTGACCAGAAAAGAGCGAGCAAATCATGTGAAGAAAAAAGATTTCTTCGCAAAGTATTCCGGAGATGCCAGAGCGGTACTGGAGATCCTGCTGGATAAGTATATGAATCAGGGCATCACGGAAGTGGAAGATATGAAGGTGCTGCAGCTTGCGGATTTTGCGGAGTATGGAAAACCTTCCCGCATCGTCAAACTCTTCGGTGGGAAAGAAGAGTACGAGCAGGCAGTAAAAGAATTGGAAGATAATATTTATGAGATCGAGGTAGGATAAGATGGCAATGCAGTCAGGTTTTATCAAAAGAATACGGGATGTGATGCGTATGGATGCCGGTATTAACGGCGATGCGCAGCGAATCGAGCAGATGGTATGGATGCTCTTTCTGAAAGTATATGATGCCAAGGAAGATGATTGGGAACTGAATGAAGATGATTACCAATCCATCATCCCGGAAAAATGCAGATGGAGAAACTGGGCGCAGCCGGATAAAAACGGACATGCCTTGACCGGTGATAAACTGTTGGATTTCGTTAACAATACATTATTCCCGACACTGAAGGGATTAAAGGTTACACCGGAAACACCCGTAAAAAAGGCTATCGTAAAATCTACCTTTGAAGATGCCAATAACTATATGAAGGATGGCGTGTATCTGCGGCAGGTGATCGATATCATTGACGAGATCGAGTTTGATGATGTGAAGGAAAGTCATGCCTTCGGTTTTGTGTATGAAGAGATATTGCGGGATCTGCAGTCGGCAGGTTCGTCCGGTGAATTCTATACACCGAGAGCAGTGACAGATTTTATGGCGTTGATGATCAAACCGAAACTGGGCGAGAAGATGGCAGACTTTGCCTGCGGAACCGGTGGCTTTATCACATCTTGGCTCGGACAACTGCAAAAGAAAGTAAAGACAACAGAAGCGCAGAAGCAGCTGGATGAGAGTATCTATGGTATCGAAAAGAAACCGTTTCCCTATCTGCTGTGTGTGACTAATATGTTGCTGCATGATATTGAAGTGCCGAACATCTATCACGAAAATTCATTAAAGCATAATCTGTTGGACTATACAGATGATGATAAATTCGATGTGATCCTGATGAATCCGCCGTATGGTGGTCATGAAGATAAGTCGATACAGAGTTTCTTCCCGGATGATCTCGCATCCTCCGAGACGGCGGATCTGTTTATGTCTGTGATCATGTATCGCCTGAAGAAAAAAGGCCGGGCAGCAGTGGTAGTACCGGATGGTTTCTTATTTGGCCTGGATAATGCAAAGGTAGCGATCAAAACAAGACTTTTAACAGAGTTTAATCTGCATACGATCGTAAGATTACCGGGCTCTGTATTCAGCCCGTATACTTCCATATCCACCAATCTGCTGTTCTTTGATAATGTAAAACCGGCAACAGAGACTTGGTATTATCGCGTGGATATGCCAGAAGACAGGAAACATTTCTCAAAGACCAAACCGATGGAATTGAAGCATTTCGATGAGTGTATCGAATGGTGGAATGATCGGAAAGAGATTGAACTGTCCGACGGACCGAAGGCGAAGAAATACACCAAAGATTTTCTGTTAAATGATCAGGGATGTAATCTGGATCTGTGCGGTTATCCGCACGAAGAGGAAGAAGTGCTGTCTCCGATGGAAACGATACAGAATTATCAGGAGAAGCGTGCATCGTTAAATGCAGAGATCGACCATGTGCTGGTGCAGTTGGAAGCATTACTTCCGGGAGGGACGAACGCATGACACCGGAACAGTTGAAAGCGAGTATCCTACAGTATGCGATTCAGGGAAAGCTGGTAGAACAGCGCCCGGAAGAAGGGACTGCAGAAGAACTATATCAGCAGATACAAAAAGAAAAACAAAAACTGATTAAAGAAGGAAAAATCAAGAAAGAAAAACCTCTTGCGGAGATTACGGATGAAGAGGTTCCTTTTGATATTCCGGAGAGTTGGAAGTGGGTTAGGCTTAACGAAATAGTATTTAATCATGGTCAGAAATCACCAAATAATACATTTGCCTATATTGATATAGGATCAATAGATAATAGACATCAGCGATTGAATGAAAACGAGAATATTGTTGAGGCGAAATGCGCTCCTTCAAGGGCAAGGAAGATAATAGAACATGGAGATATTCTATATGCTACAGTAAGACCGTACCTTCACAATATGTGTATTATTGACAGAAAATTTCAGCGAGAACCAATAGCGAGTACCGGTTTTGCTGTTATGGCGTGTTACATAGGTGTTTTTAACAAATATTTATTTTTTTATTTACTATCTCCTGAATTTGATAAATATGCAAATGCAACAGAGAATTCTAAAGGAGTTGCGTATCCGGCGATTAACGATGAAAAACTGTATAGAGCAGTGGTACCACTTCCTCCACTCAAGGAGCAGAATCGTATAGTTGCTAAAATTGAAGAACTCCTTCCCTATGTTGATCGCTATGCTAAGGCATATGAGAAACTTGAGCGGTTCAATGCCAAATTCCCGGAGGATATGAAGAAGTCTATCCTGCAATATGCAATCCAGGGCAAATTGGTGGAACAAAGACCGGAAGAAGGAACAGCAGAAGAACTGTATCAGCAGATACAAAAAGAAAAACAGAAACTGATTAGGGAAGGGGCAGCCTATAGAGAAAAGAATATTTGTGATATTAATAAGGAAAACGATTTGCCTGATATACCGGAATCATGGAAATGGTGTCGTTTGGGTGAATTAACAAAGTTAATAACAAAGGGATCTTCTCCTAAATGGCAGGGGGTAAATTATACAAATGCTAAGCAAGGTATATTATTTATTACAAGTGAAAATGTTGGAAATGAATGTATGCTTATGAAAAATGAGAAATATGTCGATGAAAGATTTAATGATATGCATCCGTCGTCTATACTTCAAAAGGGGGATATATTAACAAATATTGTGGGAGCTTCAATAGGACGAACAGCAATATATAATCTTTCAGTTGATAATGCAAATATTAATCAAGCAGTTTGTCTTATAAGACTTGTTGATAGTAAATTGAAGGACTATGTATTAAAATATTTGCAGAGCCCGTATGCTGTTAAACATCTTCTTGGTGATGCATCCAATGGAGGACGGCCAAATTTAAGTTTGACATCAGTTGCAAATCTAATAATTGCATTGCCGCCACTTGAGGAACAGTATCGTATAGTGGCCAAAATAGAAGAATTACTACCGTATTGTGACAAGTTGTTAAAATAAAAATATGCAAAATAACGATATCAATTTTTTTGGACGGTAATAAAGAGTAACATGAAGGATGAAGGTGTATTCATATGAAAAGTAAGTGGGAAACGGCAAGATACTTGATAGATGCAAAAAAATGTGTTGATAGTTTATGGTACATTGCTGAAAATGTAAGTGAATTAAAATATATAGATCTGAGAAAGAAGAGCAATGAAATATTAATGGATTTTTATATCAAGTGTTGTGTTGTCGTGGATGAATATATTTATGAGTCTGGACGGAAGAAGAAAGATTTATGCAATTTTGATAAGGTGATAGATAGAGTATATTATGAACGTGATAAAAACGGCGCGCATAAAGATGAGAAATATATAGGTCGCGAATATTCTTCTCTCAAAAATGTTTGCGAAGATATGAAGGTGGAATTATCGCATATTAGAACTGTTTGCGCGGACAGTATACCCGATTGTCTTACATTGGATTATATTCCGTATGATCGTGAATTGTTTAGGCTTATACATCATGTGACGGCGGATGCTGAAGATGAGATAATGAGAAAGAAATATCCGTTCAGAAATGTGAAAACACCATGCACTGATAAAAACCAAGCAAAGTGTTTTAACGATACGGAGGATTTAAGAAAAATATCTGAAGAGGATAAAAATCAATATGGAGTTCTGATCAATAATGGAATCTGTTTCTACGAAGGATTGCAAGAAAGACAGGATGCTATGATAAAGTGTAATGTTCTTTGGGAGACGGATATGTGGTGCCATATAAATACAGATATCATGGAAAAAGCAAAAGAACTCACAAGATTAGGTTTTTTTGATGATTTTGGTATTGTACAGGGGTTGCCGGATGATCAGGAAAAAAAGAAAGAAATATTGAAGATTCTCAAGAAGATAGGAATTCCAGAATAAAATCCGTCGGAGAAGAATACAAAGTCTAATAAAACGATGCCAAGTAAGAAAAACTCGTGTTGTGCATCGTTTTTTTGTGTTCTAAAATGTGTTACAAAAAGATGTTGGCTTGAAATCTGTATTTTGAAAAAGACCCTTGACAGAATCCTGTTTTGTCTGCTATAGTGTCTCCCGTACACATCTGTGAGTTCTATTGTTTCGATGACGATTCGGTCAAAATTCACAGAGTAACCAATAGTATGTGATGGAGACCGGGATCCCATTTGGATATTGCTGTCTCCGTTGCCGTAAAGTATGAAAGGAGACAGAGAAAAACTAATGGCAAGAAAAACACTGGAGGAGATGAGCCTGATCGACAATTTTCTGATGCAGGCGGTGAGTTCGGATCAGGAAGTAAGCGAACCGAGCTTAAGATGTATTTTGAGCGTGCTGCTGCAGCGAAAGATCGGCCAGATCAGTGTAAATGCGGAAAAGATGATACCCGGATATAGCCCGGATCATCGCGGCATCCGTATGGATGTGGAGGTTATCGAAAAAGGGGAAGCGTCATCCGTAATAGCGAATGTCTATGATGTGGAGCCGCATACGGCAAATGATACTCATTTTCCGAAAGCAAACCGCTTCAGACAGGCCAAGATCGATAGCCGGTATATGGAGAGTGGGGATAACGATTTTGAACACCTGCCGGATCTGTATGTGATCACGATCACGAACTTTGACATCTTCGGGGAGGACCAGATGATCTACACATTTCGGGAGAAGTGTGAAGAGATACCGGGGCTGCCTTACGAAGATGGTTTATGTTTCATTTATTTCAATACCACAGGTAAAAAGGGCGGTAGTCAATCCATCAAAAATATGCTACACTTTATAGAGAACAGCGACGAAACTGCTGCGGTTGACACCGAAACGCAGCAATTGGAGCAGTATATCCGGAAAGTGAAGCTGGATCCGGAGGTTAGGAGGGAACTCGTGACATTTGGAGATTACATAGACAGAGAGCGCAGGGAAGCAGCAACGGAGGCAAAAATAGAGACTACAAAATCGAACATTTTTGATCTGTTAGAACTCTATGGAGAGATGCCGCAGGCGTTGGAGGATCGAATCAATGCTCTGAATGATATAGAATGTCTGCGTGAACTTCATAGAAGAGCCGCTCATGCAGGTTCTATTGAGGATTTCGAAGAACAGATGGATGAGGTGTTAAGGAATACAATGGCTCCGGTATAGGAGCAGTATATCCGGAAAGTGAAGCTGGATCCGGAGGTTAGGAGGGA
>JAGBMJ010000060.1 GCA_017634975.1 Lachnospiraceae bacterium | reverse complement strand
ATGCCGGCAGCGGGACTTGAACATTTCATCAAAAGCCTGAAACTCTGCTGTTTATCGGCATTTCAAAATATCTGTGTGATATTTTGTGTGATATATTGCAGCAAATCGACACGGCTATATTATCACGAATCGCCATTTCCCGCAAGCAGATTGTTGTCGAAGTAGTCGTTTGCCTTGGCAGAAAACTGCCGGGACTTATCTGAAAGCGTGTTTCGGTAGATCGCTTTCAGGGTGCCGTCCGTAGACCAGCCGCCGCGCTCCATGATATACTGATCCGGCACACCGATCGCGTGCAGGATGGAAGCAGCATAGTGCCTGAGGTCATGGAAACGGCATTCCATTCCCAGGCGGTTCCGGAGCCGACAGAATGCATCGGAAATGGCAGCAGGTGTGGAAGGGACAATATAGTCCTCCGGATCTCCTGTGCCGATCATATCGATCACTTTCCGGGGCAGCTCTATGCGCCGCACGGAGTCGGAAGTCTTCGGCATATCCTTGTGGATCCACTGCTTGTTTTTATCCAGGACAATATCCGAGTGAACATAGATGCCGGAGAAGTCCGGGAGCACATCCTTGTACTTCAGGGCGCAGATTTCACCACGGCGCAGCGTGCCGATGGAAGAGAGCGTGATAGCAAGCTTCAGATCGGGGCGGGCTTCCTTCATAAGAAGGCTGACCTGGGCGTCTGTCGGGATGCTGTACTGCCGCGGAGCTCTGGCGGGGAGAGTCACATGGAAACTCTTGTCCGTATAGAGCGATACAGCAGAGATCACAAGGCCGTAGACATTCTTGACGGTCTTTGCCGAGATCTGGGATGCCAGAGTGCTCACCCAGCTCTGAAGATCGGCACTGGAGAGCGTGTCGATCCGGATAGCACCGATGGAGCCGAGCCGCGTCCTGCGGATCTGATCATAGGTGCGGATGGTGGCGGGGGACAGGACGGCTTCCTTTGCGCTGATATAGCGTTCCACTGCTTCGGATACGGTAAAGTCTGCCAACTGATACCGCTTTTTGTCGTTGACAAACTTGGCAGCCATCATCTCTGCTTCTGCCTTGGTTGCACCGGTAAAGGATCGGTACCGTGCTTTCTTGACTCCATTCACGGTTTCGTAGTGGCTGAACACCTGAACACGCCAGGAGCCGGATGCGAGTTTCTTTGCTTTTGCCATAAAGATCACCTTCTTTCTGTTTATTGCGATAAATACAGGACTGTGCTACAATGTACGAGCCGCGACCTCCGGCAGGAAGGAGGTGAACAGCCGGATGGAATATCTCATATCGTTCATGCTTTCTGTCGTGGCGGGTATAATATCATACTATATCTGCAAATGGTTGGATGGGAAGAAGCGGTAAACAGCCGGAAACGGAGTAGCTCGCCGTAAAGAGTGAGAAACGCCCAAGTACTCGCAATACTTGGGCGTTTCGTTTGCCGGATGAACCGACATATCTCATTCGTTCACAAGCAAATGATACAACACCCAACCATTTATGTCAACATTTTTAAGATACGAAAAAACGGACAACCGAAGTTGCCCGCTCATTAGCCGAATAAACAGGTGGGGCGACATTCCCACATCTCCAACGAGGGTGACGGCTGCCCGTTCCGTCCTCTGTTATTCATAGCAACTTCATTATACAAAACATTTCATTTTGGTGTTAAGTCAATGCGTAACAGAAAAACCCCTATCACAAGGACAGGGGTTTAACCTTAGACTATTGTCTTAAGCTTGATGCCGCTAAACGGCTTTGTAGTGCTTATTATAGATTCCACTGTCCGTTATGTCAACACATTTCAAAAAAAAATAAATTTTGCGCATAATTGGCTAGGCTTTTTT
>JAGBMJ010000059.1 GCA_017634975.1 Lachnospiraceae bacterium | reverse complement strand
AGTCCAAAGCGGAAACGGCTCCCAAGATTTCCGGGAACCGCACCGCTTTGTGTATGGCGGGTGGGTAACTGTCCACCCCCATACCCGCAATCACTTATTCCTTCATCTGTTCTCACAGATATACTTATAGCTCCAACTCGGCCAAATCGATATTCAGATCTTCGTAAATCCCGGCTTTTATCTTATCTTTGAAGGAATATTCTTCAATATCGCCGGACTCATAACGAAAAACCCGGACACACTCCGTCTTCGGATCTACGATCCAGTATTCCCGAACTCCGCATTTCCGGTATTTTTCCTGCTTAATAAAGCAATCGTATTTCTTGGATGATGGCGATACAATTTCGATAATCCAGTCAGGTGCACCGTAGCATCCGTCATTATGGATCTTATCAGGATCGCAGATAATAGAAATATCCGGTTCGACATAATTCTCATCATCGTCTTCCAGAAAAACACCGAATGGGGCGGGAATTACCTTGCACTTTCCTCCTTTCTTTTTGATATAATTATGAATTGCCGCAGAAAGCTTCATTAATATATCCTGATGTTTGAATTTTGGCGGAGCCATCATGTACATATCTCCATCAATCAACTCCGCCCTCGCTCCCTTTGGAAGATCATAAATATCCTGAATGGTGTATTTAATATCCTCTATTTTGGCAATATCCATATAATTACCCTCCGTTAAATTATTATATTGAGCTGATACTGTTTTCAATGTTCCAACAATCTGTCTATAGTATTTTACGCTAATTGCCTATCCAATGCAACAAATATGTTATCACACAATGGGATGCTTTTTGTTGCCTGTGTTTCTCATAATTGCTCTATATCTTTGTTAAAAGAAGAGGGAGAGAGAGGAAAAAGGCGTGCTCGGAACTGCAACTGCGGCAACAACGGCAACAGGCACAAAGCAGATTTTGACAACCTGACTGTAGTTTTGACAATTATTTACAGAGAGTTTTTTCTCTATAATAGAGCCATACAAAAAAAGCGGTACTCCCGGACTTCTGAAGAAATCATACCGGAGGGGAGGAAAGAGAAAAGGCTCTTTGGATGTCCGGACCGCATTTCCGAACAAAAACGGAGGAGGCAGATATGAGGAAAAACATTATTTATACTCAGGTAACAGGTAATGCAAATAAGAAACTGAACTTCCGTTATCGGGACGAAACAGGAAGGGATATCCTGCTTTTTACAAGAAATTACGATAAAAAGGTTCACCGCTATTTTGAGGATGGAAGAAGTATCGCACAGCTTCACAGAGATACATCCTGGCATGGATGCAGGTATCTCAGCAAGATTGTGGAGGATCGCATTCCGACTGCCATAAGAGCGGTGGAGAAAGGGGGCACGTATGCCGCAGGAACTTTTAAATGCTTTTATCGGGCAGTTGATTGAAAGTCTGGATGGAATATCGGAAGCGCTTCGGATACTTCAACAGTATTGTCAGACGGAAATGGAAGATGCGATGACGGAAAAAGCCAAAATGTCTGATATTGGAACGGAAACGGTGAGAGAAATGCTGATTCAGAAGTCCAAAGAAGGAAAGGCGGATCGTATCCGGGAGATCCTGACACTGTTTAATGCGGAAAGAATATCAGATGTGGATCCGGCAAAATACCCTGAACTGATCAAAATGGTCAGCGGATTATAGGAGGTGTCTATGGCAAAGAAAAGAAGGATCATCATAAAATGCCGTATTGTTTATGTGAACTGCTGGAGGCCGGTATCACAGTATGGCGGCGAAGAGAAGTATTCTCTTACAGCGGTTATTTCAAAGGATGATGAAGAAACCGTGAAGGAATTGAATGATGCGATTGAACAGACACGTAATGAGTCACTTGACAAATGGGGCGGACGGGTTCCAAACAGCCTGCGTTATCCCATACATGACGGGGATGAATCGGGGAATGCGATTTATAAGAATTCGTGGTACGTGAATATGAAGTCCAGAGAAAAACCGCAGATTGTAGACCGGAATGTAAAGACGATTACCGATCAGACAGAGCTTTATTCCGGTTGTTATGCGAGGGTCAGTTGTACCGTATATGCGTATTCTTTCGGACCGGCAAAAGGAATTGGCCTGTGGCTTGGAAATATCCAGAAGATTTCAGACGGACCGGCTGTTGGAGGAAGAGTATCTGCAGTTGATGAATTTACACCGGTTCCTATGGATGATTTCTTACAGTAGAGGAGGTTCTTATGCATCGGCTCATCGTTCAAACATATGCCTATGAAGGAAGAGGTGAGGATGATTTCTATCCGTTGATTGTAGCATATGCCATTGATCAGGAAGATGTTCAAGTAGTAAATCTTACAGACGATGGGGGGAGGGTTCCTCTGGAACTGAGAGCGGTTCTTGCAGATGCAGCGTATGTAAAGTACTCCATGGATCCCCAGGGGGCATATAAAGTGCTTTCAACATTTATGCCTTATGAGGGCAGGGCATTCCGGTCACACTGGTTTTTGATGGGAAATCTGCTGAATATGCTGGGCTATCCGGATGACCTGAATATTGCTATGAAACTCATGGGAAAAGGAGTATCCATGGTTGGGGATATACAAGGATGCATTAACCGTTTTTGTAAACCGGATCCGGTATTTGGAAGAAAAACAGAGCCGGAGGAGTTTATGTACCAGTGGCAGGCGTTTATCAGAATTGCGGGCTGGCAGGTTCACGCAATGAGGTATATTCTCGACAAATTTGTGAAAAGCCTTTATCCGTATGTGCGAAACCGGAAGTATCGCCGAACCTTTTCTTTTGATATTTATCCCGTGGATATGAATGCGGTGGAAGAGAATATGTGTGAAAACGACCGGTCGATCGAACGGGGGATCCATATGCACAATAAACTGGCGATGGAAGAAGCAGACAGGGAAGATATTCTGACCAACGCATGTAATTTAAGGGAAGCTCTTAGACAGGACTATTCATGGATGAAAGCACATATAAAGGATGGTCATTTTGAAAGACCGTATGGAGCGGAAGAAGAACGGTATTGCTGGATCGGGATGGTTTTCGATACCGCAGTATTGCAAAAAGAAGAGGAACTGATACTGCTGGATTATTCCGGTTCCATTCCCGCAGTATTGCGTTGGCTTGGAACGGATCCGAAAAGCGATAAGACAACGGAGATATTATGTGAGGATCTGCGTATCGCCATCTGGCAGGCAATGAATTCAGCAGAAACAATATACTGCAATCGGATCCGTCTGGTGCGGAAACAAAATTTCCTGATACTTTCAATTCCGTCGGGAGACAGGGTCATCTTTCCTTATCCTTCTTATTACTATAATGGGGAACAGTGGGTGTTGGAATACAACGGCTTTGTTGATGGAAGGTTGAAGCGCGTAAGAACAGGAGCGGCAGATATTGTTAAAAAAATGGCGATGATGACACTCCAGGCATATATGGCTACCAGGCTGAGCCTGGTGAATCCGAGGGAGCAGTTGTTACTGTGTGCAGGAACCAGAATGATTTTGAAACTGCAAAAAGGGAAACGTTTTATGACAGACAGACCACTTACACCTCACAGGATGTGGTTGAGAAAGCTTAGTCTGTCGCCCAAAATAACATACAGATCAGGAGGCGCTTATGGAGAATGAACGTGACTGGAAAGATGAATTGCTGCGGGATTCCAAGGGAATGCTTCTGTGTACAATGCCAAATATTGCAGCAATCCTGCGTAATGATGAAAAACTAAAGAATATCGTGTTTAATGAGATGAAAAACTGCGTGGATACTGTTGGGGAAACGCCCTGGGGAAGACATCATGACGGGTGGAGAGGAACGGATCTGGCCTGTTTGGAATTGTATCTGGAGGATCAGTACGATCTTTATGCGCCAAAGAAGTGTAAGGATGCATTGCAGGCCTTTCTCAGCGCAGAGCGAAGGTACCATCCGATCAGGGATTATCTTGGAGCGCTTAAGTGGGATGGGATGGAAAGACTGGATACAATCCTCATCAATTATCTTGGTGCGGAAGATACGCCGTATGTAAGAGCAGTGACCAGAAAAAGTTTTACTGCTGCTGTTGCGAGGGTGTATGAGCCGGGAATCAAGTATGATTGTATGCTGGTGTTGTGCGGAGATCAGGGGATTGGTAAAAGCACATTGTTTGCAAAACTTGGCGGCAAATGGTATTCCGATTCCATGACCATTGCCGACATGAAAGACAAAACTGCAGCGGAAAAGCTGCAGGGGATATGGATCATGGAACTCAGCGAACTGGCCGGGCTTAAGAAGATGGACGTAGAAACAGTAAAATCATTTCTTTCAAGAACCGATGATCAATACCGGGTTCCGTATGGGCAATATGTAGAGATGCATCCCCGCACCGGAATCATAGCAGGAACAACCAATGCGGTAAACGGCTTTTTGCGGGATATTACAGGGAACCGACGGTTTTGGCCGGTATTACTGAAAGGAAGGGATCCAAAACGTATTTGGGAGATGACGGACAAAGATGTTGGACAAATCTGGGCGGAAGCGGCAGTCCGGTATCGTGAAGGGGAAAAACTGTTTCTGGAAGGAGCTGTGGAAGAAATGGCAGTGGAACAGCAGCGTATTGCTATGGAATCGGATCCCAGACAGGGAATCATCAGTGAATACCTGGGAGCGTTAAAAAGAGACCGAATCTGCCTTATGGAAATCTGGTGCGAATGCCTTCAGCAGAAACGTGAGAATATGCGTAAGCGGGATGCTTATGAACTGGAAGGCATTCTGCGGCAGATCGGGGGATGGGAAGCCTATCCCGGTAATGCAACGGGAAAAGCCAGAATCCCGGGATATGGGGTACAGAAGGCATTTGTCAGAAGCGGTTCCTAGGAAAGGGTGATGAGAGTATGGAGTATAAACCGTATCTGTACCAGAAAAAAGCGCAGAAGTTTATATTGGAAAGAAATATCAGTATGCTGATGTTCGGAAACGGAATGGGGGATACGGTTGTTGCATTAACAGTCATAAATGAACTTTTATATGAACGATTTGCAACGGATAAGGTACTGATCATTACTTCGGCGCATTCTGCAAAAGGAAAATGGAAAAACGAACTGGAAAAATGGGATCATCTATACCGTTTGAAGGCTGTTTTCATAAGAGGAAGTGATGCCGAGAAGAAGCGTATCCTGAAAGGGGATTTTTCGTTGTATTTTATAACCCACGAAAGCCTGAACTGGCTTATAAGAGAGGAAGGTTTTCCGTTTTCCTACGTGATTGCAGACGATTTTTTTCTGTACCGGAATCCGGACACGGCACGTTTTAAAAGATTTATGAAGATCCGTAAGGGGTTATCGTTTCTTCTGGCGCTTTCCTCTTTTGAAGCGTTGGATCATCCGGAGGATCTGTGGGGGCAGATTTTTCTGCTGGATGACGGGAAAAGGCTGGAGAATATTAGGTCAGGATTTTATGACAGATATTTTTTTACAAAAAAGTACAATGAAAACGGATATGCCAGGATTATAAGGGAGCCAAAAGAAGGGGCTTTGATCCGTATACGGGAAAAAATATCCGATATCTGTTTTACGGATGATCCGGCTTTGACGATCGCAGAATTATCCAATCGATACTGCGATGTGTATGTCCGGATGGAACCTGCCGAATATGCAAGATATCGTCTTCTGGAAAAAGGGGTACTATCGTTGAATGAGCACTGCGAAGAAATCGAAAACGGAGGACGAACGGTACGGAAAATGCAGGCGGCCAACGGACTGATCTGCGATAAGAATAAGAATCTTCATATATTGCATAACCACAAGATTGATGAGATCAGGCATATTCTGCGTAAAGCGGTTAATGAACGGGTTTTGATCGTATACTGGTTCCGGCATGAGAAAGAAATGATCCGCAGTCTGATCCCTTGCCTTGAAGTATTGGAAACATATGAGGATATTTACAAGTGGAGGCAAGGGAAAATAAGAGCAGCACTGGTCAGTGCGGCAGCAGAAAATGCAGTTTATGTAAAGAGGATCGAAACGGATATTCTGGTTTGGTTTTCGCTTCCCTGGGCAACATCGGCGTATGAGAGGTTAAACAACAGTGTGATCCAAGCGAATAAAACAGTCATATATCACCTTCTGACCAGGAATACCATAGATGAAGAATTGATCCGGAATATCCGGAAGGCACAAAAGACATGGGCTATTTTGAAAGGGGGGAGAGAAGATGGAAAACCAGTTTCCGATAGAGACTATTCTTGAAGGGGATAATATCCGGGAATCCATAGAACATCTGAAAAAGAAAAAAACAGGCTGCGGATATGATGGGATGTTTGGAACACAGTTGCCGGACTTTTGGAGAAAGAATGGGGAAAAGATCAAAGCTCAGATCCAAAATGGTGAGTACATTCCGATTCCGGCGGTGCAGATACGCAGACGCAAGCCAAATGGCGGGATACGGCTGATCGAAATCCCGTCAGTAAGAGACCGGATGCTTCAATATGCGATGTGCAGGGTCATGCAGCCATATTATGAGGGGGTATTCTCCGTGAGGAGTTTTGGCTTCCGTACGGGAAGGAGTACATTGGATGCGGTGGGATTGTGTGCCCGGGAAATGAATGAAGGTGGCATATATGCAGCAGATCTGGACATAAAAAGTTATTTTGACCGTGTGGATCAGCGAAAACTGATGAGTCTTCTTATGCAGGATACGGACGATCCGGCAACACTTGGGCTGATCAGTTCGTATCTGGGGATGCGGGTGATGAGCGGCTGTCATGTATTTCGGAAAGTAGTCGGTCTGCCGCAGGGTGGACCTATTAGTCCGCTCCTTGCAAATGTTTATCTGGATCAACTGGATCGTTTTATGGAGAAAGCGGATCTGCACTTTATACGTTATGCAGATGATATCGTAATCCTTTGCGGAGGGGAAGGTGAAGCGAAAGAAACGATGCGTCGTGTGGAGGAGTTTTTAAATGACTCTCTGGGGTTATGGCTGAACAGGGAGAAGTCAAAGCTTATACCTGCAGAAGAACTCCATTTTCTCGGATATGGTTTCGGCTGCTGTGATGGCAGGTATTATGCAACCATCGGTGCAACAGAATGGGAAAAGATGAAAAAGGGAATGTTCCATAACATTCAAAAGGGGGACGAAAATCTGATCCGTTGGTGGGACAGACTGGGAGCGTACAATCGTGGATGGATCAATTACTACCGAAATGTACCGTTGGAATTTCTTGAATGTTATACGAGGGCGATGGATGCAGCCGAGATGGAAAAAATCCATCAAAAATGCGCAAAACACCCGGAATTATATGAAACAGCACTAATAGAAAGTAAAGCATTTATTGCACCCCTGGAATGGTACGGGGTAGTGAAGGAGCGATATGGAAAAAATTCTGGTGAGATATAAAAGGTTTCGAATGGAAGACACACAGAAAGCAGATCCGGAGGATGATCTGTTCATCGGGGATATGCGAAGAGATCAGGTATATGCGAAGATAGAGCACATCATCCGGATGTGTGGCGAAGATTCTGACGAAATGTCTTATTTTAGGAAAGGAGAGGGCTATGAATAAGTATGGGGAATGGAACACAGGAAACAGATATCCGCGTAAAGAGCTTCTTATGCCACATGAGGACTTGCTGAATGCGCTACAGTTAAGAATTGCATTGAGTCCATATTCAAAGTTAGAGCTGACCAAAAACTGTCCCAGAGGAAGCAGGGAACTGGATGAGCTGGAAATTGTTATACTTGCAATTCTTGGCATGGGGAAATGTATGACGGAAGACCAGTTGTGGTCTTATCTGCTGTTAAAGGGGTATGCGGCAGAGCGTGACGTAGTAATGGAGAGACTGATACGGTTTGTGGAAGAAGGAATGGTCGTGCAGGCAGCATTTCGAAAGTGTGAGAATGACAGAGAGCCACAGGTCAGAACGTACAGGGTTGCATATATCGTCTGCAATCTGCTTCAAAAGCTGGGAGCACCGTTTCCGGATGCAAGGGAAGATTATATCGCCGGTTCCCAAATGGGGAGACATATGGCAACAAGTTCCTGCCTGATATGGAATCAGGTGATCATTAACCAACTCTATTATAATAACGAAGTCGGGACTTTTCGGATAAAGGAAGCAGTGAGGATTGGCAGAAAACAGAGCGCGGCAATACCTTTGGGGATCTATGTCAAAGGACGTTACTGTATTTTTGATATTTTGCGTAGTCATCATGACCCGGAAAAAATCAGGGAACATATGAAGATGTGGGAGAATTTTGCACAGGATAAAGAAAAAAGTTTCGTGCTGGTGCTGCTGTGTGAATCGCCGGAACATGAACAGTGGGTCGCCGGAGCGGTTGCCGGTTTCTCATCGGAATGGATCAGTCTGGCGACATGTACGGAAGACCGCTGGCTTAGGGCAGCACCCGGAACGGTTACGCTTAGAGGAGTTGTTCTATAATAGCTGTATATCTGTGAGAACAGATGAAGGAATAAGTGATTGCGGGTATGGGGGTGGACAGTTACCCACCCGCCATACACAAAGCGGTGCGGTTCCCGGAAATCTTGGGAGCCGTTTCCGCTTTGGACTTATACTTATTTACAGCAGTTTGGAAAGATTGATCGTCAGATCCTCATATATTCCGACCGGAATATCCTCCGTGAATGGATAATCTTTCATCTCGCCTTTTTCATAGCGAAACACTCTTATGATATTCGTTTCCGGATCCACGATCCAGTACTCGCGGACTCCGGCTTTCCGGTATTTTTCCTGCTTGATAAAACAGTCCATTTTACGGCTGGCGGGGGATACGATTTCAATCACCCAGTCCGGGGTTCCATGGCAGCCGTCATCCTGTAACTTAGCGGTGTCACAGATTACGGAGAGATCGGGTTCAACGTAATTTTCATCATTCTCTTCCAGAAATACACCGAAAGGAGCAGGAATTGCTTCGCATTTTCCACCTTTTCTATCAATATAATTGTTATAGTAAACGACATTAATATTTTTACTTAAAACTGCATAAAGTGCGAAGCTGCTCATTGGGCTTACTCCATTCGTCAAATGCGCTGTCTACGGTAGTAGCGAGTTCCAGCTTACTACTAAAGAATACATTGTGAGTGT
>JAGBMJ010000058.1 GCA_017634975.1 Lachnospiraceae bacterium | reverse complement strand
TTTCAAGAAGCGTGACAGGTTGATGGATATCGAGCCGGACTGGGTGCATCTGTCCACAGATCAGAATGGCATAGCCATGAACCAGTATTTCGTAGATCATCCGGAGATGATCGTAGGTAAGATGGCAGAGGTATCCGGACCTTTTGGAATGGAGACTGCCTGTGTGCCCGATGAGACGAGACCTTTTGAGGAGCAGCTTCAAGATGCGATCAGTCATATCAATGCCACTTATGAAGCAGTGGAACTGGAAGAAGGCGAAGAGCTTGCTTTTGATACCATACCTGCGGATCCGAATGTGAAGAATTACAGTTACTGCGTGGTGGATGATAAGGTGTATTACCGTGAGAACAGCATCATGAAGCCTGCCGATGTATCGGAGAGCATGGAAGAGCGCATAAAGGGTATGATAGGCATCCGTGACTGTACGCAGGAGCTTATCACCATGCAGATGGAAGAGTATTCCGATGCGGCGATTACCGCAAAACAGCAGGAACTTAATGACCGGTATGATGATTTTTCAAAGAAGTTCGGGCTGATCAGCTCACAGACCAATAAGAGAGCCTTTAATCAGGATTCGTCATATTGTCTGCTCTGTTCATTGGAAAAACTGGATGATGAGGGCAAGTTTGAAGGTAAGGCGGATATGTTCACCAAGCGCACCATCAAGCGAGCGGAAGTGGTGGAAAGCGTTGATACCGCAAGTGAAGCCTTGGCTGTATCCTTATCCGAAAAAGCAAGGGTAGATCTGCCGTATATGGCGGAACTTGCAGGTAAATCTGAGGACGAGATAGCCGATGAGCTTGCCGGAGTAATCTTTAAGAATCCTCTGACGGACAGATGGGAGACTGCGGACGAGTACCTGTCCGGGAATGTAAGGGAGAAGCTTGCCGTAGCAAAGAACTATGCGGAGAATCATCCGGAGTTTGCGGTAAACGTGGCATCCCTTGAGAGAGTGCAGCCCAAAGAGCTGGATGCTTCGGAGATCGAGGTGCGTATCGGTGCCACATGGATAGATCCTCATTACATCGAGGACTTTATGCGAGAGACCTTCCAGACACCGGATTATCTTTTTAACCGGGATGTAGTAGGAGTGCAGTTTTCCGATATCACGGGCCAGTGGAATGTGAAGGGCAAGAATGCCGATTATGGTAATACCCTCGTGCATAACACCTTCGGTACCGGCAG
This sequence comes from Lachnospiraceae bacterium, assembly GCA_017634975.1. Lineage (GTDB taxonomy): Bacteria > Bacillota > Clostridia > Lachnospirales > Lachnospiraceae > NK4A136. The sequence goes on along the minus strand of JAGBMJ010000058.1, from coordinate 390 downwards.
GGCGAACGCTTATAAGATCCTGGAGGATTCCCTTAACTTAAAGGACACCCGTATCTACGATACCGTGGTGGAGGACGGTAAGGAAAAGCGTGTTCTTAACAAAAAGGAGACAACCCTTGCCAGTCAGAAGCAGGAAGCAATCCGTGAGGCGTTTAAGGACTGGGTATTCCGGGATCCCGAGAGGAGAGCGGCTCTTACGGCAAAGTATAATGAGCTGTTTAATTCCACAAGACCGAGGGAATATGACGGATCACATCTTAAGTTCCCGGGCATGACTCCGGATATCGTATTAAAACCGCATCAGTTAAATGCCGTGGCACATGTGCTATACGGAGATAATACTCTCCTTGCGCACTGTGTCGGTGCGGGTAAGACCTTTGAAATGACAGC
>JAGBMJ010000057.1 GCA_017634975.1 Lachnospiraceae bacterium | reverse complement strand
GGACTTCAAGCTGGATGATGTTTCGTTCGCTGTACCGGAGGGATCGGTGTGTGGTTTTATCGGACAGAACGGAGCCGGGAAGACAACGACCATCAACCTGATCCTTGATGTGATCCGCAGGGACAGCGGAGAAGTACGGGTATTTGGCGAGAACGTGGATGAAAACAGTGCCGCACTGCGGGAAAATATCGGCGTGGTCTTTGACGAGATGGGCTTTCACGAGTTTATGACCGGGAAGGATATCAACATCATGATGAAGCATATCTATAAGAACTGGGATGAAGAAGCCTTCTTTGGATATCTGAAACAGTTCTCTCTGCCGGTAAAGAAAAAATGCGGCGCATTTTCCCGCGGTATGCGGATGAAACTGCAGATCGCCGTAGCCCTCTCACATCAGGCCAAACTGCTGGTCATGGACGAACCCACCAGCGGACTGGATCCGATTGTGCGAAATGAGATGATCAATATCTTCCGGGATTTTGTGGTAGAGGAAGATCATACGATATTGCTGTCTTCACACATCACCGGTGATCTGGAGAAACTGGCGGATGAGGTGGTCTTTATTGATGGCGGGCGGATCGTGCTGACCGGGAATAAAGACGAGCTGCTGGAGAAACACGGTATATTGAAATGTAAAAGGGATGACGTGGAAAAGATCAGCAAGTCCCTTATTGTCAGTGCTGAGGTGGGAAGCTTTGGCACAGAGATCATGGTCAATGACCGAAAGGCGGCGCAGAAGCTATACCCCGATCTGGTGATCGAACCGGCGGCTCTGGAACAGATCATGATCTTCTATGTAAACAGGAGGGAGGTGCGATCGTGAAAGGATTGATCCTCAAAGATCTGATGTGCTTAAGAAAACAGCTGACCTCCTTCTGTTTTGTGATGGTCGGTGTATTGGTGGCGTCGGTCATGTATGTGCTGAGTGCGCGGTTTGGCACTATGGCAAAGGTTGGTCAGGAGATGCTGAAAGAAAGCGCATCGCAGGTGGATGTGCGTAATATCGGCAGTATGGTATTGGTGATGTTTATGCTGCTGCCTATCGCCAGTGTCGGGGATATGCTCTACGTTTTTCTGGCAGATGGCAAGGCCGGTTTCGGTAAAGTTTCCGCATCCTTACCACTTCCGCTTAAGAAAAGAGTGCTGGCGCGTTTTCTGACCATCTATGCGATGTTTGGCATCGGTGTGGCGGTGGACCTGCTGCTGGCATTTCTGTTATCGTGCTTAACGGATATGCTGAAATTCAGGGAGTTCTTCGGGATCATTATCTCCGGTGCATCCGTGATGAGCATCTATAGTGCGCTGGTGATCTTATTCTGCGTGGTATTCGGTTACGGAAAAGAGCAGTATGCGCAGTGTGCGGCATTGCTCACTATGCTGACAGCGGTCGTGCTGGTTAATTTTGATAAGGTGAAGCGATTTGTGGTGGAAACCCTGATCCGGGAGAACAAGGCGGAAAGTGCGGATTTTTGGGCACCGTTGGATTTTATACGGGAGAAGGGATATGTACTGTTTCTGATCGCTGCGGCAGTCAGTGTTCTGGCATATTGCCTGGCTTATCGGATCGCGGACAGAAAGAGAGGTGTCATCTGATGGGGGGACTGCTGTATAAAGATTTTGTAGCGATCCGCGGAAAAAAACTGATCATGATCACAGGGATCGCATTGGTTATCTATACGTTGCTGCGGGTGATCTTTCCGGGATCCCTGGTGATTCCCGGGTTTACGGCAACGAATGACAACGGTGAAGTGGTAAGCATGTTCGATGTGCTTTTCTGGTACGGAGAGTTTATTGTATTGTTCGCCGGGTGTGGGCAGGTCAATGCATCCTGGTACAGATCCTCGGAGCCGGATGAAAAGAAACGTGTACGGAATTATCTTTCGGCACTGCCACTGTGTAAGCAGACCTATGTGGCAGAAAAGTATATTTTTACAGCAATCACGGCGTATGTCTGCTACTCGGTCTATATGATATGGCATATTGTGTTTTCCGCATTTACCGCGGAAAGTTTCCGGGGGATGAATTTGTTTTCCCTGATAGCAGGAATGGCGATGCCGTTGTTTTGTTTTGCACTGTTGCAGGCGGCGGTCAATATACCTATGTTGCTGCTGATCGGCAGAGAAAAGACAAAGCTGATCCTGACGGGGATCGTAATGGCAATATGTATGTGCCTTCTGGGATTTGTTTTGTTTGGAAATGTGCAAGCACTGGCAAACTGGGATGTGGATGCATTTATGACATGGGTAAAAGCACACGAGTTTGACCTGCTGCTCTTTACAGTCGTATCACCGGTGATCACCCTGGGATTGTACTACCTGTCCTATCGGATCACGGTATCCCTGTGGATCCGAAAGGAGGTGGCAGCAGATGAGTGAGATGAAAACGGAAATGAAACGGTTGTGGCTGTACCTGTGGTTTTCCTTTACTATCACATGGGCCTGGTTTCTGATCGCCAATCCAAAGGGGACTTTATGGACGGAGATGCCGGATGAAAGGCAGAGTTTTCTTGCACTGGGCATGCTCTTTCCGGCCATCTCCCATATCCTGGTACGGTATTTGACAAAAGAAGGCTTTGCCATGACGGGGGAAGGATCTATGATGCTTGGGATCTCGTTTCGGAACCGCAAATGGATCTGGTTTGTACTGGCTCTGTTTCTTCCCTGGATCATGAATGAAATGGGGGATGCGATCAGGCTGCTGATCTGTCCGGATTTATTTGACCCGGAATATTACCGCACTTTCGACATCGAGCAGAAAATGCTGTACCTGCTGCCCGTAAATGCCATGGTTTGCGGAACCATCGGATCCGTTGCGGCGTTTGGAGAAGAAGGGGGCTGGCGGGGGTACATGATGCCCAAGATGATACGGATTTTTGGCCGGACAAAAGCGTTTATTGTCGGCGGTATCGTCTGGGGCCTGTGGCATGCGCCGCTCACCTGCATCGGGCACAATTTCGGAACAGACTACGCGGGGTATCCGTATGTGGGAATTCTTAAGATGTGTCTGATGTGTATACTGTTTGGGATTCTGCTCACGATCCTCACCGAAAAGAGCGGCTCCGTCTGGCCAGCGGCGATTATGCATGCCGTCGTTAACATGCACCCCGGGATTCTGGTGGGGTACGTCAACCCGGACAGGGCGGACGGGATGCGCGCTGTGATTGCCAAAGAAGGCGGAATCATCGCTATGGTGATCGTAGCAGCAGTGATGCTGCTATTATGCAGAGAAAAGCGGGGAAAAGCGGGGAAAAGTTAAGGATGACGAACCAATCGGGTTATACATTGACTTTTCATAAAAATGATACTATACTACTTACAAGTAGTCTACTTATGAGTAGTATAAGGCGAGGGGCGAAAATGATTGGACGAAAAAGTGAGTTAAGTATATTGAATTCGCTATATGACAGTAATAAGTTTGAATACCTTGTTATGTATGGCAGGCGCAGGGTTGGAAAAACCACGCTTTTGCAGGAATTTGCAAAGGAGAAAAATGCCATTTTTTTTCCTGCGCAGGAGAAAAACGATTCGTTGAATCTTCAAGACTTTTCTCAAATGGTGCAGATCGGACTTGACGGTGCATACATTTCTTCATTTGAAGGTTGGAAAGATGCATTTGAATATGTGAACCGGAAAGTAGAAACAAGGATGGTGCTGATCATTGATGAGTTTCCGTTTATTGCAGAAGAGAATCCGACTATAAAATCCATACTACAGCATGCAATAGACCATTTGTGGAAAAATAATAAAAATATTTTTCTGATACTTTGCGGATCATCAGTAAGTTTTATGGAATCTGACATAATGGGAAATAAGAGTCCGCTACATGACAGGCAGACATCAAGTATGGAAGTGCGGCCCTTTGATTATTATGAGAGCAGCCTTTTTTTTCCGAAATACTCACCAACGCAGAAACTGATCGCCTATGGAATTTTGGGCGGAGTTCCCAGGTATCTGGAGGCGTTCGATGATCAGATGTCGATAGAGGAAAACATAGCGAAGGCAATCATTCGTAAGGGGGCTTATCTGAACGAGGAACCGTCCAATCTGTTAAAGGCGGAGCTTCGGGAGCCTAATGTGTATAATAGCATTCTGAGCGCCATTGCCAACGGACGAAATAAGGTGTCGGAAATATCGGATTATCTGCATGAGGAAAAAAGCAAAGTGTCAAAATATCTTGTAGTTCTCCAAACGATGCGACTCATTGAGAAAACTGTTCCGTGTGGGGAAGAGGCGGGAAGCCGCAAGGGAATCTACAGGTTGACGGACAACTTCTTTCGGTTTTGGTTTCGATATGAATTTACAAACAATGCATATTACGAAATGCTGGGGGCAGATGTTGCGTCAGAAGAGATCATGAGCGGTATTTCCGATTATATGGGTGATGCATTTGAGGGAATCTGTCAGGAATATTTTATCCGACAGGCTAAGAAGGGACAATTGCCTTTTGTTCCGTATAGGATCGGAAAGTGGTGGGGGAACAATCCCTGCATTAAGGCCGAGGATGATGTTGATATTCTTATGATAGATAAAACCGGGAAGAAGGGGATGTTTGTGGAATGCAAGTTCAGGAATTCGAAAATGCCTCACAAAGAGTATGAGGACCTGAAGGAAGCAATGTTGGCATTTCCGCACATTGAGGAGAAGCACATGTATTTTGTCAGCAAGTCCGGGTATGAAGACTCAGTGATCAGGCATGCGGCAGAAGAGGGAGCTATCTTACTTGGACTGGAAGATCTCTTTAACGATTAGGAAAAATAACAAAAGACTTACGGAGAAATTGATCTATGCGATTTGATGAGAAATTGGCGAAACTGAAGGAGATATTAAGTGAGGAATCAACATTCCCGGATGCGGCAGAGGATGTGGTGGAGCAGTTGAATGCGTTGGCCGGAGGCAGGCTCACCGATGAAATGCTGGCATATTTCCGAATGCTCGGCATGAGCAGAAATGAGCGCGTGCTTCTCGGCAATATACAGTTTTTAGGTGCCGAGTGGATGATCAAAGAAAATACAGATGCGGTGCCTGCCTGTACGGTGCTTCCGTATGGATTTTTCTGTGTTGCGTCCTATATAAACGGTGATGCGATCTGTGTGGATCTGGAGGATGTTTATCATCCCGTCTATCATATCCCGGTTGAGCTTGTCAATGACGGCGATACGATCACTATGTGGGTGGACGAAAAACTGCAAAGCTTTCCTTTGAACCGGGAAAATATCCTGCTGGCGTCTTATCGTTATGCATCGGACTTTGGATGGTATATTGAACATTCGTGCGAAGGGATAGGGCGTGATCCCGTGTCAGTCACCTATATTCAGAAAAAAGTCAAAGAGGAGCTGGAACTCAGACAACTTCCGGGTGGCATTCGCTTTGAGATCGAAGACGGTGTGCTGAAAAAGTGCAAGGTATCAAAACTTGTAAACACGGTCAGAGTTCCCGAGGGGGTAACGACCATAGGCGAAGGCGCTTTTTCCGGTCTGGGAGTGAGAGAGGTTTATATTCCTGACAGCGTTACCGGGATCGGCAGCCGTGCCTTTGAATATTGTACAGCACTTCACAGTGTAAGGCTGCCGGGGAACATTACCGGGTTTCCCGAAAGAATGTTTTTCATGTGTATGAGCCTTAAGGATTTCACAATACCTGCCGGCGTCACGACTTTTGGCGACGAATGCTTTTACGAGTGCTATGCTCTGGACGAGATCTGTATACCGGAAGGTATCCGGGAGATAAGCAAGAATTGTTATGAATACTGTAACGGACTTACCGAAATCGTGATACCACGCAGTGTAGAGAGCATCAATTCGAGTGCTTTTGCACATTGCGAAGAGCTCAGGTCTGTCTTTATCTCGGACACGGTTACCTGCGTTGAGCGAAGTGCCTTTCATGATAGTGATCGGATCACGAAGTTTCGTTGGGAGGGACGCGTTGATGCCGTTGAGCTTAAGATAAACAACAATTATGTTATGTCGATGGCGCTCTGGGCGCTGAACAACAGGAGACTGGATGATTCCGTTGATGAAGAGGTTAAGTATCCGATGATCATCGGAATGTACCGTGAAAATGGCAACAGTGAGGCACTTGCATACATCACGAAAAAATACAAGAAAATGGCGACATATTTTATTGAAAACGATTGTGCGGAAAATCTTGTATACCTCGCAAGCCACAGCGAATTCTCTGCCAAAAACAGATTAAAGGAGCTGATCAAACTCGCCGAGCAGTACAATAACCGGAGGATATGTCAGATGCTTACGGAGATGAAATGAGAGTAGGGAAGTGTTATGGATAAATATCAATGCGTCGCGGTTCGCCTGGAAGATAGGGAGAAGCAAAAGAATATAGAGCTTTATGCATCTGAAACGGAGGAAGGTTTTAGAATAGAAACCTCGATCGATGGAAGGGAAATATATGCGGATGGGGAAGGCTATTTTTCGATAGTCCTAACGCGAAAAAGACTTTGTGTTCTATAGCAAAAGAGTGTAGATTTTTGGGGGGTAAGAAAGCGGGGCATGCTGCCGATAATATCTTTGAAGTATATACTGAAAAGGATTTCAGTGACGGCGATTACATGGAGGTGATCGGTTATGTCTGGTATATCCGGAATATTTGCGTATCCGCAGATCAATTCATCATGGAAAAATAAGAATACCGGTTCCGTACGGAATGGGAAGGGGCTGCAGCTGGCGAAAGCGACCACTGCAGAAAAAACGACTCTGCCCACCGCGGCTACGGCTTTGGAAACCAAGAATCAGAGCATTCGAGATTATCGGGAGATGCGGCAGAAGGTGCGGGAACTGCATCGAAGCGCCGGGCAGAAAACAGGGGAGACAGAACCGAAAAGCCTGATCGAGCAATCTCTGGCCACCGAAGAAGAAAAAGAAGAAAAGGTCGAAAAGCCGGTCAATTATAATTACAAAGAGGTATCCAATAAGATACAGCGGGCAAAGACTTCGGTCAGCGCAGGACAGGCCTTTCTGGCGGCGAAACGAAAGACGCTGGAGATTCGGCGTAAGATCGCGGCGAAGGAAGGGGATCCGGAGGAACTTCAGATCGCCTTAAACCATGCGAAAAGCATGGAACTGGTTGCACGAAAAAAGAAAAATCATCTGGAACTGGAAGAGATGGTGGAGCATACGCAGCGCCGGGACGAAGCGGAGGAGAAGACGGAAGAGGCAGCAGACCGCCTGCAGGGGACGCTGATCAGTGCAGAAGAGGAAGCGCTGGGCAAGCGGGAAGATGAGATCCTCCAAAACCGAAGCGAAATTATGGAAGATACGGCAAAGGAACTGCGGGAAAGCGGTGCCGGAAATGCCGATGAAATGCTTTCGGAGCTGAATGAGATGCTGGCGGATCTGGGAGAAGAGCAGCTGAAAGAACTGGAAGAAGCGATGGAGATGCTGGAAGACCTGGAATTTCTGGATCCCCATATGAGTGAAGAAGAGTTAAAAGAGGTCAAACAAAAACACCGGGCAGCAGAGGGCAAGGCGATCGTCAAGGCCGATACGGATTATCTGAAAGCGATGATCAAACATCAGCTGGAAGTCGGGAAAACGCTGCCTGGTATGAGCGGTAGCAGCACACCTGTGGGAGCCGCGCCTGCCGCAATGAGCAGCCCGGGAGGCGGAGCGCTCGTATCTGCACCGGCAGCACCATCGATCGATGTGCAGGTATAAGTTGTAAAATATGTCAGAGAGAGATCTCTCTGACTTTTTTTGATTGACAGTATACCCCATGGGGGTATATAATACGAAAACAAACGGATACCCCTATGGGGTATAGCGAAGAGGAGAGATACGATGGCGGGAAAATCCAAAACGGCGGAAGAAGAAAAGGAAGTTTGCCCTTGCTGCTCCGGCAAGACCAAGAAGCGGGACGAGAAGGAATACAAAGACCTGATGAACCGCTTAAAGCGGATCGAGGGACAGGTGCGGGGCGTAGAGGGCATGCTGGAAAACGATGCTTATTGTATCGATATCCTGACACAGGTTTCTGCGATCAACAGTGCCTTGAATAGTTTCAATAAGGCATTGCTTGCCAATCATATGCATACCTGCGTGGTTGAAAATATCCGCGAAGGCAAGGATGACGTGATCGATGAACTGGTGACGGCATTGCAGAAGATGATGAAGTAGGGGAAGGATTCAAAGCATCGATCCGGAAATACAGGGAGATCCGGAACCGATACGAAACAGGAGACGAGATGGAACAATACAGAGTAAGCGGAATGAGCTGCGCGGCCTGCCAGACCAGAGTGGAAAAGGCGGTCCGTGCTGTGCCGGGGGTGGAGAGCTGTGCGGTCAGCCTGCTCACCAATTCTATGGGGGTGGAAGGGACGGCGAGTCCGGAAGAGATCGTAGCGGCGGTAGAGGCAGCCGGATATGGCGCAGAGATCAAAAATACCAAAGGAGAGAAGACGGCGCGCCCGAAGGAGGATCTGAAGGATACCGAGACGCCGGTAATGAAAAAGCGCCTGATCGCTTCTCTGATCTTTCTGCTGCCGCTTCTATATGTATCCATGGGACATATGCTCTGGAACTGGCCGCTGCCGGGATTCCTGAACGGTAATCACGTGGCGATGGGGCTGTACCAGATGCTGCTGTCGGGACTGGTCCTGGTGATCAATCAGAAATTTTTCATCAACGGATTTAAGGGCCTGCTGCATCGTGCACCCAATATGGATACCCTGGTGGCACTGGGGGCGGCAGCATCGTTTGGCTACAGTGTCGTTGCTCTGTTTGCAATGACGGGAGCCGTTCTGGAGAACGATACGAAGCAGGTTCTTTACTATATGGATCAGTTCTATTTTGAAGCGGCGGCAACGATCCTGACACTCATCACTGTCGGAAAAATGCTGGAAGCAGGATCCAAGGGAAAGACCACAAATGCGCTCAGGAGCCTGATGGATCTTTCGCCCAAAACCGCAGTAGTCGTGCGGGACGGGGCAGAACAGACCGTACCGGTGGAAGAAGTAAAGACGGGGGACCGTTTCCTGGTAAAACCGGGGGACAATATCCCTGTGGACGGTATCGTCTCGGAAGGGGAAAGTGCCGTGAACGAATCGGCGCTGACCGGTGAGAGTGTGCCGGTGGAAAAGAAAGCGGGGGATCCGGTATCGGCAGCAACCATCAATACGTCCGGGTATCTGGTATGTGAGGCGACTGCAGTGGGAGAGGATACGACCCTGTCTGCGATCATCCGTATGGTGAGTGATGCTGCGGCTACCAAGGCACCGATCGCAAAGATCGCGGATAAGGTATCCGGAGTGTTTGTGCCGGTCGTCATCGGGATCGCACTGCTTACATTTACCGTCTGGCTGCTCACGGGGCAGAGCATCGGTTATGCAATGGCCAGAGCGGTATCAGTATTGGTGATCAGCTGCCCATGTGCACTGGGACTGGCAACACCGGTAGCCATTATGGTTGGAAACGGCGTGGCGGCAAAGAACGGTATTCTGTTCAAAACAGCGGCCTCTCTGGAACAGGCCGGCAGGACGCAGATCGTAGCACTGGACAAAACCGGAACGATCACGACCGGCGAGATGCGGGTGACGGATCTTCTTCCGCAGCCCGGCGTTACGGAGGAGGAGCTGCTCTCGACCGCCTATGCACTGGAAGTTAAGAGCGAGCATCCGATCGCCCGGGCAGTCGCAGAGTATGCGCGGGAGCGGAAGATCGCACGGAAAGCAACGACCGGTTTTGCGGCAGTATCCGGAAACGGCCTGAGAGCCGAGCTGGATGGTACGCCGATCTGCGGCGGAAATGCAGAATATATCGGCCGTGTGATCGGCAAAGAGATGGGGAACAGTGCCCAAACGGTGGAACGTCTGGCGCGGGATGGAAAGACACCGGTCCTGTTTGCAAAGTCAGACCGGCTGCTCGGTGTGATCGGTGTAGCGGATGTCATCAAAGAAGATTCGGCAGAGGCTGTTGCAGAACTGAAGCAGCTGGGGATCCATGTCGTGATGCTGACCGGGGACAATCCGGTGACGGCGCAGGCGATCGCCGGGCAGAGCGGTGTGGACGAAGTGGTGGCTTCGGTCAAGCCGGACGGGAAGGAAGCAGTCATCCGCAGACTGAAGGAAGCAGGCAGTGTGACGATGGTGGGAGACGGGATCAACGATGCACCGGCACTGACATCGGCAGACCTGGGGATCGCGATCGGAGCCGGAACCGATGTGGCCATCGATGCTGCGGATGTGGTGCTGATGAAGGGCAGTATCCGTGATGTGGCAGCTGCGATCCGTATTTCCCGAAGTACGTTACGGAATATCCATCAGAATCTGTTTTGGGCTTTCTTCTATAATATATTGGGAATACCGCTGGCGGCCGGCTGCTATGTGACAGCATTCGGCTGGGAACTCAATCCCATCTTCGGGGCAGCTGCCATGGGGCTGTCGAGTTTCTGCGTGGTATCCAATGCACTGCGTCTCAACTGGATCCGCCCTTATGATGGATCCGGGGATAAAGCGATACGGAATGCGGTGAGCGGCAATCTGCTCCCGGAAGTATCCGATAAAGAAACCATAACACGAAAGGAGAACAAAGGTATGAAGATCAAGGTAAACGGAATGATGTGTGCGCACTGTGAGGCGCATGTAAAGAAGGCGCTGGAAGCGATCGAGGGCATTGACAGCGCAGTGGCCTCCCACGAGGAGAACACGGTTACGATCACGGCATCGAAAGAGGTGGACGAGGCTGCGATCCGGGCGGCAATTGCCGATGCGGGTTATGAGTATGCGGGTATTCTATAAACTTCTTTTCTTGTCCGGAAAAATGATTTATAATGACGATGTTATGTAAATCAGAAGCAGGGAACAGATAAAGGAATGAAGAATACATCTGCAAAAAGAAAAGGGAACCCAATCCGCCGGCTTGCCGCTCTGCTGTTTGCGGCGCTGCTGCTCTGGGCAGGGGCGGGAACACGGCAGGTTTTTGCAACTTCCGGGGCCGCCGATACCGTGGGGATACGTGTCGTGGTGATCGATCCCGGACACGGGGGAGAGAATAACGGTGACGAGAGTACCCCGACGTTTGAAAAATACCGGACGATGGTGACGGCACTGGCAATGTATGAAGAACTCTCCAAGTACGAGGGGGTGCAGGTGTATCTGACGCGTACGGAAGATGTGGATATGTCCCTCAAGGAGCGGGCACAGTTTGCGAACAGCGTGAATGCGGATATGGTCCTGAGCATTCATTATAATGCCTCGCTGGAGCACGAGGTATACGGGGCGGAGATCTGGATCCCGTCGGCGATCCCGCTGAATGCGCCGATGTATCAGTTCGGACGGCTCTGGATCGATCAGATGGGGGCGATGGGCGTGCATCTGCGCGGGATCAAATCCAGGATCGGACAGAGCGGTGATTACTACGGGATCATCCGTGAATCGGCAGCCTTCGGAATTCCTGCGGTGATCCTGGAGCATTGCCATCTGGATACGGACAGGGATCTGAAGTTTGCGGATACGGAAGAAAAGATGCGGGCGTTTGGTGTGGCGGATGCGACAGCAGTGGCGCAGTATTACGGGCTGAAGAGTACCGCACTCGGCGTGGATTACAGTGCGACGCAGCTGGTGCCGGTCAATACCTATGAGCTGGCAATTTACCCGCTCAATAACAGTACTGTGCCGGAAAAATGTGATCTCAGTATCGTGTCCAAGGATGAAGATACCGGAGAGGTGACCTTCCGCATCGATGCCGAAGACAGTGAAGAGGCGCTGCAGTATTACGATTACAGTCTGGATGGCGGCGCAACGTACAGTGGGATTGAAATGTGGCCGGGATACCAGCTGTACAAAACGGTCAATACCGACAGTGTGACGTTTTCTGTGACCCTGCCCAGGGAAGTGGATACGGAATTTGTGGCCCGTGTCTATAATGGATATGACCAGAAAACAGAGAGCGAAAAACAGACGATCCATTTTGCTTATCAGGATGAGATGCGTGCGGCGGCCCTGGAATGGGAACAGGAACATGATGCTGCGGAAGAACAGCAGGCAGCGGCACCATTTGCCGGGGAGCCGGATGATATCACGCTGCAGTCATCCGAGAGCGTGATGCTAGAGGAAGTCACGGAAACAGAACCGGTGCCGGAGGGCGGAGCGGTACTGCCGGACGGAGATGATCAGAGCGCAGTATCCCCGGTGCCCGTACGTACCGTACTGCTCCTGATCAGCGTGGGGCTGGCCGTAACGATACTGATCCTCGGAGCGAGACTGTTTCGCGGGAATCGCTGCGAGAAACAATAGTTGATTCCCGGCCCTTCGACTGTGAATCGTAACAAAAAATTACAGGCTTGTTTTTGGCAGAAGATGCGTTTATACTGTATAGTATCTTTTATTTACCGGAAGGGAGGATGAGGTTAATGGCAAAGATGAAATTGGTTTTTGCGGCAGCATGTATCGCAGCCGGTCTTGGTTTTGGAGGGGCGCTGGAAGCCCAGGCGGCACCGGTGACGATGCCGGATGGTACGGTATTTGATCCGGACTATTATGCACAGAGGAATCCGGACGTGGTGATCACGGTAGGTCTGGATCCGATGGCACTGTACGATCATTATGTACGTTATGGCCGTAAAGAAGGCCGTGCAGCAGTTGCGCCGCAGGATGTTATCGCGACGATCGACCCGAATGCTTTTGATGCAACCTATTATGCGTCAAGATATCCGGATGTAGCGGCTACGTTCGGCAGTGATGCGCGTATCCTGGAGTGGCATTATGAATGCTGGGGCAAGGCAGAGGGACGCTTTGCGAATGTCGCAGCGGAGAGTCAGTTTGTACAGGCACAGTCTCAGGCAGAAAAGCAGGCTGCACAGCAACAGAAGACACAGGCGCAGACCCAGCAGCAGACTGCGGTCAGGAACCTGTATATCCGCGATGTATACGATCTGATCAACAGCGAACGCAAGAAGGAAGGCATTGACAAGAAGATGCAGTGGAGCGAAGGGCTGGAAGCTGCGGCAGATATCCGTGTCAAAGAGATCGCTTCCTATATGTCCCATGAACGCCTGGACGGCAGCAAGTATTATACCGTGGTAGACGGTGCAAATGCACAGAAGCTGACGGAGATCTTCGGTCAGGGACAGGCGACACCGCAGGCAATCGTAGAATACTGGATGAAGGATAACGGCAACAGGAACAATCTGATGAATGAGCATTTCTACAAGATCGGTGTCGGTTATTATAGCGCAAACGGTACGACCTACTGGGTGGCACTCCTCTGGCAGAACTCCTGAGGATCGGTGCTTGACGGTTAATTGAGAAAAAATGTGAGCGGGCAGGGATCGTAGTACCCCTGCCGGCTTTTTGTCTGACAGGAAAAAGTCGGGAAAGGGATCTATGCAGAATTTGATGTCCTACAGGGAAAAGGCGGCTACGGTGTTATTCTGGATCGGCTTATGCTGTGAGCTGCTGGTATCACCCAGCGGATTTGCATTTGGCGGTTATCACGAGCCGTGGATCATCGTCGCCGGGATGCTGTGTTTTTCGGCGTCCATCCTGTGTTCGATGGATTGGAAAAAGGACTGGTGGCTGTGCGCGCTGCTGGGGGTATATGGGCTGGTCTGCTATCATTTCCAGCATTCGGCGCTGATCCTGCGGCTGGCATTGATCCTGCTGGCCGGGCGGGGACAGGACCGGAAAAAGGTGATGACCTGTTTTTTCTTCGGAACTGTGGGGATCCTCCTGCTGACCTTCGTATTGGCGGCACTGGGGCTGCATAACGCTCTGGTGACCGAGGACTGGTACCGGCATGGGATCGAAAAAAGGATCAGCCTGGGGTTCTTTCATCCGAATGGTTTTTCCTTTTTCTGGATGCGTGCCTTCGTGATGGGGCTGTATCTGTACGCCGGCCGGATGAAGGCCTGGATGTTTGCCGCAGTGGCGGTGGTCGTAGCGGTCCCGTTCGTCCTGGTGGAATCCAAGATGGGGCTGGCGGCCTTTGTGATGATCTTTGCGGCGGCATTGTTTCTGCGTTTTTGGAAGGATGAAAAAGCCGAAAAGATATTTTACATTGCCGGAAATATCCTGATGGCGGCGGAACTTCTTTTGATCTATACCCTGGGGATCTTTCCGTATCCGGAACATTCGATGGGGACGGAGAATACCTACTGGGATGTGATGAATACCGTGACGACCGGACGGCTGGCTCATGCGCGTGAAGCGTTTCTTTCCACGCCGGTGAAGCTGTTCGGCTATCGTGAGGTGGAGCAGGCGACGGAGATCGGTTTTGTGAATGCGTTTTTCCATGAGGGGCTCCTCTTTGTGATCATCTATGTGGTGATCCTCTTCTGGCTATTCCGCAGACTGTACCGGGAGAGAGACCGGATGGGCATGCTGCTGGTCCTGGCCTTTACCTTTTATGCACTGGCGGAAGCCTACCTGCCGTATTTTAACAAGAACGGGATCTGGCTTCTGATGATCGCCGGTCTGCCGGGCGGTGATAAAGAGATAAAGAATGACCCGATTTCTGCATAAAATGTCTGTGGCATTTTGGAGCGTGGTATGCTATACTTAATCGTGATATGTCTGTGACAGACATTTTGGGGGTGGGGCATGAAGAGTATTGCGTTATGCGTTGGAAGTATATTTGAGAGGGATCGTTTTTTACAGACGGATCGGGAGATCCGTAAGATCCACGCACGGGGGGACTATGTGGTGCTGCTCCCGATCGCCATGGCGAAGCGGGCCCTTTCCCAGGAAACCGACCGCGGTGCGGAGTGCATGTACTTTCTTGGAAATGTGCCGGTGGACGAGATGATCGTTGTGCCCAGTCCGGCGATGGACGCAGTTTTTCTGAACAGTCTGCGGCAAAAATGTCAGGCTCTCAGGATCCCCTATTCCGAAATGAAAGCGGAACCGCTTAAGGATTATGACCCCGAGGTGGAAAAGGCCTGGCAGTATGAAATGATGCATGGCTATCATAACATGGCGGGCAATATCTTTTCGTTTACGGATAAGCTGCTTGAGTGCAATGATGTCGGAGAGATCTCCAAGGTCGTTGAAGAGCTGCTTCCGAAAAATACGTTTATCTGTATGCGGGATTCTTTCCTGCAGGATCTCTATGCCGGTGGTGGCAGAGTTCCTCTTCCGTATGAAAAATTTTATCTGCTTGCGGATACGCGTGAGGATGCGCGGACCTGGTTTTCGTTTACTCTGGACAGCCTGTTTCCGGATGCCGAGCGTGTATTCAGCGAGCATAAGGTGATCACGCTGATCCCGATCCATTGCAGGGAGGCCTATTTCGGCTATCTGGTGCATGTGGCGGAAGCGATGGATGGCGATGCCTGCGTACTGGAGCTGTGCAGCGTGATCCTGGATACCACGATCGGGCGTTATATCGCCGAGCGTCGGCTGATGTATGCCAATAACGAGCTGTTTAACATCAATGAAAATATGCGCAGACTTCAGGAGACGGATATGCTGACCGGTCTGCGGAATGGCAGAGGGTTCAAGTCCGATCTGGGACATATGCTGGAAAACTGCCGTCTGGATAAGGTGGATCTGGCAACGATCTGCGTGGATCTGGACCGCCTGGGCAATATCAATGATGTATACGGTCACGCAGAGGGGGATATTGCAATACAGACACTTTCCCAGATCATTAAGGACAGCCTTCCGGAAGGGGCAAGTGTCGGCCGGATCGGTGCGGATGAGTTTATCATCGCCGTACCGCAGAACGAATGGGAAGATGTGGTGGAAAACTTCTGCGGGATGCTGAACGGCCGCCTGGTGATCTATAACCGCATCTCCGGTAAGGAATATACACTGGAAGCTAATGTCAGCGGGATGATCGTGCATCCGGATGAGAAGAGCAGTGTGGAGGAGGTTCTCGATGAGTCTTTTGCCAAGAAGCGTACCTTAAAGGAAAGCCGCGGCAGCAGGCGCTCGATGCATGCGATGAACCCGGAAGAGGAAAAGCCGGAAGAACACGAGGCTGTACTGAAACTCTTAAATGAAAACGATTTCCGCTACGCGTATCAGCCGATCGTATCGGCCAAGACCGGCGAAGTGGTAGCGTATGAGGCGCTGATGCGTACCCGGCAGGAACCGAATCTGTCACCACTTACGATCCTGAAATACGCGACTATGGATAACCGGCTGTATGATGTCGAACTGGCGACCTTCAGTAATGTGCTCAAACAGCTGGATCAGCTTGTCCCGGAACTGGGGACACGCAAGATCTTTATCAACAGTATTCCCGGGCATTATCTGAACGAGACGGATTATATGATGCTGCGGCGGAAGTACGGGCATCTCTATGATCGTCTTGTGGTGGAAGTAACGGAAGAGACGGAGTTTGAAGGCGGGAATTTTGATGTACTGAGAAAGCGGAGTGGGGAGGGCCGGTTTGAGGTGGCGGTCGATGACTTCGGCAACGGCTATTCCAATATGAGTAACCTGCTCAAGTGCCTTCCGAACTATGTAAAGATCGACCGGTCCCTGATCGAAAATGTGCATGAGGATCCCAAGAAGCAGCATTTCGTAAAGACAATCATCGAGTTTGCTCATGACAACGGCTTTCAGGCGCTGGCCGAGGGTGTGGAAAACATGTATGAGCTTTCGGCAGTGATCCGGATGGGCATTGATCTGATACAGGGATATTACACTGCGAAACCGGCTTTTGTGCTGACAGGGAGTATTGCATCTTCGGTACGGGACGAGATCATACGCGCCAATGTGGAAGGCGGGCATGAGCTGAAGAAGAAGATCTACATTGTGAGCCGTGAGAAGGAACTGTTCCTGATGCAGCTGGCGATGGAACATTATACCGGTATCGTGATCTCACAGCCGGAGCTGACGATGCACGGCAATCCGGACTATACGGCGGGGATCGGCATCAAGGTCAAGGACGGCTGTGAATGCCGGCTGACGATCAAAAATGTAAATATCGGGGATATGGATTCCCTTCCATGCATCGAGATCGGGCATGGTGCATCCCTTACACTGGTCGTGGAGGGGCATAACGAATTTGACGGAAACGGCATACACGTGCCGGAAGACAGCATTCTGCGGATCGAAGGGGAAGGAACGCTTGCCATCGTTCCGGCTCTGTCCGACGCCTATTGTATCGGGGCCGGTTACAACAGTGCGTTCGGCACCATCACCTGTGCGATGAACGGCAATCTGATCCTGCGTCCGGAAGGAAACCATTGTATCGCGATCGGCGGCGGCCGGAGCCGCAGTCTGGAAGGGATCAGTGTTTTGTGCGGAAAACTGGATATCAATGTGTCCGGCATGGATTGCATCGGTGTAGGCTGCTTTGAAGGCGATGTAAGTATCCGGCTCCTGAAATGCAATCTGAAGATCCAGGCCAGGATCTCCAACGGAACGATGATCGGTGCGCTTCAGGGGAAGCAGGATATCCTGATCCGGGACAGTGGTGTAGATATCCTGGGTGCCGGAAACTGTATCGCCGGCATCGGAACCTATGCAAACAGTTCCGGCAGCATACGGATCCATGATAGCGGTATGCATATGCGGTTTAACGGACGGAAGATCTTCGGACTGGCTGCCAGAGGAGGGGCATTATCCGTTGCTCTGGAACGGGCAGCACTGGTGATGCAGATGGAGGGTTCCATGGCGATCGCTGTGGGAACCGTGGACAAGGCCGGGATCGTGGAACTGGTCCACTGCCGGCTGGAAGTGAATATGCGCGTCGGCGATCCGATCGTGGCAGGCGTGACCGAACGCAAACTGCTTATGGAAGGCGGCACGAGAAAGCTTATGGTCAATGAGCATGAAGCGGAGCTGCTCGGCTATGTGAATTAGATCCATCCGCCGTCGATGCGGAGGATCTGACCGGTCAGATAGAGCGGCGCTTTGGCAAGTAAGGATACAAGAGATGCGACTTCTTCGGGGGTACCGGCACGTCCGGCCGGGATCTCCGCGAAGAGCATCTCTTTTTCTTCCTCGGACAGATGGGCGTTCATCTCGGTGTCGATGAAACCGGGAGCTACAGCATTGACGGCGATCCCGCTGGGCGCCAGTTCTTTGGCCAGACTGCGTGTGAGCGCATCGATGCTGCCCTTGCTCGCGGAATAGGCACACTCCATGGATGCGCCGACACTGCCCCAGACCGAAGAGAGGTTGATGATGCGGCCGGCATGTTCCTTTAACATAAGAGGGATCGCGGCACGGCAGAGATAAAAGACACTGTTCACATTGGCATTCATCTGCTCCAGCCACTCGGCATCGGTCATATCCTGCAAAAGGCCCACCTTGGAGATGCCGGCATTATTTACCAGCAGATCCAGACGGGAAATGCTGCGGAATATGTCGGAAACAAATGCGGGATCCCCCAGATCGCCGCAGAATGTGGTGACGGATACCTTATGCTCGCGCTGCAGCGAAACGGCTGTTTTTTCAAGCAGTTCCGTATTTCTGTGGCAGCAGAGCAGCAGGTCATAGCCATCCCGGGCAAGTTGTCCTGCGATGGCGGCGCCGATCCCGCGGGAGGCTCCCGTAACGATTGCAATAGGTTGATGTTTAGTATTCATAGATGCAATAATAGCAGATTTGATCATACAATTCAATGATATTTCACAGTATCGTCACAATCCTATACTTGACAATCGAAGTCTTCAATGGTATATTTTTCAAGAGCGTAACAAATTTGTAACATTTGTAATTGAAATGTAACAAGTTGACATAATATGATGAAGTATAGCAAGTAAAGTATTTCAGGGGTTATCGATTTCGGAGGTTTTATGCATAAAGTAAGATCAGCTATGGTCTTGTTTTCCACAACAGCAGTATTTCTTGCAGGTTCCCTTTTGGACAATACAGGTGTCGAAGCGGCAGGCGTGGCGATGGCGGAGATCCTTCCGGCCAGCGGCGCTGCTCTTACATTGGAAGAAGGTACTGCGGTTGAGGAGATATACGTAGAAGAAACAAAGGAAGAAAACACAGATCGCCCGGGTGTAGCAGAGAGCGGATCCGGCAGTGTTTCTTCCGAGGAACTTTTCGGCGGGGATGACAGCACTCTGGATGATATCCTGGCGACGGCCGGCGGTGAAGAAGTGATCGAGTTTGACAGCTTTGCGGCAGGGGCTGCGGTCGGGATCGAAGAGATCTCGGAAGAGGAGCTGGAAGCGGCACATATCCGTGAAGCGGCCGATGTTTCCACGGCGGCAGTAGCGATCGGTTCACAGGTATCCAGTGAGATCAAAGATGAGGAAGCCGCAGCGATCGCAGAAGCGGAAGCGAGAGATCCGGAGCATTTTGCAAATCTGGTGATCGCGAAGTGTTCGGGCGCCGTGAACGTAAGAGACATTCCCAGCACCGACGGTGAAGTGGTCGGTAAGCTGTATGACAAATCCGTCGGTACCTTTATCGAGGAAGAAGACGGCTGGTACAAGATCTCATCCGGAAATGTTACCGGTTATGTCAATGCCGAGTACTGTGTGACCGGGGAAGATGCCATCGAGCTGGCAAAGAAGGTCGGTACAAGACTTGCAGTTGTAAATACCACGACCTTGAAGGTACGTACCGAGCCGGGAACGGATGCGTCGGTTCTGACACTGGTTCCCATCGAAGAAGACCTTTTGGTACTGGAAGAGCTGGACGGCTGGGTAAAGGTCACCTGCGAAGACGGTGACGGTTATGTATCTGCGGAATATGTGGATCTGCACACCGAATTTGTAAAGGCGGAATCCAGAGCGGAAGAGCTGGCACGTCTGGCAAAAGAGGAAGAAGAGCGTAAAGCGGCAAGAGCGGCTGCAGAGCGTGCGATGGCACAGCGTACCGCAGCGGCAAGACAGTCGAACAATCGTAATACGAATAACAATAACGGTGGCGGATCGACCAGAAACGACACCTATGCGGCACCGTCCATCAGCGGCAGCGGTCTTGGTGCAGATGTAGCCAAGTATGCCTGCCAGTTTGTCGGCAATCCGTATGTATACGGCGGATCCAGTCTGACCAACGGTACCGACTGCTCCGGTTTTGTAATGAGTGTTTACGGGGCATACGGCGTATCCCTGCCGCACTCCTCCAGAGCAGACCGCAGTGTCGGCGCAGAGGTGGAAGGCGGACTTGCAAACGCACAGCCGGGCGATATCGTATGCTACTCCGGTCACGTTGCACTCTACATCGGCAACGGCCAGATCGTACACGCAAGTACATCCAAGACCGGTATCATCATCTCCAACGCCAGCTACAAGGACGTCCTGGCAGTCAGACGTATCTTCTAAAAAACATCATAAACGATCTGATCCCTAAAGTGTCCGGCGATACCGCCGGACACTTTTTTATGTTCGATATGAGGAGGCTTTGGACATATTCGAAGTGGGAAAATCGTCTCCTTGTCTTTTCGGAAGTTCTGTGGTATACTGTATTTACTTGAAAACCACGACTGCTCTGCAAAATGAGGATGCCAGGGATTCAAGAATACATAACTCTGCGGAAGCGGGGAAATGGAGGAAAAGCGTATGAAATTTATCATTCTGGGGAAAAATATCGAAGTAACGGAGGGGTTGAAGAGTGCCGTCGAAGACAAGATCGGCAAACTGGAAAAGTATTTTACCGAAGATACGGAAGTACACGTAACGCTGTCTGTTGAGAAAGACCGTCAGAAGATCGAAGTAACGATCCCGGTAAAGGGCAGCATCATTCGTTCCGAGCAGGTCAGCAACGATATGTATGTATCCATCGATCTGGTAGAAGAGATCATAGAGCGTCAGCTGAAGAAATATAAGACCAAGTTGACGGATCGTGAGCAGGGAAATGGTTCTTTCAAGCAGGAATACCTTGATAAGGACTTTATGGATGAAGAGGAAGTAAAGATCATCCGTACCAAGAAATTTGATATCAAGCCGATGTATCCGGAAGATGCCTGCGTACAGATGGAACTGTTAGGACACAGCTTCTTCGTATTCTGCAACGCAGAGACCGATCAGGTAAATGTAGTTTACAAGCGTAAAGGAAACACCTACGGACTCATCGAGCCGGAAGTATAAAAAATCATATCCTGAGCCCCCACAGATTGTGGGGGTTTCTTTATGTAAATCACTGAAAGCGCTTACAAGCAAAAAGCCTGTAATTCGGGCATTTCAGGGGCAAAAATCATTTGCCAAACGTTTTTTCTTATGTTAAAATCGTGCTTGTCGTAAGTAGACATTTCTATCAATCATTATCATTCATTTATGGAGGAAGCAAAATGGCAAAGAAAATCGTTTTGGCAGGTGCTTGCCGTACTGCCATCGGTACTATGGGCGGCGCACTTTCAACCACTCCGGCAGCGGAACTTGGCGCAATCGTGATCAAAGAGGCACTGAATCGTGCCGGTGTTGCACCGGAGAAGGTGGATCAGGTATACATGGGCTGCGTTATCCAGGCAGGTCTGGGACAGAACGTAGCACGTCAGGCATCCATCAAGGCTGGCCTGCCGATCGAGGTTCCGGCTGTGACGGTAAACGTAGTTTGCGGTTCCGGTCTGAACTGTGTCAACATGGCAGCCCAGATGATCGCAGCAGGCGATGCAGACATTGTAGTTGCCGGCGGTATGGAAAACATGTCTATGGCGCCTTTTGCTATCCCGAATGGACGTTACGGATATCGTATGATGTGGCCGAGCCAGTCCAAGGGCGGTCTGGTAGACACCATGGTAAAGGATGCTCTGTGGGATGCATTCAACGATTACCACATGATCACAACGGCTGACAATGTAGCAAAAGAGTGGAATCTGACCAGAGAAGAACTGGATGAGTTCGCACTCAAGAGCCAGCTGAAGGCTTGTGCAGCACAGGAGAACGGTGCATTCGATAAGGAGATCGTTCCGGTAGAGATCAAGAAGAAGAAAGAGACTATCGTATTCAACAAGGATGAAGGACCTCGTGCAGGCAGCACCATTGAAGGACTGGCTAAGTTAAAACCGCTCAATCCGGACGGTGTGGTTACCGCAGGTAACGCTTCCGGTATCAATGACGGTGCAGCTGCAATCGTTGTTATGACCGAAGAGAAGGCAAAGGAATTGGGCGTTAAGCCGATGGCTACCTTCGTAGCAGGCGCACTGGCTGGCGTTCGTCCGGAAGTGATGGGTATCGGCCCTGTTGCAGCTACCCGCAAGGCAATGGCAAAATGCGGTTACAAGATCGAAGACTTCGATATCATCGAGGCAAATGAAGCATTTGCAGCACAGTCCGTAGCAGTAGGCAAGGATCTGGGTATTGATGTAGATAAGCAGCTGAATCCGAACGGCGGTGCGATCGCACTTGGTCATCCGGTAGGAGCATCCGGCGCACGTATTCTGGTTACCCTGCTTCACGAGATGGAAGCAAAGGGCGCCAAGAAGGGTCTGGCTACCCTGTGCATCGGCGGCGGTATGGGCTGCGCTACCATCGTAGAAGCATACGAAGGATAACTATAGCTAAATGGTGGGGAGCCGGCTGACGGTTCCCCGCTTTTCGTTGTCTTATAGAAATTAAAAAGCAATCTCTGTAAGGCAAAGCCCTATCAACAATAAAAATGCGATCCCGTTTTTTCGGGAGCGCGGAAAGAGGATAAAATGGAATTTGTTTTATATGAAGTAAAAGATGCCGTAGGTATCATCACCATCAACCGTGAGAAGGCGCTGAACGCGTTGAATTCCCAGGTGCTGGATGAGCTGAACGCTACCTTGGATGCAGTTGATCTGAACACCATCCGCTGCCTGATCCTGACCGGTGCAGGCCAGAAGTCCTTCGTGGCAGGCGCTGATATCGGTGAGATGAGCACTCTGTCCAAGGCAGAGGGCGAAGCTTTCGGCAAGAAGGGTAACGATGTGTTCTTAAAGATCGAGAAGTTCCCGATCCCTGTGATCGCTGCAGTAAACGGCTTTGCACTGGGCGGCGGCTGCGAGATCTCCATGAGCTGCGATATCCGCATCTGCTCCGACAATGCACTGTTCGGACAGCCGGAAGTAGGCCTTGGCATCACGCCGGGCTTTGGCGGTACCCAGAGACTGGCTCGGCTGGTTGGCGCAGGTATGGCAAAGCAGATGATCTACACCGCAAGAAATATCGATGCAAACGAAGCTTTCCGCATCGGCCTGGTAAACGCGGTATATCCGCAGGAGGAACTGATGGCAGCAGCCGAGAAGATGGCTGCAGGCATCGCAAAGCAGGCGCCGATCGCTGTACGCAACTGCAAGAAGGCGATCAACGAAGGTCTGCAGGTTTCCATCGATGAAGGTGTTGCGATCGAAGAAAAACTCTTTGGCGACTGCTTCGAGACCGAAGATCAGAGAGCAGGTATGGGCAACTTCTTAAAGAAGAAGGACGATCCGACCAAGGTGAAGGTTGTAGCATTCCAGAATAAATAACAAAAATAATTAAGGAGGAAGTATACATGAAGGTAGGAGTTATCGGTGCAGGCACCATGGGACAGGGCATTGCAAAAGCATTTGCTCAAGTTGACGGCTATGAAGTGGCTCTCTGCGATATCAAGCAGGAGTGGGCTCAGGGCGGCAAGGACAAGATCGTTAAGGGCTACGCAAAGCTGGTAGAAAAAGGAAAAATGACACAGGAGCAGGTGGATAAGATCACTTCTTCCATCACTCCGGGTCTGAAAGAGGATATCTGTGCAGACTGCGATCTGATCGTAGAAGCTGCTTTCGAGGATATGAACGTAAAGCAGACCACGTTCAAGGAGCTGGATGCAATCTGCAAGGCAGACTGCGTATTCGCTTCCAACACATCTTCTCTGTCCATTACCGAGATCGGTAAGGGCGTAAACCGTCCGGTTGTAGGTATGCACTTCTTCAATCCGGCAGACAGAATGAAGCTGATCGAGGTGATCGCAGGTGTGAACACTCCGGCAGAGATCGTTGAGAAGATCAAGAAGATCTCCGAAGAGATCGGCAAGACACCGGTTCAGGTAAACGAGGCAGCAGGCTTTGTTGTAAACCGTATCCTGATCCCGATGATCAACGAAGCTGCTTTCATCAAGATGGAAGGTGTTTCCGATATCGCAGGTATCGATGCAGCTATGAAGCTGGGCGCAAATCATCCGATGGGTCCCCTGGAGCTGGGCGACTACGTAGGTCTGGACATCTGCCTGGCGATCATGGATGTACTGTACAACGAGACCAAGGACAGCAAGTATCGTGCTTGCCCGCTGATCCGCAAGATGGTTCGCGGCGGCAACCTTGGCGTAAAGTCCGGCAAGGGCTTCTATGTATACAATGAGGATCGTACCAAGACTCCCGTTGATGCAATCTGATCAGGAAAAATTTTAAGGAGGTTTAATATAAATCATGGATTTCACATTGAACAAAGAACATGAGATGGCGAGACAGCTGTTCAGAGAGTTCGCCGAGAACGAAGTAAAGCCTCTTGCACAGGAAGTAGACGAAGAAGAACGCTTCCCGCGTGAGACGGTTGAGAAGATGGCCAGATACGGATTTCTGGGCATTCCCGTTCCGAAGGAGTACGGCGGACAGGGCGCAGATCCTCTGGCATATACCATGTGTGTAGAGGAACTTTCCAAGGTTTGCGGTACCACAGGTGTTATCGTTTCCGCACACACCTCTCTGTGTGTAGACCCGATCATGACATTCGGTACCGAAGAGCAGAAGCAGAAATACCTGGTTCCCCTTGCAAAAGGTGAGAAGCTTGGTGCGTTCGGTCTGACTGAGCCGGGCGCAGGTACCGATGCTCAGGGACAGCAGACCAAGGCTGTTCTGGATGGTGACGAGTGGGTGCTCAACGGATCCAAGTGCTTCATCACCAACGGTAAGGAAGCTGATGTATACGTGATCTTCGCTGTAACCGGCAAGATTGAGAAGCGCGGCAAGATGATGAAAGAGATCTCCGCATTCATCGTAGAAAAAGGTACTCCGGGATTCACTTTCGGTACCAAGGAAAACAAGATGGGTATCCGCGGATCCTCCACTTACGAGCTTATCTTCACGGATTGCCGTATCCCGAAGGAAAACCTTCTGGGCCAGCAGGGCAAGGGCTTCAACATCGCAATGCACACCCTGGATGGCGGCCGTATCGGTATCGCTGCACAGGCATTGGGTCTGGCAGAAGGTGCTCTGGAGACCACCATCAACTATGTAAAAGAGCGTAAGCAGTTCGGACGTGCCATCGGCGCATTCCAGAACACACAGTTCCAGCTGGCAGATATGGCAACCAAGGTAAAGGCTGCACAGTATCTGGTATACGCAGCTGCAATGAAGAAAGCAGAGTATCAGAAGAACCCGAAGGTTTCCTATTCCGTAGAAGCTGCTATGGCTAAGCTGTACGCAGCAGAGGTTGCTATGGAAGTAACAACCAAGGCAGTTCAGCTCCACGGTGGTTACGGTTACATCCGTGAGTACGATGTAGAGCGTATGATGCGTGACGCTAAGATCACAGAGATCTACGAAGGTACTTCCGAAGTACAGCGTATGGTCATCTCTGCGAATATTCTGAAGTAAGGATTCGGAGCTGTTCTTGTTTGCGAAAAGAGTTGTAAATATCGAGGATATTGCTGAGAGCAAACGAGATTACAGATCCGCATCCGTGAAATGCAAATCACATATAACATTACGATTTGTAAGGAGGAACGGATAAAGTGAAAATTATCGTATGTATCAAACAGGTTCCGGATACCAAGGGCGGCGTAGAGTTCAATCCGGACGGAACATTAAACAGAGCAGCAATGCTGACTATCATGAACCCGGATGATAAGGCAGGTCTTGAAGCAGCACTGCGTTTGAAAGATAAGTACGGCGCAGAAGTAACCGTACTGACCATGGGTCTTCCGAAGGCAGCAGATGTGCTGCAGGAAGCACTGGCTATGGGCGCTGACAAGGCAATCCTGGTTACCGACCGTGTACTGGGTGGTGCAGATACCTGGGCTACTTCCACCACGATCGCAGGTGCGATCCGCAATCTGGAGTATGACCTGATCATCACCGGCCGTCAGGCTATCGATGGTGATACCGCGCAGGTTGGTCCGCAGATCGCGGAGCACTTAAAGCTTCCTGTAATCTCCTACGCAATGGATATTCAGGTTGACGAAGCAGCAAAGAAAGTAACTGTAAAGCGTCAGTATGATGACAGATATCATATCGTAGAGGCTCAGATGCCGTGTCTGGTAACAGCTCTGGCAGAACTGAACGAGCCGAGATACATGTCCGTTGGCGGTATCTTCGATGCTGTAAAGGCAGAGATCACTACCTGGGGCCGTGCTGATCTGAAGGATGTTGAGGATTGCAACCTGGGTCTGAAGGGATCCCCGACCAAGATCGCAAAGGCATCCGATAAGGTTCGTAAAGGCAAAGGCGAGAAGGTTACTCCGGACTCTCCGGAAGAAGCAGTATCCTATATCGTTGGCAAGCTGAACGAGAAGCACGCGCTGTAAAATCATTTCGGAAGGAGATTTTTGAAAATGGCATTAGAAGATTACAAGGGCGTATATGTCTACGCACAGCAGGTAGACAATGAGATCAGCCCCATTGCATTTGAACTGCTGGGTAAAGCAAAAGATCTGGCTGCACCGCTGGCTACACAGGTAACCGCAGTGCTGATCGGTTCCGGCGTAAAGGGTCTGGCAGACCGTCTTGCTGAGTACGGCGCTGACCGTGTCATCGTTGTAGATGATCCGGAGCTGAAGGATTACAGAACCGAGCCGTATGCACACGCACTGGCATCCGTGATCAACGAGTACAAGCCGGAGATCATGCTGGTAGGTGCTACCGCAATCGGCCGTGACCTTGGTCCTACCGTATCCGCTCGTGTTGCTACCGGTCTGACCGCTGACTGTACACAGCTGGATATCGGTGACTTCCCTCTGAACCCGATCCCGGGCCAGGAGCAGAAGCACAACCAGCTGCTGATGACCCGTCCGGCATTCGGCGGCAATACCATTGCTACCATCGCCTGCCCGGACAACCGTCCGCAGATGGCAACCGTTCGTCCCGGCGTTATGCAGAAGATCGACCCGATCGCAGGAGCTAAGGCAGAAGTGATCGAGTTCAATCCGGGCTTCACACCGGACAACAGATATGTCACCATCAAGGAAGTGGTTAAGGCTGTTTCCGATACCGTTGATATCATGGACGCTAAGATTCTGGTATCCGGCGGTCGTGGCGTTGGCTCTCCGGAGAACTTCAAGATCCTTGAGGATCTGGCAGAGGCTCTGGGCGGTACAGTTTCCTGCTCCCGTGCAGTTGTAGATGCAGGCTGGAAGCCGAAGGATCTGCAGGTAGGTCAGACCGGTAAGACGGTTCGCCCGAACCTGTACTTCGCAATCGGTATCTCCGGTGCGATCCAGCACGTTGCAGGTATGGAAGAGTCCGATATCATCGTTGCAATCAACAAGGATGAGGACGCTCCGATCTTTGATGTAGCAGACTACGGTATCGTAGGCGATCTGAACAAGATCGTTCCGCAGCTGACCGCAGCAATCAAGGCTGAGAAGGCTAAGAAAGCAGCAGGCTGAGCATAGAATTGATCCAATACAAATGATTTGAAACCGCGGTGAATCTCCACCGCGGTTTTTTTGAAGAAGTGTCTTTGTTCTTTAATTCTGATTGAGAAATGGTATTTGGGTTATAAGAGGGGATGCGTAGGATCCGACTGAGATCTGAAGAATTCATTGAAATCACATTGAAAAATATCTGTTAGAGCAATCAACATATCAACAGTAGGGTTATTATATCCGTTCTCTACTTTTGAAAAAATACCTGTTGTGACATAAACATCCGAAAGCTGGAGTTTTGCAATAACTTCCGTTGCTTTCAAATTGCGCTCTTTTCGCAAGCGTCGTATATTTGCACCTACTATGTGATTGCGATGTTGGTTGATACGCTCTGCCACTTATATATCCTCTCAATATAAATTCTATCCAAAATGGAAGAATATTGTTTCCAAAATGGAAGTAAAGTGCTATAATTCAATTGAAATAATGCACTTGATGGGGGATATTGCTGTCATTATGTGTGGATTCTGTTTTTGATCATATAAAGATAAGTACAGGAGGTTTGGAAAATGAAAAAAGCTTTAGCACTCTTTACTATGACTGTTGTATCAGCGGCATGCACCTTGACAGCGTTCGCTGATTCTACGACTATGCCGGATAAGGATGCTTTTGATGCAGAGTATTACGCACAACAAAATCCTGACGTGGTGGCTACGCTCGGAACTGATGCAGAGCTTTTGTATCAGCATTACATTATTTATGGGAAAAGTGAGGGAAGATTGCCATATGAACAAGCCGGGACATTAAATACTCCCGGAACAACAATAACACTGACAGACGGAACGTTATTCGATCCGGCATATTATGCCCGGAACAATGCTGATGTGGTGGCTGCTGTTGGTATGGATGCAAATGCGTTGGCACAGCATTATGTTCATTTTGGAAAAGCAGAGGGGAGAAAGCCGGCGGTCAGTCAGGACACACTAAATACAGAGGTGGGCTCAGAGTTGAAAGGGTCGGATGCAGAATATGCCAGATTCCAGTTTTATATTGAAAAATGTCTTAGCACGGGTGGCTATGATGATTATGAAGTGGGACGTACTGTTGATACGACACGTATAGATACGGAGTACAAGAGATACGATGAAGAAAAGGCGGCACTGGGGGTTTATACGATTAATCAGCAATATGGAAGAGAACCGGGCACTTGTATTCTGTATGCAGATCCGGCTATAACGTTTGAAAGAAGGGATTATAGCGGAGATCCTCTATATCAGACTTTGCGGAGTGAACTGGTATCGATAATAGCAAACCGAACGAGTAATAAAGTAAATCATACATCGTTGAGCACCGTATTTAAGCCAAGTTCTTATTATCCCAGTCTTGATAGCTTTGAAAATATGCTGGATAATCTGGAAATCGATTTGATGAAAGAGGGATATATTGATTATATAGATATTTGTATGTCAGATGTTTTGAATCATGCCCCTTGGTTTGGGGAATTTGATTGGTTTAATGAGAACATTGGAGTTGGCGTGGAGATCTGTTATGATTATCGAAATACAGATTACTTTCTGGGGTATGAAAGTGAAATTGCACAAAGAGAAGCGGAACTGTTGACTAAACATCCCGAATTGTCACCGTTGCTCGCAAGATTGAAGCAGAATTAAACATATGAGATTGCCTGGAACGTGGATAGATGTATACCCCCCCGCCTTGCGGCGGGGCTTTTTTTATGCTATCATTTTTGGTGTTAGGTTAGAGACCGTTTAGGAGGAGTCATGGGAATCTATGTGAATCCGGGAAATGAGAGTTTCCGAAATGACACGGGTGGAAAGATTTATATTGATAAAACGGGACTTTTGGATATCCTGAACGAATCAATAGCAGGTCCGCAGCATTTTTTTGCGGTGAGCCGTGCGAGACGATTTGGTAAGTCCATGGCGGCCGGGATGATTGATGCATATTACAGCCGGGGCTGTGATTCGAGAGCGCTTTTTGCACCGTATAAGATCGCAAAGACGGAGAATTTTGAGAAGCATCTGAACCGGTATAATGTATTGCATTTTGATGTGAACAGTTTTTTCTGCAGCGCCAAAAGCAGTAAAGAATTGATCCCGCTGATGGATGAAACACTTTTGACAGCGATGCAGGAGGAATTTCCGTACCTGGCAGGGAGAAAATGCGTAAATACGGCAGCAGCGATGAAGCTGGTCTATGAACACGATGGAATACCGTTTGTTGTTGTAATTGATGAATGGGAATGTATCATTCGGAACGCAAAGGATGATGAGAAACTGATCAGTGATTACCTGAAATATCTGCGAGGTTTTTTTAAGACAGAAGAGTCGAAGCAGTTTCTGGCATTGGGGTATATTACCGGGATCCTGCCGATAAAAAAGGTAAAAGATGAGTCGGCGCTAAACAACTTTGATGAATATACGATGATCCATCCGGACAGATTGGCGACTTATTTTGGTTTTACTGAGGAAGAAGTAGAAAAACTGTGTGCGGAAAGAAAAATCGACATTGATATTGTACGCCGTTGGTACGATGGATATTTGATGTATCCGGAACCAAAGAGTTATGGGGAGATACCGGATGCCATTCATATCTACAATCCGAATTCTCTTGTGCTCTCTATACAGAAGAATACTCCCGGCAGTTATTGGAAAAATACAAGTGCCTTTGAAGGAGTGAATGATTACATTGAGAGAAATGAGGCTGGGCTGAAAGATGATGTGATCGCGATGATCGCCGGAGAACGCCGCAAAGTAAATGTAAATACGTTTCGAAACGATCTGACACACTACAAAACGAAAGATGATGTGCTGACAGCGCTGATTCATATGGGATATCTGGGATATGATGCGGCTACGGAAGAGGCGTTTGTACCGAATGAAGAGGTGCGCGAAGTGTTTGAGAGCGCCATTCGTGTCGGCGACTGGACGGATGTGCAGGACGCATTGGAACACTCTGATGAACTGTTAAAGGCTACCTGGGCAGGGAATATGAAGGCGGTAGCAGACACAATCGCACAATCACAGCAGGATTATGCTTCCATAATCAATTTTCACGATGAAAATGCGCTGGCCTGTGCTGTGATGATGAGCTATTTCACGGCGCGAAAATACTATTATGTGAAGCGTGAACTGCCTGCGGGCAGGGGATTTGCGGATATAGCTTTTCTTCCGAGAAAAGAAGGAGAACATCCGGCAATGATCGTGGAATTAAAGTGGAACCGCAGCGCAAAGGCGGCGATTAAACAGATCCGCGATAAGGAATATGCGGGAGCACTGGCGGATTATAAGGGAGAATTGCTGCTTGTCGGCATCAATTATAGTAAGAGGACCGGTAAATATAACTGTAAAATAGAGCGACAATAAGCTACTGCATATTTTTCACAGAAACATTATACTTTTTTCGGCAACTATTCCAGATTTTGGGATAGTGAAAAACAGGGATATGTGATATAATATGAGCGTTATGCGGGCGGCCAGGAGTTGGTTCGTCTGTTTCAAAACAAATTTCAACAAAAAGGAGAAATCATCATGAATCTTTCACCGCTTCAGAAAGCAAGATATGAGTACACACCGAAGCTGCCCGGCATGCTCCGCGGCGGTATCTCTGAGATCTGCGTAAAAGACGGCGCAGCTACCCAGAGCGTAGCGGATCAGGACAAGATCAAGGCTCTGTTCCCGAATACCTACGGCAAGAACGAGATCACCTTCCAGAAGGGGGCGAACACCTCCGTAGCAAAGAAGCAGGTAGTCGGCGTGATCCTTTCCGGCGGCCAGGCTCCGGGCGGACACAACGTTGTCTGCGGTCTGTACGATGCCATCAAGGCAACGGACAAGAACAATGTACTGCTGGGCTTCAAAGGCGGTCCGAGCGGTCTGATCGAAGACGACTATATCGAGTTTGATGACGAGTATATCAACGCATACAGAAACACCGGCGGTTTTGATATCATCGGTTCCGGCCGTACCAAACTGGAGACCGAGGAGCAGTTCAAGATCGTTACCGAGGTAGCTAAGAAGCACGGCCTCACCGCAATCGTGATCATCGGTGGTGACGATTCCAACACCAATGCAGCAGTACTGGCTGAGTATATGGCAGCACACAACACCGGCGTACAGGTAATCGGATGCCCGAAGACCATCGACGGTGACTTAAAGAATGAAGACATCGAAGCATCTTTCGGTTTCGATACCGCAACCAAGACCTATTCCGAGCTGATCGGTAATATCGAGCGTGACGCAAACTCCGCAAAGAAGTACTGGCACTTCATCAAGGTAATGGGCCGCAGTGCTTCCCACGTAGCACTGGAGTGCGCACTGGAGACACAGCCGAATATCTGCCTTATCGGTGAGGAAGTAGCGGCTAAGAAGATGTCTCTGTCCGCAATCGCTGATTACATCGCAGATTCCGTAGAGAAGCGTGCGGCAAACGGCGACAACTTCGGTGTGGCGATCATTCCGGAAGGTATCGTAGAGTTCGTACCGGAATTCTCCAAACTGATCGCAGAGATCAACGAGCTGCTGGCAGGCAAGAAGACCGAAGAGTTCAACGCACTGCCGAGCTGGGATGCAAAGTATGATTTCATCAAGAACGGTCTGTCCGCAGAATCCTTCAAGGTATTTGATATTCTGCCGCAGTTCGTACAGCAGCAGCTGTTCCTGGAGAGAGATCCGCACGGTAACGTACAGGTTTCCCTGATCGAGTCCGAGAAACTTTTCTCCGAGATGGTAAAAGAAAAACTGGCTGCAAGAAAAGCAGCAGGTACCTACAAGGGCAAATTCGGAACCCAGCATCACTTCTTCGGTTACGAAGGCAGATGTGCATTCCCGTCTAACTTTGATGCAGATTACTGCTACTCCCTGGGCTACAATGCATTCATGCTGATCCAGTACGGATACACCGGGTATCTTTCCAAGGTATCCAACCTGTCCAAGCCGGCAGAAGAGTGGGTAGCAGGCGGTATGCCGATCACCAAGATGATGAACATGGAGCGCAGAAACGGCGAAGATAAGCCGGTGATCCGTAAGGCACTGGTAGAGCTGGACGGTGCACCGTTCAAGTTCTTCGAGGCACACAGAGACGAGTGGGCAGTAAAGACCTGCTTTACCTATCCGGGTGCGATCCAGTACTATGGACCGTCTGAGGTATGCGATCTGACTACCAGAACGCTGGCTCTGGAAAAGGGTGCAAACTAATCTAACAACTTAAAAGAGCACTGTAAAAGCCGTCCGGTGTCCGAAACATCGGGCGGTTTTTTCATGTCCGGGAGATCGCACTCTGTGCAAATAGAATACTTTGTTTCATTGGTTTAACTTGCGTATACATGGCAAAAATGGTATATTTAAACTATATATAACTTGTTTTTGCTTGATACACTGTTCAGTGAATTGGAAGTATACGCGGTAACGGAAATCATTTCTGTTATTGCGTATAAGCCTCGTATAACTATTCCAATATACAAGACGGTTTGAATAGTTACCATTAGGAAGGTAAAAACAGATGGCGATCGATAACAGAGAATATGCGGAGGCCCTGGGGGCCTGTCTTCTGAAACTGGAGCAGATCAAGACTTTTCAAAAAGACAAGATCTGCAGTGCGATCGAACCGGTCTGTCCGGTGGTGCGTGTGGCAAAAGTGCAGGTGGATTATTTTCTCACGCCAAAGGATGAGGCAGATCATAACGGTACGGTTGATGTTTTTTATGAGAACGGGCCGGTAGATACGACGCAGCCTTTTGTTGCGAGAGAGGTTACGGATGGTGGTACCACTACGATCTGCACCATAAGCCGGCGGGCCGATATGGAACCGTGGGATGCAGAGGATCTGGAGAAGATCCGCGTCCTGCAGAAAACCTTCTATGGATTTACCGGCAGAATGCGTCTTCTGGATCTGATCGATATGTTTACGTATAACGACATGCAGCTCAAGATCCGTAATATGCCATATGTTATGAAGACAATGGGAAAGGCGATCGCACAAAAAACGGTGCAGGATTACGGCTATTGCTATTTTAATCTGAAAAACTTTTCGCTGGTCAATGCGCGCGTGGGACGTAATCAGGCAACGGAACTGATGAAGGAATATGTGCACAGACTGCGGGATAAGCTGACTGAGCCTTCTGTGATCGGACGCATTGGCGGAGATAATTTTGTAGTCATGTTCCTCCGGAAGGATAAAGAAATTGTTTCCGAGCACCTGCATGGGCAGCCGCTTGTTTTTAACCGGGAGACCGGAGAACGGTTGAACCTTTCTGCGGTGGCAGGGTATTATCTGCCGGCGGAAGAGGATGCGATCTATCGGCCGGAAGATATCATGGATCGGATCAGCAGTGCGCTGATGATCGCGAAGCGAAAAAGTCTCTCGGAGATCGTATTCTCTGAGGCGATGGAAAAACAGCGGATCGAGGACAAAAGGATTGAGAGCAGTTTTCCGGAGGCGATCCGGAAGAAGGAGTTTCAGGTATATTATCAGCCCAAGATCGAACTGCATGATTATCATCTGGTTGGGGCGGAGGCACTGTGCCGTTGGGTATCCGACGGAAAGGTCATCTCTCCGGGGGCATTTATTCCGGTGCTGGAGCGTGGTGCAGGTATTTGTCAGCTGGATTTCTATATGCTGGAAAATGTATGTATGGATATCCGCAGATGGATGGATCAGGGGAAGGAGCCGGTACGGATCTCGTTTAATCTGTCGAGAAGACATCTGGGAGATCTGGATCTGGTGAAGCATATCCTGGAGATCATCGACAAATATCAGGTTCCGCACGAGTGCATTGAAGTAGAACTGACCGAGACCACTACGGAAGTGGAATTTGACAATCTGAAAAAGATCGTGAAACAGCTGCAAGAAGCCGGGATCGCCACCTCGGTGGACGACTTTGGAACAGGATACTCTTCCATCAATCTGATCCGTGAGGTACCATGGAATGTACTGAAACTGGATAAGTGTTTTCTTCCCAAGGTGAAAGAGGATCAGGACTACGACAGCACCATGCTTCGCCATGTGATCGCGATGGCGCAGGACATGGGGCTCGAATGTATCGTGGAAGGCGTGGAAACTGAAGAACATGTAAAACTGCTGCAGGATTGCGACTGCTTTATGGCACAGGGCTTTTTCTTTGACCGGCCGATGCCGGTAGCGGACTTTGAACAGCGTCTGGCACATAAGAACGATTCCTTTTGGCCGAAAAAGGATTGCTAAAATGTGCGAAACTGATTAAAATTTATAGGTATCAAACAGAGATGTTTTTGATAAAAAAATAAACGAATGGAGAGACAGACATGATCAACCCGATGGACTTATTTAAAGTAAAGGGGCTGCTTGGCGAATTCGGGACCAATCACCCCAAGTTTTTCCCGTTCCTGCAGGCAGTAGCGCAGGCAGGAGCAAAGGAAGGCACGATCGTTGAGATGACCGTGACCACACCGGAAGGTACCAAGATGGAGACCAACCTCCGCTTATCGGAAAGTGACCTGGAACTGATCCGCCTGATCCGCGAGATGGCCGGCCAGGGCGATAAGAAAGGCGATGATAAGAACGCCGAAGCGCCGCAGGCAGAAGAAAATTAAATAAATATGAAAAAAAGGAAACTCGAACAAATGTTTGCGTTTCCTTTTTGATTGTGCTATAATGATAGATAAGGGTGTTATCAATTATACGGTGGCGGTTGGCTCTCATTATGAGGGCGTTCCTGCCCTCAATCGAAAGAAAGGGGGCGATGCCAATGGTTTCATGGTCTGATCTTATTCAGCTGTTGATACTGTTAGTTGCATTAGTAGGTCTGGTTTATGGGATCTGCAAAAGAAAATAGCCGCCCAGCCTAGCAAACTAGCGGCTATTTTTTTGCTGTAGTTCAGGGCTAACCGTCACTGACTGATAACACCCTTTTTTATGTTTTTCATTATACCGCCAAACCAAAGACTCTTCAATAGGAAATCCATAAACAATAATTATTTACTGTTAAATAATATAAACATATCGAAAAACAATAAAATATTATTGACAATCGAATTGTGCATGATATACTATATCTCGACTGGCGGAGTTCGAATTTTAAACAGGAAAAAAGGAGTACAGGATAAATGAATAATCCGGCGAGAATGATAGGAAACGTTTTTGAAGGTATTCTCGGCATTTCCGTAGTTATTACAGCATTGGCAGCACCGATCATTCTGAGCATCGGAAATATTTATGGTCTGGTTGTTCCCAAAATGAAATGGAAGAGGCTGTGCTGGGGGCTGACGGTTCTGTTAGGATTATTCTTCAGCGCTTTGTTTTTGGGAATCCTGGAGGATGTGACTGACAAACACTGGGATGAGCAGCTCATAAACACGCAGGTACATCAGATCCTGAATTCGGAAACCAGAGGGATCTATATCGTGCTTATGCTGATCGGAGCAGCCGGATTTCTGGTACTGTCCACCAGGAGGATGGAGGATACGCCGCCACTAGTCTCGGTACTTTCGATCGCGGCGATGTATCCGGCGGCGATCAGCTGTGTGATCTGGTGCATTCAGATTTTTCCGTTAGACCAGAGGGATAAGTTTACTTTTCCGCTGATGGTGCTCCCGATCGATCTGATCATTATGATGTGCGCCCTGATCCGTGAGAAGATCATCGAATGGAATGAAGGGTATACGGAAGCGAGTGCGGAGAGTGATATAAAAACCACGAAAGATGCCTGGCACGAAGGATTTCTTGGGCGGGCAAAGCGCTGGCCGTTAGTGGCGCTGCTTCTGGCACTTCCGCTGTTAGGGATTGTTCTTGGAATCGCCGTTCTGCTGGGGCAGCGGCCGGATGCTCTGATCGCCACCTGGACGGAGACGGCAGACTGGAACCTGTCAAAGATGCTGCCGCCGCCAAACGTGATTGTAGATGAGCATTATCTGTGCACCGTGGCAGCCGGTGGCCATGAGAAAGTGGTGAAACCGCTCCGTATGGGTGAACGCCACGGACACCGTGTGGTAGTCAACCGGCAGCTGGAGATCGCCAACGCGTTTGAACTGGTGCTGGAATGGAAGACGCCCCGGCTGCACCGTGTGATCCGCAATTTCTACGATAAATACGGATTCCCCATTGCGAGTTGCATCCGTACGAAAACAGCATGTGATGTGGTGTATATCCTGATGAAACCGTTGGAGTGGATCTTCGTTACAGTATTGTATCTGACTCTGGCACATCCGGAAAACGTCATTGCGGTACAGTACCTGCCGGGCTACCGGGATATCCTGGACAGGACAGAAAGAATAAAGAGGGAGCAGTTATGAAAATACGGAACTATAAAAGATTATCAGCAGGTATATTGTTCGTTTTTATGATCGGTACAACGGCTTGTAATACCGGGAACGGTGAGCAGGCATATCTTCACAATGGTGATACCTTTATCAAAAACCATACAAGCGGCATTCTTGATTATGAAAACACATCTTATGAAGAGTATGCAGGAGCCGGTGTAATGAGTATGGGTCCGCATGAACCTTTGTATCGAGGGATCATATATTTGGATGAGCAGTATGCGCAGGAAATATCAGAGGATTATGAGTGGGAAGAAACAGATGTGGAGTTTGATTTTATAAAGGTAGATGTGAGCGGGCTTGAAGGACCCTGGTATTCATCAGAAAAATTTTCGGAAGAGTTGGCGAAATCCGATTATGAGCCGTTTGATTATGTTGTATTTAACGGAAAGGAACTGGTATATAGTCTGAAGACACACTGAGTAAGGAGAGATGGGTTATGAAAGGTACGAAGAGATTACTTTTTTTATGGTTTCTGTTAATCTTTATGTTATCGGGATGTGGTAAGAAGTTTGATCCGGATGACTATATTGGAAAGACTTCAGCCGAAATAATTGAAGAATACGGAGAGTTTGATTATGTGGTTGGAGATATGGAAACAGACGGTCTGTATAGAAGTACCAAAGGCGGGTATATATACAGAGAAAAGCAAACCGGATTTCTGGGCACATCAGAAGAAGAGTTCTTTTTCATATATTTTGATGAAAACGGAATTGCTAATAAATGCGATTATGGCGTAAGACCAGGCGGCTGACAGAAGGTAAGATTGCAAGATAAAAAAGGCATTACAGAATAATGTGGGAGTTAATATGAATGGTGATAACAGGAAAACGAATAGAAAAAACATTTTTTCTGCGGTGGCTGTAGGAATAATAATGCTATTCCTGATAGGTGCAGTTATCCTGTTGGAACAAATGCTCCCTTACCGCTATTGTGAAGAATGTTTATATGCCAATACGGAGAAATTTGATGATCTCGTAAGGTACGTGAGGGAGAATAATCTTACGGGGAATATCCGCAGTGATGACAACAGCATGCCGCGAGAGATCAGGGATATAATGGAAAATCTAAACAGGCAATATCAGGGCGACAGCGATTACCCGGTATTTACAGCGCTCCGGATAAGACGGGATGATAAGGATAACATGTATATTTCGATTCAGGCAAAGAAGGAAAGATTGCGGAATAGGGACGGAAAGGAACTTCCGGATATAAGATGTTACAACCTTGTGTATGTTGATCCCAGCTTTGGTGGTGGTATACCGGAACTGGAAAGAAAAACTTTTTACGGTAATTGGCGCGCGTGGTCCTCGGATCTATGGTCGGGTTGATATCATTTAATTCACAATAATACTAAAGGAGAACGATTTCTAATGGATGCAAAAGAAAAGAAAATGCAATTAACAAGAAGAGTAAAGTATCTGCTGGACTTTATGTTTTATTCCGGGATTCTGCTGACACTGAGTCTTCCGTTTTCGCTCAGATTCGGATCACGTTTTTATGAACCCTGGGCAGAGCATTATTGGCCGGCGGTAGTGATCTATATGATCCTGGGTGTAGCAGCATCCATCCTGCTGAATGAACTGCGGCGGATCTTCAAAACGGTACTTGCGGAAGACTGTTTCGTGGATGCCAATGTCGCGAGTCTGCGGAAGATGGGAAGTGTGAGCTTCTTTATTGTCCTGATGTCGATCGTACGATTTGCCGTATATATGACCACAGCCATCCTGGTCGTGATCCTGGTATTCATCATTGCCGGCCTGTTCAGCAAAGTGCTGTCCATGGTCTTTGAAGAGGCAGTGCGTTACAAGGAAGAAAATGATCTGACGATCTAGCGTGGGTTCGGACAGTTACGGAAAAAGATACGTTCTGCATCGAAAGATACAGATCTGGTGAGCATAGAAATACGGAGAAAAGAAAATGGCGATCGTGATCAATCTGGATGTAATGATGGCAAAGAGAAAGAAAGGACTAACGGAGCTGGCGGGCGAAGTGGATATCACGCTGGCAAATCTGTCGATCCTCAAAAACAACAAGGCAAAGGCAGTGCGTTTTTCCACCCTGGAGGCGATCTGCAAAGCATTGGACTGTCAGCCGGGGGATATCCTGGAATATGTTCCGGATAAGGAAGAATAAAAAAGCCCTATAGGCAGCTGCAAATGAAATTGGCATTTTTGAAAGGAGAGAACAATGGATACCAATCAAAACGAAATGAAAGGAAGCGGAGGCAACAGCGTGGCGATGCCGCAGGACGAGGCATGGAAGCAGGCGTTTGCGATGAACACGGGGGCAGCACCCGTGTATGTGGCACCGGCATCCACGTCGTGGAAGAGCCGCAGGAAGGATACGGAAGCACTTAAGCGGATGCGGGAGCAGTTTTCGTTTTTTGGACCGGTCACGTTTCTGTACGCCGTATTTTATACCTTCTGTACGTATAAGAACGATGCGGGGATTGCGTTCCTTTTCTTCATCCTGGCAACGATCGCATATCTGACTGCGGTGTTGAAGAAAGTGGACAGGAAACTGAAAAAAGGCAGCAGGTTCTATCTGGCAGCGATGGTACTGCTGGCGGTTTCGACCTTCTGCACGGACGATGCACGTATCATTTTCTTTAACAAGTGCGGGATCTTTCTTCTGGCAGTAAGTCTGATGCTGCGCACCTTCTACCAAACCTCGGAATGGGGGCTCGGTAAGTATCTGCAAAGCATTTTTTTCCAGGTGTTTGGTTCTTTGGATGAACTGGACCGGCCGTTTAGCGATGCTTCCAATTACATCAGAACGGAAGGAAAAGAAAAGAAAAACCTGTGGTATGCACTGCTTGGTGTGCTGGTTGCCGTACCGTTTCTGCTGGTTGTCGTAGGACTGCTTTCCAGTGCGGATGTTTTCTTTGGACAGATGACGAATACGCTGCTGAATGCCATTAATGCGGAAACGGTAGTGGGGGTTGTGGCGAGAACACTGATCGCATTCTTTGGAACTTATCTGATGGTAGCTTATCTGTGCCGCCACTCACTGAGTGAGACGGTAACCGATCATCGACACGGTGAACCGGTGCTGGCGATCACAGTAACCGGTATGTTAACTGCGGTATATCTGCTGTTCTCCGGGATCCAGATCTTTGGTCTGTTTCTGGGCAGGCTGCAGCTGCCGCAGGGTTATACCTATGCACAGTATGCAAGGGAAGGTTTCTTCCAGCTGCTGGCAGTAAGTATTCTGAACCTTATACTGGTGCTGGTATGTATGAGTTTCTTCCGTGACAGCAAAGTGCTCAAAGTAGTGCTTACATTGATGTCCCTCTGTACCTTCATCATGATCGCTTCCAGTGCAATGCGTATGATCATGTATATCAATACCTATGATCTGACCTTTCTTCGTATCCTGGTGCTGTGGACATTGGGCCTGCTGACCTTGCTGTTTATCGGTGTACTGCTCAGTATCTTCAGAGAAAAGTTCCCGCTTTTCCGTTATAGTATCGTGGTTGTAACGATCCTGTACCTGGGCCTTTCCTTCAGCCATCCGGACTACATCATTGCTTCTGTGAATGTGCGCAAGCAGACGGTGGATTATAATTATCTGGAAAGCCTGAGCGCGGATGCGGCACCGGTATTGCTCCCCTACATTCAGAAGAGTGGTACGATGATCGTGAGCCATGATGAGGCCGGACGTCTCAGTTATACGGCTGCGGAAGATTCTCCGGAGTGGACAGCGCCGAAATCATTCGGACAAAGATATCTGGGCAAACTTGATGAGGAGAAGATGCACCCGGGCATCCGTACCTTCAATGTATCGCGTTACATTGCATGGCAAAAGAAACATGATGTATTTATAGGAGGGATCTGATGGCTTTGTCGGCGCCAGGGCAAGATCCGATGAAGTACGTAAACAGGAAATGGAGAGAACGATGAATATCTGCTATCACCTGCCGGGGCTGTTTGAATTCTATGAATTGTATAAAGTCTTCCTGCCGCTCTTTTATGAGCACAGAGAGTACTTCTACGACTGGTGTGAGATCGGTTCGATCTACGGGGCGCCGGCGGACTGCCTCTGGGGCGGCGGACGTGTGGGCTTTGGCGAAGCCACGCCGGGCAATGCAGCAGCCCTGATGGCAGAGTATAGGATCTCATCGCGGCTGACCTTCAGTAATTCCCTGCTGCGGGAAGAACACCTTGACGATAAGAAATGCAACCGTCTGTGCGCCTTGTTTGAGAAGAACGGCAGGACGCAGAACGGCGTGATCCTGACCTCGGATCTTCTGCTGGACTATCTGAAACAAAACTACCCCGGCTTTTACTTTGTCTCTTCCACGACCAAGGTATTGCGGGAGTTCTCACAGTTTGTCCAGGAACTGAACCGGGAAGAGTTTCAGTATGTGGTTCCGGATTTCCGCCTGAACAAAGAATTTCGTCAGCTGAATTCCCTGACAGAGACGCAGAAGCAGAAAGTGGAATTCCTCTGTAACGAGTGTTGCAGCTTTATCTGCAAGGAGCGGAAGTGCTGCTATGAAAATGTCAGCCGTAAGAGTCTGGGCGAGGATTGCGCGGATCATATCTGTGCATCGCCCACGGCGGAGCGGGGCTATCGGTTTTCAGATGCCATGAGCAATCCGGGATTTATCAGCATTGCGGATATCCAAAACGTCTACGCCCCGCAGGGCTTTTCCAATTTCAAGATCGAAGGCCGCAGTCTCGGCAGCGCCGTCATCCTGGAATTCCTGCTCTACTATATGACCAGGCCGGAGTATCAGCTCAAAGTCCGGGAAGAGATCTACCTCGACAGTATGCTGGATCTATTCTGAAAACATACTACCGGATTGGGGGAAGATCTACAGCAACCATCCGGTGCAAAAGTGCAACCCGGACAGAGTGGAAAAAGGATGAAAGAAAAGGTATAGTACTATGTACAGATGGTGGTATCCTATATAGGAGCAGGGAGGTAATAAAAATGCAGACGAACGTTCTTACTAACCGGGGTGTATCGAAAGACTTTATGACAATCGTAGTTTTCGTCAATGGTATCGTATGGGGAGGTATATCATTCATTTCGGGGATCGTAGGCGTGGTATTCTTCGTGGTTGGAAGGATATTTGTAGCCAATCCGGAGGGGGGAACGATGACGGTCAATGGTCGGGTACTGGAAGGCGAGGAAGCAATCGAGGCAGCCTGTAAATTAGGGAATACATTTTCTGTTATCGGCATTGTGCTGGTGATCGTAGCGGTGGTTCTGCTGGTGGTGAGCCTGGTGCTGTTTCGGGTATATTCGATCAGGAAAAAACAGCTCTGAGAAGAGGAGCCGGAGATGTCTTTTGGTAGTCCGGGAAGGAACGGAACGCCAAAAGACATTTTTTTATAAATCAGCAAAAATCGGTGATGAATCAAGCACCTTAACCTTTGCATTTTGTCCGGATTAGGGTATAATATTATAGGGTTCTTTCAGACATGCAGGCACAGTCGGCTGTCCTTGTGAGAATTCTTACCGGAGGATGCAGGGATGAAAAAAATAGGCTTGGTGGGCGGAACCGGACCGGAATCCACCCTCATGTACTATAGAGAACTGAATACAAGGATCGACCGGATGACGGGAGGCAAACAGATGCCGGAAATCGTCATTGAAAGTGTCGATTTCCGTAGGGCGTGGGAATATGTTTCCTCCGGACGCTATGATCTGCTGGCAGATTATCTGACGGAAAAGGTGAACCGTCTGAAGCGGAGCGGGGCAGAGGTGATCTCCCTGACCGCCGCGACGATGCATGTCGTCTATGACGAGATCACAGAACGGACACGGGTGCCGATGGTCAGTATCCCCAGAGTCGTCTGCGAAGAGGTCAAACGGCGTCAATATCGCAGGATCGGTCTGCTCGGAACGATCTTTACGATGGAAAAGGATTATATGAAGAAAGATTTCCTGGAAGCCGGGATCGAGGTGTGCATTCCCGATCCGGCAGATCGGATCCTGATCGCCAGGAGGATCTTTGAAGAACTGGAATTCGGTATCGTAAAGGAATCCACGCTGCGGGAGTTTCAGTGGATCATTCAGAAGATGATCGACAGTCAGGGCATTGAAGCGGTGGTGCTGGGATGTACGGAGCTGCCGCTGATCCTGCATACGGATAATTGTCCGGTACCCTGTCTGGACAGTGTGGAGATCCATATCAATGAGCTGATCAAACGGGTGATGACGGAGGAGCGGAAAGAAGCGAACCGGCAGGATCCGGGGCTATCCGAGATCGTGATCGCCGGTCAGAAGATCCCGGTAGACGGGGAAGAACATGTTGCATACCGGAGAAC
Organism: Lachnospiraceae bacterium; assembly: GCA_017634975.1. Lineage (GTDB taxonomy): Bacteria > Bacillota > Clostridia > Lachnospirales > Lachnospiraceae > NK4A136. Next base: position 12,025 of record JAGBMJ010000057.1, on the reverse strand, counting down.
GACACATTCCAGTGACAGCTTTGGTGTGGAGACCCGAAAAGATTTCTTCTATGACAGTCATGACAATCCGGTCTGTCTGGTAGAAACGTCACAGTTGGAACGCAATCCGAATACGCCGTCGGGACTGGTGATCCGGCGCAAATATAAATACAACGAGGACGGCACGATCGCAGAACAGACGACCAGCGGTGACAATCCGTTCGGAACCGTTACGACCAGTCGGTTCACCTACAATTCCAGAAAAAAGGTATCCCTGGAACACCGGTTTGAAGACAGTATGGAGACCGGGGTGCTGAGTTATGATTATGACAGTCATGACAATCCGATCCGGGTGACGCTGTCTACCGGGGATAATGTGATCCGTACGACGCAGGGGATCAAATATACTTATGATGTCAACGGGCGTGTTGCCTATAAGCAGATGCTGTATCACAGCGGTGACGGTGCGATGATCACGATCCAGACCTGGTATGAATATGATGAGCAGGGGCGTGTCGTGATCGAAAAGAACCTGCGGGCCGGCGCAGAGGTTCCGGAGTGGCGTAAGAATTTCTATGACGGAAATGATCGCCTGATCAAGAGTACGCGTTATCAGGGCGATGATCTGCTGGCAAACGAGATTTATGAATATGAGTTTTATCAATAATAAAAAAAAGGAATCGTTTCGGAGAACGGTTCCTTTTTAAGTCCTTTATTTTTCTTTCAGTTCATTCAGCATTCCCGCCAGAAACAGCAGCACACACAGTTTTTGATCATCGGTATATATATTTAACAGCTGCCGTTTGGCAATCTTTTTTTCGACATCCAGCAGCGTGAAACCGTCTGCATCGATGATCTTCTCAATATCGTTTTTGTCATAGAGTACTTTCCATTTTTTATGGTTCAGTTCCAGGAAAGGTGTGTTGCCGTCATAAGCGATCTTCGCCATATCCGCTCTGGCTCCGCCGATAAAGATGCTGTATTCCGGATAACGTTTTTTTTCAGATAAGATGTCACCGGTAGCTTCGATAAACGCGATCTTATCCTGCGTACCGTTGTGGATCTCCATACGTTTTACACCTTTGATGATACCGGCTCTGGCGCGATAGAGAGGCTGGTTATCCACCGTATAAATATTATATTGATGATAAACTTTTTCTTCCAGCAGTTTCCGCTTCTTGATGATCTCTTCTTCCACCCAGATCTGTTCATGATCGGTCTCGGAATTCCTGTTCTGTTCCACTACTTTTTCGAAGCGGTCTTTTTGGATCTCATTGATTTTTTCGCCGGTCATCTTTACGACTTTTCCGGCACCATGGATCGCTGCTCCTCCGGCAATAAGCACCAGTTCTTTGATCATCGGCGGCCCCCTTTGCAATGGTATGTATGTCGATAAAACTATCCCTATTATACCTTTTTCCTCATGTTTGCGCAATAACTGTTCAATATTCACAATTTGTTCATATTTTGTACATACATAATCAACAAAAAAATATAAATTGCTGAAATAACCCATAAAGAGAAAGAATACTGACCGTATCCTATTCAGATACAGGAAAACGGCCGGAAAGATTAAGATGAAACGGTCGCATACAAAAAAGGGAGGAGTAGTATTATGGAGAACACAAAGAACATTCGAAACGGTTTGCGCAGATGGGCGATCACGGGAGGATTAACGGCAGCTTTGCTGCTTGGTGGGTGTGGAAGTTCTGCCGGGTCAACAAAAGCTGCTACGGCACCGGCAATGGCGACGGATAATTATGTGGCAATGGAAAACCAGAGTTATGCTGCAGAGGAAGTGGCAGAAGCAGAGTACTACGATACCGCAGATATCTATCAAAGCAACGGCAGTTTTGATAATGCAGCAGAGGGGATCGAAGTGAACACACCGACGGTCACAAACCGCAAGCTGATCCGCAGTATCAGTCTGGAAGTGGAAACGCAGGATTTTCAGACGCTGATCTCGACGGTGACCGGTCGGGTGAAAGCTCTGGGCGGTTATATCGAGGACAGTAATGTCTATAACGGCAGCAATTATTCGGGCGAAGTACAGCGCTATGCGACCATGACACTGCGTATCCCTTCGGCGCAGGCAGATACATTTCTGACCGAGGTGGCGGATCAGTCCAATATCACCCAGCAGAATGAAAATGTAAATGATGTAACACTGGATTACGTGGATCTGGACAGCCACAAGAGGGTGCTGCAGGCAGAGATGGACAATATGATGGAACTGCTGGAAGCAACGACGGATATCAACGATATGATCACCATCGAGAACCGGATCTCCAATCTGCGCTACCAGATCGAAAGTATGGAATCCCAGCTGCGCACCTATGATAATAAAGTGGATTATACGACCGTGAATCTTCACGTGACCGAGGTGCAGGAACTGACGGAGATCGTGGAGCCGGAGCCGGAACCGGACCCGACGACCTGGGATCGCATTGCAGAAGGATTTACTGATAATCTGAATCGCGTGATCACCACATTTACGGATCTGCTGGTTTGGTTCTTAAGCAACCTGCCGGGGCTGGTAGTATGGGCAGTCATTATTTTCATCACTGTAAAGATCGTGAAGAAAGTGATCCCGGGGCTGAATAGGCCGAAGAAGCTCCGAACGGCAATGGCAGATGCAAATCTGGCGGATGCAAACGTACAAAATGGTTTGGACAAACGCTATCAGTGGTTTGAGGAGAAACAGGCTCCGGAGAAGAAGGATGCAGCTGATCAGAAGGAGCAGTCCGGATTCCACTGGCCGGATGGCGAAAACGAAAAACAGAAAAAATAACACCCAGTATGACGTGTCCCTGCCGAAATAAGGCGTGCTTGTATCAAGGTTTCATCTATAGTATAATCATTTATTAGCGGATATATGCTGTTAAAACTAACAATGAAGGAGCGGGGATATGAAACAGTCTTTAAGGGAAAAATGTGAATTACTGGCTGAAAACTATACGGTGATCAATAAAGATTTCAAGTGGGAGTTTGAGATCATGACGATCGTTGCTGCCAGTGCCTACACAAATGCCGGGCTGCAGGCCGATCCTGCAAAGATGAAGGAATGCAGGGAGATCCTTAAGAATAAGCAGGGGATTTTTTCGGATCTGCGTGGTATCTCGGAACTGGTGCTGCTGTCCAAGATGGCGATCGACCGTAATCCGGAAGCTTTTCTCGATGAAGTGATCGGGGTATATGATAAGATCCGGGGCGGGAAGGTGTTCACGACGTCTTATATGGTACTGTGTGCATTGCTCATCTGCGAACAGCACAAAGTGGGGCAGGCGGATGAAGTGATCGATAAGATGCAGGAGATCATGAAGAAGATGAGAAAGGAGCATCCGCTCCTGACCGGCAGCGAGGATATGCCGCTGGCAACGGTCATGGCGCTGATGCCGGAGGATTCGGACAAGCTGATCGATGAGATGGAAGCCTGCTATGACATCCTGAAGAAAAAGTTTCCGTTTCATAAAGATGCGGTACAGGGGCTTTGCCAGGTACTCTGTCTGAGCGGCAGCGGAACAGAAGAGAAGTGCGCAAAGGCAGCGGATATCTTCGATGCTTTGAAAAAGAAGGGCGTAAAATACGGCAAGTCGACGGAACTGGCAGCACTGGGGGCTCTGGTCGATGTGAACTTGGATGCGGCGGAGATCGCAGAAGAGATACAGGAGGTTTCCGAACTGCTCAAGAAGCACAAAGGATTTGGAAATATTGCACTGGGAAAAGAATACCGAGCGATGTTTGCGGCACTTTTGGTAGCGCAGGAATATTCGGCGCAGGTGGTATCTACCGATGCAACTTCGATCGGAAGCGCTCTGGCGCTGATCATCGCGGAAGAGATCGTTATGCTGATCCTGATCGCATCCACAACCGCAGCAAGCGCGGCGAATAATTAAATACTGAAACGAAGAAACCGGGAAAACATGAAACAGGTATTCCGGGATCTGGCGGAGACCGCGGCAAAGTATTTAAACCATGTCCATACGGGAAATTGCTGAACGGAGATGAGAAGAATCCTGCCGGTACGTTGTGCTGCGTTTTACCGATTGTCGTGAGGGGACAGATATGTTAAAATATTGAGCGGATCAGAGGAGAATTCTTCGGGTCAAAATCAAATCACGTATTGGAGGTTCAAAAATGGAATTGAAAAATGTAGTGGTAGCAGGTGGCGGCGTACTCGGAACGCAGATCGGTCTGATGTGTGCGTACACAGGACACAAAGTGACCTTCTGGTTGAGAAGTGAGGGATCGATCGGTAGAACAACGCCCAAGATCGAGAGATATTCAAAACTGATGCTGCAGGATCTGGAAGGGGCCAAGGCTTTGATCCCGAATCCGGTGGGGAAGATGTTGTACCCAAGAGGTATGATCCGCAGCTGGGACGGGATCACGGAAGAGAAGATTGATGAACTGCTGAAGACCGGCAGTGAGAATCTTAAAAATAATATCAGCATTGAACTGGATATGGCAAAGGCAGTTGCGGATGCCGATATCGTGATCGAGTCCATGTCGGAAGATCCGGATGCGAAGATCGCTGTGTACGAGCAGATGAAGGATCTCCTGCCGGAAAAGACGATACTCGTTACCAATTCTTCCACGATGCTTCCCAGCAGATTTGCAGAGCATACCGGAAGACCGGAAAAATATCTGGCGCTTCATTTTGCCAATACGATCTGGAAAAACAACACGGCAGAAGTCATGGGGCATCCCGGTACCGATCCGGCGATCTACGAGAAAGTGGTCGCTTTTGCTACAGAGATCAATATGGTTCCGCTGAAACTGCATAAAGAACAGCCCGGATACATCCTGAATTCAATGCTGGTTCCTTTCTTAAGCGCGGCACAGGCGCTCTGGGCAAATGAAGTATCGGATCCGGCGACGATCGATCTGACCTGGAAACTGGCGACGGGAGCGCCTGCGGGGCCGTTCCAGATCCTGGATATCGTAGGTCTGGAAACGGCATACAATATTCACATTATGAAGCCGGAAGCCAAGGTGGAAGGCTCGCTGGAGAACCGGATCTGCACAATGTTGAAAGAAAAGATCGACAAGGGAGAGACCGGAGTCAATGCCGGGAAGGGCTTCTACGATTACAAGAAGTGATAGAGAAAAGGCAATGCAAGGCACCCCTCCGGGGATGCATAAGAGGGTTCCGTTCGCGGAATCCTCTTTTGCTTTATTTTCGGACATAACAAGATTTGATATCTGCTATATCAAATAATAATGATATAGAACCACGGGGACGGACCTCGTGGTTTTTTGAATCTCCTGTTTCATTGAAAATCAGCAGTGTTCATGGTAGGATAGATGTGAAAATATTAAGAAAACGGAGATGATCAGATGGGATTTTTACTCTTTATCATTGTTGTGATTGCCATCGGTGTGGGCACGATAAAACTGAAACGCAGAAACCGGGAAAAAATGAAGGAGTACTTCCGGCAGAAAGATGAAAGCGTTGGCGAGAATCAGAACCGGTAAGATTTTTACCGTGCATACGCAGTAAGCAGATAAGTGATCATGTGTGGCAGATATTACATAAAACATAAGATGTATGAGGGGCTTCCGGCCTTTATGATCGCGGCGGACAGTTGGCGGCTGATCGGGGATGTCCATCCTTCGGAGCAGGCATTGATCCTCCGCAGAGGCAGGGATAGGATCGAGTCAAGCTTCTGCAATTGGGGGTATCCTGCGAAGGAGCAGGGAGGTCTTGTGATCAACGCCAGAGCGGAGACACTGCTGGAAAAGCCCATGTTCTGTGAGGATACTCTGCACCGTCGCTGCCTGATCCCGGCCAGCGGATTCTACGAATGGGACCGGAGAAAACAAAAGGCGGAAATCTGCGTGCCGGAACGGGATGTGATCTATTTTGCGGGAATCTACAGCCTGCGGTCCGGAACAGAGCGCTTTGTGATCATTACCAGACTGGCGGAAGGTGAGATGTGCAGGATCCACGATCGTATGCCCCTGATCATTCCGGATGGGGAGATCGAAGGCTGGTTTTCGGAGGACTACAGAGCGCTGCTGAAAGCAGAGCCACCGGCGCTGGATGTGAAGATCGAGAATGAACAGCTCTCGTTCCTGTGATGGCTTTTGGTAACGGAAAAGAGGAAGGCTAAGCGGAAGTCGGAACCCGGGAGCAAAAGAAAGGAAATAACGGATGGCAGGATGCGGGCTGTGTATTCACCGTTGTGAACTGAAAGAGGGACAAAGAGGACGCTGCCTGGCAAGGGTATGCAGGGACGGAGCGGTCGTTGCGGACAACTACGGCTGGGTGACCTCCATTGCCCTGGATCCCATCGAAAAAAAGCCGTTGCAGCGGTTTCATCCGGGGAGCCGTATTTTATCTGTCGGCAGCTATGGCTGCAATCTGTCCTGCCCGTTCTGCCAAAATCACGAGATCTCCCACCCGGAAGATCTGCAGGGATTACAGCAGATGGCAAGGTATATCAGGCCTGCGGAACTGACCGCACTGGCAGAGCGATTTGTCCCGGAAGGCAACATCGGCGTGGCATTTACCTATAATGAACCTCTGGTGGGCCTGGAATATGTTCTGGATTGCGCGGAGGATCTGCACCGGCACGGTTTAAAGACAGTGCTGGTAACCGGAGGGCTGGCAACGGCAGAGATATGCGAGCGGCTGCGCGGAAAGATCGATGCGATGAACATCGACCTGAAGGCATTTTCGGACCGCTTCTATAAAGAACTGATCGGCGGGGATCGCAGGATGGTTATGGACTTTATCGAATGCGCCCACAGCTTTGCGCATATCGAACTTACATGTCTGATCATCCCGGGAGAAAATGACGATCCGGAGGAAATGGATGCTATGGCTGCCTGGATTGCTTCGCTTCCGGAGGGAAAAGAGATCCCGCTTCATGTATCCCGCTTTTTTCCGCGGTATCATATGCAGGACAGGCCGCCTACGGATGTGGATCGTGTTTATGCTTTGGCGGAGACGGCAGCGAAGCATCTGAAGTATGTTTATACAGGAAATTGTTGAATGAAGACGAGACTGCATCTTTTAGGAGATTTCTCAAAGGATGCAGTTTTTTATCAATATCAATGTCACCTTTTGGGATACCCGTGCATATATATAGTGAAAGGCCTTTTAGAGAACAGCGCGAGGGTGAGCTTGCGAATATCGGGTTTTTATATAAGCGGGTAAGGAGAACGGAATGAGTGGAAAAAATGATGAACTGGAAAAAGTGATCGGACAATACAGCAGCATGCTGTACAAGATCTGTTTCCTGATCCTGAAAAATGAACAGGATACCAAAGACGTACTGCAGGAAACGTTTCTGACATTCTATATCAAAAAACCGACCTTTTACAGCGATGAACACAGGAAAGCGTGGCTGATCAAGGTATCACAGAATAAGTGCAGGGAGTTTCTGCGGTTCCATAAAAAGCACGCAAATGTATCCTGGGAAGAGATGGAAGAGACGCATCTTCTTACAAGCGGATTACGCAATGATGAAGCGGATCTGCTGGCGCTGATCTGGAACCTGGATTACAAGATGAAATCGGTGGTGATCCTCTATTATATTGAAGGATATTCCGTGGAGGAGATCGCCGTGATCCTGAAGATCACGCAGGCTGCCGTAAAGAAAAGGATGCAAAGGGCACGTCAGGAACTGAAAATCGGGTACATAGGAGAGGTGACATATGAAGAATGAATTAAACGAAAAACTGCTTTCCGGGATTGCCAAGCCGGAAGGGCTGGAAGAGGAACTTTACAAAAAGTGCAGAGCACGCAAGCATACCCGGGAGGTTGCTATCCGGAGGGCAGGGGTATTGGCGGCCTTTCTGATCGCCGGAGGTGGTCTTTGCGGACATTACGGTATCCGGTGGATGGAAAGATCCCGGGTATCTTCGGATACGCAGGCGGTTGATGGAATGCACACTTCGACTTTGTTGACAATGATGGATCCGGAGATTGTAGCGAACACCGGGGCGGCAAATTTCTATGCAGGACCATCTGTAATGAACTCTGTGGCAGCGGACTATAATACAGAAGAATATAACGCTGTTAAGGAAAGCGGATTTGCAAACGTGATCAGGAGTCCGCTATCCACTTTCTCGGCGGATGTAGATACTGCATCCTATGCTAATGTACGTCGGATGATCAACGAGGGCTACAGCCCAGCATATATACCGGATGGCGCAGTGCGCACCGAGGAAATGGTCAACTATTTCCGTTACAGTTATGATGGCCCGAAAGAGGGGGAACCGTTTGGGGTGAATGCTGTGATCGCTGATTGTCCGTGGAATGAGGAACATTTGTTGCTGCAGCTTGGACTGCAGACGGAAGAGGTGGATTTTTCCGAGGCAGGAGACAGCAATATCGTGTTTCTGATTGATATCAGCGGATCCATGGCTGAAGAGAACAAGCTGCCGCTGTTAAAGCAGTCCTTCGGCTTGCTGGTGGATGAGCTGGGACAGAAGGACCGAGTTTCCATCGTGACGTATGCGGGCGGAACGGCCACCATACTGGATGGGGTATCCGGCGATGATAAAGAAAAGATCCTGGATGCTCTGGATAATCTTCAGGCGGGCGGATCTACCAATGGCAGTTCTGCGATCGAAATGGCATATCAGGCAGCCGAGAAGAATTTCATTGTAAACGGCAACAATCGTGTGATCCTGGCGTCTGACGGAGATTGGAATGTGGGAATTACCAGCGAGAGTGCCCTGAGTGAACTGATTCAGGAGAAAAAGGAAAGCGGCATCTATCTGTCGGTATTAGGGTTTGGAATGGGTAATTACAGCGATGCCCGTATGGAGACTCTGGCAGATGATGGAAATGGTAATTACGCATACATCGATTCCCTGCAGGAAGCCAAAAAAGTGCTGGTTGAGGAACTGGGCGCCAATATGGTTACGGTAGCGGATGATGTAAAGCTGCAGATGGAGTTCAATCCGGTTTATGTATCGGAGTATCGTTTGATCGGTTACGATAATCGTCGGTTAAATACGGAAGATTTTGAAGATGATACGAAGGATGCCGGTGAGGTTGGCGCAGGTCACAGTGTGACGGTTTTGTATGAACTGGTACCGGCCGGAGAGGAGGACGACGCGGACGTCGGACTTCGGTATCAGACGACAGGGCTGACAGCGGAAGCAATGGGCAGCAATGAGTGGATGACACTGGCGATCCGTTACAAAGATCCGGGGGAAGGGGATTCCAAGCTGCTGGAGTATCCGATCGGAGCAGAGTATTTGACCGACGGAACAGGGAATGATTTCCGCTTCGCTGCTGCAGTGGCTGAGTTTTCGATGCTTCTTAACGATAGCGAGTATAAAGGCGACGCAAGCTATGATCACGTACTGGAAACTTTGAATGATCTCCAATTGGATGATGAATACCGCCGGGAGTTCAAGGAACTGGTTGAAAAAGTGACAGATTGAGTCGGGAAAAACAGAGCATGAAAAGCCTGGGGTACGGTTCTTGTTGCAGCAGGAATCGTACCCCAGGCTCGTTTTTGCGGTTTACAGATCCTGCAGCAGCGCGACCCGGTGCCAGACCGTCTTTGCGGCTTCGGATAGTCTGGTGAATACTTCCTTAGTGCATACAAAAGTCACATAGCTGTCGCTGTCAATATCAAATCCGATCAGGACATACCCTGTGTCCTGCCAGGCTTCGTTGATCTGTTCTGCCCATGGTACTTATTCCATGCAGGATGCCATCGATATGGATTGGGCCTATGAGGCATACTGGGCACTTTGCTGGTGTCTTGGTCTGGTGGATGATATCCGTGATGCAGGCAATGTATGTGACTGCGAGAAGGCAATCGAGATCGCGAAAAGCTGTGATTCGGTAGAGGATCTGGTGCAAAAGAGTAAGCTGCGATCCAAGGAAGAGATTCTGGATATGCTGGATCTGTATGTGCGATATAACTGGGCGATCAATGAAGAAAAAGTAAATCCGGAAGCTTCCACCGGAGATCTGGATGGCTCGATCGTCATCGAGCGACGCCGTGGCCTGGAATGGGTGGTAAGCGAGATTGCAGATTGGTATGATCTGTCGATGCATGCGTGATCGAAAAACGGTCGCCCGCTGTGGATAGAATTTCGGGTATCGCTTTGTTTCCAAATTATCCATTTCCCTTGACATTACCCCGGAAGACATGCAAAATAAAATTTCCAGAGATGCAGGATTAGCACATCGATACTCCAATCGGAGAATTTTCCAAACGTAGAGAACAAAGTATTTACAGTGCTTTCAGGGATTTTGGAGTTGGCATAGTTTGCCTCAAAGCGGCAATTCTTTGAGTGAATTGGTAAATGGTGAAGGTAAAAAACATGTTACAGAGAATGAGAGGAGCGTTGGGGTTTTTATGATATGATTTGCATAAATTTGAAATATTTGTATGGGAAAGAATAACAATAGGAATGTTGACAAGACCCTATTCAATAGGGTAAAATGTAAAAGGATGAGATGGAAAAATATGATATTTTAAGAGGCTTTATTGAATCACCAAGATTTCACAAACGGTGGTTTGAACTTGGCTTTACTGAGGATGATCTTTTGGAATTACAGCTGGTGTTATTGGATAATCCGAAAATCGGACCTGTAATGCAGGAGACGGGTGGATTACGCAAGATGCGATATGCATTTGAGGGAAGAGGAAAAAGCGGAAGCGTGAGAATTCTGTATGTGGATTTTGAAGCGCACGAACGTATTCTTCTCCTGAATCTGTTTGCTAAAGATGAAAAGGAGAATTTGACAAGGGAAGAACGCAACCGGATCAAGAAAGCGATGAAGCAATTAGAGACAGATCTATTTGGAGAAAAGAAATGAGTGAATTCTTTGATGAGATTATGGCTTCCATAGATGAGACTCGGGAAGCTGCAAGAAAAAAAGAATTAAAGGCGAAGATATTTATCAAGCCTGTAAAGAAATATGATGCTGAGAGTGTCAGGAAACTTCGCATGTCGTTGAACATGACGCAGACGATGTTCGCAGGTATGCTTGGAGTGTCGCAAAAAACGGTTGAAGCGTGGGAGTCAGGGAGAAATATTCCGATGGGACCGGCATCAAGAGTATTGGATCTTTTGTCAGAGGACAGAACTGTTGTGGATCGGTTTGTAATAAGCGACCCGGGGTTTGAAAAGATCAATGATGGTTGATGTGTAATTGCTTAAAGGTGAGAATGTGAGCTCCTGACGATACGGGAGCTCTTTTTTGTTTTGCCTCTTTCATTTTTGAAGCGGATAAGGCTAGCCGTTTTGAGTACTTGTATGATAACTTCCGGGTTCGCGAGTCGGTTTTAAGCTGCGAGAAAATCTGCCTGACATATATGATCGAAATGACGGTTATGAACGAATCCTGGTCGGAATACTGTAAATGCTTTATTGGGCAGAAGAACAGAGTACATACCCAGAGATGGATTTATGAATGTTTGAAAAATGATATATGAGCAAAAAAAGTATATGCAGTTAATGAAAGATCCTATTTAAATGATGGTAGAGGCGTCGCCGGTGTACGGGTGTTTTGTAACATATGCCTCTGCTTCCGCACTTATTTGTTCCGGAGTTTTTGCGTCAAAATGCTGGCGCTGCCATTTGGTGTAATCGAATTGATCGCTTTTAACTAAAAAAATGAATTCTTCAGTATCAACGGTTCCTAAGATGTTATACAGAGCCTGCATACCACGGCTATATAGATCAAACTTATTTACTGTTATAGGCTTATCTAATGTGATCATAATTCATTTCCTCCTTCCATTTCTTCCGGGTTATGGGACAATCCTTCCACTGCATCGATGATATCATCAACAAGGTTTTCAGCAGCATCAGGATCTTTTAGTTCTGATGCAATATAGTGAGCGATGTTTTCTAACTGGGATTCTGCCTGCGGTGTGATAGTAACTTCAAATACATTTATTACTTCCACCCCTTAATTTTTTTGGGTCAATCACAAATTCTATGTGATGCCCATACCGCTGATCAGGCGGCATAGCACATTGACAGTTGCATAAAAAAGGATCTTCCTTTACGATTGAGTTGCATCTTTGGCCGGATGTACAAACCCAATCAAGAGGAG